>CAVXZV010000022.1:0-46944 GCA_963766355.1 uncultured Alphaproteobacteria bacterium
GGAGAAGGAGAAGGAGAAGGAGAAGGAGAAGGAGAAGGAGAAGGAGAAGAAGAGAGAAGAGAGGAGAAGGAGAAGGAGAAGGAGAAGGGAGAAGGAGAAGGAGAAGGAGAAGGAGAAAGAGGAAGGAGAAGAGAGGAGAAGGAGAAGGAGAAGGAGAAGGAGAAGAAGAAGAGAAGGAGAAGAAGAAGGAGAAGAGAGAAGGAGAAGAAGAAGAGAAGAGAAGAGAAGAGAAGAAGGAGAGGAGGAGAAGGAGAAGGAGAAGGAGAAGAGAGAAGGAGAAGGAGAAAGAGAAGAGAGAAGAGAGAAGGAGAAGAGAGAAAAGAGAAGAAGAAGAAGAAAGAGAGAGAAGAGAGAGAGGAGAAAAGAAGAAGGAGAAAAGAAGAGAAGAGGAAGAGGAAGAGGAAGAGGAGGAGGAAGAGGAAGAGGAAGAGGAAGAAGAAGAAGGGAGAGGAAGAGGAGAGGAAGAGGAAGAGGAGAGAAGAGGAAGAGGAAAGAGGAAGAGGAGAGGAAGGAGAGAGAGAGAAGAGAGAGGAGGAGAGAGGAAGAGAGAAGAGAGAAGAGGAAGAGAGAAGAGGAAGAGGAAGAGGAAGAGGAAGAGGAAGAGGAAGAGAGAAGAGAGGAAGAGAGAAGAGAGAAGAGGAAGAGAGAAGAGAGAAGAGGAGAGAGGAAGAGAGGAAGAGAGGAAGAGGAAGAGGAAGAGGAAGAGGAAGAGGAGAAGAGAGGAAGAGAGAAGAGGAAGAGGAGAGAGAGAAGAGGAGAGAGGAAGAGGAAGAGGAAGAGGAAGAGGAAGAGGAGAGGAGAGGAAGAGAGAAGAGAAGAGGAAGAGGAAGAGAGAAGAGGAAGAGAGAAGAGAAGAGGAAGAGGAAGAGGAGAGAGGAAGAGAGAAGAGGAAGAGGAAGAGGAAGAGGAGAAGAGAGGAAGAGGAAGAGGAAGAGGAAGAGGAAGAGGAAGAGGAGAGAGGAAGAGGAAGAGGAAGAGGAAGAGGAAGAGAGAGAGGAGAGAGAAGAGGAGAGGAAGAGGAAGAGGAAGAGGAAGAGAGAAGAGAAGAGGAAGAGAAGAGAAGAGAAGAGGAGAGGAGAGGAAGAGAAGAGAAGAGAAGAGGAAGAGAAGAGAAGAGGAAGAGGAAGAGGAAGAGAAGAGAGGAAGAGAGAAGAGAGAAGAGAAGAGAAGAGGAGAGGAGAGGAGAAGAGAGGAAGAGAGAAGAGGAAGAGGAAGAGGAAGAGGAGAGGAAGAGGAAGAGGAAGAGGAAGAGGAAGAGGAAGAGGAGAGGAGAGAGAGAAGAGGAAGAGGAAGAGGAAGAGGAGAAGAGGAAGAGAAGAGAAGAGGAAGAGAGAGAGAAGAGAAGAGAGAGAAGAGAGAAGAGAGAAGAGAAGAGAGAGAGAGAGAAGAGAGAAGAGAGAGAGAAGAGAAGAGAAGAGAGAGAGAAGAGAGAGAAGAGAGAGAGAGAGAAAGAGAAGAGAAGAGAAGAGAAGAGAAGAGAGAGAGAAGAGAAGAGAGAGAAGAGAAGAGAAGAGAAGAGAAGAGAAGAGAAGAGAAGAGAGAGAGAAGAGAGAGAGAAGAGAAGAGAAGAGAAGAGAAGAGAGAAGAGAAAGAGAAGAGAAGAGAAGAGAAGAGAAGAGAAGAGAAGAAGAAGAAGGAAGAGAAGAGGAAGAAGAAGAGAAAGAAGAAGGGAAGAGAAGAAGAAGAGACGCACCATCGATTGGGATGGCGGGCCGGAACCCGAATGGTCGCGCGCTTTCGCAAGCTGGATGCATGAGAAGTTGCTGGCGCGCGATGAAGCCGCACTCGCCGATTACCGCAACCTTGCGCCGCAAGCCAAACAGGCCCATCCGACCGAAGAACATCTTGTGCCGCTGATGGTCGCCTATGGTGCTGGCGGTGAAAAAGTCGAGCGCCTGCACTCCAGCGTAACGCTCAGTTCGTTGCGGATGGATGCATACGCGTTCGGATAACTGCCTTTAGAAGCGCACGCTCAAGCTCAGTTCCCCGCCGTCGTTGTCGACCCGCGAATTGGCCACGACCGAGGAAAGCGTTCCTTTGAGTGCGATGCAAGAACTGACCCGGTAGGATGCACCGAGCGACGCGGTCGCCCAATCGCTGGCAACCGGAGCTGCATCCATACTGTAAGGTGCCGTCGGTGCGGTCGTAAGTGCCGCTGCCACACTTGTGCCGTTGCTGTGCAGTTCGTGATCCCATTCCACTTCCGCGAAGGGCTGCACGTCTGCCCAAACCATCGACGCTCGCCAACCAAGCTGGGTGACGGCCGAGTTCCCGCGTTTGACCGCCAAAGGACAGTGCCGTCGTTCCGCTGGTGCCCGTTTCGGTGAAAGCACCGAGCCGAACTTGTTGCAGCACGACGCCGAGGACCGGTCCGGTGGTGGCTCCCGCCAGCGCAAAATCGCCGCCCCCGCGTAGCGCCAGCGCCAACGTGTGCCCGGAGGTCTCGCCGTGGTTCACGTCCGTGTAGAGGCCGAGCATCGCTTGGCGTGTGATGTCGTTCTGAAAAATGCCGTAGCTCGCGACCGCATGGCTCCATAGCCGCCCGCTCGTGAAACCCGCATAAATGCTGCCGGTTTGGTCAAACTGCACGAAGCCTCCGCCGCTGGAAAAATGTGCCGTCTCTCCGCCGAGCGTGAAGGCTGCGCCAAGGACGCCGCCGCTTCCCACCCCGTAGTCCATCCCGAAACTGCCGCGCCAGGGCTTACCCCGAACAGCCGCAAATCCCGGCGCATTCTTGATGGCAAGGTCATTTGCTCCGGCGCTGGTCCAGGCATTGAAGGCGTCAGACCTCTGCGCGGAAAGATCGATTTGACTTTGAACATCGGCGATGCGCGACAATCCGCTCTGCACGGCGCTTTCCGTGATCAGAGAGATTTGGCTTGGCGCAGCGACCAAACTGTATTCGTAATCCGCGACGATCGTTTGGCCCGCCGTGGTCATGTGCAGCGCGTCCACGAATAGGCCGGTCTGCTGCTGGATCGGGGTGATCGTGGTGCAGATCAGGGCGCTGACCGTGCACGGTGCGCTGGCCGACAACACGGATGTCGCGGTGAACCCGAACAGCGTGGGGTGTTTGACGACGAAAGCGAAGACACTGCCGCGATCGACCGGCACGAAGCGCACACCTGCGGCCGTCAAGTCCGACCAGATGTTTTCTCCATGAGCGACGGCCAGCGCATAATTGGCCGCATTGGCGGGTGCGATCTCGCCGCCCAAACCGGCATAGATGGCGAAGTCGTAGGAATTCGACACCATGATGGTGCGCGCACCGGCCGCTTGTAGGGTCGCAACCTGCGCGGCTAGGGCAGAGGCTTGGTCGCTAAGGTAGTTGGGGGTGGCGGCGTTCCAGGCCGCGCCATTTGTCATAACCGGCGTCCGATCGTTGTCGCCCGTATGGATGACATAGAGGGCATTGGGATCCGCTTTGCCGTGCACTTTCGCCAGATAGTTCTGAATCTGTTGGACCGTGGACAGAAATGGGCCGGATGTGACGCTCGTCTGCGCGTTGCCGATGGCATAGTTTGTTCCGCCGCCGGGGCTGCCGACCGGAAAAGCGGTGAGCCCGAATTTTGCCGCCAGCAAGGTGGAGTTCATCACGCCGTTGCCGACGAACCCGCCGGAATTGCCGGCAGCCACGGCGGCGGCAATATATGGATCGAAGACCGGGGTCATCGAATGATAGCGGAAATATCCGCTATCCAGCGTGCTGTCGCCGAAGCCGATATACTGATCGAACCCGGATGCATTCGCCAATGCCGGCATGGCTGTGAACGCAAGCAAAGCAAATCTAAAGCGGAAACGGCCCATGGCGAATATCCTTTCGGCCCATCGAATTCGAGTTTTCGAATGAGCGCGATGACAAACAACGCAGCCGGGTGCAGAACCTTCCCCGCCACTCCAGGTTGGCCGACCTTGATTAAGATTTTTGGGAATGAGAGCCGTAGAAGTGCAGCTTAAACGTCGCGTGACATCATGCGCCGCTCCGCACACGGAAGGTCTCGCAGCTTGCTCAATCATAAAAGGAACGCAAGGAATTAACGGAACTTAAGAGGTGCGGTTTCTCAGATTACCGCTCCTCATCCCGCCTCGATATCTTCCTTGCCTCGTTCGCTGGCGCCTTCCAGCGCATGGCTGTAGCGCGTCGCGATCTTGGCGAAACTCTTAGGTCCCCAAACGCATTCCAGCGTTTCCGCCTCGCCGGAGGTTTCGCGGAAGACGACGTCGCCATAATTCAGGAACTGCTGCCAAAACGTGTAGTCCTGCTGCGCATCCACCACCCGCGACAGCAGGATGCCATGCATGTGGTAGTCGAAAATCCCATAATGGATGATGACGCGCAGCGGCGTGATAACATAGCGATGCGTGCTCCATTCCGCGATATGCGCGATGGCAAAAGGAATGGAAAAGATCAGCGGGATATAAAGGCCGATCACAATGCTATTGTCGGGCAACACATGGAATGGCGCGGCGGCCACTTTGAACCATAGGGCGGTGAGCCCGAGTTTCTCGCCGATCAGCACCAGCAGCCAAACAAATTCGAAAATCGTCGCGAACAGTGCGATCAGTATCGGAATACCGATCCAGCGATACGCCGTCTTATCCCGCCTGATATTGCCCACTAGCCGCACCCAGTGAAGGCCGGTCTCGTGCACGCGCGTCTCGCCTTCCTCCAGAATGCCTTTGATGCGCGAGCCGCCCCGGAACAGCGTGGCGAGCCGCACGAAAACCAAAAACATGATCAGCGATGCAAGCCCGGTGGCAACGAAGCTGCGCACCGTGAACGGATCAGCGGTGTAGAAAAGAAACGCATCGACGCCGAGGGCGAAGACAAACGCCCCCCAGCGCAACCACTTCCAAAGCTTTCGCATCGAATGCCCCTCTTCAGAAAACGTAACGCCTCCTGAAGGCCCCAATACGTAGGTATCCAATGTGACAATTCTAGGCTACCACGCGGCCAAAGTCTGTGCGGCATGCAAGCTGCTGAGATTCAAGGTTAAAGCGGCGCTAGCCCGCGCCCATCGCCACGGCAATATGAAAAGTCGCGAAGGCTGCGAGATATGCCAAGGCCAGCATATAGCCGAAAGTGACCGCCATCCATTTCCAGCTACCGGTCTCGCGGCGGATCACTGCGAGTGTGGAGGCGCATTGCGGCGCGAAAATGTACCAGGCGAGCAGCGCCAGCGCGGTGGCCAGACTCCATTGTCCAGCCAGCGTGTGGCCGATCTGTTGTGCGGCTTCCTTGCCGCCTTGGATGGAATAGACAGTGCCCAGCGCCGCCACGGCCACTTCGCGTGCCGCCATGCCGGGGATCAGCGCCACATCGATCTGCCAATTGAATCCGATCGGCTTCAGCACAGGTTCGATGAAGCGGCCGATGATCGCCGCCAGGCTGTAGTTGATATCCGGACCGGTCGCGCCCGCAGGCGGTCGTGGGAACGATGCCAGGAACCAGATCAGCACCATCATCGAAAAAATCGTCGTGCCGGCTCGGGTCAAGAACGCTTTGGCGCGCGCGAAAAGGCCGAGCGCCACGCTTTTGACTCGCGGCAGTTTGTAGTCTGGCAATTCCAGCATGAAGGGCGGGCTCGGATCGTCGCGCCAGAAGAAGAATTTGAACAGGAATGAGACGCCCAGCGCGCTGAAGATGCCGGCCGCATAAAGCCCGAACATCACCAAGCCTTGCAGGCTCGCCCAGCCCCAAATCTGCTTGGCGGGAATGAAAGCGCCAATGATCAGCGTGTAGACAGGGATGCGCGCCGAACAGGTCATTAGCGGCGCGACCAGGATCGTCGTCAGCCGGTCGCGTTTGTTGTCGATCACCCGCGTCGCCATGATGCCCGGAATGGCGCAGGCAAAACTCGACAACAGCGGAATAAACGCGCGGCCATGCAAGCCCGCGCCGCCCATGATGCGGTCCATCAGGAACGCGGCGCGCGCCATATAGCCGAGATCCTCAAGCAGCAAGATGAACAGAAACAGCGTCAGAATTTGCGGCAGAAAAACGATCACGCTGCCGACGCCCGAAATGACGCCGTTCTCGAGAAAGCTTTGCAGCAAACCCGGCGGCAGCGAGGTGTGGACCAGCGCACCCAGCCAATCGAAACCGGAAGAAATCACGTCCATTACCGGCTGCGCCCAAGCGAACACGGCTTGGAACATCACAAACAGAATGACGAACAGGATTAGCAATCCGGCTACAGGATGGAGCAACACTGCATCGAGCCGCGTCGTCAGATTGTCGGGTTTGAGCGGCATCTTGACGGTGGCGCGGATGATGGCGTCGGCCTCGCGCTGCAAGGCGCGCAATCCGGCGCTCGACGGTGCTTCCCAACTGGAATCCTGGCGCGCCGTCGCATGATTGCTCGCCAATTCGTCGAGACGTTGCAATACATCTTGCGTGCCGCCCTTGCGGATGGCGATGGCGCTGACCACAGGTACGCCAAGCATCGCCGACATGCGGTCGATATCGATCTCGACACCGCGCCGTTTGGCGATGTCGAACATGTTGAGCACCAGCAGCATGGGGCGGCCGACATGTTTGAGCTCCAGCACCAAACGCAGCGACAGACGCAGATTGGTGGAATCGGCGACGCAGAGCAGCAGATCGGGCGCCGTTTCGCTTTGCAGCCGTCCCAGCACGGCGTCGCGGGTGATTTCTTCGTCGGGGCTGCGCGCGCGCAGCGAATAGGTGCCGGGCAGATCTACCACGTGTACGTGACGCCCGCTCGGAGTCAGCATCGCTCCGGCTTTGCGTTCCACGGTCACGCCCGGATAGTTCGCGACTTTTTGCCGGCTGCCGGTCAACGCATTGAACAAAGCGGTTTTGCCGCTATTCGGCGTCCCGACGAGGGCACAATTGCACGCGCCAACGCCGCTCATGATTTCGTTTTTCCGATCAGGTGACGAGGATGGCCATCGCTTCACGGCGGCGCAGGGCGATTGTGGCGTGATTGACGCGCACCGCGATGGGGTCGTGTCCGAAAAATCCCTCGTGCAGAATTTCCACCGAGGCGCCCTCCACAAAGCCCAACTCGATCAGCCGGCGCTCCAACTCGTCAGGATGCAAACCGCAATCGGCGTCAGTCACTTCGATGGCGTGGATGCGGCCCCGGAATCCGGCTTGTGCGCGGCCCAGCGGGGAATGCGGCTTGACCGGGTCGGCGGCAACGGTCTGGGGCTCATCAAAAAGAAACATTGCGCGGGGCCTAGCTAGTTGCGAAGAATTCTCATTATCACTATTCGGTAAAAATGCCGTGAGAGTCAAGGAACAAAATGCCGCATACAGTTTATGGATTAGTTATAACCGACTGAAATCAAATAAGCATTTATAGGTGTGCGGGAAAATCCTTATGCGGGACGTGGTTTGGGAACTTTCATGCTCCACCGTTCAGCCTACCGAATTTGGCCACAATTCCCCTGTGTTCTGCTTGCGCTCAAAGTTTAGGACGGGACATGGGCAAACTGGCACAGATCGCGTTGGGCGCCGTGATCGCGGTGGCGGTATCGGCTGCCTCCATTCACGCCGACAGCACGTTGTTCGGCGACCGCTCACTTTCGCACTGGCAAAACGCGCAGCTGGCCGTCAACGCGAAACTCGAGACTCTCGAGGCCGCCTTACTGACGCAAATCGAAAATCTGCTTCACTAGACGGGTGAAGCGCGAACCCGGTCACGCCTTGATAAAGCCGTAAAGATCTTCGTTCACGCGATCTTTCAGCGTCGTGCACATTCCGTGGGGCGCGCCTTCTAAGACCGTCAGTTTCGCGTTCTTGACGATCTTCGACGACAGCAGCGCCGAATCCGCGATCGGAACCAAATCCGTGACGGCGTCATGGAAATTAGGCATCCTTCTGTTCCAAATGCCTGTGAGGGACCTGTGCGAGGTTGCCGGAGGGACGCTTGAAATCCCCATTGCCATCCGAGCATATGTTTCGCCAGCCAAACTCGCAGAAGGACATCATCATGCCTCGCTTGAACGAAAAAGTTGCCGTCGTTACCGGCGCTAGCGCTGGCATCGGCCGCGCCGTTGTGCGGGCATTGGCGCGGGAAGGGGCCAAACTCGTGATCACCGCGCGGCGCAAAGACCGCTTGGAACAGCTTGTTGCCGAAGCGACGAAACTCGGTGCGGAGGCCGTCTATTTCGCCGGCGACGCGCGCGAGGAAGAAACCGCGAAGCAAACGGTGACGGCGGCGCTGAAAGCTTTCGGACGCATCGACATCCTGATCAACAATGCCGGTATGGGCATTTACAAAAATCTCGCCGAAACCAGCGCCGAAGATTTCGACACGATGATGGACTCCAATATGCGCTCGACCTTCTTGTTCGCGCGCCATGTCGTGCCGGTGCTGATCGCGCAGAAATCGGGCCTCGTCTTGATGGTTTCCTCCATCGCCGGCATCTACGGCTTCGCCGGTGAGGCGGTTTATAGCGCCACCAAATTCGCGCAGGTCGGCTTCGCGCAAGGCTTGGACAAGGAATTGCGCGCTTATGGTATCAAGGTCGGCACCATCTGTCCGGGCGGCGTGAAGACCGAATTCGCGCTCGGCACCGGGCGCACCGAACAAGGCGTCGCGGAGTCCGAGATGCTGGAGGCGGAAGACGTCGCCGAAGCCGTGTTGTTCGCCTGCACCCAGCCACTCAAATCGCGCATTATTCAAATCCAAATGCGCCCGATGATCGAGCCGCTAACGTAAGCCTCCAGATTTCTGCCACAGCAATACTATTGTCTGTTAGCATTCGGCTTGGCGGGGCTGGGAGAAGCCATCATGAATCGTGTTCGGCGCGCGTGGCGTATGACCAACGGTGTGTGTGTGCCGTCGGCTTTCGCAGGTACCGTGTTATTGGGCTGTGCAATGGCGCAAACGGCAGTGCCGCTGGCCATCACTTATAAGATCTCGGGCGCGATCCAGGATTCCGGCTCGCTCAGCCATCCAGGAGACGATACACACCTTTGCTCTGCCGTGTCGCTATCCGCACTGCACACGACAGCGCCCGATCAGCCGTTGGAAGTCCCGCCTGGCCCTCCGGTTTATGTTGTGAATTACGATTCTCAAGCGCCCGTATCGCAACCTGGCGTTTATCTCAAGGCTTTTTCCTATATGTCCAACGCGCTGACGCATAGCGACCCGGCTGACGATTGGGTGCAGATCAACGCAAAGGGGAAGCTGTGGTCCGCTCACGGTTCTCAAATGAAGTGGACGGACAACTTTGTCTTCGCCGCCGATTACTCCTCCGGCCATCTGGCGGCACACGGCCTTGTGCCGCGAAACGCGGACGGATCGCTCGCGCCCGGAAACTCTATCGATCTCGACATATCGTGGACCTGCCCCAATTAGGAGCCCGAAAAGTGAGCAAGAACGTTATCTTCTACACCGTTGTGGTGGGAATACCCGCCCTGGTTATCGCTTACTTCTTCCTCAACGTTGAGACATTGGTGGTCGTCCACAATACGGGCGCCAGCGACACGATGGTGTCGATGGTGATTGCGGGCGGTGGCACTTATGAACGCACGCCCGACAAGCCGCTGAAAGCGGACAGCGCCACGTTGATCATGTTCACGCCACAGACCACAGGCGAATTGTTCGTGACCTGCATGAAGGACGGGCACTGGAAAGGGTTTTCCGTCGGTCACGCCTCACCCAATGGCTTCTTGGCGTTGGATCTTCACATAGAATCGTGTGAACGTTTGGCGAGCCACCGTAGTTTTGCGTTTTAGGCCCTTCGGCGATGCGGCGTCTTTCTAGTAATAGAAATCGCGCTCGCCTTTGGCGATGGCTTCCAGCCGCTCGACGGTCTTGCGCTGCAGTTTCGCGTTCGGAATCTGCTTGAGGTAATCGGCGATCACCGCTTCGCCGACCGCCCGCGTTTCGGGCGTGGCGAAATCCTCCAGATATTCTTTGAACGTCAAAATTGCATTGGGCTGGCACAGATTCTGGATCTCGCCGATCTTCGCCAGCGCCATGAACCGGTCCCCGGTGCGCCCGTTGCGGTAACAGGCGGTGCAGAAGCTCGGCAGATAGCCGTCTTTGCAGATGTCCTGGATCACCTGATCGAGCGGGCGTTCGTCGTTCACTTCGAATTGTGCGGGCTGCATATCCTTCGGCGCCACATTCTTGATCTCGTCGTAATAGCCGCCGACACCGGTGCAGGAGCCGCCGCTGAGCTGCGAAATGCCCAGCTCCAGAATTTCCCTACGGAACTCGGCGCGCTCGCGGGTGGTGATGATCATGCCGGTATAAGGCACGGCCAAGCGGATGATGGCGACCAATTTTTTGAAGTCGTCGTCCGACACCAGATGCGGGAAGCTGTCGAGATTGATGTTGCCGGCGGGGCGGATACGCGGCATCGAAATGGTGTGCGGGCCGCAACCGAAGGCGCTCTCCAGATGCTGCGCATGTTGCAACAGTGCCAGCACTTCGAATCTGTGATCGTAAAGCCCGAACAAAACGCCGGAGCCGACGTCGTCGATGCCCGCTTCCATCGCCCGGTCGAACGATGTGGTGTGATAATCGTAATCGTGCTTCGGCCCGATCGGATGCATCCGGGCATAAGTGGCGCGGTGATAGCTTTCCTGGAACAGGATATAGGTGCCGATCTCCGCCGCTTTCAGCAGCCGGTAATCGCCCACCGTGGTGGCGGCGATGTTGATGTTGATGCGGCGAATATTGGCGTTCTTGATCTCCACCGAATAGACCGCCTCGATGGCCTCCAGAATATAATCGATGGGGCAATTCTCCGGGTCTTCGCCCGCCTCCATGGCGAGGCGCTTATGCCCCATGCCGAGGAGCACTTCCGTTTCCTTCCGGATCTCTTCCATGGTGAGGCGGCGGCGGGCGAATTTGTGCCCGGCGCCATAGCCGCAATAGACGCAATTGTTGATGCAATAATCGCTGACATAAAGCGGCGCGAACAGCACCAGCCGGTTGCCATAGATCTGCCGCTTGACGGCGATCGCGGTCTTGAAAATTTCCTGGAGCAGTTCCTTGTCTTCGACGTGGAGTAGGACCGCAACTTCTTCGGATGTCAGCCCGTCGGCACGCGCGGCTTTCTTGATGATCTCTTCCACCGCATCGCGCGACACGCATTTACGGCCTTTCGCCAGCGCGGCCTCGATGGCCGTCTCGTCGATAAAGTTGGCTGGCATCCGTGTCATGATCTGTCTCTCGCGCTTGGGTGTTCTCGTACGAGGAATAGGTTATCGCTAGGCTAGGATTTGCTGCGGCGTCATGACATCCGGTTTAACCCCTATAAAGGGGCGATAGGGTCGCATTTGCCTCTGTCCAATCAGGCGACATGAGAAAACCCGCCCGGGCGTTCGCTCCCGAGCGGTGAGGGGTGCGCCCCATCGCATATTGCGATTGCGCGCTTTGTGCAAACAGCCACGCACTGCAATTTGAGCGTGCCGGCTTTGTTGGTTAGATTGAGAGTCTCGCTTGCTTCTTTTCAACTCTCTGTTCGTACATTGCCATGATATTTCGTCTCTTAGAACTTCTGGCGGCTGCCGGCGGGATCATCACCGCCTTGGTGATCCTTTGGGACCGTTTCGTGGCGGCACCATTCCCGGTCGACGCCGAACTCGACACCAGGCCGTTCGACACCGCGCCCGTGCCGGAAGGATATCGCCGCACGCAATGCACCTTTCGGATGCGTTCGACGGCGCTCGGCCATTTGATCGTCGAAGATGTCAGCGCGCCGGGTTGCCTGATCGAAGTGCCCAAACGGGTTAGCGATGGCTGGGCTTATGGCACCGGCTTTCAGAAAATTGCGCGGCCCAATACGCCGTTCCGCCCTGCGATGGGCGCCATCGAAGAATTTCCCTTTCTGATCCGCCCGATCCAATGGACCCGCGACGGCGAAATCAAGCTGATCAAAATCCGAGTTGGCGTTTGCTTCATCGGCGCCAAAACCGCCCGCCGGTCGTTCGAGATTCCGTCGCTGGTGACGGTTTGAGCGGCGCTCGCGTGCTTTTTGAAATGGCGGGCTAAGAGCCAAAACAACGGGTCGTGCGCGGCGGGGCCGCACCTGCCTCCCGTAGGGGACACCCACGTTGAAGAACAACGATCAATCCCTTGCGAAAACAACCGAACGGCACCCTATAGACGGCGCCATACTCCCGGCTCTTGAACTTGCCCACCCCGCCCGGCTATCTCACGGCCCCGCAAGTACCCTATTCAAAAAAGAAGCATCCCGATGGCCGGCCATTCCCACGCCAAGAACGTCATGTTTCGCAAAGGCAAGGCGAACCAGGAGCGCTCCAAGCTCTTCTCCAAGCTCTCCCGCGAAATCACGGTTTCCTCCAAGGCCGGAATGCCGGACCCGGAGCACAATGCGCGCCTGCGTGCGGCCGTCATCGCTGCCAAGCAGCAATCGATGCCCAAAGATGTCATCGAGCGCGCCATCAAAAAAGGCCAAGGCGGCGACGCCGAGAATTACGACGAGATGCGCTATGAAGGTTACGGCCCGGGCGGCGTGGCGCTGATCGTTGAATGCCTGACCGACAATCGCACCCGCACCGTCGCCGATGTCCGCGCGGCATTTTCCAAATATGGCGGCGCGCTGGGCGAGACAGGTTCAGTGGCGTTCATGTTCGACCGTGTCGGCGTCATCACCTATCCCTTGGACAAAGGTAGTGCGGACGCGATGCTCGAAATCGCGCTCGATGTCGGGGCCGAGGAATGCGACACTGACGACGAGGAGCATGAATTTCTCACCAACCCGGACGATTTCGCGGCAGTGCGCGAGGCGCTGGAAGCAAAGCTCGGTGCGCCTTTGTCGTCGGGCATTTTCTTCCGGCCGCAGAACACCGTGCCGGTCAGCGACGAGACCGGCGAAACGCTGATCAAACTGATCGACGTGCTCGACGACCATGACGATGTGCAGCGCGTCACCGGCAATTATGAACTCTCCGCCAGCTTGATGGCGAAGCTGCAAGGATGAATTTGCCTCCCCCTTGTGGGGAGGCGGAAAAATTCGCGAAGCGGATTTTTCGGTGGGGGGTTAGCGTTCGCTGTCCAGATGTTCCATCTGCGCCGCCAAGTAGCGGTCGCCTTTGATGGCATCGGGCGGCACTGCTTTTTCGATCGCGGCGATTTCCTCTTTGCTCAACGCAATATCGAGCGCGCCCAGCGCTTCGTTCAGCCGCTCGCGTTTGCGCGCGCCGATCAGCGGCACGATGTCGTCTCCCCGCGACAGCACCCAAGCGATCGCCAGCTGCGCCACCGTGATACCGCGCGCTTTGGCGATGGCCGCCAGCGCTTCGACCAAAGCAAAATTATGTTTCAGGTTGTCGCCGGTGAAGCGGGGCAACATAGTGCGATATCCGCTACGCGATTGACCCAGCAAAGCACCGTTGCTGATCAAACCGCGCGACAGCACGCCATAAGCGGTGATGCCGATGCCGGCCTCGCGCAGCTTGGGCAATATCATTGCTTCGATGCCGCGTGTAACGATGGCGTATTCGATCTGCAGGTCCGAGACCGGCGTCACCGCATGGGCGCGCAACACAGTCTCCGCCGACATCTCGCTGAGCCCCAAATGGCGCACATAGCCTTTGGCGATCAGCTCCTTGACGGTTTCCGCCACCAGCTCTATCGGCACATTCGGGTCGAGCCGCGCCGGGCGATAGATGTCGATGTAATCGGTGCCGAGCCGCTTCAGCGAATAGGCAACGAAGTTCTTGATCGCCTCCGGACGGTGATCGATGCCGAGCCAGGAATTATCCGGTCCGCGCATGGCGCCGAACTTGACGCTCAGGATGGCGCGCTGGCGTTTTCCGCCTTTGAGCGCCTCGCGCAGCAGCATCTCGTTGTGGCCCATGCCGTAGAAATCGCCGGTGTCGAGCAGCGTAATGCCTGCTTCCAGCGCCGCATGGATGGTGGCCATGCTCTCGCCCTCGTCCGCCGGACCGTAGAAATCGGACATGCCCATGCAACCCAGTCCGATGGCCGAAACTTCTGGTCCGCTGGCGCCAAGCCTGCGCATCTTCATGGGTTGCTTCCTGTGTTTGAGTTGCAAGCATTAGGTCGCACAAATGGGAATCGTGCAACAGGCGGCCGTCGGCGCTGTTGCGCCGATGCCCTGCAATCCGCGAAACTGCCGGTCGCGATTCGTTCGGGCGTTGCCATGCAGACCGTTCGCATACTTGGCCTCGATCCGGGCCTTGGCCGCATGGGCTGGGGCGTCATCGACGTGTCGGGCAGCAAGCTGTCCCATGTCGCTCATGGCGTGATCGTGACCCGCGCCGGCAACGGAATGGGCATCCGGCTTCTGACGCTGCACGAGGCCATCACCCGCGTTATTGCCGAACTGCACCCCGGTGCCATCGCCGTGGAACAAGCCTTTGTGCACAAAGACCCGTCGGCGGCGCTCAAACTCGGCCATGCCAGGGCAATAGCCTTGCTCGCCGCTGCGCAGGCTGGTCTCGATATCGCGGAGTATTCGCCCAACCATATCAAGAAGTCGGTGGTTGGGGCCGGTCACGCGGATAAGGTGCAGGTCCAGGCAATGGTCAAGCGGCTGCTTCCCGCCTGTGGTGTAGAAGTCGGCGATGCGGCGGACGCGCTGGCCGCCGCCATCGCCCATGCCCATCTGGCCGGGACACGCGCCCGCATCATGGCGGCGCTCGCATGATCGGAAAACTGACGGGCGTCGTGGATTTTGTCGGTGAGGACCACGTCCTGCTGGACGTCGCCGGTATAGGGTATCTCGTGCATTCCTCGTCCTCGACGCTTTCCAAAATGACGGTGGGGGCCCATGTCTCGCTGATGACTGAGATGCGCCTCACCGATGAAACCATCAAACTGTATGGTTTCGTCACGGCCGAGGAGCGCGAATGGTTCCGTCTGCTGCAAACGGTTCAGAATGTCGGCGCGCGTGTGGCCTTGAATGTGCTGTCTGCCTTATCACCCCGCGATTTGGAACGGGCGTTGGCGCTCGGCGACAAACCCGCTATCGGGCGCGCGCAAGGCGTCGGCCCAAAACTGGCGTTGCGCATCGTCACCGAATTGAAAGACAAAGCTCCCTCGATGATGCTGCGCGGCCATGGCGGCGATGCTGCTATGGCGGCGATTGCGCCGCGCGGCCCGGAATCCGACGCCGTCGCGGCGCTCGTAAAGCTAGGCTATTCTCAATCCACTGCGGCTGAGGCGGTAGCGCGCACGGTGCGCGAATTGGGTGAAGGCGCCCCGCTCGATGCGTTGATCCGCGAGGCCCTGCGAGCGATGGGACGATAAATGGCCAAAGTCGCCGCCACCGACCGCCTCGTCACGCCACAGCGCGCCGAAGAGGATTCGCTCGAGGCGTCGTTGCGCCCGAAAGTTCTCGCGGAATTCGTCGGTCAGCAACAGGCACGCGAGAATCTCTCGGTCTTCATCGCCGCAGCGAAATCGCGCGGCGAAGCGCTCGACCATGTGTTGTTTTCCGGCCCGCCGGGTCTGGGCAAAACCACGCTGGCGCAGATCTTGGCCCGTGAGCTGGGCGTGAATTTCCGCTCGACCTCCGGTCCCGTATTGGCGAAAGCGGGCGATCTCGCCGCCATTCTTACCAATCTCGAACCGCGCGATGTGTTGTTCATCGACGAAATTCATCGTCTCAGTCCGGCGGTGGAGGAAATTCTCTATCCGGCGATGGAAGATTTCGAACTCGATCTTGTCATCGGCGAAGGGCCGTCGGCGCGCTCGGTGAAGATTTCTCTGGCGCCATTCACGCTGGTCGGCGCGACGACGCGTTCGGGACTCATCACCACGCCACTGCGCGACCGTTTCGGCATTCCCGTGCGGCTCAATTTTTATTCGGCGGATGAATTGCTGTCGATTGTCGAGCGCGGCGCGCGCGTTCTTGGCTTCGATTTGACCTCCGAGGGCGCGCGCGAAATCGCCGGGCGCGCCCGCGGCACGCCGCGCATCGCCGGCCGGCTGCTCAAGCGGGTGCGGGACTTTGCGTCGGTGGCGGGGCAGGCGCGCGTCGATGCAAGCATCGCGGGCGCCGCGCTGACGCGTCTGGAAGTGGATGCGCGCGGCTTGGACGCCTTCGACAAGCGCTACTTGCAATTGATCGCGGAAAATTTCGGGGGCGGACCGGTCGGCATTGAAACCATAGCTGCCGCGCTCGGTGAAGCACGCGACGCCATCGAAGAAATTGTGGAACCGTATCTGATGCAGCAGGGGTTTGTGCAGCGTTCGCCACGTGGGCGCATTTTGACCGGCAATGCTTTTGCCCATTTGGGTCTACCCGCGCCCCCACGCGATCCGGCACAAATCGGTCTTTTCGCGGATGAGGACGGCGATGGTTGACGCCTTCGGCCATTTTGAGGGCAAGACACATATCTTGCCCATTCGCATTTATTACGAAGATACGGATCTTTCGAGCGTTGTTTATCATGCGAATTATCTGCGTTACATGGAGCGCGGCCGTTCGGAGTTTTTCCGCGGCGTCGGGATCACGAAATTGGCGGGCCTCGAAGACCCGGAGCCGACGGCTTGGACGCTCCGCAAAATCGACATCGAGTATTTTCGCCCGGCGCGGGTCGATGATCTTGTGGAAGTGCATACCAAATGCGTGTCGCTCAGCGGCGCCCGGATGGCGGCGGAACAGTCCATCTTTTGCGCAGATATCCTGCTGACGCGCGGCCATGTAGAAGCTTGCGTTATGACGTTAACCGGCAAACCGCGGCGAATTCCGCGCGAACTACGCGACAAACTTCTACCTTTTCTTTATGAAACATAGGCTTAAGGATTGTCCGTCAAAATAATGCCAACATTCGGTGAGCATTTCTCTTCTCCACCCGGCATAATCCGGTCCCAGGGGACGCAGCGAATTCAGTGAGGGACGAGGTAGCGTTTATGAACACGAAAAGGTGGTTCGCCGCTCTTGTTTGCGTATCGGCGTTTATTGTTGCACTCACTCTGGCCTTTTCCGTACCGGCTCTGGCCCAAGGCGAGCCGCGCGCCGCTCCAACCGGCGAAGCCACGCAAAGTGCCCTCCCAGCCCCGGCGACGGATGTCGATATTTCCCAAAACGGTGAGGCGGCGGCTTCCCCGTTTGCCGGGATTTCGGTTGTTTCGCTGTTCATGCGCGCCGATCCGCTGGTAAAGGCGGTGTTGATCCTATTGCTGCTTGCCAGCCTTTGGTCATGGGCCATCATCATCAACAAGGGATTGGCACTTTCCGGCCTCAAACGCCGTGCCTCGAAATTCGAAAAAATCTTCTGGTCGGGCCAATCGCTCGATGAGCTCTTTGCGCAATTCGCATCGCGTAACGATCATCCTTTCGCCGCTGTCTTTGTTTCGGGCGTGCGCGAATGGCGCCGTGCCTTTGAACATGGCAATCCGCGCGAAAGCATGATTGCGGGTGTCAAAGATCGCGTCGACAAAGCCATGAATGTAACGATTTCGCGCGAGACCGACGCCATCGAAGGTCAAATCGGTTTTCTTGCCACCGTTGCCAACACCGCGCCTTTTGTCGGTTTGTTCGGCACGGTGTGGGGCATCATGAATTCTTTTGCAGCGATCGCAGCGCGCCATGACACGACGCTCGCCGTTGTAGCGCCCGGTATCGCCGAAGCGCTGTTCGCCACGGCCATGGGCCTTCTGGCAGCCATTCCGGCGGCGATTTTTTACAACCGTTATGTCAGCGAGATCGGACGGTATTCCAACCGCCTCGATGCCTTCTCCGACGAATTGTCCGCGATCTTATCGCGCCAGCTTGACGAAAAGGCGCGCTGATGGGTGCGGCAGTCGAACGGCATGTGAGCGGCCGCCGCAGGCGCCGCCGGCGTCCAATTTCGGAAATCAACGTCACTCCTTTCGTGGACGTGATGCTGGTGCTGCTCATCGTTTTCATGGTGACGGCGCCGCTTCTGACTGTCGGCGTACCGGTGGATCTGCCCAAGACGCGCGCCCAAACGCTCGGTCAGGATCGCGAACCGCTATCGGTTACGATCAAAAGTAATGGGCAGATTTTTTTGCAGAACACACCCGTTCCCGAAGAGGCCCTTGTGCCGAGGCTGACGGCGATTGCGGCCAATGGCTACGACCAGCGGATTTTCGTACGCGGCGACAGATCCGTGGATTACGGCCGCGTCATGCAAGTGATGGGAATGTTAAGCGCGGCGGGCTTCACCCATATTGGGCTCGTCACCGACGTGGCGAAACCCAAACCAAATGAGCCGTAGGGCAACAGCCGAGCAATATGCACCACGCCTGGGTTTGGCAGGCTCACTACTGCTGCATGCCGGAATCGTCGCCGCGGCGCTTTTCACCTGGACACACAAGCTCGATATTGCCGAACAGCCGTCGCATATCGTGCCTGTCGATCTGGTTACGGTGGCCGACCAGACCAATGTCGCACCGATGGTGACACAGACGCTTCCACCGCCGCCACAGCCGGCAATGATTCAGCCGCAGAGTCAGCCCGTCCCGGTGGAACCCAAAATTGAGGTGGCGCCGACCTTGTTGCCGAGGCCGGCCCCGCCGCGGCCGCGACAGTCCTCAAAAGATCAGTTTGACAACATGCTTCCAGGCCTGATTATCCCGGCACCGTCAAAGAACCCCAGACCAGGTAAGCAGAACGTTGCTGGCGCGGGTGCGCAGAATGCGTTGACGGCCGATCTAAGATCGATCCTGCAAAGCGAGATTAAACGGTGTTGGAACACGCAGTTGCAAATTGGAGCGCCGCATCCCGAGGACTTGGTCGTTACATTCGAAATATTTCTCAACCCTAATGGAACTCTTGCACAACCACCGCAGTTGACTGCGAGCTCGGCGGCGGCGGCGGCAAGCAATTCGTACACCCAGGCGGCGGCGTACGCCGCACTGCGCGCCATCAAACAATGTGAGCCTTATAGTTTGCCGCTAAACCGATATAACGAATGGCGTGATTTTACGTATAGGTTCGCTCCGCGCGACATGATGGACCAGTAGGTTATGGAGATATCCATGAAAAATATGGGGTTGGCATGCGTGATTCTCGCGGCATTGGCCGTGACGACGCCGTCATTCGCGACGCTCCAGGTTGATGTCACGCAAGGCAATCCGCAACCGCTCCCCATTGCCATCCCCGATTTTGCCGCATCGGCGCCGGGCGATACAGCACTGGGACAGAATATTGCGAAAATTGTACGCGCCGATCTGGACCGTTCCGGGCTGTTCAAGCCGCTCGATCCAAAGTCTTTCATCGACAAGGTCTCAGACATCAATGCCGAACCAAAATTTGCCGATTGGCGCATCATCACTGCCCAGGGGCTGGTGACGGGCCAGGCCCAGACCTTGCCGGATGGCCGGGTGAGGGCCTCCTTCCGTCTTTGGGACGTCTATGCCGAAAAGTATTTGATTGGGCAAATGGTCACCGCCCTGCCGTCCGAGTGGCATCGCGTTCCCCACAAGATTTCGGACATGATTTACGAGAGCATCACCGGCGAGAAGGGCTATTTCGATAGTCGCATCGTATTCATCTCGGAGTTCTGGCCCGGCCCTCCACCGTAAGAAGCGTCTGGCGATCATGGACGAAGACGGAGCGAATGAGAAATTTGTGACCGATGGCAGTTACTTGGTGCTGACGCCTCGCTTCAATCCGGCAATGGCAACGCAGATGATCGCCTATATGTCGTATATCGTGGGGAAGCCGCGCGTATATTTGTTAGACCTGGAAAGTGGTCGCGAAGATAAACTTGGCGAATTTTCGAATATGACCTTCTCGCCACGCTTCTCTTCGGATGGAAACAAAGTGGCGATGAGTTTGGAACAGGGCGGCAACTCCAACATCTACGTGATGGATTTGCGCACACGAACGTCGACGCGGCTGACATATAATCCTTCGATCGAAACGTCGCCATCGTTTTCGCCCGACGGAAAGCAAATAACCTTCGAATCCGATCGCGGCGGATCGCAGCAGATATATGTCATGAACGCAGATGGCTCCAATCAGCATCGCATCAGCTTTGGGGAAGGGCGAAATGGGACGCCGGTTTGGAGCCCGCGAGGCGATCTGATTGCGTTTACCAAACAATCCGGCGGCAGCTTTAGGATCGGCGTGATGCGGTCGGATGGCACGGGCGAACGCATTCTCACAACCGGCTGGGAAGACGAGGGTCCGACCTGGGCGCCCAACGGCCGGGTGTTGATGTTTACCAGAACAATCGAGGGTGGTCGCGGCGCACAGATATGGTCTGTCGACATCACCGGCCGCAATGAACGGCATGTCGAGACACATGGTGACGCGTCCGATCCTGCATGGTCGCCCTTGCTCCAATAGGCCAAAAGTCCCTATTATAGCCTGCGCTCCGTTGTCTTCTTCCTTGTCAACCCGGCGCTTGGGGAGGTGCGGAAAAGATTCTCTGCACGCCGTTCCGCCGCACCGGGAACCAAGCGTGTGTCACTGGAGTTTCTATAGCCATGAAGAAGTTTTCCTTAGGCCTTAAGCTGGCCGCCATCGCATTCGCTGTTGTGCTCGCTGGTTGTGAGACCAAGCCTGTCGTGACGCCCGAAGCGCCGCGTCCTGCGCCCGCCGTTGCTGCTCCGACGTCGACCATCGTGCCTGGCAGTGCTGAAGATCTTCGCGTCAGTGTCGGCGATACTGTCCATTTCGACTATGACAAATATGCAATCCTTGATGCCGACAAAGGCACTTTGCAGCGCCAGGCCACCTGGTTGGGCAAGTATCCCTCCGTCCGGGTCACCATCGAAGGGCACGCCGACGAACGCGGAACGCGCGAATACAATTTGGCGCTCGGTGCTCGCCGCGCCAATGCGGTCAAAGAGTATTTGGTCAGCATAGGCGTTTCGGCCGCGCGGGTTGACACGATCTCCTATGGCAAGGAGCGTCCGATCTGCTCGGAATCGACGGAAGCTTGCTGGGCGCAAAATCGCCGCGGCGTGACGACGATTTCGGCCGGTCCCGCTTCCTAACGCGGGTTTGACGATACCACTGGCGGAAAAGGGCGTCGGAAACGGCGCCCTTGTCCGTTTTGGCAGAGCTTGGGTCGCAATTTTGGCTAAGTATGGTTGTAGTAGAACTTTTCCTTCGAACCGGTGATGAAAATGACAGGACGGTTGGCGGGCATCGCAGTGCTTTGCGCGGTTTTTTGTGTTGGTACGGCAACGGCCTACGCTGGCGGCGATACTTCCAATGCGCAAACCTACCCGCAGGTTCGCGGTTTGCAGATCGCAGGTCTTTTCGGTGAGAGCGACGAGGAAAAAGCCGCCCGCCAGCAGCACGAGGACAACCAGGATGCTCAAATCGCCGATTTGAAGCAGCGAATACACGATCTGGAGCAAACTCTGCAGCAGCTAACCAGCCAGAATGAACAGCTCAGTCATCACGTTCATGAGCTCGGCGACAAAATTGACAGCCAGCAGAAAGATTATGACTACAAGCTTTGCGCCCTGTCGGCACAAATGTTGGGTGCCAGCACTGCGCCAGGCCAATCAGGCGAAGGCTTACCGTGCAATCTGGGCGCTGCATCCGCGGCGCAAGGGACACCACCCGCCAATTCCGGTGGCGTACTCGGTACTCTCCCGCAAGAGGCGGTGCCGGACACCAAACCGCAATTCGATTCGGCGATGAACCTGCTCGCTAAGGCGCAATATGACGAAGCACGCGCGGCGTTCCGCTCTTTTGCAGACAGCAACCCCAAGGACCCTTTGGCGCCTCAGGCGGTTTATTGGGTGGGCGACATAGCATTTGTGCAAAAGGATTATACTGCGGCAGCGCAAGCCTTTGTAGAAGTGATCAAAAAGTATCCCACAAGTTCGCGCGGCCCCGATAGCATGCTGAAATTGGCCCAGTCGCTCCTCGCGTTGGGCCAGAAAAAGGAAGGCTGCGTGACGCTTGGCGCGATCAAGAGCAAATACCCGCAAGCCTCGGCGGCCGTCCTCTCCCAAGCGGCGAGCATCCGCACGAGTTCCTGCAAATAGCGACGATCTTGGTTCGCGTTTTGCCGAGACGATGCGCTTGGCGGGCGCGCCATGGCCGGCAGCCGTTGCCGTCTCCGGAGGCAGCGATTCTCTGGCGTTAATGTTCCTTCTGCGCGATTGGGCGAAGAAGTCGCGGTTGGCGCCTCCAACCGTTGTCTGCGTCGATCACCAATTGCGACCAGGCTCTGCGGACGATGCGCGGCAAGTGCGACGCTGGGCCAGGGCGGCGGGGTTGCGGGTCAAAGTCTTGGTACGCGAGGGTGAAGTACCCGGCGCCGACATCGAGTCCGCCGCAAGAGACGCCCGTTACAGGTTGATAGGAGCATGGGCGGCGGCTCAACGCCTCCGGGCGCTCTATGTCGGCCATACCCGCGACGATCAGGCCGAGACGTTTTTGCTCCGATTGGCGCGTGGCAGCGGAGTCGATGGACTGTCGGCGATGGGCACTCTCGCGTCCTATCCTTTGCCCGGCTTTTCCGGTTTGGTGCTGGTGCGGCCCATGCTCGATATCGACCGCGGACAGCTGCGATCCTATCTCACTGCGCGCGGCCAGGCCTGGCTCGACGACCCTATGAATGCCGATACGCGTTTTGCCCGGGCCAAAATCCGCAATGCATGGCCGTTGCTCGAGGAAGTGGGCTTGAACAAAGCGCGCATTGCCGACGCGGCCAAGCATCTGGCGCGGGCGCGAACGGCGTTGGAGTTGGCAAGCGCCGCGGTTTTGACGCGGGCATGCCGCTTTAAGGCCCCCGATGCTCTGCTCGATCCCGCGGCGTTGACCGGTGCGCCACGGGAGCTCGGACTGCGGGCCTTGGCGCGCGTGCTCATGATCGTGTCACAAAACGTCTACCGGCCCCGGTTTGAGCGGTTGGAGCGTTTGTTCGACAGCATTTTGGATGCGACCCTGGGGGCGGGACGCACGCTACATGGTTGCCGGATCGGCCCTGCGCCTCGCGCAATCGCCGTTTTTGGTAAGGGAACTTTGCTCGTCCGGCGCGAGGGAATGCGCCGTAACTCCATGGAAAACGGGCCATAACCCGCCAAAGGGCTTTTTAAGCTCGTTTGGCCATAGTCATTGCTGTCGCACGGCAAATTCCTTAACGTTTCGCACTCTGGCAATGCGGTAGAAACCTCCTATCTATGGTGAAGGCTTTTCGTACCAATTCATTGCCTTAAAGGCCCCGAGGAAAGGACCACCTTGAACAACCTTCGCAACCTGGCGCTGTGGATTCTGATCGCACTGCTGCTTGTTCTTTTGTTCAACATGTTCCAAGGGGCCGGCCAAAAACAGACGTCGCAGGACCTCAAATACTCCGAGTTCGTCCAACAGGTCGATAACGGGGCGATCAAGCAAGTTACGATCAAGGGGAATGTGATTCACGGTACCCTGTCTGCGGGCCAGCAGTTCACGACCAACAAGCCGCCCGAGGATCCGAGCCTGGTGCAGCGGTTGCTCGATCACCACGTCGAGTTCAATTCCGAACCGGCTGACGATGGTGCGTTCAACTTCGTGAACATCCTGATCAGTTGGTTTCCGATGCTGCTGTTGATCGGCGTGTGGGTGTTCTTCCTGCGCCAGATGCAGGCCGGCGGCGGCAAAGCGATGGGCTTCGGTAAGTCTCGCGCCAAACTGCTCACGGAGCGTCAGGGGCGCATAACCTTCGAGGACGTTGCAGGCGTCGACGAAGCCAAAGACGATCTCAAGGAAATCGTCGACTTCCTCAAAGACCCGCAAAAATTTCAGCGTCTCGGTGGACGCATCCCCAAAGGCGTGCTGCTCGTAGGCCCACCCGGTACCGGCAAAACGCTGCTCGCGCGCGCCATTGCCGGCGAAGCCAATGTGCCGTTCTTCACGATTTCCGGCTCCGATTTCGTCGAAATGTTCGTCGGCGTTGGCGCCAGCCGCGTCCGCGACATGTTCGAACAGGCAAAGAAGAACGCACCTTGCATCGTGTTCATCGATGAAATCGACGCGGTCGGCCGCCATCGCGGTGCGGGCTTGGGCGGAGGCAACGACGAACGCGAGCAAACGCTGAATCAATTGCTGGTCGAAATGGACGGCTTCGAATTCGACCGAAGGCGTTATCCTGATCGCGGCCACGAACCGCCCCGATGTGCTCGATCCCGCACTTCTGCGGCCGGGCCGTTTCGACAGGCACGTTGTGGTGCCCAATCCCGATCTCGGCGGGCGCGAAAAGATTCTGCGCGTGCATATGCGCAAAGTCCCACTGGCGCCCGACGTCGATCCTCGCGTGATTGCGCGCGGCACGCCCGGCTTCTCCGGTGCCGACTTGGCCAATCTGGTCAACGAAGCGGCATTGCTGGCGGCGCGCCGAGGCAAACGCGTCGTCACCATGAGCGAACTCGAGGAAGCCAAGGACAAAGTCCTGATGGGCGCCGAGCGCCGGTCCATGGCGATGACCGAGGAAGAGAAGAAACTTACCGCGTATCACGAAGGCGGACATGCGATCGTCGCGTTGAACGTCAAGGGCTCCGATCCTATCCACAAGGCCACGATTATTCCCCGCGGTCGCGCATTGGGTATGGTCATGCGGTTACCCGAGCACGACCATCTTTCGATCACGCGAGAGAAAATGTTGTCCGATCTGTGCGTCGCCTTTGGCGGCCGCATTGCCGAGGAACTTGTCTTCGGTCACGAAAAAGTAACGACCGGTGCCGTGAGCGATATCGAACAGGCGACCCGTATGGCGCGCGCGATGGTCACGCGCTTCGGAATGTCGGACGAGTTGGGACCGATCGCCTACGCGGAAAATCAGGAAGAAGTCTTCCTGGGCCATAGCGTTTCGCGCACGCAGAACATTTCCGAAGCGACGGCGCAAAAGATCGACTCGGAAATTCACCGTATCATCGACGACAGCTATCAACGCGCCCATCAAATTCTGAGCGAGCGGATGAGCGACCTCAACGTCCTGGCCCGCGGCCTCTTGGAATACGAAACGCTGTCCGGTGATGAGATCGTGGCACTCCTCAAAGGTATTCCGCCTGTGCGCACGCCCTATGAAGAACCCGAACCGCAGCGCGGCTCGGGCCCTAGCGTGCCGCAGGCAGGTCGTCCGCGAGGTCCTGGCATTATCGCGCCCGAACCTCAGCCGGGGCGGTAAGCTCCCAGTTTGCGGGTGGCGGAGTGGACAGATCGCCCATTCTTCTCGGCATCGTGAACATCACGGAGGATTCGTTCTCCGACGGCGGGCGATATCTGGCGACGGATGCAGCGATTTCGCATGCAAAAAAACTTTACGCCGCCGGCGCGATGATCGTGGATTTGGGTGCTGCCGCCAGCAATCCCAAGGCCAAACCCATCGCGGCAGTCGATGAAATCGCGCGCTTGGCGCCCGTCGTAGAGGCGCTGCAACAAGAAAAAATCGCGATTTCCATCGATACGTTTTCGCCCGCAGTACAACGTTGGGCGCTGGGACAGGACGTCGATTATTTGAACGACATTCACGGTTTTCCCGACCCTACGCTCTATCCGGCGCTGGCGACCGGCAAGGCGAGGCTTATCGTGATGCACGCCGTACAAGCGGAGGGCAGGGCAACGCCTGTCGAGACCACGGCGCAGGAGATTATGGGCCGGATTTTGCATTTCTTCGAAACGCGCCTCACCAAGCTTGAGCAAGCAGGCATCGCGCGGAGCCGGTTAATCTTGGATCCGGGGATGGGGTTCTTTTTAGGCAAAGAGCCGCTTGTGTCCTTTGAGGTCCTGAGGCGCTTGCCCGATTTGAAGGAGGCGTTTGGCCTGCCCATCCTGATTTCGGTTTCGAGGAAATCATTCTTAAGGATAATGACCAAGCGAAGCGCGGCAGAGGCCGGTCCCGCAACGCTGGCGGCCGAGCTTTTTGCTGTTTCTCAAGGAGCGGACTATATCCGTACGCATGACCCGGCGGCGCTGTCGGACGGTCTGGCGGTTTGGGCGGCAGCAACAACACGCAACACAGTGTGACCAACGCCGGCTTAAGCTTTTGTTATGATTGAAGGATATTATCGTTCGATGAGAGAACGGGGCGTCAGCAACTCATGAACCGCAAACTATTCGGCACGGACGGTATCCGCGGCCTCGCCAACACGTTCCCAATGACACCCGAGATTGCCATGAAAGTTGGCATGGCGGCCGGGCGCATGTTCACCCGTGGTGAGTACCGCCATCGCGTGGTGATCGGGAAGGACACAAGGCTCTCCGGCTACATGGTTGAATTGGCCTTGGTGGCGGGATTTACGGCCGTCGGCATGGACGTATTTCTCTTCGGGCCGCTGCCGACGCCGGCCGTTGCCATGCTGACGCGATCGCTGCGGGCCGATTTGGGCGTGATGATTTCCGCTTCGCACAACGCCTATACGGACAACGGCATCAAACTGTTCGGGCCGGATGGCCAAAAACTTTCCGACGAGCGCGAACTGGCGATCGAAAAGCTGATGGCGAACGGCATGGAGGAAGGCCTCGCGCCGTCATCCAAGATCGGGCGCGCCAAACGCATCGACGACGCCCAAGCGCGTTATATCGAATTCGTCAAATATACATTTCCGCGCAATCTCAAACTCGACGGTTTACGCATCGTGATCGATTGCGCGCATGGCGCGTCCTACAAGGTCGCGCCCGCCGTTTTGTGGGAGCTCGGCGCCGATGTGGTGACGCTCGGCGTCGAACCCAACGGCATGAATGCCAATTTCGAATGCGGGTCCACCGCGCCCGAAGCGATGTGCAAGAAAGTGCGCGAAGTGCGTGCCGACTTTGGCATCGCGCTGGATGGCGACGCGGATCGCGTCGTCATGGCCGACGAACATGGCCGGATCATCGACGGCGATCAAATTCTCGCTTTAATCGCGCGATCCTGGAGCAAATCCGGGGCCTTAAAAGGCGGCGGTATTGTCGGCACGGTTATGTCCAATGCCGGGCTCGACCGTTACCTCACTGCCCAGCATCTAAAGCTGGCGCGCGCGCAAGTTGGCGACCGTTACGTCATCGAGGAAATGAAAAAGGGCGGTTACAATGTGGGCGGTGAACAATCCGGCCATATCGTACTGTCCGACTTCTGCACGACGGGCGACGGTTTGATTGCGGCTCTGCAGGTACTGGCGGTGATCGCGCAAGAGGACAAGCCAGCCAGCAAGGCCGCCCATCTTTTCGAGCCGCTGCCTCAGGTTCTGCAGAATGTGCGCTTTCGCAAAGGCGCTCCGCTGGAGGATGCCCGCGTCAAGTCGACGATCGAAGCGGGCACGGCGCGTCTTAACGGTTCCGGCCGAATTCTGGTGCGCAAATCCGGCACCGAGCCCGTCATTCGCGTCATGGCGGAAGGCGACGACGAACAGCTCATCCACGCCATTGTCCACGATATCGCCGCGGCAATCGAGGAAGCGGCTGCGTGAACGCCGCTAAACCGGCGCGTCTTTTGATCATCGCCGGTTCGGATTCGAGTGGTGGCGCGGGAATCCAGGCCGACATCAAAACGGCCGACGCGTTCGGCGTCTATGCAATGACCGCGATTACGGCCATCACGGCGCAGAACACAGAGCGTGTCACCGGCATTGAAGTCGTCTCGCCAAAAATGGTGCGCGACCAGATTCTCGCCTGCCTGAACGACATCGGTGTAGACGCGATAAAGACCGGCATGCTGGCAAACGCAGCCATCGCGAAAACCGTCGCCGAAACGCTCGCCGAGCATGCCAGCGGGGTCCCACTGGTCGTCGATCCGGTCATGCTCTCCACAAGCGGCGCGGCTTTGCTCGACAAGGCCGCCGAAGCAACCATCAAAAAATTTCTCCTACCATTGGCGACATTGGTCACGCCCAACATCCCGGAAACCAAGCGGTTGACGGGTATTCGCGGCACAAGCCGCAGCGAAATGCGGTCTGCGGCTTCCCGTTTGCGCGCGATGGGTGCCGGAGCGGCGCTCATCAAAGGCGGCCATTCGACGCGCGCCACGATCGACGACATTCTGGTCTGGGAAGGCGGCGAAGAGATATTCGCGTATCCGCGGATCAAAACACGCCACACCCATGGAACCGGCTGCACGCTGGCGTCCGCCATCGCTTGCGGGTTGGCACAAGGCCTGTCGATCCCCTTGGCCGTCGGCCGCGCACGCGAATATGTGCAGGCAGCCATCGAAACCGCGCCGGGCTTCGGCAAAGGCCACGGGCCGCTCAATCATGCTGCAAAGCTGCGCTAATTGTTCCAGGTCAGGGCCACGAGATCCGGGTCTTCTTGCGTGCGGCGCTCGTTTGACAGGAAATCATAATAGCCACAACGCCCGGTGGGATAATCGCGGCAGATCGAGGGCCGCGCTTTGTAGACCGTGCAACAGCGTTTCTCGGTATCGAAGAAACGGCAGATGCGGCCGAAATGCTCGTCTGCCTTGCGGCGCATTTTGAACTCGCCGCCGTCTTTGACATCGCCTTTGGTGACGAACTTCGCCTTGGCCTTGGCAAAAGTGAGCTCGAAATGTTTCGCCAGCCGCTCGAGATCACGCCGTGTCACCGGGATGATGTGGTACGAGCAGCAATATCCCGGACACTTGGAACAGTTGTACATCACTCGCTGTTAGCATGCCCATTGCGGGCTTGTCAGCGATTTTATGAGCTGACTGCGCTGGTCAATCGCCTGCGAATAATCTCCTCGGCCTCATGCACGATGCGGCTCACAAGGTCCAGGCAGCTCGGAATGTCATGGATCAGACCTTGGATCATGCCGGCCGACCATATTCCTCCATCGACCGCTCCAGTCTCGAGCGCTTGCCTGCCGCGTTGACCCACGACCAAGGGCTTTACGTCTTCGAAAGTGGCGCCGCCCCGCTTCTCGATGGTCACGACCTCATCGCTGACCGCGTTCTTGGCCACCCGCGCGGTATTGTGCAGGGTCCGGAAGATCAGGTTTGTCGACCGCTCGTCGTTGGCGACGATGGCTTCTTTGATCTTTTGATGGATGGGCGCCTCTTTGGTCGCCATGAAGCGCGTTCCCATGTTGATGCCGTCCGCGCCAAGCGCCAGGGCGGCCACCAAGCCGCGCCCATCGCCAAATCCCCCCGAGGCAATCATGGGTATTGTCACTTTGTCCGCGGCCGCGGGGATCAGGATCAAACCGGGCACATCGTCCTCGCCGGGATGGCCGGCGCATTCGAAGCCGTCGATGGATACGGCATCCACGCCGATGGATTGTGCCTTTAGGGCATGGCGCACACTGGTGCATTTGTGGATGACCTTTATGCCGGCGGCCTTGAAAGCCGGCAGATGCGGTGCCGGATTGTTGCCGGCCGTCTCGACGATCTTGATACCGGCCTCGATCACCACGTGGCGGTATTCGTCATAAGGCACCGGATTGACGGTCGGCAGAATCGTGAGGTTCACACCGAACGGCTTTTCGGTCATGGATCGCGTCCGCGCGATCTCCTTGTCGAGTGCTTCCGGCGTTGGCTGCGTCAATGCGGTGAGAAAGCCCAGCGCCCCCGCATTGGCGACGGCGGAGACCAACTCGGCGTATCCAACCCATTGCATCCCGCCTTGCACGATCGGATGCGCAATGCCGAATGCTTCAGTGAATTTGGTCTTCAACATGCCGAGCCCCGCCTTTGGAGGGCAGAGCGTGCCTGCAAAATGAAAGGTGATGCAAGCGATCGCGGAAACAAAAAACTTTCCGCTACTGCTTGGTGAGCAGCGATCCTCCCAAACGTCTTAGCAGAAGTATCCCTCGTCGTAACGGACTAACCGACAAACGGATCATGCACCAGGATCGTGTCGTCGCGTTCCGGGCTGGTGGATAACAGGGCCACCGGTGCATCGATCAATTCTTCAATCCGCCGCACATATTTGATCGCATTGGCGGGCAGCTGCGCCCAAGAGCGCGCACCGCGTGTGGATTCGCTCCAACCCGGAATGGTCTCGTAGACCGGTTCGATAGCGGCCTGTTCGTTGGCATCCACCGGCAAATGATCCAGCGTTTTGCCGCCCAAACGATAACCGACGCAAACTTTGATTTCGTCGAAGCCATCCAGCACATCGAGCTTGGTCAGCGCGATGCCGTCAACGCCGCCAGTGATGATCGTCTGGCGCACCAGAACGGAATCGAACCAGCCGCAGCGGCGCTTGCGCCCCGTCACCGTTCCGAATTCGGCACCGCGCGTGCCGAGCCGCTCGCCGATGTCGTTTATTTGTTCGGTGGGGAAGGGGCCTTCGCCGACGCGTGTCGTATAGGCTTTGACGATGCCGAGCACGTAACCGATTTGCCGCGGTCCGATGCCGGAGCCGGCCGCAGCTTGTCCCGCCACGGTGTTCGACGAGGTCACGAAGGGATAGGTGCCGTGATCGACATCGAGCAGCACCGCCTGGGCGCCTTCGAACAGAATCCGCTTGCCCGCACGCCGCGCTTCGTCGAGGACACGCCACACCGCGCCGATGAAGGGCAGAACCTTCGGCGCGATCTCCATCAGGGGCGTCATCACGTCTTCGATGGTCAATTCAACGACACCGGTTCCCCGCCGCAGCGCATTGTGATGGGCGAGCAACCGTTCGATTTTCGCCGGAAGTGTTTTCATGTCCCGCAAATCGACGGCGCGAATGGCACGGCGCCCGACCTTGTCTTCATAAGCCGGACCGATGCCGCGCTTCGTCGTGCCCAAGGCCTGCACCGAGTTGGAGCTTTCGCGCGCCACATCGAGTTCGCGGTGCAACGGCAGAATGAGGGTGGCGTTCTCCGCGACGATCAAATTGGCCGGCGTGACCATTACGCCTTGGCCTTTCAATTTTTCGATTTCGCCCGCCAGCGCCCAAGGATCGACCACGACACCGTTGCCGATGACGGCCAATTTTCCCTGACGAACCACGCCCGAGGGCAAGAGGCTCAGCTTGAACGTCACCCCGTCAATGACGAGCGTATGGCCGGCATTGTGTCCGCCTTGAAAGCGCACCACTACGTCGGCGCGCGCCGACAGCCAGTCGACAATCTTGCCTTTGCCTTCGTCGCCCCATTGAGCGCCGATCACTGCCACATTCGCCATTGCTTGTTCCTGGATGCTCTTTGCTGCCCGCAAAGGATTCGCGGGGGCCAGCCGCGAGTTATAACGGCCAGTGCCGGGCGCGTCGTGCTTTTTCCGGCGGGTGCGGCAGCGCGGTTTTTCGAATTCGGCCAGAGGGTTGTGCATTCTTCGGCAAGATAATTGTTCCCCGCGCGTGCTGGCGGGCACTCCCCTGGGCCCGGTTTGGCGTCGGATGCAGCCTGTGCCACGTCGGTTGCACTAATAGACGTGCGGATAACAGAGGCTGGCGCCCTCGCAGGTCAAGATTTGAAGCTCCCGAATGCGCTCTTCCGTTTTCTCGATTTCGCATTGGGTGTGGCGCAGCCCGTAATCCTCGTTCTTCTTCCAAGTCGCATCGCCATTGTTCTCGATGGCGCATTCCTTATCCTTGTAAGCGATCCAGGTGCGTTCAATGTCGCGGATGGCGTTCTTATCATTACCGTAGTGATTCATGGCCGCTTCATAGGCGTTGCCCAAAGCCATGTTGGCAGCCGCGAAATTCGCCGCATAACATTTGATAAAGGCGGGCTTGCCAAGTTTCATAGCCTCGCAATTCTGCTTGGGCGGCGCGTCTTGCGCCATGGCCGCACCAGCAAGTGCGAACGTAAAAGCAAGAACGAGAGCCGAGATTTTTATGCATCGATTTTCCCCATCTGTCGAATACGTTGTCGCGAGCGAATCATAGCGAAAATTAGCGTGCCGGGTGAAGCGCGCGGTTCTACCGCTTGCGGGGATAGTCGCGATGGTTGGCCTCATATTCGCCATTTCGGGATATCGATACTGTGTCAGGCGGACCAGCCTTTCCCGGGGTGCTCTATGGCTAGACCGAGACTTCCGAAACGCTTGCTGTGGCTGTTTGTGATTGGCGCGAGCCTGTTCGTACCGGCCGGCACGCTCGATTGGCCGCAGGGCTGGTTATTCTTTGCCGAATTTATCGGCGGCATGGCCGTGACCGGATTTTGGCTGAAGCGGCACGACCCAGCGCTCTTTGCAGAGCGGATGCGCAACCCGCGGCGAGAAGCGCAGGCGCTCTGGGACAAGGTCTTCATGCTGGCGATGGCCCTTGTTTGGTACGGCTGGATCATCGTCATAGCCCTCGACGTCAAACGCTGGGGCCTGTCGCATATGCCCATCCTCTGGGCCGTGTTCGGTGCGCTCTTGATCCCTGCAGGGTATCTCTTGGTCGCTTACGCGCTGAAGGCGAACAGTTTTGCCGCTACCGTCGTACGACTTCAGAAAGAGCGCGGTCAGAAAGTCGCCGATGGCGGGCCCTATGCCAGTGTTCGCCATCCGATGTACACGGGGTCGGTCATAATCCATCTCGGCACGGCTCTATTGCTCGGCTCGTGGATCGGCCTTGGAGGCGTGCCGCTGCTTGCCGGTATGCTCGCCATTCGGGCTATTCTAGAGGAACGTCTGTTGCGCGCGGGACTTCCGGGTTACGCCCAATACGCCGCCCGTGTGCGCTGGCGCTTGATCCCATTGCTGTGGTGAACCGAGCGTTCGTTGCGCGATGGTGACGTTTGGTGCGGGCGAAGGGGCCGCGTGCGGCCCGCCGCGTCAGCGGAGTTAGGGCCGTGCGCGGCGAACCCCGCGCGGAGGCGTCAGCTGGAGCGCAATCAAAAGATCGAGGGTTCGCTGCTCATTTGGTGAAATCTGGAGCGGGCGAAGGGGCCGCGTACGGCCCGCCGCGTCAGCGGAGTTAGGGCCGTGCGCGGCGAACCCCGCGCGGAGGCGTCAGCTGGAGCGCAATCAAAAGATCGAGGGTTCGCTGCTCATTTGGTGAAATCTGGAGCGGGCGAAGGGGCCGCGTACGGCCCGCCGCGTCAGTGGAGTTAGGGCCGTGCGCGGCGAACCCCGCGCGGAGGCGTCAGCTGGAGCGCAATCAAAAGATCGAGGGTTCGCTGCTCATTTGGTGAAATCTGGAGCGGGCGAAGGGGCCGCGTACGGCCCGCCGCGTCAGCGGAGTTAGGGCCGTGCGCGGCGAACCCCGCGCGGAGGCGTCAGCTGGAGCGCAATCAAAAGATCGAGGGTTCGCTGCTCATTTGGTGAAATCTGGAGCGGGCGAAGGGAATCGAACCCTCGTATGCAGCTTGGGAAGCTGCCGTTCTACCATTGAACTACGCCCGCGCGCGGCATTGATTAGCACGACTGGCGGTCGGGACGGAACTGCCTTTATGAACTGCTCTAATTTTACTGAGTCAGAAACTGAGTCAGAGAGCCGCAGCCGAGAAAGTGTTCGACTCATGTAGGCAAGGAAGATTCATTTTGGCGGGAGGCCTTGATGCGTCTTCGGGATTTGGGCTGCGAGCGTCGTTTTGAGCGCTATTTGGATGGTCTTGCGGAAGTCATGGGACACGCGGACCGGGTTGGCCCGCTTCGAGATTACTGCACCGGACTGATGTTGCCTTGCGCTCGGAAGAGCGTGGAGCCGATGGCGGCAGCCACGGCTCCCGGCCGGACATCTGCCCAGCATCAGTCGCTGCTGCATTTTGTGGGTCAGGGCGCATGGTCGGATGAGCTGGTGCTCTGCAAAGCGCGCGAGATGGTGCTGCCTGAGATGGAGCGCCATGGCCCCATCGAAGCCTGGATCATCGATGACACGGCCTTTCCCAAGCAGGGCAGGCACTCGGTGGGGGTTGGGCGCCAGTACTGCGGACAATTGGGCAAGCAGGAGAACTGTCAGGCAGCCGTGTCGCTGTCGATTGCCAATCACCATGCGAGCTTGCCGGTTTGTTATCAGCTTTACCTGCCGCAGGACTGGGCCGGCGATGCTGCACGCAGACGCAAGACCGGCGTACCGGCAGATATCGTCTTCAAGACCAAGCCGGAGATCGCTATCGATCAGATCCGCTGGGCCGTGGAGAACGGATTGCCGCCCGGTGCTGTGCTGGCGGATGTGGGTTACGGCAACAACAGCCAGTGGCGCACCGAGATCAGCGCGCTGAACGTTCCCTATGTCGTTGGCGTTCGTGCCGACACGACGGTGTGGCCGCCGGGCGCCAAGCTGGTGGCGCGCAGGAAAACGCGCAGAAGCGGATCGACGAAAGTGCGGCGTGGCAAGAACAAGCCCGTCTCGATCAAGGAACTCGCATTGGCGTTGCCCCGCTGTGCCTGGCGTACCATCGGCTGGCGCGAAGGTTCTAACGAGCAGCTTTCCTCGCGCTTTGCCCGCGTGCGCGTACGGGCCGCCAACGAGGACGTGCTGCGCGATGAGGAATGGCTGCTGATCGAATGGCCAAAGGGCGAGAAGGAGCCGACCAAGTACTGGCTTTCAACGCTGCCGCCCGACATCGCGTTCGAGCGCATGGTCAACTTGGCACAGCTACGCTGGCGCATCGAGCGCGATTATCAGGAGCTCAAGCAGGAACTCGGCCTCGGCCACTTTGAGGGCCGTGGTTGGCGCGGCTTCCATCACCACGCAACGCTCTGCATCGCGGCTTACGGATTCCTGATCTCCGAAAGGGAGACGATTCCCCCCTCAGGACCTCGTTCCGTCGCGTGGCGCCCGCAACTTGCCATTCCCACCGACTATCAGCCACGAGGTGCCGCCGTTGAGAACGCAGCGTCACATCCCGAACTCGATCGCTACGATGCGGGTGCGGCTGATCGCGGCGCTCGCCAAGCGGCTACCGCGATGTCCTTGTTGCACAAGAAAAAATCGGCTTCGAGGACGCCATGAGTTATGACGCAGTAAGACTAAGTGATCCCGAAATAGCCCAGATGCCAACGCATCTCGCCCTCGTCCAATGGGTAATCGATGCCGCCGCGCGCCGGCAGCAGGTCCTTGCCTTTCAAATGCATGATCGAGTTCTGCAGCTTAAAGGCGATGCGCATGCTGAGCCCGGCCTTCCAAGCCAGAGCCGTGATGGCTTTTGCCGATCCCGAATCCAGAATACGCCGGACGAGGACCTCCTCCGCTTTGGCCAAGACCGACAATGCGCTGACCACGGTATCTTTCTGACATGCCTCCGCGGCTGCGGCGACGAAGGCATCGTCCAGCTTTCCATTGCGATAGGCAGTTTTGACGTCGCCGGCGGCGTCCACCGCCGCAACTTTGGCCGTACTGGATTCTTTGCTCTGGCGTTCGCGCAGTCTTTTGTTCAGATGCGTTCGGGTGGCGTCGTCTAGTCCATGGCGGTTGGCCAGCAGATCGATCAAGGCGCTGGCAACGAAAGCGGCGATGCGCCGGATCGCGCGCGGCGACAATTCGGTGCGAAGGACGAGCGGACCGTGCCACTCCGCGACTTCGGCGGCTTGCGTGATGATCTTGTCGAGCGTCCTGGTACGGATAGTGGCGTCGATATTGGCGAGCAGGGCGGTGATAGCGCCCGTGTCGCGCGTGGCGACCACGGAGTTGGCGACGTCACCGGATAGTCCTTTGCGCCGCGCCACAGCGGCCAGCATGGCATTGGTATGCGCCGTGGTGACGATCTCGATGAGATCGGTGTCGGTCAGCAACGGGGAATATTCGAGAATAGGTGCGGCGACGATTTCTTCGACATCGCGCGCCAGACGGTCGACGACCGGTTTGGGCACGCAATCCAAATGTTTGATTTCCTCGGCCAGCATGGCGCGGACACGCGGTACCTCGTCGCGCGCCAATTGTTCGAGCGTTTCGATCGTCAAATCGCGAATTCTTTTCTGTTCGACAAGAAGCAGCCCGGGGAACAGCCGGCCGATCTTGCTCGCCAGTTCGACGCGCACATCGTCTTCGGGATCGTCGGCCAGCAACCGGTTGGTTTTGGCCGCCGCGCCTGGATTTGCGGCAACCGCCCGCCGTGTGGCGACGGCGCCATTCTTTGCAAGATAATCGAGGACGTCTTCACCCACATCGGTTTGCGAAGCCAGCTCGTCCTGTTCCTTTTTGGCGCGCTGCTCCAACAGGCGTAGGGCCTGTCTGGGATCAAGCGAATTGAGCGTGGTGGCGGGTTTGTTGTGGGCCATCGGTCTTTCCGATGCCGAGTGTCACCTACCAGTCTTAATCCCGCTTGAAAAACATTGGTTTACAATTGCTTACCGGTAAGAGTTTTGCGATGAAAGGTTGCCCGAGGCCAAAGGCGTGGTTGTGCAAGAGGCGGACTAGACAAGGGCTTCATAGCGGAAATTGCGAAACCGCACTTCGCCCGTGCCGCTGGCGTAAAGGCCCGGACGCAGGCTCAGGAAGTCGCCGGCCACGTTGTGGTGATAGCCCGAGACTTCCATCTCCACGTCGTATTTGATCCAGCTGTTGCCGTCGACGCCATAATGAATGGACACGACGTGATGGTCGTTGGTCACGCGCAAGTACAAATGCTGGCCGATGCCTTCGGGCGCTCGCCCTTTACGCTCGGTGCCGTAACGATGCATCACAAAGCCGTCCGGACCAAAACCGAGCCCGGCATAGAGCTTGCGGCTATAGAATAAGAGTGCTCCGGCTGAGGCGTCCGGATCGCGCTCCATTTCGACTTCGAAGCGGTAGGCCTGATCGCCGGCCACGCAAGTCAGCTGAGAGGCGTCGCGCGGCGCCGTGCCTTTGGCTTTCAAGATAAGCATGCCGTCCGACAAGCGTGCACGTTCGCGTTCATCGGCGGCCGGATCGTAAAATGCCCATTGCAGTCCGAGTGTGTCTTTCGAGAAATCGTCGGAGAGCGCCAACCCGTGAGGCAGGACATGACCGCCGCGCGGCTTGGGAATGGCGCGCGCCAAATCGCCGCCCACGGCTTCGAACCATCCCTCCTTTGTCCAGCGTATGGGTGCGAGTAAAGTCTGCCGGCCCAGCGTCCAATAACCGTTCTCGTACCCGTGATGCATCATCCACCACGATTTGTCCGGCGCTTCGACCAGCGTGGCATGGCCGCGCGACCACCATTTCTCGTTTCGCGATTTGGTTCGCGTAACCGGATTGTGCGGCGAATTCTCCCACGGTCCGTGAATGGAGCGTGAGCGCGCCGACACCACCATGTGGCTGGTCGGCGGACCGGCCGTGCCGCCCTCGGCAAGCGTCATGTAGAACCATGCGCCGTGGCGAAGCATTTTCGGCCCCTCGGGCGAAAAACTTTCAACATCCCAGCTCTCGGGATATTTCCAGCCGTCATAGACATGCTTGATGTCGCCGACCGTCGAAAGACCGTCTTCGGCCAGCTGCACATAGTCTCCGCCGCTGAGGAACAGATAGCGCAGGCCGTCCTCACCGACGATATGGCCCGGATCGATATGCGATGGGATCTTCAACTCGATCGGTGCGCTCCACGGTCCGCGAACATCGTCGGCATAAATAACGAAATTGTCGGTCGGCCCGTTCGTGTTGTGTCCCGGGAAATAGATAAAATAGAGTCCGTTATGCTTGACCAAATCGGGCGCCCAGACCGAGCCGACATTGTCGAATAGCGTTGGCCCCAGTGGTTCCCAATTCACCAGATCGCGCGAATGCCAGATCACCAAACCTGGATAAGCGTCGAAGCTGGAAAAAGTCATGTAGTAGTCATCGCCATCCCTCAGCACGGATGGATCGGGATGATCTCCCGCCATTACCGGGTTTAGGAATGTGTCATGGCCAAGATCGGCCTTGCGCTGGCCGTCGAAGCCTCGCGACCATAGCGGCGGCGCGGACGGTTTCGCGAGCGCGCTGCCAGCCACACCGCTTAGGGCTGCGCCAATGGCGCCTCGACGTGTGAGAAAAGCCATTTGCTATCCTAATGCCAACGTCATGTTGTTCGCCAGCGCGTCGTAAGCGCGCGTGACAGCCTCTGTGAATGGCGCATGAACGGCAAGCTTACGCGGAAAGATCGCGGAGATAGCCAGAAAACGCGGAACGTCCGTTTCCCCCTGATTCTCGCAAGCCTCCGCGACATCCCTCAGACGCTCTTCCATAGGGTCGACGATTCGTACGCCATCGCGCGTCCGCCTGCGAAGAAAGTGCATCCAAGCGGCAATCGGTACACCGAGCCGGTCCAGCGGGCGTCCCGCCGCAATCGTGTCGGAGATCGTACCGAGCAGACGCGGACCGAGCTTCTGCGAACCGTCCCATGCGATCTGCGACAGCATGTGACGAATGCTGGGATTGCGAAAACGCATCAGCACGGTCTCGATATACCGGTCGAGATCGAAATCCGCCGGCGGTTGGAGCGTGTGACGAATGTCGTCGCGCATCAGCCGTTCAACGAAACGCGACAAGGCCGGGTCCTGCATCGCTTCGAACATGGTTTCATGACCGCGCAACAAGCCGACATAAGCCAGCGTCGAATGTGGCCCATTCAGCAGCCTAAGCTTCGCGCGATCGTAAGCCGCGACACTGGCGGTCAAGGTTACGCCCGCCTCCGCCCAAGCGACGGCCGCTGAACCTGGCAGGTCCTCAACCACCCATTGCGAGAACGTTTCACGCTGTACCGGCCAGGCATCCTCGACACCCAACAAACTTCGCACATCCGCCCGCAAAGCGTCGTCGGTCGCAGGCACAATGCTGTCGACCATCGTGCGGGGAAACAGCGCGTCATGTTCGATCCATTGCGCCAGGTCCGCGTCGCACGCACCGGCAAATTGGACGACGGCGCGCTTTAATCGCACACCATTGTCCACGAGATTGTCGCAACTGACCGTGGTGAACGGCTTCAGCTTCGCCGCCCGCCGCGCTCGCAATCCATCCACCAGCCAACCGACAAGGCTCGCCGGTTTGCGTGGGTCGGAAAGATCATGCCTGATTTCCGGGCGCGTAACGTCAAGATCTCCATCATGCGTGAGACAGTAGCCGTTTTCCGTCACCGTGATCGTCACCGCTTGGGTGTCGGGCGAGGCCAGGCGGGAAAGAACTCTGTCGCGCGAATGAGGTGCCACCAGCACACCGGTCACGGCCCCAATGACGCGCGCTTTTTTGCACTCGGCTAGTTCGACCAGCGTGTACAACCCGTCCTGGGGTATAATTGCGTCGCGCAAATTGGGCGACCGCAGCGAGACCTGACAAATCCCCCAGCGCTGGTCGCGTGCGAGAAGCCGGTCGAAATAGTGGGCCTGATGGGCCCGGTGAAAAGCGCCGGGACCGAAGTGAACGATTCCCGTGGCGATCTGCAAGCGGTTATAGGGGGGTCGACCTATCCCCGCAGGGAGAATAGGCAAGACTGCGGCATTAAGGCGGGCTACCGGCGCAACGTCTTTTACTTGATGGTAAATTTCGTCCATGACCCTATGGTAACCGTTGTCAATTTGGCCCAAGTTTCGATCCACATTGCCGTAAAACCCGCACGGACGCTAATAAGGGAACGGGACATCACCCCGGACAGACTGTGAACGCACGTAAAAAAACGGGCGCGGAAGCGACAGCGCCCGCCAAACCGGCAGCATCCGAATCCGCGCGAGGGCGCTCGACGATCAACGATATTGCGCGTCTAGCCAACGTGTCGAAGAAGACTGTCTCGCGCGTCATCAACAACTCGCCCTTCGTCAAAGAAGAAACGCGCACCAAGATCAACGACATCATTCGCGAGATCGGTTTCGCGCCCGATCCTCAAGCGCGCGGGCTCGCATTCCGGCGGTCGTTCCTGATCGGCATGATCTATGACAACCCGACCGCGCAATACGTCGTGAACATGCAGCAAGGTATCCTCGATGCCATGCGCGGCTCGAGCTTCGAACTCGTAATCCGTCCATGCGACCGCGCCAATCCGACTTTTCTTCAGGATATGCGGGCTTTTGTGGAGCGCCAGAAGCTGTTCGGCGTCGTGCTGGTGCCGTCGGTTTCGGAAGACGATCGCCTCGTGCATCTTTTGCATGAGCTCGATTGTGCTTACGTGCGTATCGCAGCCGTTTCGCTCGACACCCCGGCAAATATGGTTGTCACCCATGATTTTGCCGGTGCCGCAAATTCCGCACGCCATTTGGCAGATCTCGGCCACAAGATCATCGCCCATATTTCCGGACCGTCGACATTCCGCTCTTCTTACGAACGGCGCCGTGGATTTGCGCAGGGATTGGACGAACGCCATTTGCGGCTCAAATCCTCCTATGACCGCGAAGCGGGCTACACGTTCGAAAGCGGCAGGGCCGCCGCCGAAGATCTGCTCAAGATGAATCCGCGCCCCACGGCGATCTTCGCCGGTAACGACGAGATGGCGGCCGGTGTTTACAAAGCGGCCCGCGATCTTGGATTGGAAATTCCCAAGAATCTTTCGGTCGTCGGCTTCGATGACAGTCCGGTCGCCTCGCGCATGTGGCCTTTGCTGACCTCGGTTCGCTTGCCGATCCGGGACATGGGACACATGGCGGCCGAAAAGCTCATTCACCGGAGCAAGGAGCGGCGCGGCTCAAGTGACATCGTCACCGACGTTATCCCGACACTCGTCGTGCGCGAGTCCACTGCCCCGCCGCCCGCCATGTAAAGACGGTTGCGCGGTTGGTGCGCGCAGGCGTATGACACCGGTTTCCAGTCCACAAACCGTTCGCATCTTTCGTCGATTAGCCGAAGAGGGCCCCATGTACAAAAAAACCTATTACGCGACGCATCCCGACAGCTACGCCGCGGCCGACAACCAAACCCTGCGCGACCGCTACCTGATCGGAGACCTGTTCGCGCCCGAGGAAGTGTCCCTTTACTATTCGCATGGCGAGCGCTTGGTGATCGGCGGCGCGGCACCCGTGCGCAAACCCGTTAAGCTGCCGGTGCAAACCGAACCCGAATCCGCGAAGGGCAAACCTTATCTGGAGCGGCGCGAGCTCGGCATTGTCAATGTGGGCGCAGGCAACGGCCGTGTGACGGTGGACGGAAAGAAATACGACCTGGCGACGCGCGATGGCCTGTACGTGCCGATGGGATCGGCGGAGGTAGTCTTCGAATCCGCCGATGCTGCGCATCCGGCGAAATTCTATCTTGCCTCCACTCCGGCATACGCTCGCTTCGAAGTGGTGAAAATCTCGATCGACAAAGCGGTCCCGCTGGAGCGCGGCGCGCTGGAAACCTCCAACGAGCGCACGATCTATCAGTACATCGTGCCGGCGACTTGCAAGAGCTGCCAATTGCTGCTTGGCGTGACGTTCCTGAAGACGGGCAGCGTATGGAACACGATGCCGCCGCATCTGCACGACCGCCGTTCGGAGATTTATTTCTACTTCGATCTGAAGCCGGCGGATCGCGTGTTCCACTTCATGGGCCAGCCCGACAGCATGCGTCACATCCTAATTGCCAATGACGAAGCAGTGATATCGCCGCCTTGGTCTATTCATATGGGTGCGGGAACGAGCAATTACGGCTTCATCTGGGTGATGGGCGGTGAAAACCTCGACTATACCGACATGAATGTTCTCGATATCTGCCAGCTGAAATAAGAGGTCGCTATGAAAAATCCGTTCAGTCTCGAAGGCAAAACTGCGCTCGTTACCGGCGCCAATACCGGATTGGGGCAGGGCATTGCCGTGGCGTTGGCACAAGCCGGTGCGGACATTGCGGTTGCGGGGTTTGTCCCGCCGATCGAAACCGAAGCGATGATCAAGAAAATCGGGCGCAAATTCGTCAACATCGACGCCAATCTGATGAGCATCGAACCGGTTAACCGTATCGTCGACGAAACCGTGAAAGGCCTCGGCAAGCTCGACATTCTTGTCAACAACGCCGGCATGATACGCCGCGCGGATTCGCTTGATTTCTCCGAGAAGGACTGGGACGACGTCATGAACGTCAATCTCAAAGCCCTGTTCTTCATGTGTCAGGCAGCCGGGCGCGCGATGGTCAAGCAAGGCGCCGGCAAGATCATCAATATTTGTTCGATGCTGTCGTTTCAGGGCGGTATTCGCGTTCCGTCCTATACGGCGAGCAAGAGCGGCGCGGCCGGCATCACGCGTCTTCTCGCCAACGAATGGGCGGCGAAAAACATCAACGTCAATGCCATCGCGCCGGGTTATATGGCGACCGATAACACCGCGCAGCTTCGCGGCGACGAGAGCCGCAGCAAGGAAATCCTGGCGCGTATTCCGGCCGGGCGTTGGGGCGAACCGTCGGATGTCGGCGGAACGGCGGTGTTCCTGTCGTCCTCGGCCGCGGACTATTTGCACGGCGCGATTATTCCCGTCGACGGCGGCTGGCTGGCGCGCTGATACCGGGGAAGCATCGATCTGAAAGTGAGACCCAGGGGTAGGCCCGTTGTGGCCTGCTCCTTGGCGTTTCGAGGGCGATTTCGCCGTCCTCCAGCGCGCCGTGGGCAGGCTTGCTCTGTTGTCTTGAGCAAAAAACCGTATTTTGGTTATCAAACGCGTCATTACTTACAACATATTGATATTATTTGCAATTTTATGGTTTGTCCTAACCACGTACCTGCCACACTTATGTTGCGTGAAAGCATCGGTCCGTCTGTTATCGCAGCAAGCAATGTCCCTTGTTATTGTACAGCGCACGGGTTCGTGACATTGCTAGGTGCTACCGGTGTCATGACGCGGTTGAAATGGCCATTTTGACACCGGTGTCATAGGGGAAACATTAAAACACCGCTGTCATCTTAAACGGGCACGGGCGGTCTTTCGCCTGGGAATGACAGCTAGGGAGGGTATCAGTGTTGAAGGCAAATCGGACTCTTGCTGCGTCATCGCAGTTGAAGCTTGGAGCGTCGGTCATCGCGCTTTTGACGATTTTCGGCACAGGCGCAGCCTATGCGCAAGCTGCCGGAGAGCAGATGGAAACGGTGGTTGTCACCGGCTTCCGCGCGAGCTTGGAAAAAGCGTTGGACATGAAGCGCAACGCGCTCGACTTGTCCGACTCGATCCTGGCCGAAGATATCGCGAAGTTCCCGGACATGAACGTCTCGGAATCTTTGCAACGCATTCCGGGCGTCGCGCTCCAGCGTGAATTGGGCGAAGGACGCGAAATCACCGTACGTGGCCTTGGCGCGCAATTCACCCGCGTGCTGGTCAACGGCATCGAGGCCGTCGCCACGGTCGGTTCGCAAGACGTCGACACCTCCAACCCGGGACAAGGCAGCGCCGGCGGCACCAACCGCGGCCGCGGCTTCGACTTTAACGTCTTCGCGTCAGATCTCTTCACCAATTTGACCGTTCACAAGACCAATACGGCCGACACCGAAGAAGGCTCGTTGGGCGCCACGGTCGATCTTCATACTGCGCACCCCCTGGACTATTCGGGCTTCACCTTCACGACCTCGGGGCAGTACGGCTATCAAGACTTGGCCCAAAGCAGCAATCCGCGGGTCTCCGCGCTTGTTTCCGACACGTTCTTTGGAGGCCGGCTGGGCGTGCTGGTTTCGGGCTCCTACACGGTCACCAACACGCTGGAAGAAGGCGACAGTTCGGTGCGCTGGATGTCGGATCTCGGCAACAGTACATCGGCAGTCAGCAATACCAACAATTACTTCGGCAACGTCGACGGCACGGCCTGCGTGTTGTCATCGAGCTCTGTTCCCAATACGGAACCAGCCGCTTGTAAGACGGCGGCTTCGGACTTCCGTCCGCGCTTCCCCCGTTACGACATCGTCACAAATCATGAGAAACGCGGTGGATTGACCGGCTCGGTCCAGTGGCAGCCCGATAGCGACACGCTGTTCACCCTGGACGGGCTCTATGCAGATTTCGGAGTGGTCCGCAACGAGTACTATCTCGAAGCGAACTCATTCAGCGTTGGCAGCAAGGGTACGGCCGTAACCTATGCCAATGGCGGCAGCAATTACACTGTGTCCTCGCTCGGCGCCAATTCCATCAATGTGCTGAGCTATGCGACGGGCGGTGCGACCGGCCTCGATGGCAACCTCAACCCGACAACGACGATTGAGACCTTGAGCGCGACCAATGTCGGCATGCGCAACGAACACCGCCTCGATCATCTCGACACCAAGTTCGAGCAAGCGACCCTAGACGGAACGCACAGCTTCTCCGAACAGTTAAAGATCCACATGTTGCTGGGTTGGACCGAGTTGCATCACCGCAATCCAATCCAAACGACGGTGGCGGCGGACTTGGGCTGCACGGCAACTGGCTCGACTGCCGTGTATTCCGATTGCGGCGCCGGCACCACGTCGGACCCGTATGAGTACGACTATACCAAGGGCAACATCCCGATGTTGCATATGGGCACATTACAGCCCGGAGCCTCGTGGTTCCTGACCAACGTGCGCGAGCGCCAGGAATTCGTCTACAATTCCTATCGCTCTGCCGCCCTCGATGGCGAATATGACATCACCAGCGAGTTCAAGCTGCAGGCAGGCTTCGACTTCCGCGACTTCGGTTGGGGTTCGCTGGAAACCCGCCGTGCCACCTCCGCCACCAGCACCGGCGAAGACACGACCATTCCGGCCGCCATCCGCTCCATTCCCTGGACCAGCTATGACTCGACGATCGCGCTCAGAGGGATCAGCGCTCCTAGCGGATCCACGACGAGCTGGCTCACGACCAATCTCAGCCAAGCCGCCAGCGCCATCAGTATTTGGAATCCGTCGGATTTCCCACTCTATTACTCTGCCGGTTACAGCAACACCGGCGGCGTGCGTGAAGACGCGATTTCCGGCTGGCTGCAGGCCAAGTGGGAAACCTCGGTCTTAGGCATGGGCTTCCGCGGCGATGTCGGCGGACGTTACATTCTGAGCGAGGTGAACTCTTGGGGGTATACCTTGGTGAACAGCGTGATCACCAAGCTGAACGGGCATAATGTCTATCACGACTTCCTACCCGCACTGAACGCAGTCCTCGAGCCGAGGGAAGACTTGGTGGTTCGTTTCGGCGCTAGCTATGCCATGACGCGTCCCAATATCGCCGGCTTGATGCCGACCGGCTCGGTTTCTGTGTCCGGCAGCAATGCTACCGCCAGCGTGGGCAATCCGAAGAGCCCACCGATGCGTTCGAAGAACCTCGATCTGGCCTTCGAATGGTATTACGGCAAAGGTTCGATGATCTCCGTTGCCGGCTTCTGGAAGCACCTCGACAATTATCTGCAATCGGTCCAGACGACCGGAATCTGGTCGCAGAATCCGTTCGGCTATGACGCCACGCCCTTCGTGGCGGCCTGCGGTGGCACCGGCTCCGACTGGACAACCATCACCAACGCGTATTGTAAGGGCCAAGGCGGCGCCAACATGTCATGGGTGTACACGGCGTCACGGAGCGTCAAGGGCGCCCCGCTCTACGGCACCGAAATTAACTGGGAGCAGCAGCTCTACTTCCTGCCGCATCCGTTCGACAATTTCGGCCTGTTGGGCAACTACACTTACACCCAGGCGCAGCAGTCCTATTTCGGCTCGCCAACCAGCTCTGCTCCGAACGGCGTGCTGCTAATGAAGGCCGATCTGATCAACATGTCGCGCAACAGCTATAATGCGACGGTCTACTACGACGACACCGTGTTCCAGACACGTCTAACGGCGGCCTTCCGCAGTCACTATCTGATCGACCCCAATATCGCCTCCAACTACAACGCCTATGGCATTTGGGTGAAGCCGACGTTCAATCTGGATGCGTCGATGTCTTACAAGTACAGCGAAAACATCATGGTGTCGGCTGATGCGTTGAACCTGACCGATCAGGCCACCAACATCTATGCCGACGAATTTGCCCAGAGGCCGTATTTCTATCACAAGACCGGCCGGGTGTTTTATATGGGCGTGAAGTACACCTACTAAAGTCGTAACGCGTAATTGTCCGATTTGTTTTGGCGCCGGAGATCACCTCTCCGGCGCCTTTTTTTGGTGTGCCAGGCATGGCGTTGATGTTGGAGGTGGAAGTCCTCTTCAGGCCCTGATGACGGGAACTGATAGCGGAAGGCAACTGCGTCGTCGCGAGGCGGGGTGGGGAGGAAGCTGGAAGCAAAGCTCGGAGTTGACGAACAGAAACCGGATACGAGGCCGGTGCGGTGGGGTAACTCGGCCATGGACGGGGAAGCCCAATAGTCATTCGGACACGCGCATTGGTAAATCCGGCGGCGACCGAGCGAAGGATCAACGTCTTACCCTGGGAGATCTCTTTGTCTCTCCGGCGATCGGAGTAGGGCGACGGCAACGTCGTCCAATGGATGGGGAGAAGTCAGCAGAGGCCATAATAGTCCGGGCAACTGGATGAAGGGCCGAATTCGACAATCAAGGAGCAGGTTCAACCCACTCGATAGATGCCCAACAGCAGCAAGGAAGTGACGCTCTCCGATGGAAAGGTTACTTCGCCACGGCATTACCGGCGAAAGCGGAACTGGGTCTGGTGCGCGTGTGGAGCGGATCAGCATCTACGGCGTTGGTCGAATACCGAGCCTTGGCGGCGCTTCTTTTGTGAGCGTTCTTTTAATCCCACGTTGCTGATCGCCGGACGTGACGTGCAGGATGCGTGGTGAGTCGTTTGGGGTCGTGTATCATATATGGTCGACATTAGTGACGACACGAAGCCGGTTCGGCGGCATGTCGAGGTAACTGGCGTTGTCCGCCGGCGCCGCTGGACGGACGAAGAGAAGGGGCGGATCGTTGCGGAGGCGGTGGCGCCGGGGGCGGTGATTGCGGAGGTGGCGCGGCAGCACGATCTGATGCCGCAGCATCTGTCGAACTGGATCAGAGCAGCCAAGGATGGGCATTTTGCGTTGCAGGCAGACGATGTGCCGGCATTTGTGCCGGTGGTGTCGGTCGAGCCGGAGCGCAGGCGCAGACCGGCAGGGCGGGAACGGACTGCATCCATCGAGATCACGATCGGCTTTGTGAGGGTGAAGGTGCCGGGCGGTGTTGACGCGCGCGCCATCGAGGCAGTGCTGCGGGCGGTCAAGCGGGTGTCGGCATGAGCGGCGGAATGTTGATTCCGCCGGGGCCGGTCCGGGTGGTGATGGCGACGAAGCCTGTGGACTTCCGCAAAGGGATACTCGGCCTTGCGGCGCTGGCGAAGGAACAGCTGCGGATTGATCCCTTCTCGGGTGTGATCGTCTGCTTCCGTTCTCGCCGTGCTGACAGAGTGAAACTGATTTTTTGGGACGGCACAGGTCTCTGCCTTTTTGCCAAGCGGTTGGAGGGCAAGTTCGTGTGGCCCCGCATCGAAGACGGCGTGATGCGTCTGTCGGCGGCGCAGCTTTCTGCGCTGATTGAAGGTCT
>CAVXZV010000023.1:0-178265 GCA_963766355.1 uncultured Alphaproteobacteria bacterium
GGCCGGTTGCCGATGGTCCCCGCTGCCCAGTTCGAGGGCGGCAAAACGACCCCAGGATTGCTGGCAGAACACGGTTTCTCAGCGCTCGTGAGGCTTCGGCGTGGGGAGCGCGAGCACACGCTGCTCTTCGCTCGCCGCCGCGCTTCCCGACGCCTTCATTCCAAACGCCGTCGGCACGTCGTTCGTCCTCGGCGCGACCTGACGCCGGCGCAGTCTCCGAGTCAGCTCCCAGACATGGCGCAAGCTGCAGCGCCGTTCCGTTCACCGTAGCGGCCGCCCCAAGAGTTGCTCCGTCAAGAAGGCCTGGCCGGCACCGGAGAGCCTGGCTGGCCACCCGGGCTAGACTCGTCCGCCTCCGTGGAAGGCGTCTCGCGACGGGTCACAGGGATTCGGCGGACGCTTGAATGAACCGTACGCCCTCGAGAGGGCTCGGCATCCCCAGGCCGGGGACGACGGCCCGCCGCGCTGGAGGAAACCGATGAAGGCCATACTTTCCGCTGCAGTTCTGTGCGCGGCAACCCTGCTCGCCGGATGCAGCAGCGGCTCGGGCAGCAGCACGAACGTCAATCCGGTAACACCCTGTCCGATTTTCCAGGACCAGCTCAGGCGTTCACAAGTAGATGCGGTCACAATTCACGGACCCGCGTGTCAACACCATGTGTGTGTCGGAAATCCTGAAAGTCCAGATGGGTCTGACGCTGCCCTGAACGCACGGGCCGTCCTTAAAGCATATCGTTGAAGGCGTGTTGAACTGCGTGATTATCAACTCTCCTTGCATCGACCAGTATCCCTGTTCCCACTCAGTGCCGTCTTTCCCGACAAGACCCGTTATGTTGAGTGTGCCATTGGGAAAGAAAGACCAGCGCTCATAGAGATCGCCCTCGCTAGTGCCGGAACCTGTATGACAATTCCAGCGGCCGACAGGAGATTGCGCAAAGGCACCCTTCGCCGAAAGTCCCAAAAGTACTGTGCAAAAAATTGCCTTAAAGATGATCGTTTTCATATTCTCTCTCAATATGGCGGCAACGAATTCAACGCGGGATTCGCTTTCACTACACCAATGGATTGAAAAATAGCGATTTAATGGACGCAGGCAAAACGCGACACGTACGCAATCATGCGAAGCAATTTCACTGCAGATTGGAGGTGGCCGGATGGCAAGAATTGGCGCGAACCGGAAGTATTCTAAACGGTGAGTGTGGGGCTCACAGCGGACAATCATCCGACCGGGAAAAGCACCATTAGTCGCCATTCGGCGAGCCCGCTTGCCACCTCGGGACGAAGAGCTATTTTGGTGAGCATCGTGAGCGCCGAGGTCTTCGATGCTGTTTTGGGTACGTCTTTGGACGATGTCACTGGTTTGTTCGGTATTGTTGGCCGCCTCAAGCGTCGCCGGCAATTCGAACGCGGACATGGGCATCGTCGTACTTCACGGCACACAGGGGCGTCCGAGCGACAAAACCATCGAACCGCTTCTGCAGACTCTAAGAGACGCCGGCTACAAAACGCAGGCGCCGGAGATGTGCTGGTCCGGCGACCGCATATACGATGCATCCTATGAGGATTGCCTGAAGGAAATCGACATTGCCGTGGCTGCCTTGCGCGAGGCCGGGGCGCGCCGCATCGTGGTGGCTGGCCAGAGCCGCGGCGGCAGCGCCGCGCTCATTTATGCCACACAGCATCCTGAATTGGCCGGTGTGATTGCATCAGCCCCCGCCGCCAATCCGGCGCAATTTGCCCGCAACCCGCAGATCGCTGCCAGCATCGCTTTGGCCGTGCAGATGATAGCTAGCGGCAGCGCAGATCGGCGCGCTGCTTTCGCCGACTCCAACACGGGCCGGGCCTTCACGGTCAACACCACCGCCAGGATCTATCTCAGCTTCCACCAAGTTGGCGGCCCGGCCGATTATCCCAAAGTATTGCCGCAGTTGCATGTGCCGGTCATCTGGATCGCGGGAACTCAGGACCGACTGCAGGACAACTCCGCTGCGCTCTTTCAACAGATACCTTCCAATCCACTGAACCAATACGTCCAGGTCGACGCCGACCATCGCGGAACACCCGCGGCCGGTGCCGAAACTATCCTCGCTTGGCTTGCGCATTTACCGCAGAACTGACTGCACGCGGCACGCGCAGCGGCCAAGTTTATGTCGGCAGCGGAATAGGCAGTTTTCCGCCGAAACCCAAACGGCGAGATTAGACTCGGGAGCGGTAATTCGTTCTGTTTCGCAAATGCACCGAAACTTGCCGATGGCTTGCAGTATGTCCGTAGGGTTTGATTGTCCGTCGAAACACAGATGCCAAGCCAGGGGAGTGCTCCGATGCGTTTTTTTTCTCGCGCATGGGCGAGCCATTCAGATAACCGGCACGTGGAGAGCGTTGTCGCTGACTACGAAGCCCATCTCGCAAGCTTGCAAGGCAGCATTGGTTCAAAGATTCGAGTTTGGTCGAACGGCAGGTCTCGGTCGCTGCACGATGGATTGCTTGATCACCTGCTCATAATCACGTCGACGCAAACTCTGTGCTTGTCTCTAATTATTGGAGACAACCAAGTGGGATACGCCGAACTGCAGATTTCATATCGCGGAGCAGAAATTGCACATCCCGATCTCAAGCTTCTTCGCGCGGCCTTTCAAACGCGAAATGTACAAATCCTGTATGACGAATTCGACATCGACCCGGATCGTTCGGTTTCCCACTTCTGCCATCGACTTTTGTTATGGCCGGAAGAGTTCGGTGAGATTGTGATCCGGTTCGATGACCTCGATGTTTCCGAGACAAGCATTAGCCAGCGCGGCTACGCCACTTTTGGCGAGACGTTGGAAATTGAAATGTATCCCTCCGGTACCGAATGACCTGTTGTGTTTGCGACCTGCTCGCTCGGGAGAGTTTGGGGCAGGGGCCCTTCCACGGAAAAGATGCGCCCGTTTCGGCTACCCGTTATGACAAGCAATCGCGGTAACGCTTTTCGGCGCTCATGAAAAAACCGGCCGCGGCGGCAAAGGCGCTAATCGGGGAAGTTTGCTGGCAATAGGGTGGGGCAGCGCCAGCCAAATGGGTTGTTTCCGAAACTGCCGGTCGGCGTCGTTTGGCTTTAACGGGCACTATGAGTGGTTTCCGAGCCTATCGCGCCCGGCTTTTCTGAGCCAGTTAATGAATTCTGCAACGCCCGGGTACCGCACGGGATCGGCATTTGCTGGATCAATCCAACGCGAGGACGACTTCCATGTTACGCATGTTTCCGCTGCTGATCATTCCGATCGTCATCTACAACCTGTTCGCCCTCGGGGGCGGCGTCATCGCCCAGGGCGACGTTCATTCGCTGCTGGTCACCACGACAAGCATTCCCATGTTCTCCGGGCAGCGCTGGGACATCAGTTTCGGCGACGTTCTGCTGATGCTGACTCTGTTCTTGCTGTTCGCCGAAGTCATCAAGGCGACGCATACGACATCGATGGAGCTGATCAATCACGGGCTGTCCATGCTGGTCTTTGTCGTGGCGCTCATCGAATTCATTACCGTGAAGGGCTTTGCGAACTCCGTCTTCTTCTTCATCATGATGATGACGCTGTTCGACACGGTGGCGGGATACACGATTTCCATCGTTGCGGCGGAGCACGATCTGGGCCTGGGAAAAGCCGGCACGGACCGATAACGGCGCCGGTCCGCGTTTAAGAATCGTTTGCACGCACAGGTTTGCACGCACAGGTATGTGGTGCACGCCATAGGCGGCTGAGTAGATTCCGAATCTACCACCGCGGTTTTGCTGCCTGTTACATTGTTGCGGCGCCTCGTATTCCGTTCTGTTTTAATTCCGGAACAGATGCGTCATGCCCGCGTTGTTGTATATTGGTTCTGTTGGAAGCCATTTTTGGGGAAAGAAAAACATGCGCCGAATTCTTCGCGCCAGGCTGCTGGCGAGCGTTCTTGCGGTTGGCATCGTTCCGATGATTGCCGTCGCCGTTCCCGCCCAAGCGCAGGATCAGTATGACGTGAGCTTCGACAGTTTTCACGACGCGTTGGCGCAATATGGCGACTGGGTCTACAGCGATCGCTGGGGACTGGTATGGCAACCGGCCGACGTGCCGGACGATTTTCGCCCTTATTATAGCGGCGGCCATTGGGCTTACACCGACGCTTATGGCTGGATCTGGGCTTCCGACTACGAATGGGGCGATATCGCATTTCATTACGGACGCTGGGTCGACGACCCTTACGACGGATGGATGTGGATTCCCGGTTATTCCTGGAGTCCCGGCTGGGTCATCTGGCGGTCGAACCAGCGGTCCATCGGCTGGATGCCGATGCCACCCGACGATGATTTCCTTGCCGGGCGAGACGAAGGTTTCATCGGCTTTTCGTTCGGCGGCGTCGCCGTGAATTGGAACGACGCCTCAAGCGATTACGGTTATTCGCGCTGGTACGGCAGGGATTACGATCAACGCCGTTTCGCGGCGAACTGGACCTTCGTCGATACGGGCCATATGGCGGACCGGGATTATCGTCATGTCGCCTACGCTCCGGACCGGGTCAGCATCAGCATTCGCCAAACCACGAACATCACGAATTACACGGTCGTCAACAACTATGTGGTGAACCGCAGCGTCGATGTTCACGCGGTCGAACGGGCGAGCGGTCATCCCGTCGTCGCGGTCACAACGGCGGCGGTGTTCAAGCACCCCAATTCGGTTATGACGGTCGCTGCGGGCCAAAAAATCCGCGCACGCGAATTCGATCGTGCGCCTCACGGCAGCGGCATTGCGAACTCGGCGCCTCCGCCGCCTGCAGCCGTGATCGGCAAGCTTTCCGATCATGTGGCGGCGCATCATGCGGGCGCTATGCCGGGCAAACCAGCTGCGGGAGCCGGCGCGCCTTCGCATCTCTTCACGAAAACGACGATCACCGCACCCGCCGCGACCACCCAATTCCACGGCAAGCCGCATGCGGCCCCGATCAATCCGCCGCCGGCCGGTGCGCCCCTTCCCGCGCCCGCAAATATCAAGACGCTACCCGGCACGACAACCGGGCCGAGTGGGACCCCGTCTGCGTCGGGTGAGGGCAAAATGCACGAGCAGCACAAGGCTGCACCGACCACCATGACCGCGCCGGCCGCAGCACCAGTGAGCGGCCCGCCGCAACCCCACACGTTTGAGCATAAGGTCTCACCGCCGGAAACGGCGCCCGTGGTGACGCCCGCGCCAGTGCCGGTGGTGAAACCGCGAGAGCATAAGGTATTGCAACCGGTGACGGCGCCGGCGGCGGCACCTGCAACAGAGCCGGTTGTAAAACCGCAGGAACATAGGGTGATGCACCAGGAGACGCCGCCTGTCACAAGGCCGGTCGCCGAACCGATGGCGCAACCCGTGGAGCATAGGGAGATGCACCGAGAGACGCCGCCTGTCGTGAAACCGGTCGCCGCGCCGATGGTGCAACCCGTGGAGCACAAAGCCGTGCAGCCGGTGCCGGTCGTCCACAATCCGCCGCCGGTCGTGGAGAGCCCGAAGCCACCAGCCAAGACCGAGCCCAAAAAGGACGAACACAAAGGAAAGCCCGACCCGAACGCGCCGAATTAGCCATCGCGCAGGCGTTGAGCCGGTTATTCCTATGTTAAGATCGCAACTCCGCGGCGCCTATTTTGGGCGCCGCGTGATCGCCATCCTGATGGGGTATTGGAGTAGAAACTTTTTCGCTTCCGAAAAACCAATACCGAGGCGGCCACGCCGCGCCGCTGCCGCGCGGGCCGCGTCCGTCAAGCTCGACCGCCAGATGACACTGTTGCGAGGGAACGCTGTCGGGAGGGGTTTTCACTCTGACCCCAAATGTTCCCTCCAAATGTTCCGGGTTTTCACTCTGACCCCAAATGTTCGCGGTGTTCGCTATTATTAAGGAATGAGGTGACAGGAGTACTATTCACCTTTTGTTCTTTTCCTGTTATGGTGCCGGCATGGCACGTTTGGCTCGCATCGTCGCTCCCGGTCTGCCGCATCATGTGACGGCGCGCGGCAACCGGCGCGAACCGATCTTCTTCGAAGACGGCGACCAGGACGTCTATCGCGATCTTTTGGGCGAGCAAATGGTCAAAGCCTCCGTGGAGGTCTGGTCCTACTGTCTGATGCCCAATCATGTGCACCTCATCCTTTGTCCGTCTACGGAGGATGGCATGGCCAAGGCGATCGGCGCGGCTCATCGGCGATGGGCCAACTTCATCAACGCGCGGGGCCGCTGGCTCGGGCACCTCTTCGATGGTCGATTTGCCTCCGTTGTGATGGACGAAACCCACCTAACTTCGGCGGTTCGTTACGTGGCGCTCAATCCGGTGCGGGCACGCCTTGTCGCCAAAGCCGAAGACTGGCCGTGGTCGAGCGTTCGTGCACACTTGGCGGGCAGAGACGATGGGCTGGTTATCGTGAAGCCGGTGCTTGATCGTATGACACCGTTCAAGGCTTTTATCGAAGCGGCAGGCGACGGCGCAGAATTCGCGGCGCTTCGTGCAGCAGAACTCACGGGCAGGGCGCTCGGAACGGCGGAGTTTGTTAGCGATCTGGAACGTCGGCTCGGACGAGCCATCGCGCGCCGCGCGCCCGGGCGCAAACCGCGCGCGCCTGCCATCGAACAGATCGATTTATTCTGACCACTGTTGGGGAATAGTGCTCGCGTCACCGTATTCAGACGGGCTCTACGCGCCGGGCCGCGAACCGGCGCCCATCACCGAAGCGGCCTGCTGGGCGCACGGAAGGAGGAAGTTCTTCGTGCTCGCAGACATTGCCTCCAAGACGCGCAACAAAAAGCCTGCCGTGATCTCGCCGATCGCCCTGGAAGCCGTGAAACGGATCGACGCCATCTTCGCCCATGAGCGCGCGATCAACGGTCAGCCTGCCGAAGTCCGGCTCGCCTACCGCAAAGAACATGTCGCGCCGTTGGTCACCAATCTGGAAGCCTGGATGCTTGCCGAGCGCACAAGACTCTCCCGCCATGCCGATCCCGCCAAGGCCATCGACTATATGCTGAAGCGCTGGGCGGCCTTCACCCGTTTCCTCGATGACGGCCGCATCTGCCTGACGAACAATGCCGCAGAGCGAGCCCTGCGCGGAGTGGCAATCGGCAGGAAGTCCTGGCTGTTCGCCGGTTCCGAACGCGGCGGAGACAGGGCCGCGCTCATGTACAGCCTGATTCAGACGGCCAAGCTCAACGACATCCATCCGCACGCCTGGCTCGCCGATGTGCTGGCCCGCATCAACGATCATCCCATCAACAGGATCGACGATCTGCTGCCGTGGAACTGGGCCGCCTCCTCTGCCAAGCTGGCGGTATGAGCCGCAATAAAGTCAGTCACGCCTTCACCATCGCCAAGGTCGCAGAGATGCTCGGCGAGGACGAACAATGGCTGGACGAAATTTCCATCGAGCTGGAACCCGAGGACGGCCGCATTCTCGTCTTCGGCAAGACCGAAAATGACGATACGACGGCCTTCACCGAGTTCGGCATCGAAAGCCTTCGCGAGTTGATCAAAGAACTGCGCCGTAAATGATCGGCGCACCTATCGCAACACTACTTTCCGCGGTGCTCGGCGGATGGATACGTCTGAGCAGCCGCGAGCTTGCATCAGCTGTCAAACGGCTCAATCATCGCCCGCGTAAATGCCTCGCCTATCGATCACCCCACGAGGTCTTCACTGCCGCAAAACGTGGCGCACCTCAGATGTGAATTCGCACTCCGGCGAAATGGAGTGGCGGCGAAACGGGGAATATTACTCCAGGTACCTATTTCTGTCCTCAATGTGCAGGAAAGCCGCCGTATGATTATGATCCGAAGGATACTGACAGTGCAGACTGGTGGACGCCTTTGTAATCACGGTATATATCCCGAGAAACTAGAGGCTGGCCGACGCGTGGACCCCGAAGTCATGTAGGACTTTCGCATGGCGCGGTCATCTCTTTCGGAGACAAGCGGAATACGGGATGTCTGAGCAGTTCGTTCTTGAATCAATCGATCCGGTTACGGATTGTCCGACGTTGGAAATCCGATTCAGTGTGGACAGCTTGGAGGAATTGCGGGCGCTCATCAGTGTGGATGAAGAAGATCCAGATGTGGAATACGATTATGATCTTTCACCAGAATGCGCAGCAGCAATCATTAGCAAATATTCCGTTCGTTTGGAGACATCCTGCGCCCACTTTCGTCTGCGCCGTTGGCATGAGTTGGATGACTTGCCTTACCGGGTCCACACTGATCGTGAACTTGCCTTGATGCTCAAAGGCATTAAGCCTATGGCGGTATTTAGCCATCGGTCAGACGATGAGCTTCGGGAAGAGAAGTTCTTTGAGCCACATGTCGCCGCCGGAACATTCGTAAAGCGCGAATTTGAAATTTCGTATCGCCTTCAAAGGCGAGGGAATTCGAGTGATCAGGATTATCTTTACGTTCTTTATGCCAGGCCACATGAGGAATGGAGGATCGACGCATACATTACTCTGTGGCACGCGATGTTTGAGGAGGGCTGGAGTGCAGCATCTGAACGCATGGAGGGAATGTTGCTTGGGTACGAGAGTTGGCAAAACGATATCCATATCGAGCGAATGAAGGAAGCACAAAAGAACAAAGAACGCTCGAAAAGTCTCTGATCAAGGAATGGGGTGACAGGAGTACTATTCACCTTTTGTTCTTTTCCTGTTATGGTGCCGGCATGGCACGTTTGGCTCGCATCGTCGCTCCCGGTCTGCCGCATCATGTGACGGCGCGCGGCAACCGGCGCGAACCGATCTTCTTCGAAGACGGCGACCAGGACGTCTATCGCGATCTTTTGGGCGAGCAAATGGTCAATGGAATGAGGTGACAGGAGTAATATTCACCTTTTGTTCTTTTCCTGTTATGGTGCCGGCATGGCACGTTTGGCTCGCATCGTCGCTCCCGGTCTGCCGCATCATGTGACGGCGCGCGGCAACCGGCGCGAACCGATCTTCTTCGAAGACGGCGACCAGGACGTCTATCGCGATCTTTTGGGCGAGCAAATGGTCAAAGCCTCCGTGGAGGTCTGGTCCTACTGTCTGATGCCCAATCATGTGCACCTCATCCTTTGTCCGTCTACGGAGGATGGCATGGCCAAGGCGATCGGCGCGGCTCATCGGCGATGGGCCAACTTCATCAACGCGCGGGGCCGCTGGCTCGGGCACCTCTTCGATGGTCGATTTGCCTCCGTTGTGATGGACGAAACCCACCTAACTTCGGCGGTTCGTTACGTGGCGCTCAATCCGGTGCGGGCACGCCTTGTCGCCAAAGCCGAAGACTGGCCGTGGTCGAGCGTTCGTGCACACTTGGCGGGCAGAGACGATGGGCTGGTTATCGTGAAGCCGGTGCTTGATCGTATGACACCGTTCAAGGCTTTTATCGAAGCGGCAGGCGACGGCGCAGAATTCGCGGCGCTTCGTGCAGCAGAACTCACGGGCAGGGCGCTCGGAACGGCGGAGTTTGTTAGCGATCTGGAACGTCGGCTCGGACGAGCCATCGCGCGCCGCGCGCCCGGGCGCAAACCGCGCGCGCCTGCCATCGAACAGATCGATTTATTCTGACCACTGTTGGGGAATAGTGCTCGCGTCACCGTATTCGCCTCCTGCTCAGCCGCATCGCCCGTTTCCAGCACGATGTTGCCGACCTCTTTCGCAAAGCGGGGATCGCGAACCAGAACGGCATAGAAATCCATTTCCTGCGCCAAGCCATGCCATTCGCTAAGGCCGACGAGCGGATGACTTTGGAACGCCGCGAGGATGCCGTCATTGGCATTGACGACCTTGGGTGGTGGCGCGGCGATGGCCGGCAACGATATCAGGCAGGCCATCACGCCTGCGCTTAGCCAAGAGCAAGTTGGGATCAGATTGACCCGCTGCGCCGGCGGCCATTTGCGACGTGGGCAGGAGAAGGGCGCGGAGCGTAGCGGCACTACGGTCAAGCCCTTCGACGAACCCACGGCACAAATGGCCCCGGCCCTTCGGGTTGGGTTGCGGCCGGCGCTCGCGGTGTCGCCGCGCTCGACCGTATTGCCGATACGCTCTTCGCTCGGCTCCTGGCGTTCGCCTCGCCCCAACCCAACGCAGCCGCGTCAATCTGATCCCAACTTGCTCTGGCCCACATGTCTTTGCCCTCGCCTTCGTTGCCCCGGATTGCTATATTGTAAGACAATTCAAATACACGGCAATAAGGGAAATAAGGGAGACGAACGATGAACCGGCCGCAAGCATCCTCCATCAGTCGCAGGCTTACGCTCCAGGGATCGCTAATGCTCGGCGTCGCCGCGGCGTTTCCCTCCGCCCTTGCGCAGGGCGCACAGGCGGCAAAGATCGCGGCCACAATCGACGCCGCCAAGACCGGCGCGCCGATCACCAAATACATGTATGGCGGGTTCATCGAGCATCTCGGCAATCTCATAAATTACAGCTATTGGAGCGAGGTGCTGGACGACCGGAAATTTTATCACGCCGTGAATTCGCAGCCGCTCCCAGCACCCCGCGGTCCGATCCCGCGAATGATGGTGTCGCGCAAATGGATGCCTATAGGTCCCGATGCTGCCGTCGTCATGGACACCGAGAATCCTTATGTAGGCGAACAAAGCCCGGTGATCCGGCTCTCCGGTTCGAGCCATCGCGGAATCCAGCAGTCCGGTCTTACTCTGGTGAAAGGGAAAACATACACCGGCCGGATCGTCCTGGCCGCCGACCGCGGCGCAAAGATCAAGGCGACATTGATCTGGGGAAAAAACCCGGGCGAGCGGCAGAGCGTCGATATTCCGGTGCAAGAAGATTGGAGCAAGGCGCCTATCGCTTTCACCGCGCACGGCGATACGGCGGATGGCCGCATCGAGATCGTCGGCACCGGTTCGGGATCATTCCGCGTCGGGGCCGTTTCGCTGATGCCCGCCGACAACCTCCACGGCTTTAGGCCCGATACGACCCAGCTGATGAAGGAGATGAATTGCGGTTTCCTTCGTCTGCCCGGCGGCAATTTCGTTTCCGGTTACGACTGGAAGAACACGATTGGCGATCCGGACAAGCGTCCGCCGATCTGGGACTACGCCTGGAACGCCGTGCAGCCAAACGATGCGGGCGTCGACGAACTGCTCGTGATGTGCGAGCTGATGGGCGTGGATCCTTATTGGTGCGTGGACAGCGGCTTCGGCGAGCCGCGGTCGGGCGGCGAGCTCGTGGAATATGTCAATGGCGCCGCGACCACGCCGATGGGTGCGCTGCGCGCAGCCAATGGACATCGCGAACCGTACGGCGTGAAATTCTGGAATATCGGCAACGAAATGTACGGCCATTGGCAGCTCGGCCATATGTCGCTGGACCAGTATGTCATCAAGCACAACGAGTTCGCCAAGGCGATGCGCAAAGCCGATCCCGGCATCGTCATCATCGCGTCGGGCGCGATGCCCGACGAAATGACGGTCACCCAGGCCATGCCGGTTCCCGGCCAAGTGCAGGTGGCGTTCGGATCGGATCGCGATTGGACAGGCGGACTCTTGAAGGACTCATGGGGCAATTTCGACATCTTGGCGGAACACGCCTATCCCAATGATGGAAAACGCTTCGATTTGATAAAGGCGGACTACGTAGCGGTGGACGAACCGCTGCTCGAATGGGCGCGTCGTCCGGCGAACCGCGTACGGCTCAAGGCCGAAGCCTGGGAGGAATACAAGAAGCGCTTCCCGGCTTTGCAGGACGGAAAAGTCACCGTCAGTCTCGACGAGTGGGCTTACCGCTTCCAGCAAGACCTGAAGTTGGATCTCGCCATCGCCATGTTGATGCACGAGAGTTTCCGGCACACCGATTTCCTGAAGATGATCGCCTACACGATGGGAATGTCGTGGCTCGACTACAACCGCACCGACGCCGTTGTCAGCGGCTCGGGGGTGGTGTTCCAGCTTTACAACCAGCACTTCGGAACCATTCCCGTGGACGTCGCGGGCAATTCGCCGGTGCCCGCTCCGCAATGGCCGGTCGGAGGCGACCAGCCTCGTGTCAACGCCGGCAGCCCGACCTATCCTTTGGACGTCTCGGCGGCATTAACGAGCGATCGCAAGGCTCTCACCCTAGCGGTCGTCAATGCGACGGATTCGGTGCAGCATATGGACTTCAATCTCGACGGCTTCCGGCCCCAAGCCCAAGGACGAATGTGGAGCCTGACGGCTCCCAGTCTGACGTCCACGAACAGGGTCGGCCAAGCCCCGCAGGTGACGATTGCGGAAAAGGCATTCGACGCCTCCGCGAAGACCTTGTCGGTGGCTCCTTACGGCATCGAACTCTACGAGTTCGTCGTGGGGTAGCAGATTAGAGCATGATCTTCTGGGATGAAATCGCCTGCGCCGTGGTTGTGATGTAGGGTTTTTACTCTGACCCCGTGACCCCGTATACGTATAGTAGACTCCGTATAGTACCCACTGCCGCGCGGGCCGCGTCCGTCAAGCTCGACCGCCAGATGACACTGTTGTGAGGCAACTTGGTCGGGAGGAGTTTCCACTCTGACCGCATATGTTGCCGGCTCACCTCCTTCGGCTGAACCAACTCCACATGCCGCGCCGTTCTGCTTCGACGCCCTTTACGAACGGCAAAATAAACCCGTGCAACAACGGGATCACGCCGAGCGGCATGTCGTGCCCCCAACCTTCGATCTCGTGATACTCCGAACCCGGAATGCTCGCCGCGACACGCCTTCCGTGTTGGGGCGGCACCAAGATATCCGCCGATCCGTGCATCACCAGCGCCGGCAATTTCACCTTCTGCAACCGCCTGCCGCGCGGCGGCGAGGCCAAAAGCGCCGACCACTGGCGCAGCAGGCCTTGCGGGTAATAGCAACGGTCGTAACCGCGTCCGACTTGATCCGCCATCCGCGCTTCATCGAACGGCCAAGCCGTGGAGGCCCAGACGCGCCACCGCTTCAGAGCGAGAGCCACCACCGTGCCGCGATCCTCCGCCGCCAGCTGCGCATCCGACGTAAGATAGGACCCGATGGCCGCTTGCGCTTCGGCGGATGCGGGCGGCAGGTCCGTATCGCTCGTGGTGGTGATAAACGGGATGAGCGAGCGCGCCTTTTTGGGATGGTCCATGCCCACGATCTGCGTGATCTGTCCTCCCATCGAAGCGCCGCAGATATGCGCGCTTTCGATATCCAGAGCGTCGAGCAATCCGACGGCGTCCGCCGCCATGTCATTGAGCGTGTAAGGAACAACCGGCTTGCGGCCTTTGCGCATGGCGGCCGTTATTGCGGCGAAATCGGGAATTTGTCCGTCCCATTTCTTGGCCAGGCCAATGTCGCGGTTGTCGAATGTAATCACGTGCAAGCCGTTCTTGGTCAATCCTTCGATGAATTCCGGGGCCCAAGCGATCAGCTGCTGCGCAAACCCGTGGATTAAGAGGAACGGAATTCCATCCTGCGGCCCGAAGGTTTCGTATTCGATGTCGATGCCGTTCGCGCGAATTTTGGTCATGAGCCGCCCTTTTTTGTTTGATTGTCAGATCGTTGTAGAAGTTGGTTTTCCTTCGGCTAACTCGCTTTGCCGGGGCTCGCACAGGAACGGAAACGGGCCCGGGAACGACTCAACAAATGCCGTATGCGTAACCATCGGACTTCCCTCGTTGTACAGCAGCATCTGGAATGCGGCCGGTTCGAGGTTCCATGTTTCGGGATCGTCACTCCACAAATCCAGCTCAACTTGGTGGGCAACCGACGGCGCAGAGGACGCGATTGCATGCGCGACAGGTGCGATCACCGGCCGGTGAAGATGTCCGCATAAGATGCGCTGTACCTGACGGTTCCGCGCGATCACGCCGGCAAAGGCGTCGCTGTTCCGCAAATTCGTGCTGTCCATGTGGCGCATGCCGCTGTCGAATGGCGGATGGTGCATCACCACCACCGTCGGACGGTGCGGCTGACTGGCCAGTGCCGTTTGAAGCCATTCCAAGCGCGCTGTGCACAACTCGCCATAATGAGCCCCAGGCACTACCGTATCGAGCATCACGAGCCGCAGTGCGAACGTTTCGATCGTGTACTGAACAAATTGCGGATCGTCGTTTACACCGGGCATGTGGCGCATCTGCGTGCGCATCACGTCCCGCCGGTCATGATTGCCGGGGATCAGAAGCACGGGCACCTTCGTGAGGCGTCGCAGCAAATCCGTCAGCACTGCGTATTCGGCCGCGAGCCCGCAATCGGTCAGATCGCCGGAGATCACGATCACATCCGGTGCTTTCGGCAGATTGCGCACGGCCCGCAGCGCCCGCTCCGTCAACGCATTCGTCTCTGCGTTGCGATTGGCGGCCATGCCTGGTGGCCGCAAATGCAAATCCGTCAATTGCACGAGAATCATAAAGCGTTGCCAAACCGAAAAGTCGATCGACGATGCACCGTTCGACAGCGACATGCGAGAGTCGATATTGCGGCAACGTAGCGCGGCCGCTTGTTGCAACACTATGATGACGGTTTGATTATAGCGCGATCACTGGGCTCAATTGCGAATACACAATCCCGATTCATTTTTGACACATTACAACGTCGTGCGCGCAGCGCATGCCGGAAACAGAAACTGCAATCGCTTCCGCGAAAGAATTGCAAACGAGAAGGCAGCTACAATTATAGAGCCATTTCAGTTTTCGACACGGCCAAGTTGCTACTCATGGCATCAATCCAGAAACATGAACGCGCCGGTAGCGCGTCATACCGACGCGGAATTTGCAAGGAACGACAGTTATCCGAGAAATGGTTGCGAAGAAAACAAACGAGCGTCACCGATTTGTTGCGATCGGCGCGCACATCCCTCTGGCTCCGCATCCGACAGATACGGGCGCAACACCCGGGGGGTGTTGGTGTGCTGCGCATTTGGAGAAAGACATGGCCAGAAGTTCGACGCGATCGCTGCTAATGCTTTGTTGCTCGATGGCGGCACTGTTGAGTGCTGGCCCGGCGCGTTCTCAATCGGCATCTGCACCGGCCGAAGCCACGGCGCAGATCGAAACCGTCACTGTGACTGCAGAAAGACGGCAAGAAGACTTAGAGACGGTCCCAATCGCGGTCACTGCGCTATCGCAAGACGCAATGAAGTTAAGAGGAATCGATGGCGGTTCGAACCTCGTTCTTGCTCTCCCGAATGTTACGTTCGCTCAGACCGATACGGGTTACAACTTCCAAATCCGCGGCATTGGCACAAAGCTCCTGGGATCGACGGGTGACGCAGGCGTTGCGGTGCACGAGAACGATGTCCCTCTGATTTCGAACTCTCTTGCGGACGCAGATTTCTTCGACGTCCAGCGTGTCGAGGTCCTGCGCGGACCCCAGGGAACCTTGTACGGTCGCAACGCGACGGGCGGCGCGATCAACGTCATTACCAACAAACCTACAGATACGTTGGACGGCTCGCTGTCGGCCGAGATCGGAAACTTCGACAGTCGGAAGTTTACCGGATTCATCAATGTTCCCATTGGGGACAAGCTCGCAGTTCGTGTCGCAGGTTTTGATTTTCAAAGGGATGGCTTTGATACAAACACTTTAACCGGCGGTAAGCTCGACAGCAGGAACATTTGGTCCACGCGTGCAAGTGTGGCGTATTCGCCATCGGAAAGCTTCCACGCCACGCTCATGTGGGAGCATTTTAGCGAAAGCGATACGCATTTCCCGTGGCAGGGATTTTGCGTAAAGGATCCCGGGCCGACGGCGGTGCTCGGTGTTCCAACCGATGCGCTAACCCAAGGTCTCTTGAGCCAGGGTTGCCTTCCGGGATCGCTTTATTCGCCGGCCGTCAGAGGAACGGTGAATAGTTCGGCGACATTGGGCGGCATGCTTGCCAATCTGACTGGGCTCGTCAACGGAGACGCCTATGCGGGTAAAGTGCAATCCCAGAATCTGAGGGACGTCGAATCATTTGGAAAGTCTGCCTATCAACCGCATGATGACGTCGCAGAACTGAATCTCGAGTGGCAGCTTTCGCAAGCTTTGACCGTCACGTCGCTGACCGGTTACGCGACGAGACGTTACTATACGCGGGGCGACGATCAGTCGAGCCAGGCCTCGGTGCCGTTCAATATTACGGCCGTCTCGCCAGGCGGAGTGTTCAACGACCCGCAAATCGGCAGCTCTAATTTGGTCCAAGAGCAAACGCTTCAGGACGATCGCAATCACCAATGGTCGCAAGAGTTGCGGTTGGAATCGAATTTCGATGGCCCCGTCAATTTCAGCGTCGGCGCCAACTACATCAATTATCAGGACTTCAACAAATACTACGTGATTTTGAATACTGCGACCGCGTACTCCGAAATCGAGAACTTTTTTGGCGCCGGGATTTACATCGACCCACTGCAAAAACCGGACGGAACCGGCCACAATTACTATCTGAATCAGGACTCTGTACAAGTTGACCTCCATCGCAGGCTTTGGCGAAGTTTATTGGCAGGCGACGGATACGCTGCGTTTGACGGGCGGCGTGCGATATACCCAAGACCAAAAATCGGTCGTGAATTACCCGGTTGTTCTTTTCGATCCAGGTCGTGGATTCTCTTCGACGTCAAAAGAAAGCGTGACATTTGCAGAACCGACAGGCCGGGCGAACATTGCTTGGACGCCGAAATTGTCGTTCACCGATCAGAGCATGTTCTACGCCTCATACTCGCACGGCTATAAGAGCGGCGGCTTCAATCCGCCCAACACGCTGGCAAACGCTGCGACGTTCGCGCCGGAATTCGTCGATGCGGTCGAATTGGGTACGAAGAATGTGCTCGACGGCGGGCATCTTGTTTTGAATTTGACCGGGTTCAATTACAACTACAACGGCTATCAAGTATCGAAGGTCGTCGATACTTCTGTTATCAACGAGAACATCAACGCGACGGTTCGCGGCGTCGAATTCGAAGGCGCGTGGCGACCGGACAACGCCTTCGGCATCGATGCGAACGTCGGATATCTTTCCACACGTATCAGCAGCGGTTCATCTGTTGATACTCTTAATCCCACGCAAGGCGACCCGGCATACAGCGTCGTGAAGGCCATTTCCGGGGCCAATTGTGTCGTGCCATCGGCGCAAGTTGCGGGCGTTCTCGCGATGATCGATGGCGGCTTGCTTGCTTCGAACAACCTTCTGGGGATTTGTAGCGGTTCGTTTGCCGGGTATGGCATAAACCCGACGGATGGCATTCCAGTAAACTTGGCCGGAAAACAACTGCCCAATGCCCCTCATTGGACGATTTCGGTGGGGCCGCAATATACCTTGCATTTTAAATCGGGATGGTCGGCGACCTTGCGCACCGATTTCTATTATCAATCGGCCTCCTACGCGCGCATCTACAACAGCGTATCCGACCAATTGCATGCATGGAACAACATGAATGCAAGTTTGACGGTCGCAAATGATCACAACGGCTGGCAAGCTCAACTGTTTGTCAAAAACGCCTTCAATGCCAATACGATCGTCAACTCCGAATTGGACGATGCTTCTGTCGGACTGTTGCGCAGCATTTCCTTGCTTGATCCCCGGCTGTTCGGCATTCGCCTGACCAAATCGTTCTAACCCCAAAGGTCCGTGGGGCCAGGCGAACGAAGGTTCAAGGTCTGTTGGTCTGTTCATGGCAACCATCGTGAAGCGCCGCCTTGGAGTTGCCGGTAAGAGTACGGTGGCTGGGGCTATGATCGCCTTAGTCCTTTGTTTCAGCGCTGGCGGTGCGTCCGCAGGCCAAGCTCCAGCGACCGTCGGCCTCGATTCAGGTGATGTGGCCGGTACGGCGGTCGGCGACATATCGATCTATAAGGGCGTCCCATATGCCGCGCCGCCATTGGGAGACCTCCGTTGGATGCCTCCCCAACCTGTTGCACGCTGGAACGGGATTCGCCGTACACAACAATTCGGCAAGAGTTGCGAACAACCCCCGGATCCGGAATACGCGTCGCTGGCCAATCAACTCGGCGAAGATTGCCTGACCGCAAACGTATGGGCACCGCAGATCAAAGGCGGCCGGCCTTTGCCTGTCATGGTTTGGATTCACGGCGGCGGTTTTGCAGAGGGCTCGTCGCGTCTTCCCATATACGACGGAGCGGCACTTGCCGGTCATGGCGTCGTGGTTGTCACGTTCAACTATCGACTGGGGCGCTTTGGTTTCTTGGCCCATCCCGCACTGGCTCGCGGCACGCGGACAGTGCCGATCGGAAATTACGGGTTGATGGATCAGATCTTCCTGCTCCGATGGGTGCAAAGGAACATCGGCGCATTTGGGGGCGACCCCGCAAACGTGACAGTCTTTGGCCAGTCCGCCGGAGGAATGTCGGTCGCTTATCTGTTGGCTTCGCCCGCTGCGCACGGCTTGTTCGGTAAGGCAATTATCGAATCGGGTGCCAACCGTCCCGATACGCATTCTCTCGCACAAGCCCGGACCATAGGATTGGCGTTTGCCAGAGCGGTGGGGATATCTGGCGAGGGGCCTGCGGCGGCATCGGCGTTGCGAAAACTTTCCGCAAAACAAGTCCTTGAGGCTCCAGCCCAGAATCCGAGCGATTACCTTGTGGATTCTCCGACGATCGACGGAAAAATTCTCGTTGAAGACATCCCGGAAGCCTTCGGCCGCGGACATCAGGCAAATGTTCCGTTGCTCATCGGCTACAATACCAACGAAGGAAGTTTGGCGTCGGGACCGGATCGCACCAAGGAAGTCAAAGCCTATCTTTCGACCCTCGGCGCAAACCGCAATGCCGCGATCGCACTATACGATCCCGAACATCGCCGGGACGTCATCGACGTGGGGACGGAGATATTCCGCGATCGCACATTTGGCGAGCCGGCCAGGTTTTTGGCGCGAGAAATGGCCAAGACGGGCCAAGCCGTCTGGCTCTACCAATTCGGATATGTGCCGACGGCGTTGCGCTCACAAAAAATAGGGGCCGATCATGGCGGCGAGATTCCCTTTGTATTCGACAATCTGCGGCTGTTGCCGTTCGCCAAGTCTGCGCAGGATATGTCCGTCGCCCATGCGCTGATCGACTATTGGACAAATTTCGCCCGCACGGGGAACCCGAATGGTCCCTCCGCTCAAATCTGGCTGCAGCACAATCGCCGAAGCGATGCGGCGCTGATAATCGACGCAAGCGGTTTTCATTCCATTCGCGGGCTCGATCACGCCAGGTTTGACTTTTGGGAAAGTCGGACTTCAAGGAGCACGGCAACACGTGCTGTGCCATGAGAGAACTGTGGCCGCGGCGCGCCGCGCAAGCATCTTGCCTGATGTTGGTTCGTAGTTTGACGCGCCGTTGCTGCGCCGAACATTGTCACTGGGGGCTCGGGTAAAATCATGCAAATCGGCCAACCTGCAATCGTCTCCGGAGCCTGCGGCTATGGGTGCTGGAGGGAGAATTCCCTCGAAGGTTTCAAGCAGAGCCTGGAACAGGGCGTCGATGCCGTGGAAATCGACGCGCATTTGACGGCTGACGGACATGTCGTTCTTCACCACGACTACAGACTGAACCCGGATCAAACGCGCTTGAACGGCGAATGGATCGCGGGCCCTGGTCCGGTGATAAAGACACTGTCTCTTAAAGAACTGCGCCGTTATGACGTCGGGCGCACAAGGCCAAGTTCAAAACTGGCCGATAGCCACCCCAACTGGCCGCAACAGGACGGAATTGCCATCGCCACCTTGCCAGAGGTCTTGGCGATTCTGGCGTCCCGTAGTTCCACGGCGCAAATCTACGTTGAGATCAAGACAAGCCCTCAACAACCTGAGGAATCGTCCGACTATATCGCCCTCTCCAACGCTGTAATCGACAGTCTCGAAACCTATCACCTTGTGCCGCGCGCGCGCGTCATTGCCTTCGATTGGCGCGTCTTGCGGCATATCAGATCGGTTCGCCCCGATCTGGCGCTGTCCCACTTGAGCATTCCTCCCTCGTTGCAGAAAGACATCATTCGTGACGGTGCCGGTGATTTTCCTTGGGCGGATGGGTGCGATCCACGCCATTTCGCTAATTCCATCCAGCGGGCGATTGCGGCACATGGCGGACGATGTTGGTCGGCCCATTTCAGCGAGATCACCGCGGATGGCGTGGCGGCGGCAGCTGCAGCAGGGCTGTCGGTAGCGGCCTGGGGACTATCGCTCGCTCCTGACATCGGGAGATTTGCAGAAATGGGCCTCGAAAGCCTCACCGTCTCGGGACCGTGTTGGGGCAGGGGATCGCGCATGAACGCCAACGACGGACACGAGACCAGCCATGGCGCCATCCAAGAGGCCGTCGGACCTTCCTTGCCGATTGGTCAGGCCTCGGCAGCGATCGCAATCGGCGTGGTCGCACTTCTTCTCGCCGGCGTGCTGCCCGCGGTGCTTGGTGCGCTGGCGGACGAGCATCGTTTGTCGGCAGCCGGCATCGGTCAATGCGCCACACTCGAAGCTTTGTCGATGGCGATCACAACGGCCTGGGCGGGCGCGTTCCTGAAACCGCGAAAAATCAAAATGATTGCGGCATTGGCCGGCCTCGTTCTGGCGGCGATCAACGCCGGCACTATGAAAGCCGCGGGAAACGAACTGTTTGCGCTGCGCGCGCTCGCCGGAATCCCCGAAGGGATTATGCTGTGGGTGCCTGTCAGCATGATTGCCCGAAGCAAAATACCGGAGCGCTGGGCCGCAATATTCTTCACCGTGCTGATGGCGGCACAATTCGGGTTGGCCTTCTGGTGCACGGTCTATGTGTTGCCGCGGTTTGGCGCGGATGGCGCCTATGCCGCGCTTGCCGCTGCCAGTCTTGCAGCCGTCCCAATCGCTCTTTTTGCGCCAAGTACGTTCGCACCACTGCCCAAATCCAACAAAAAAAGCGGCATTCCCCCACCGCGCGGGTTGCTCGCTTTGCTTGCCACGCTTCTCTATGTTTCGGCAGCTAATGCGGTCAGCGTCTATCTTGTTCCCATTGCCCACCAAGCAGGGTTGACCACCGGCGTGGCAAATACGGCGATTTGGGTTTCGCTCGCCAGCCAGATTGCCGGCGGCGCACTGGCGACGGTCATCGCAGGACGTATCCGCTATATCGCGGCCTTTGCCGGGAGCACGGTTGCGTTCATCGCCGTATGGTTCGTTTTTTCTCTTCAGATTCCAGCTTGGGCCTTTATCTCCGCCAATGCATTAAGCGGACTGGCGCTTCTTTTCATAAGCCCATTCATGCTGCCCATGGCGATCGAGGCCGACCCTTCACGTCGCGCGGCCATGCAAAGCGCCGGTGTGCAAGTGTTGGCAGCCGCATTGGGTCCATTGTTGGCTTCGTTGTTGGTCGATCAGCGCGACGCGCATGGCGCCTTAATTCTCGGCGGGTGGCTATTGGCATTTGGGCTCATACTCATCGTGCTATTGCACCTGACAAGCTCGCGGAAGCGCTTATCCGGCCAGCGGTGACGCATCAATACCGTAAACATCTCGCCTGGTTTGGGACGACGGCACATTATGTCAGTGGTGCGCCGGCCCAATGCCAACCGTTCCCCGTGTGTCGTTGGCGGCACGGCGCAGGAGTGAGGCGGGTTCGTTGTTCTTTAGGGCATAGGTCGAAATCAGCTTGCTGTTCGGGTTTTCGTTTGCAACGAAGGACCACCACGCGGCCGCCTGTTCGCGCGGCACGAGCGCGATAATGGCGCCGCCGAATCCGCCGCCGACGATACGCGCACCGCGAATGCCGAAGCGTATCGAGGACTCGACGAGGGCGTCGATCTCGGGGATCGACACTTCGAAATCGTCGCGTTGCGAGGCGTGACTGGCGGCAAGCAGATCCGCCTGGCGTTCCAAATCGCCAACTTCCAGAGCGGCGACAAACTCCAGCACGCGCAAATTCTCTGTGATGACGTGCCGCGCGCGCCGCGCAATCAGCTCGGGCAACGCCGAAAGACGGCCAAGGTCCTCGTAACCCAGTTCGCAGAGCGTGGCGACCTTTAACAGATCGCGCGCCTGCGTGCATTCCGCGACGCGCTGTTTGTAGCCGCTGCCGTTGGCCAGATCGTGTTTCTTGCCGCAGTTCACCAGCATGATCGCGGTGTCGGTCGACAGAGGGTAGTGGCGATAGTTCAGGGTTTTGGTGTTCAGCAGCAACGCTTCCCCGGGATGGCCGAGAGAGCAGACGTACTGATCCATCTTGCCGCATGGAACGCCGACATAATCGTGCTCGGCTTCATGCGCCATGAGCGCGATTTGTTCGTCGTTCACATCGATGCCGCAGAGCCCTTTCAGGGCGCGGACCGTCGCGACACACAGCGCCGCCGAACTCGAAATCCCGCTGCCGATCGGCACGTCGCTCTTTATCTTTATCTCAAGCGCCGGCAATTTCACTTTCTTGGAGACGACGCGCACGCACCCCACCGCGTAATCCGTCCAGTGGTGGTTGGGCGCATCGTCAATTCGGCGTTGATGCGGTTGGTTGCCATAATTCTCGCTCAGGATCGTCAGCTGCCCGGCGGCGCCGGCCACTTCCTGCACGCCGACGGTGGTGTGAAACGGCAACGGCGTGGGTAGCACATGCCCCTGATTGGTTGCGTAATCGGTGTGTTCGCCGATAATATTGGCGCGCGCCGGCGCCTTTGCGCTGAACCTGTTCACAAAATATCTCCTGCCGCGCGCGTCTAGACGGGCAAATGTCATATTAATCTGTTTTTCATGTCAAGCGTATGGCCGTTGCATGCGGCGTTGAAGCGTTCGAAACGGCCGCGAATTCAAAGATTTGGTGAACATGCTCGCTGTTGCGCGATGGTCGTGCGATTTAGAAGGAACGCGGACCGACGCGTGCCTTTGCCTATTCGCTGCGCGATGTGATGCGCGACGCAATCGGTTATTTCGATCTGCTGCAGCAACCGGCACGCGCCGTTTCCCTACGGCATGACGAATCGTGCTGCTCGAATGTGTCGATCATGGCGCGCCGATAGATACTAATAATTCTAATTCGCGGTTCCGAGACGCGATCATCGTCGTTCACACCGCGATGTCAGCGCTGTCACGTCACTCCAATGTCACGTGCGTGCAAAAACCACAGACGCCTGCGTAACAAGCGCTTGACGCTGAAATCGCGAATTATATGATTATTCAGATGATTGGTTACAGTCCAAAAGTTTAAACCGAGACTGCAACCTTAGCAGGGGGAGGAATTCCAGGTGATATCGTTTCAACGCATGCTCCTTTTGGGAGCCAGTGCCGCAGCGATCTGTTCTGCAGCAACTATCACGGCCTACGCGCAAGATGCGGGAACCGTCGAAACGGTGACCGTCACGGGCATTCGCGAAAGCCTTCGCGACTCGTTGATTATGAAGCAGAACTCGCAACTGATCACCGAGGACATCTCGACCAAGGATCTGGGCGAACTTCCCGACATTACGGTCGGCGAAGAACTCAACCGCTTGCCGGGCGTCAATACGCAACGCGACCGCGGCAACGCCAGCGAAGTTGCGATCCGCGGCCTCGGCCCACGTTTCGTCTTCGGTCTGGTCAACGGACGCGAAGTCGCCTCGTCGGAGCCGGATCAAAACGTCCGCTATGAATCCTATCCGTCTGAAATCCTGTCGGCGGTCCAAGTCTACAAGACCCAGGATGCCTCGCTGATCGGCGGCGGCATTGCGGCGACGATCGATATCCGCACCACCTCGCCGCTCGACTACAACGGCTCGCCCTTCCAGATACGGTTGGGCCCATCTTACAATACCGAAGGCAGCGCACTGCCCCATTACGACCCGGTCGGGTTCCGCGGCGGCATGGCTTTCAACTACCATCTCAGCGATAATTTCGCCGTCTCGCTGGCTGCCAGCGTGCAGCGTCAGAAAAACGGTTTTACCAATCTGGTCTTCTGGACCGAAGACACCAACCAGCCCGATACCGGCTGGGGCAGTCCGGCTAACATAACCGGCAATGCGCCGACAAAAATTGTCACTTTGCCGGACGGCACTACGGCGCTCACCGGCGGCAATCCTGCGCCTTGGGGAGCAACCTCCGACGTCAGGCTGCTACAGCAGGATCGCTATGGCCTGGCCGGCGCAGCCGAATGGCGGGCGACGAGCAAACTGACGATTAAGGCCGACGGATTGTGGTCGTCTTACGTAATCGCGGAAAACCAGCTGCAGCAGTACGACGACTCTAACGGCCAAGTTTGGCCCAACTCAGACGGTCTCGGCTGTAGCGCCACGACGGGCGCCATCAACGCGGCATGTCTGAATGCGACCGATGAATACGGCGACGGTGGCGTTCCGGGTGGTGCGCCGGTTGCAAACTCGCCCTACCTGGCTCCTGGCGCTTCGTTCAAGGTCGATAGCTTGGGGCATGTCGTTCAGGCCAACTTACCCACTGGTACGATCGACGTTCAGAACAACATTGCCCGCTACTGGCAACGCCAGACCCTGCTCACTGGGGGCTTGAACTTCGCTTACAACTCAGGCCCGTGGTTGGCCAAACTCGACCTGTCGCATTCCGAAGCCTGGCGCAACAACCAGTGGCTCGATATCCAGACGGCGCCTCAGTCGATAACGGGCTCGGGCTATAATATGCAGGAAGGTACGGCGCCCTATGTGACGCTCGGTTCCAACCCGGCGATCCCGGCCAAAAACGTGCTTGCCTACCCGGCTGGCGTCGACCAGTCGAACGACGCATGGTGGACCCCTTCGACCACGCCCAATGGACTGACCTACTGCAACAACTCCGTCACCGGTTCCGCCTGCAACATGGATGCCGGCCCGGAAGAAACACGTGACCATATCTCCGCCGTTGCAGGCGATGTGTCGCGCGACTTCGAAGGTTCATTCTTCACCCAGATATCGGGCGGCATGCGCTGGTCGCAACGCGCCAAAACTCATCACCAGTGGGACTACGACGTGTATACCGCGGGCACGGACTACAACCCGTCCAACACGACGATCGGCGCCAACGGTTCGGTCTTACTACCCGTGGGCGACCTCCAGACTTTTGCGGTCAAAGATCTTGACGTCCCACCGATGTTGTATGGGAACTTTAAAACCATCGCGCCGCTGGTCTTCGGCAGCATGAAAAACACGCTTCCCGCGGCATTGGGTGGAACCGCCGGCAATCCTTATCTCGGCGACGTGAACTGGACGGACGGCAATGTTTTTGGCGCGAACGCCAGCGACGGTTTCGTGAACAAAATACAGGACTGGAAGGTTCAAGAAACCAGCTTGGGCGGTTATCTGGAGACCAAGTTCGCCCACGACGTCGCCGGAATTCCGATCAATGGCAACCTCGGCGTGCGTGTCGAAAACGTCAAGACGGTCAGCACCGGCGCGCAAGTCGACGAGAATACGTGGCCGTATACGTTCTCGGCCGTCAGAGAAGGCACCAACTACACCGACGTTATGCCGAGCCTCTCTGTGAACGCCCATATCGCGGACGATCAGCTGATCCGCTTGGGGGCGTCGGAGTCGGTATCTCGTCCGCCGCTCGATGCCTTGAACACGGCATACTCTCTGTATGCCGCGAATTGGTTGGGCGGCACGACAGGAACGGGTAGCGGCGGCAATCCCTTGCTGAAGCCGTTCCGCGCCGACAACGTCGACCTCGATTATGAGTGGTTCTTCCACGAGGAATCGATGCTGGCGGCTGCGACCTACTACAAACACGTCATGAACTACATCGGCCTCGGCATCAAACCGATGACGGTCGGCGGTACGCTCTTCGATGTCGACATACCGGTCAACGGCAAAGGCGGCGACGTCTATGGTCTGGAGCTGACGTTCCAAACCAAGTTCTATTTCCTGCCGGGCTTCCTGAGCGACTTCGGCGTCTATGCCAACGCCTCGTTCGCGGATTCCAACATCAAGGAATTCCATCCGGTCTCGAACCCGTATCCCATGGCCGGCCTCGCCCACAACTCGGACGAGCTCGACCTGTGGTATTACAAGAGCGGCCTCACCGCGCGCATAGCTATGAAGTATCATAGCTCGTTCACGATGGTCCCGGGTTGGGCCGATTACCAGCTCGACACCCAGGATTCGGAGCTGACCCTGGACTTCCTCACCTCCTATGAATTGAACGACCATTTCGGCTTGCGCTTCGAAGCGTTGAATCTTACCGACCAAGTGGATCGCTTCTCCGGTGCTCGTCAGGGCGCCGACGATCTGCGCGGTTCCAACGATCCGAACGATTTGGCGACCTACAGCCATTTCGGCCGGACGCTCATGTTCGACGTCTCGTACAAGATGTAAGGCTCTCCTGGGCGAGGAGGACAACACCTCCTCGCCGCTTTGGTGTGCCAGGCATGGCGTTGATGTTGGAGGTGGAAGTCCTCTTCAGGCCCTGATGACGGGAACTGATAGCGGAAGGCAACTGCGTCGTCGCGAGGCGGGGTGGGGAGGAAGCTGGAAGCAAAGCTCGGAGTTGACGAACAGAAACCGGATACGAGGCCGGTGCGGTGGGGTAACTCGGCCATGGACGGGGAAGCCCAATAGTCATTCGGACACGCGCATTGGTAAATCCGGCGGCGACCGAGCGAAGGATCAACGTCTTACCCTGGGAGATCTCTTTGTCTCTCCGGCGATCGGAGTAGGGCGACGGCAACGTCGTCCAATGGATGGGGAGAAGTCAGCAGAGGCCATAATAGTCCGGGCAACTGGATGAAGGGCCGAATTCGACAATCAAGGAGCAGGTTCAACCCACTCGATAGATGCCCAACAGCAGCAAGGAAGTGACGCTCTCCGATGGAAAGGTTACTTCGCCACGGCATTACCGGCGAAAGCGGAACTGGGTCTGGTGCGCGTGTGGAGCGGATCAGCATCTACGGCGTTGGTCGAATACCGAGCCTTGGCGGCGCTTCTTTTCCGCAACGCTCCGCATTGTCGGAAACCGCCGCGGTACGCTGAGTATGCCAGGTGGTGTGGGAGGGGGGGCTCGCAAGAGCTCCTCCTACCCGATTTACGGGTTCTTATCCCACCTGCGGCGCCGACACTGGCGCCGCTTTTTTTTGGAAAGGATGTAGGGCTCGGATCGAGAGGAGGCGGGGCAGGGCGCGGTCCGTACGCTTAATCAGGCGCTTTGTTTGGCACCGGTTCGACGCGCATTTTCAATCGAGCGCACGAGATGCCCTGACGTTACCGGCTTGCGCAGCAACTTCACGCCAATGCGCTTGGCACGCGGCGCTACCGTGGAATCGTTTGTCCCTGTAAGTATCAGCGCCGGGGTCAGATCACCGCCCTTACGCAGCAGCTCAAGCAGATCGAGGCCCGTCAAGCCGGGCATATGGTGATCCACCAGCAGACAATCCGCTTCACCTCGGCACTGGAGATAATCTTCACCAGAAGAGTGCTCTTGCACCCCATAGTCATAACTTTCCAGGAGCGCGCGCGCTAAATCGCGCAGCGCATCATCGTCTTCGATAATGGCAATTGTTCCGATCAAAGGAGTAGGAGCCGTGCGTTGGCAGCCCTAGCACCTCGAAATAGTGTTTGCCCCATACACGCCCTCTGCGCCCCGAATTGGTCCGGCCATTGGGGCCGAGCCTGCGCCGCAAACGCAAGGTTCGGAATTCTACTCATACCACCGCCATGTGTTTGGGGCCTTTGCGGCAATTTCATTTGCCTAGACTGCAGACGCCGACCGCCGGCACTGGTCAGCCGCCAAAGGTGAAATTGAGTAGCGCACGCATTTTCATTTGATCTCCCTGCGACAAAACGGATCACCCCAAATCCCAAATGGGTATTCGTGCGTTTCTTTTTGGTTGGAACCGGACGCACCGGTGCGGGCATGTCGCCCTTCCGCAGCGACAGGGGATCGTCATGAACAACCGCACGGCATTGAAGCTCGGACTTACCCTCGGTCTTGCCAACTACTTAATCTATATCGCAACGTCCGGTCTGATCGGCGGTGATGTTCTTCACGCTCAGCCCAGCGGCGGGATGTATCTGCTGCAGAGCAGCGGTCATGTGATCGCCGTCGGTCAGACAGCCTATATATTTGCGCTCGCCCAGTTGTACGGCTTGGTGGCGACGTTTCCGTTGGGTCTGTGGTGCGCCTGCCGGCTGTCCGAGAAATCGGGACGGTCCACCAGCGTCGCGTAAGGGCGCCGCCAAACACACATTCGAGGAGGATCTCCTATGCCGGTATTCCGCCTGACACCCAAGAACAACGCAGACAGCTCCCGCATGTGGGAGGCTTCTGCGATCATTCCGCAATGCTTGTGGGTGTTCGCACAAGATGAGAGCAGCGCCCGCGATATGGTGGCGAAAGCGACAGCTGTCGCAAGCGAACGCCCGCGCCGTGGCGAGAAAATCAAGTCACCCTGGAGGGACCCGGCACTCGTTGCCTGCGATTTCGATGAAACCAAATCGGTTGCAAGCGGGATCATCCGTATCAGCTACGGCCTCAAGGTGCACGCCGCTGTGCAGGCGCGGAACACGGAAGCCGAACTCCGCTGCTGATCCGACGAAGCGTTTCGCCCCTTTGAACGATACGTCGCAAAGGTCGGCTCCGGCGAAATCTGCGTCGCGCAAACATGTCGTCGTTGCAGCCCTGGACATCGGCAGGACGAAGTTCCCTAAAGGCAAATGGAATTAACTGGCAGCTCCGACCATTTCCGGCTGCCAATACTCAACGACGGGCGGCGGCAATCGCGGTTCGGGACTGGTCAGATAGTCGCCAAGCCAAGCGTCCTCGGTGATCATGTGGTCCATCATCCAGTCGCGCAGGAAATCCAGTTGGCTCTCCAGTTTGAAATATCGGCCCGATCTATCGATGCAATATTGGAAACAGGAGAGAACGGTCAGCAGATGCTTATGCTTGCGCTCGTGGATGGCGGCACGGGGAAAGGCGGTGCCGTGGAAGAGTCTTTCTTCATTCCAGAAATGCGTGACGGTGTGAGACGAGAGCCGTTGGAATGCCTTCTGCAGGTCCTCATTCGACGTTGACGAGCAAAGAAAGTCGTGGACTTGGTTGATCAACGCCATCCACTCTTCGTGCTCCTTGTCGATGGTTGGCACGCCGACACTGAAGGCGGTACCCCAGGTAACATATGCCACCGGACTCTCCCTTTGTGCGATGACCAAGCGGCACGCACCTTAAGCGTGTAGGGTTGACCAGGCATTAATTGGAGAGTCAGGTCCGCGTTAAATTCGATCAAAACTCCCGGTCAATGCTTGCTTATCATTCGCGTCCGGCGAGATCACGCCGAGCCAACGATGCTTCCGCTTTGGAGCGCCGCTCTCAGCGGATAATTCCGCATTCAGACTAATTCGCGTTTGCGCCCGCGGCGGCCGTTGCTGGCCGATCGATAGCCACGAGTTGCCGGCTCAAATCGAGCCGCCGAACCGGGATCGGACAACAGATTCAATAAGTACTTATTCACGAGTTTCTATTTACGATTGTTCCGTCGGCACGACGAAACGACGGCGTGCATGTGCTGTCGTACGGGATATCGATTTGAGGAACTATCCGTGAGGTGTCGTCTGACGAGGATTATGCGGGACGAGCTCTCCGCGCTGGCAGTCGAAAACGGCATCATCGCTGCGCTTATCGCTTTTGTCGTTTATCGTGCGCTGTGCGCCATCGGCGCACTGTAAGTGCAGCTAGCTCGATCGCCGGATCTTCGATTTTGCGCGCTGCGATGCCGGTGGGTTCCGAGTGCGAACACCCGATGCCTGTCTCAAATGGCGGCGATGAAGCAGTGGGGCAACACGGCGCAAGGGTCGGTTTAGGACAGCGCGGGAACATCTAAACCAAGCGCTTCGATCGGAGTTTCCAGGATCGTGTTGCGGAACTGCTGCGGGACGGCCTGTGCTCCGTGCAGGCTGGGTGCCATGACATCACCGCTTATCAGGCGCAGATTTCCCAGACGCGCTTTTGCGAATCGGGCTTGCACCAGATTTGCCCCTTTGAACGACACGCCGCACAGGTCGGCCCCGGTGAAATCGGCATCGCGCAAATCCGCACCGTCGAATTTTGCGCCCTGCAATTGGCATCCGGAAAAATCAACGCCGAGGGCTATCGCGTTGCGCATCGACAGACCGGTGAATTGGCGTCCGGCAAAGTCCTTGCTTAACGGACGCAGATCCTCGCCGTCGAGGACCGCAGCGGCGCCTTGTGCACCCTGGCTCGTGATCCATAGCTGATGGGTTTCGAGCATTTTCTTCAACGGCTCTGCCTTGGCGACCGATTCCGGCGTGCTGTCGGTTACGCACTCGGCAAACGCCTCCGGCGGAAGGTTCAGATCGCTGAGATTGACGCCGGTCAGAACCGCGCCGCGCAACCTGACATTGGCCAATTGCGCGCCCTTGAAACTCGCGCCTTGCAGCAAAGCGCCGCTAAAGTCGACATCCTGCAGCTTGGCATTGCCGAATGACACATGCTTCAGCGAACAGTTCGAGAAATCCACGCCGTGTTCGCTGAGCGGCTTTTTGGCCTCGCGTTCGATTCTATCCTGTTCGGTGCGGCTGCTGATCACAACGCCATCCGGTCCGGTATACATCATAGAAGCGGCTCGCAAGTCCGCGTTATCAAGAACTGCATAAGCCAGCCGCGCGCCCTTGAACGAGGCGCCGCGCAAGTCGGCACCTTGCATCTTGGTGTTGCGCAGATCGGCGCCACGCAAATCGGCACAATAAAAACTGGCGTGCGAGAGGTTCGAACCATGGAACGAGGCGTCGACCAGAGATGCACCGGAGAAATCAATCTCGTTGAGGACGCGGTTCGCCAGATTGAGCCCTTCAAGGTCGGCCAATTTGAAATGGGTTCGCGCCCCGCCGCGGCCCGCTGCAAAATGTTCATGCGCCGTCAGCAACCGATTGAGCTCGGCCTGTGTGATCTTCGGGCGCTTCGGCCCATGAATATTCGTCAGCACGCGCGCTCCCGCCGAGATTGCGGTGGGTGAATCGGTTGAAAGAACTACCTAGAGTTACCTACAAACCCATGCGACACAAGGCTGCGCGAAGCGACATTTGCGGCGCAATCGAGACTTGTTCTAAATGGCAGGAATGGCATCCGGCTTGGGCGCTAGTGTCCCGATTCCGAAATTCGCTGTATCCGATATCGGCCTCATTCGAATTTCGGAATCGAGAGGACACTAGCCAAACTATTGATGCTAGTGTCATTTTGGTTTCGAAGTTCGCGATTGGTGCTGATATCGGTGATATCGCGAAATTCGAAACCACGACACTAGGCGGCACCGTTGTGCGACGAACTCTGTTGCGGATGTGTCTGGACTTGGGACGCTGGTCCGGAGGCTGGACAATTCGCGAGAACTTTACGCGACGTCTGGTTTGTGTCGCAGTGGATTCAGGTTTGAAGTGCGCTGCGGATTGCGGCGGTGATGACCTCATGTGGCGAGCGATATCCGGAGGCTATTACACCTTCTTTCCCATGATGTGCTTTGCCGAAAAAGAGTCGTTGATGTCCACCGACACGTCATCGCCGGCGAAGTTCATCGTAAAGTTCTGGGTTACGACGTCGCCGAGAATGTGGAACTTGAAGGCAAATGTCCTGTCGTTAATCCAGGACCCTACACTTGCAATTCGCGACGGTTTGGAATTGTTGCCGAAGGAAATCCCAGCGTGCGCAAAGCGGAAATCTCCATCCAGGCCGATGGGAAAGCGGATCGTCGTCTTGCCGAGCCCGACCTCTGCCGTGCATTGTGCGCCGTCCCGGAACGTCAGCTGTATGGACTGCATGCCCATGTCGTTTGGCATCAGGACGTATTTTTTGCCCGATATTCTGGCGGCGACGTCGGGCAGTTGCCCGATCGCCTTGGCCGGCGGATTTTCCATAAGAGCGAGCAGGCGCTGAAGGTCGGCGGCGACCTTTGGATTGGGAGGCAACGGTCCGTGGCCGGACGCCGCTTGGAAAATATACGGATACAGATAGGGAAGAGCGGCGCATTGGTCTTCGCTCGTGGCGACCACAACCATGTTCAGGTCCGGCCTGATGATGATGTATTGGCCGTTGACGCCTCTGGCCTGGTAGGTGCGGCTCGGAATCCACCACCAATAACCGTAGGAGATGGGATTGCCGCTGCAGGAATCAATTCCCGCGGCGGCTTTCGGTGAGGTCGATTCCGCTACCCAGGCTTTGGGTACGACTTGCCGCCCATTCCAGGCGCCGCCGTCGAGATACAGCAGCCCGAACTTTGCCATGTCTCGCGGCTTCAGGAAGAGTTCCGATCCGCCGATGTAAATTCCCTTGTCGTCTTTGCTCCACTGGACGTCGGAAATTCCCAGCGGACCGAACAGAACGGAGTCCGCAAAATCTTTGGTGCCTTCGCCGGTCGCTTTCGTCAGGATGGCCGACATCATGTGGACCAGCATCGTGTTGTAGACATACTTCGTGCCCGGGTCGTCGCGCATGGGAACGGTTTTCCATGCCTCCAGCTCGTAAGGCGGGACGGCACCGCCCATTTCCCGATCATTGTTCCAGTCGAGCCCAGCGGTCATGGTCAGCAGGTGGCGGAGCGTGATGTCTCGTTTGCGAGGTTTGTTGACGTAGTCCGGGTAGAAGTCAGCCACCTTCTGGTCGAGGCTTTTCAACTTCTTTTTCTCGAGAGCAATGCCGACAAGGGCGGAAAGGATGCTCTTCGAAGCAGACTTGATGTTGTGTAACGTGTCCTTGTGATAAGGCGCTATATAGGCTTCCGCCACAAGATATCCGTCTTTCACGATCAGAAGACTGTGAAGACCGTCGCCGCCCCTCGCCTGAATGTCCTGAAACATCTGCAGCAGTATTCGGGAATCGATCCCCTGCGCTTCCGGCGTCGACGTTTTCCAGCCGTCGTCCGGCGCGCCGGACGCGGGACTTTGCCCATATGAGGAAGCTGCGAACAACAGACACGACAAGACTATCGGAACTAGGTTGGCTGTTGCTTTCATAAAAACTCCCCCGACCTTGAATATCTGGCGATCCGATGACCCAGGTCTGCGCTGACCGATTACCCCGTACTTTCCTCGACTGCCGACTGTACCGTCAGTCGTTCAATCGCTGGTCCGTTGCGGTGCAGGTGCGGGGCCTGCATTCCGCTCTGAACGCTGAATTCCGGCGTGTCACGTCCATTTTCAGCTGTGCCCCGTCAAGCGACACCGTTGAAGCCGAATTCCGTGAACGCGTGTGTTTCCGGGTCGTACACCACGCCGAAAAAAGTCGCACCACCGTCGCAGATGAGCACAGCCTCGTCGGTCCAATCATGCAGTCCAAAAAAAGCAAAAGAGTTGGTCCCATCAATATCGGGACGGAAGATATTTCGGTGAAAACCGTTCACGTATATGAAGCGGTGTCCGCCGGCTTCGAAGCCTCCGTATTGCCTGTAATAGTCTCCAACGCGATATGACGAAGGCGCATACCGATACCGTTTCAGCTTGTCGATCAGAAACGGCGCAAGTTGTTTTTCGAGTTCGCCAATCTGCGCGGCGTCCGGCGTCCATGTTCCCGCGATTTTATCTGGCGCTGGCGCCGTTCTCGAACACGGCTTGAACAATTCACGGGCCTTATCGCCCGCAAAGATTATCCCCCAATTCGGATCAAATGCCTTATCGGCAACGGCATCGCTGGTGTGGCGCTCGAATGTTCCGGTTAGGCGCCAGCAGCCGTCGGCTTTCTTGGAACCCAGATAGTCTCTAGGAAGCGGGAAGCCCCATTCCTGATTAAGCGCCATATCCGTATTGCAGTATAGGCGCGACGTTTTCGTGGTCAGGATACGCTTGTAGAAGTTCGGCGTGCGCGTCGGGTTGGCTTCCAACGCGTCCAATTCCAACGCCGTGAACTTGTAGATTTCCACCGTCACCGGGGTCGGTCTGTTGTCTTTCTCCGGTTCCCGCCGGGCGATGAAAAGCAGATTTTCCGGCTTCTCCATCACGCGGCCTCGCGCGAATTGAACCGTCACCAATGCGTTCGCGGCGGCGCGGTTATCATGAATGACGTCTTCTACTGTGCCGGGACGAGTCTCGATACCGACGACGTCCCAGCGTCCGCTCGGAAAGAAACTGCTTGTCTGTTTTTCGGATTCCAGAACTTGATAGAGGAGATAACTTCTCCCTGGCGTATCGGCGTTATAACGGACGGTCACCAGGATATGCCCGAGATATTGTTCGTCGCTGATGTCCGGAATCTCGTTCAACCCTTGTTGTAATACCAAAGGTTCGACATTTGTCGGCGTGACAGGGGCAGGCGAAGCAAAGGTGGTGGTCGTGACTATGCCGATGCATATGCCAAAAAGGGCGCCTAGCCGCATCGTTTCTGCCCCCGCTCCAACCTTGTTCAGGCGGCAAGTTTGACACCGAGACGATTGGCGTCAACGCCCGCTTGGCGCGACCTCGGCATCTGGCCTGCATCTGGAATTCTTCTAACTCCCGACCATTATCATGCGGTGGAAATCGGGGAAATTGGTGACATATTTAGATGTCCCTCTGCAGAAGCAACGGAGTGCGAGCAGGTTGGGTGAGTTGTGCGCCTGCCACTACAATTCCCAGTCCCGAACGTGCCGTTTGGAATATGACAATCTTGCGTCAAGACCTATTCGTGTTTTGACGATGGACGCCGTGAGGCAAGGCTTTCGCGACGGCGCAATCCGATAAAATTGCCATTATTTCTTGCGACAAATCCAAAGCGTGGAGTCAATCCGCCGTTAATGGATGCTGTGGTACGTCCAGGTAACGATTTCGACAAATGGAGCAGGACCATGGCCGTAGCGACAGCATCCGCAGCAGCTACTCTTGCCGTTGTTGCAATGATGGCGCAGCCGCCGGCGGCGCCCCCAACCGACAGCGCGTTGGCGTCCTTTTATGGAAATACGCTCGTCACGATAGACGACGGCATCGTCGCCCACTTCTATTACAACGCCGATCACACATTCACCGGCACGGTTCCCAAGTTCTATTTTTCGCTCAAAGGAACCTGGTTCATCAATGACAAAAGCGAAGTCTGTCGCGTCTTCGATCCGGCACCTCCCGGTATCGAAAATCCCGATTGCGGACTGATGCTGGTGCATGATCTTGGCGAAAAGAACATCAACTCCAACGGTCACGGCGAGAAGCTTGTCGCCGGAATACAATGATCGGAATCGGAAACGATTGACGGATTCCTTATAGTTTGGCATTTCGATCACTTCACAAATGCCACCTTGGCGCTCAACGGGAACCATTCAATTCGGCTCAATTTGAGAACTATCGGCCATCGAAGCGGCCCGTGCTTCGGGACGGGCGAGGGCAAAGTTGAGGCGCAGCGTGGCTGTCTGCGGCGGACCAAGTTGTGCGACCACGGAATTGGCGGCGATTTCGAGAAAGATGTAACCGCACGACATCACGGCCGCAGCGAATAGGAAGAACAGGAACGCGTGCTGCAGCGCCGCCGGATAAAACAGGAATGCGCCGACGCTCCAGCTTCCCAGCCCGAAGATGATGGTCGCTTTCGAACCGAAGGTCCTGGCGTAGATCGCGGCCGGAACGGCGAGCACGAAGTAGACCAAGTCATAGACGCTTTGCGTCAGAACGAGCTGGCTGCTGTTCAAGGAGAACGCTTGGGCGAATTCGGGAACCAGCGTTTCGTAGAGCCGGTGGCCAATGCCCCACAGCACGGAGACGCCGAAGATCACGATCAGCACTGTCTTATGCTTGCGGAACCCTTCGGCGAGCATGGGCTCCTTTACCAATGAAGGCCGATAGTCTGTCCCAAGTTGATTGATATCCAAGCAATACGCGTTTGGCGCGAATGTGGCTTTTGTCAACCGTCGAATGACCGCCTTTCGGCGTCTTTGCGAGCTAGAACGAGTTGCCGATGTCCGCTGTTGCGGATCGCGCGAAGATAAGGGTTAGATTGGAGGCGTCAGAAATAAGACGCCGAAATTGGCCGGGGCAAAACATCATGAAAACATTCCGAGTTTCCATCACTGCGGTTGTCGCAGCCTTGGTGCTGGCGTCGTTGGCCTATGCGGGCAGCGACGCGCCCGGCGCGGCGCCGGACGCCGGCGCAAAGACGACAGGAGTCATGCGCGAGCTGACGAGCGTCGAGATGTCGAAACAAATGTCGCCGGGATGGAATCTCGGAAACTCATTGGAGGCTTTGCCCGAGGAGACTTCGTGGGGCAATCCCCGCGCGACGCAGGATTTGATGAACGCCGTCAAGGCGGCCGGATTCAAGTCCGTACGTATCCCCGTATCGTGGGACGCGCATGCCAATTCCGACGACGTCATCAGCCGGCGCTGGATGGCCCGGGTCACCGAAGTGGTAAACTACGCGCGCAATGCCGGGCTCTATGTCGTCCTCAACGAACATTTCGACGGCGGCTGGCTGCAGCCCACCGCTGCCAAGCAGGCAGAGGCCAACGCCCGGCTTGCCAAGCTGTGGACGCAGATCGCGGAGAACTTCAAGGACTATGACGATTATCTCTTATTCGCGGGCACCAATGAGGTAGGCATCGCGGGCGAATACGGCGCGCCAAGCGCGGAAAACGCCGCGGTGCAGAACAGCTTCAACCAGACTTTCGTCAACGCCGTGCGCGCCACCGGCGGCAACAACGCCAAGCGCGTTCTTGTCGTGCAGGGTTACAACACCAACATCGACTACACCGTGGCCAATGCGGTCGTGCCCGCGGACACGGTCCAGAGCCGGCTGATGATGGAAGTGCACTACTACGACCCGTATAATTTCACGATCAACGACAAGAGCCATATCTGGCAGTGGGGCGCGATCGCCACCGATCCCAAGGCGACGGAAACCTGGGCCAACGAAGCCTATGCCGATGGGCAATTCGACAAGATGAAAACTCACTTCATCGACAAGGGCGTTGCGGTGATCCTTGGCGAATACAGCGCGATCATGCGCAGCGAATATACCGGCCAGGAACGCCAACGGGTGTATTGGGATATCTACATCACGAAGTCCGCTTACAAACACGGCCTGGTGCCGTTTTACTGGGACAACGGCAATACCGGCAACCACGCCGCGGGACTGTTCGACCGCAAGACCGGCGCGCAGGCTTATCCCTATATCGTCGACGCGATCGTCAAGATGATGCAATGAGCGGCGCGCAGATGTACGATGAAGGCTCGATATGCCCTGGATTTGTTTGTTGGGAGCGAGTGTCGTTCTTTGGGCTTTGTGCGGCGCGGTGATCGCGGGCGGACGCCGGATTTGGTCCTTGCAGACGACACTTTATATACACCTCGTCGCGGCGCCGGTCTTTGCATTGCTGTTGGCGACGCTCTTCGCGGATGCATTCCCCGCATTTGATCCGCTGATGCGGGCCGCCGTCATGACCGGTTGTGTCTTTGCACTCGATCTGTTTGTCGTCGCACCGCTGTTTGAGCGCAGTTTTGCGATGTTTCGCAGTGTCATAGGAACTTGGTTGCCGATTGCCGCGATCTTCCTGGCCGCCTGGGTCGCCTAAACCGAGGGTTTGCTTGCCTAACCCATCACGAAGCGGACGCTCGCGGCTTCTTCAAATGCATGACCGCGGTTACCGTGAGAAGAAGCGTCGTCGCCGCCGATACGGCGCAATATATACAGAAGGCGTGGATATAGCCGATCTGCAGAACCATGAAATAGAGCGAGAACAATACACCCAACGCCGCAAGCAGTGCGGCCCCGATCCGCAGACCTTGCGCCCAAGGATCGTAGGCGAGCAACGCCGCCAACCCCAACATGTCGAGATAGTAGACGACGCCATAATAGCCGATCGGCACGCCGAAAATGCGCGCATAGGGGCTCTCAGCAACGTCGTTGCAGCCATTGATCGGCGGCGGGCACCAAAGCAATTGATTATTGTAGATCGAGTAGGAGTCGTAGAACGCGACCGCCAATCCGATCAGCGCCAGCCCTATTAAAATGAACGGCGCAATCCTGGTTTGCCGCGAATTGCTCATTAGCGCGCCCTCCAGTCATTTGCGTGTCTATCATAACGGAAGTTCTGCCGGACATGTGCAGAACGAGCTGCGGCAGAAGCACGCCGTGTGCGATTCGATATAGCGATTTGCGACCTAGAACGAATTGCTAGGAATTGGCGACAGTCGTCCTCTGCGGCAGAAACGGAACGCGCGCTGGCTGAGTGAATGGCGCACCCGTCATCATATTCCCACTTTGAAAGCCCGGCCGATTCCGCAAAATGGCCGCCAAACTAGAGTTCAATTCGCGAAAATGGTAAGCCTTGTCTCGCGGATCGGCGAGCGACGGGACTCCGGTAAAGGGAATGCCTCAGATCTACGACCATCTGACCGATGCCGTTCGTCGCCTCTATGATCTTAGGATCCACACACCTGCCGTACTCGATATCGGCCGCTATTTTCCCGATGCATCGCAAATCGTGCCGTCATGGAAACAGATTCGCAGCGAGGCGCTAAGCAACACCGGTAGCTTCTCGTCGGTGCCGAGATTTCATGAATTGATGAGCGCCCAGGCGCCGATCTCGGCCAATGACGGCCGCGATTGGCGGGTGTTCGTCCTCAAGGCGTATGGTCTCGATATCCCGCGAAACATCGATCGATGTCCGGCAACGGCCGAACTGATAGCTCGTTGCCCTTCGATATTGTCGGCGTCTTTTTCGTTTTTGGCGCCCGGCAAACATATTCCCCCGCATCGCGGCCCGTTTCGCGGGATCGTCCGCTTCCACCTTGGCCTGTCCGTGCCGCTTGGCGAGGATGGAATGCCGGGCGCAATTCTCACGATAGACGGCGTCGAGCATCGCTTGGGCGATGGCGATTGCCTGTTATGGGACGATACCTATTCCCACGAAGTGCATAATCCGACGGATGAAGTGCGTGTTGCGCTTCTGCTGGATGTCTGGCGGTCCGAGATGCCCACCGACATGGTGGTGCTGTCGCATTTGATTGTCGCAAGTGCGCGCTTGGCGGCTGGCATGCGCGTGAAGGCTATGTCGCGTTGAGACGGAGCTTGCCCTTCCAAGGGATTTGCATATTTTTCGTCAGGCTGGCGGATCGATGCCAGCTCTCGTTTCTTCAAAGCAAATTCTAACGACGGAGACGCGAAGTTCTGCGCCGTGTTCAGCGATTGTCATAACCAGGCGGCGGCCCGTAATACCCGTCATAGCTGCGCCGATAATCGGGCGGAGGCGGAGCAGGATAGGCGCCTGACGGCGGGCCATTATATCCCGGCGGCGGTGCGCCTTGCGGCGGCCCATAATAACTGGACTGAGGCGGCGGCGGATAATTTCCTTGGGGCGGCCCGTAATAACCGGACTGCGGCGGATAATTGCCCGGCGGCGGGCCATAATAACTGGAGCGCGGTCGCGCGGGATAATCGCGTGGCGGCGGCCCGTTATCATAATCGGGCCCATCATAATCGGATCGCGACCCGCGCCCTGCTTGAGCGATGATCGCCAACGGGGCGGTCACGATCGTCGCCGCGCCTGCAAAAAGAGCACCCACCAGGCCGAAGCCACGTCCAGACCCGTGATGATGAAACCCTCGTGCGGACGCACTGGTTAGCGATGTTGCCAAGAAGGCCACCGCCAGCGTCCCGGCGATAATGGCTTTGCGCGTCTGCATGACTCTGCCTCCTCGGCGATCTCAAGGCGGAGGTAGGGCGCCGCAATGTGAACGAGGGATGAACGGCGCGAATGGGCGCAACAGCGCAATCCCTATTGCATCAACCTTATCAGCCGGTTGGCCGGCGCTGCATGAACAATTGAACATGTATCGCCCATTTCACGAACGCGTCCTTCTGCAGAAGAAACGCAGCGAGCGGGCGGGCAGGGTGAAGTGTGCACAGTCGCCGTATCCCGCCGATGCGGCCCGCCAGCGGGGACTGGACGATGCCGCGGACCTATGGAGCGGCAGTAAAGCGGAGGAACGGAAAAGCGAATGTGGTTGATTGGGAGAACCGGCGATATAGTCGCGAAGCAGAGGTGAAAATGAGTCGTGTCGCAATCATTACTTCCATCGTATTGATGGCTGTTTCACCGTCTTTCGGGCAAATTGTAAAACCCGTGCTGACGCCGCCGCCTTGTTCGGGCAAAAACTGTCCGTCACCGGCACGCGGCGCGCAATTACGGCCTCCAGGTGCGTCTTCGGCGCAAAAGATCGTTTGTCCAATGGGCACCGTCTATAACCCAAGTCGGGGCACCTGTAAGGTTCGGCCTCCAAAATGAGTGAGACAATTTCGCATTGGCCGGCGCGTCTCCATTGCGGTCTTGCGCGGAAGAAACCGGACAAGCCCGTGCGGGGCGGGGTGAAGTGCGCCTTTCCCCCTCATTGCCCCGGCTGATAGCCGTCCCATCCATTCTTTAAGTACTTCGGGTTGGGGCGAAATTCAGCGATGCCGCCTTCAAGGTCGCCGGAATCGGGAATTTCGTATTCACCCCAATTCGCCTTCTTGGGCTTGCTTTGCGTTCCGTAAGCGGTCCAGGTCCCTACATACTGATTGTTGCTGTAACCGTCCGAGTCGATTTGGATGTCGTCGTAACGAAGTTTCCCTCCATGGTCGACGTACCAAGACAGAGTCATTATGCCACTGAACACGCCAGAATGCTTTTGAGCTGGGTTCTCGCGAAATTCATAGCGCGCCGTAAGAATGCCCTCAGCCTGCAGTCGCTTCGCCTTATATTCCTCGTCGACGCCGTAATGCATGATCAATAGGCGCGTGATCCGTTCGACTGTGATCGTCCCCTCGAAGTCGCAGCGATTCCCCATGACCTCGGACGTGCCGATCAGATGATAGAGCCCGCGGTTCAGCTTGTCTTGACTGAGCGAAGCGAAGCGGATTCTCAGCCGCTGGTATTCGGGCCCGATGAATCCCAGGAATACCGTTTTCGGCACAATCAGTGGCGAGAAATCTCTCGACACGTAATTTGCCGTAGAGTCGAGCTGTGGGCTGTTCGTGTCATACCCATACGCCCACCAGGGTAGGCCGCATTTGATTGGCGTATGGTTGGCGCCGTTATATGCACCCATTTTCTGAAGTCGAATATTTAGTTCTTTGCACGAAATCTTTTCGCCGTTCAATAAGAACGCTCCGTGCTCCGTCACTTCAATTTGATCATTGGGCGGCTTCACTGGCGCGGCGGACGCAAGCCCCCATACGAATACCAAGCCAACCCCACAAGCTCCGCCAATGATGCTCTTCATATTGTCCCTGATACGTTTGGCACTTTTGACAACGAGCTTATCACAAAAACAAGTGTCGCCCCGTATCCGTCCGACAATAGGCAACAAATTGCGTGAGGCCGTCGTAGCCCGAGCTGCAAGTGCCAACGCGAAAACGCTAACTCATTGTAGTTCGCAAATGGGCGCCTTATGGAATTGGTGACGCGAGCCCGTGTCTCTTAGCGGTAGAAAGGAAACGACAGCGGGCGGACAGGTACGGCGGACCCAGTTTCTCATCTTGCAGCTTTGCAGGCGTAATCACGGCGCTCCAAAATCGAGGCCGAGTTGTGCGGGCTCATCCTCCTGCTCGAAATGCGACACCGTCACGCCAACCAGCCGCACGCCGATGCGCACGGGAAACACGCTGCGCACAAGACCGATACTGATCTCGCGCAAGGATTCTTGAGAGCCGACCAACGACGGCAGGGTGCGGCTGCGCGTGGCCTGCCGGAAATCGGCATATTTGATTTTCACCGTGACCGTGCGGCCAAAGGCGTGCGCCTTCTCGCACCAGGTCCAAACCTCGTCCGCCATTGCTTGCACCTCCGCCTCGATCGCTGCGGGATCGCTCAGATCGTCGGAGAATGTCGTCTCCGATCCCGACGATTTGCGCGGCCGGTCGGGCACCACCGGGCGATCGTCTTCGCCTCGCGCAATGGCGTAATACCAAGGACCGGACTTGCCGAAGTGCTGCCGGAGGAAATCCAGCGATTGGCGGCGCAAATCTGCGCCGGTGAAGATGCCGAGCTGATTCATCTTCTCCGCCGTGACGGGTCCCACGCCGTGGAATTTGCGAACCGGCAAAGCTTCCACGAACGCGGCGCCCATCCCCGGCGTCACGACGAACTGGCCGTTGGGCTTCTTATAATCGGAGGCGAGCTTGGCGAGAAACTTGTTGTACGAAATTCCGGCCGAGGCGGTGAGCCCGGTTTCGGCAAAGATGCGGGCGCGGATTTGCGCTGCCGTGGCCGACGCGGTTGGAAGGGCGCGCAGATTCTCGGTGACGTCGAGATAGGCTTCATCGAGCGAGAGCGGCTCGACGAGCGGGGTATAGTCGGCGAAGATCGCGCGAATCTGGCGCGACACGGCGCGGTAGACCTCGAACCTTGGCGGCATGAATACCAGCTGCGGGCATTTGCGCAACGCGGTGCTCGAGGGCATCGCCGAGCGCACGCCGAAGGTTCGCGCTTCGTAGCTCGCGGCGGCAACCACACCGCGCTTGGCGGCATAGCCGACCGCGACGGGTCGGCCGCGCAACGCGGGATCGTCGCGTTGCTCGACCGACGCATAGAAGGCGTCCATATCGACATGGATGATTTTGCGCGGTTCGCTCACAACTCTGGCAGCTTAGCATGACGGAGCAGATCTCTTTGGGGGAAGAATTGAAGCCGGTGAGAAATCAATCGGCGGCAAGAAGGGCATTGCTGCCACCACCTATCACAGGTTTTTCTCTCATCGTTGCCTAGGGTGGCGATCCCGCTAGGCTTGGCGTTCGGAGGCAGCCCGTATTTTCCATTTCGAAGCGTTCACGCCCATCACGAAAATCCACAGGGCGAAAACGATCTCCCCAATGCCGCCGTATAGAACCTTCCCATACAGGATACTGGGTAGGCAGAGCGAAAGAATGTTCGTAAAACTGTTGGTCAGGTAGCTCACGCCCGCAATAGCTATCGCCACACCTATAATTCGGGGAATAAAGCTCGAGCGGAAAGCGAGCCAGCCGATCAGAAGACAATAGAATCCGAAAAACACCATGCTGATATTGGCGCCGTCACTTCCCAGTTTACGGAACAAGAACACCAACGCCTGCAACTGTTGTGCGCTGAACGCGCTCGCGTCCGGCCCAACGCCTAAGACCGCCAAAGGCGCGAGCCCAATGATGCCATTCACTGCCCCGACCGTGCATCCCACCAAGCCGAGGAACGCCGCAAGCAAGGAGACGCTCCGGTTCACGGGCTTGAGCAACTCGTAGAGCAGCGCGATCACGGCGACATAAGCCACGTCGCCGATGAGGTCGGCTGCGAAACCCAGCCGGCGCAAAGACTCGAACGCTCCGATGTTGTGCATTGTTGCGGCGGCGTTGCCCGGCACATTGATCTTGCCGCCGACATACATGAAATTGAACAGGCTTCCGAAGGTAGTAATCAACCAAAACGCGCCGGCCATTCTGGCCTTGAGACTTGGCGACGATGCTGCGATGCGATCGGTCATAAGCGCCCCCTTTGTTCGACGAATGCTATCATTTGTTCCCGTGGACCATTTGCTGCCATCTCGCCGTGTCGACACCCCTCGCCAGAAGCCAGAACGTCAAAGCGCCTTCGCCGATCAGTCCGGGGGCGTAATTGTACGGCACCAAGCTCTGTCCAAACTGCGGCCACAGAAGGGTGAGGTAGCCCAGTCCCGCCAGGATCAACAGCACACCGATGATCCGCGGCATGAACGTCGAGCGGAAGGCGAGATAACCGATCAGCACGCAATAAGAATCCAAAGAACACTAGGAAATTAACGCCGGTGAAATGTCCCCCGAACATATTCGAGATACCCTCGGCCGAACCCGCGAAACTGAACAGCATCGCGATCAGCGACAGGTATTTGTTCACCGGCCTGAACAGCACATATAGCAGCAGCGTCACGGCCACATAGCACGCGGCTGCGAACAGACCGACGGGGAAGTTGTAGGCAGCGAGCGGCGTGCCGCGATCGAGCATGGTTTCCAAACCGGTCACCATGTTGAGCAGGTAGATAAAGCCCGTAAGCCTGGCTCTGGGATTGGGCGCAGACGCTTCACTATTTGCCATGAACTGATCTCCTCTATTGGAACTCTATTGCTCGCCCCGCGGCGAGCTGCGTTGGCCAACCGGCGCGAATGTCATCGCCGGCGCGTTGCTCGGCGCGGTTATCTTCACGCTGAACACGAGCAGCCATAAACCCGTGACGAGTTCGGCTACGAATATTGGGTACCACCCATTCTGGAACAGCGCGGCGTTTTCCGGAGCGATCAAGTGTCCCAGTGCCATGACCGGAACAATGATGGACGCCAGAATGCCGAATGCCGAGATGAGGCGCGGCAGGTAACGCGACTTGAAGAACAGATAGAAGAAAAGTGTCGAGCCGAAGCCGAAGAATGCCGTGATGATGTAGAACACGCTTCCCTGAAAGGTGCCGATCATCGACACCAAGGCTTGCAGCTGCCCCGCATCGAACGATGCGAAGTCGTGCGGCGCGGTGTAGGTCCGCACGACGAGGAAACTCAAAGCGCAGGTGACGCCTTCCAGCGTTGCTTCGCCCAGCCTCCAGCACAGCGCCAGCCGGGCCACATCGGGATTCACTGGCTTCAGCGTCGCATAGAGCGCCACGGCCAAGACGACGGTTGCAATCGCGCCGATGACATCAGCGGAGAGAGCCGCGCGATACAAATGTTGGGCGGCGGTAATTCGGGTCACGGCCTCGGCATGCCCAGCCGACCCTGCAATGACGGAGGTGAGTTTATCCGCGCCCATGAATAATGCGATCAGGAACAAAAATGTAAATCCGGCAACGCGGGCCCAAATCCGTTGTGCTCTCTCTGGCGAGGTCATTCTCAACTCCGACGATAACGCGGCGCGGGCCGCGGAATGGTTCTATTAAGGATTCACGCGCTGCAGATCGAAGTGCGCGTGAACGGATTTGTTGCCGGGGAAGAGGTAGGTCCAATCCTCGATGTGGTGGTCCGCCGCGACGGTCTTGAAGGCGACGTCATGGATGTAGCCTTGTTGCAGATTGCCGGTGATGCCGACAAAATCGAAGGCGATGGACTTGGGATCGGGCGTCGGCGTGGCCTCCATCAGCGGCTGATTGTCGGCATCGCAAAAGTGCTCGGCGAAGAGGTGCTCGCCCACGAGATAAAAGATCGTGATATCGCCCATGACATTGGGCGTTTCCGGTGCGCCGGCCTCGCGCATCTCGTGCACGATGGCATGTCCGCTGGACGTCACCCGCAGCTTGACGCGGACGATCTTGCCGTCAAATCCGCTTTGCGGCCAATCGGTCGTCACCTTCCCCTGCCAAATGCCATCGAGCGTTTTCAAAGTTGCGTAGGAATTCGCGGCGTCTGTGGCAAAGGCCGATGTTGCGAAACAGAGCGCGAAGGCGACGGCGGACAGGGCCATTTTGGTCAATTTCATTGGGCGTTCCTCTTCAATTCCAAGTTTGACTTCTAGTGTGCTAGTGAACTATAACACTAGACATTCGAACAGACAAGAACCTTGAAAAATGGAGTAATGACATGATGTCGCGCCGCTTTGTGTTGCCACTTATATTGCTGTCGCTTTGTGCGTTCGCACGCGTTGCCGCCGCCGCGGACGCGCTCCCGCCAACCGATGCGCTGAAATCTTTCGCACTCCTCAAAACGCTGGAGGGGGATTGGACGGGTCCGATCACGGTCGACAATCCGGCCTGGGCCACCGACAAGCCGGCCTACATCGCGATGCGCGTGGTCTCGCAAGGCAACGCTCTGGCGCACGAATACAAGGAAACACAGCTTCCCGCGGAACTCACCGTGTTCTATGTGGACCGCGACCAACTGAATCTGCTCCATTATTGCGACTTTGCGAATCGGCCGCGCCTAATCGCCCGGCCTTCAAAGGACGGAAAAAGCGTGGAGTTCGATCTGGTGGAGTATTCCGGTAGCGATATCGTCGGACATGTGAGCCACGCGGTGTTCACGGTGGTCGACGCGAGCCACCATACGGAGGAATGGACATTCCTGATGCCGGGCGACAAAGCCGTCCATGCTCGCATGGATCTGAAGCGGGTGCAGCCATGAAGCGCGGCGGAGCCGCCCGGAATCCATAATGGGCCGTGAGTGGAACGACACACAGCCGATCTATTGCCAGCTTCGCGATCGCGTCGTGGTGATGATCCTGGACGGCGTTCTCAAAGAGGGGGATCCCTTGCCGTCGGTGCGCAATGTTGCGGCCGATTACCGGATCAATCCGCTCACCGTGCTCAAGAGCTATCAGGCGCTGGTGGACGACGGCCTGGTCGAGAAACGCCGCGGCCTTGGTATGTTCGTCAAACAAGGTGCGCATGCCATGCTGCTAAAGGAAGAGCGCCGCAAATTTCTCACCGAGGAATGGCCGCGCGTGCGCGCGACCATCCAACGGCTGGGTCTGTCGCCCGAAGAGCTGCAAGGCGAGGGCACGAGCCGGAGGTCCCCATCCAAACCGCCTAGGAAGGTTGAGTAGCAATGGCAAGCCTTTGTATAGAAGCGCGCGGCCTGCGCAAATCATTCGGCCCGACCGTCGCCCTGGACGGCATCGATCTCAGCGTCGAAGAGGGACGCATCCTGGGAATTGTCGGGCGCAACGGTGCGGGCAAGACAACCGCGCTCAACGCCATTCTCGGCCTCACCGCCTATGAAGGCGAATTGAAGGTGCTGGGATACGATCCCTGGACAGAGCGCGACCGGTTGATGCGCGACGTCACCTTCATTTCCGATATCGCCGTGTTGCCGCGCTGGATCAAGGTTTCGCAGCTGCTCGATTACGTCGGCGGGGTGCATCCGCGCTTCGACCGTGCCAAGGCCGAGCATTTTCTCGCCAAGACGACTATTTCGCGCGAAAGCCATGTGCGGGAATTGTCCAAGGGCATGGTCAGCCAATTGCACATCGCTTTGGTCATGGCCATCGATGCGAGGCTTTTGGTGCTGGACGAACCCACGCTCGGCCTCGACCCGCTATACCGCAAGCAGTTCTACGACGGATTGCTGAACGAGTATTTCGACCAGAACCGCACCATCCTGGTCACGACGCATCAAACCGAAGAGCTGCAAGACATCTTGACCGATGTGTTGTTCATCGATCGGGGCCGCATCGTATTTTCCTGCAGTATGGAAACCCTCGAGACGCGCTTTATGCAAGTTGGCGTGCATCCCGACGCCGTTGCGGCAGCCCGCGCGCTGGCGCCAATTTACGAGCAGCAGATATTCGGCAGGAGCATTTTTCTGTTCGACGGCGTCGAACGGGGTCGCCTTGCGGAATTGGGTGAGGTGCGTACGCCGAGCATCGCGGATTTGTTCATCGCCGTAGTGGGCGCGACGGAAAAAAGTGGGGTATCGCCATGAGTACGGAATCGATGCATCAGGAGCGCGGCCAAACAACGGCGGGGCTGCGAGCGCTGTTCTGGTCGCTGCGCCGCGAATTTTGGGAAAATCGGGCGCTGCTGATTGCGGTGCCCGCCGTCGGCGCGCTGTTTCTGCTCGGTTTCGCCTTCTACGCCGTGCACCTTTCTTCCGCGATGCGCGAAGCGGCGTTGCTCGACCCCATGAAGCAACGTGCCGCTCTGGCATACCCCTACGATATTGCCGCAGCTCTTCTGATGCTGACCGGCATGGTCGTCGCGATCTTCTATTGTCTCGACGCCCTTCACGGCGAACGGCGCGACCACAGCATTCTGTTCTGGAAATCGCTACCCGTCTCGGACCTCTCAACCGTGCTCATCAAGGCGAGCATTCCGCTCATTATCATGCCGCTGATCGTCTTTGCCGTCACCGTCGCCACGCAACTCCTCATGCTGCTGCTGAGCAGCGCCATCCTTGCGGCAAGCGGTCAAAGCGTTTCCGCGCTTTGGGACGTGATGTCGTTTCCCCGCATGTCGGCGATGTTGCTGTACCACCTCGTGACGGTTCACGCGCTTTGGCAAGCGCCGTTCTTCGGCTGGTTGCTGTTGGTCTCCGCCTGGGCCAGGCGCACGCCATTCCTCTGGGCGTTCCTGCCGCCCATTGCCATCTGTTATCTCGAGAAGATCATCTTCAATACCACGCATCTTCTGGCGCTCGTGACCGACCGGATCGGCGGCGGCATGGAAGCCCTCGTCGCGTCGGGAACATTCCCCATGGACCCGATGACGCAGCTCACGCCGATGCGATTCCTGGCGGCGCCGGGGTTGTGGATCGGTTTGGCGATTACGGCGGCGTGCTTGGCTGGGGCCGCCCGGCTTCGGCATTATCGCGGCCCGATCTGATCGCTCATCGGCGGTATAGAAGTTGGGCGTGTGGCGGCGGCAAAAAAGGCCTCAAACGACGAGACCCGTGCGCGCACCAATTGCCGCCAACTGCTTCGGGGGAAGAAACGAAACGAGAGCGGGCAGGGCAGATGCCCTTGTCCGAATATTCCATCCTAATGGCGGCTATCAACGGTAAGGCGGACGTGCTCGTCGCTTCGTAAAGGTCGCAAAAGCGTGACACTTGCCGTTCGAGCTAGGGCGGCCTCGCGCCATTTCCCGCCCTTGGAGAAATTCGATCGCGCACTGCGCGCGGCGCCATGTGCAGCCGTCATGCTCGCAGGGACAACTTACCGGCTCCCGCATTTCCTTATTTGCATTCGCGCACTAATTGCATTCGCGCATTGGTATTCGCTTGTTGTGCGGTCGCGGCGTTTCAACACAACTCGACACAACTTCAACCATGTTAACTTTGATTCGGATCACTTCTTCAGCTGAATGGCGGGGGCAGCTCCCATGCTATTTTATATCAATTCAGGTTTTGAGACTATTTCGAACTCAAACCGACGGTTGGCAATCGTCAGCATCGCAGTCGGCGATACCTATACCAAGACCTGGACAGAACTCTGTAAGGCCTCGTGGGAACAATACGCCGAGACCGTAAGCGCCGATATCATTGTTATCGTGGGAGCCATCGACAAAAGCGACAGAGCCAACGCAAGGAGCGTCGCTTGGCAGAAACTCCTTATTCTCGATCAGCCATGGGCGAAGCAATACGATAGAATCCTGTGGCTGGATTCCGACATCATCATTTCTCGAAATGCACCGAATATTTTTTCTTATGCTCCGGAAAAGGAAAAAATCGGAATTTGCCTGGCCGGAAGCAGACTGTCGGATATTGAGACCGTCATATTTTATGAAAAAAGTCTTGGGATTCAGCTGATGCCGGATATCAGCAAAATAGAAATAGACGAGATCGCAAATAACGAAACGAGAGAGGCCTACAAACAACACAAAACACCAAAAGAACACGACAAGATGTTCAATACGGGGGTGATGGTTTTATCGCCGCAATTTCATGATGATCTGTTTCTCAAAGCCTATGAGCACGAAGATTTTGGAAGATTGTACGAGCAACCTATTCTTTCGCACGAAATAATCGAGCGCCACATTGCGCATCTCGTGTCGCCGAGGTTCAACTGGGGAATGCATGAAACGATTCATCTGTATTTCAAGGGTACAAAATTCATCGGAGAGTCCGATGAGTTCAGACACCAACTCGCGTCTTATTTTGTCAGAGCGGAGTTGGCAAACGCGTATTTTCTCCATTTTTACGCGAGCATAAACCTTATGAAGCGCCTGTCATACAAGGATGTGTTTTGAACACTAGACAGGCTGCCCATGTTCTAGATGGGCAAACCAAAATCCGCGCATAGCGGCCGACGAACGTCCTTTTGTGTCGCAAACGCGAACTACTACGAATTTCCGCTTTCGGGCGAGCTCCTACCGTTCGATCTAGGACCGCCTCGCTCCAGTTCTTGCCCTTCGCGATCGCTACGGCACGGCCGGCGGCGACGCCGTGGCGCGCTCCAGCGCCAGAATGCCGTCATATCCATTGTAGGTCTTGTCGAACAATGTCACGCCGGGAGCGGATGGCGTGACATTGCCGAGCGTGGCCTGCATGGCGAAAGGATGGGGACCACACACCACGCTCCTCGCGTCCTTGTCCGCTCCTCGCGGCATACAATTCCACGCCGAGCCCGACTTCAGCGGCACGGCAAGGATGTTGACGATCGCCTCGGCCGGCAAGTGCATTGCCATCGGATCGTAGGGCAGGCTGGCACCCGGAAACAGTTCCCTGCTTTTGCTGGCGTGCCAATTGCCCATCAGCGCTACCACCAGCTGGCCGGTATTCATTCCGGCCGCATCCAAAATGATGTTGGCCATCCTGGCCTCGTATTCGGACGGAGCGGACGGAATGCCGGAACTCATTCCATTAGGCTGAAAGGCAACCAGCGCGATGTTCGCCCCAGCGTGCTTCCATTTTCGCAATTTGTCCAAGAGCGCCAGCATCGCAAGGCTGGTTCGGCCATCTTTCATGCCGCTCGTCCACATCGTTGCGCCAAACAGCTTTGCGCGATCTGTTTCTGTACCATCGGACGCCAAATAGGCATCGTAGAATGGTTGTTCTCTTTGCGGCAGTTCGAGGCCCACAACGACCGCTTTGCCGGCATGTGCGGCGGCACAGACGATATCGCCAAACGCCGCCGGGGTTTCGGCCATTCCGTGAAATTCGCCGATCAAGACGTAGCGCGTGGTTGGTTTCGCCCATAGCTGCGCAGCACCCGCGACGGTGCCGCAATCATCGAAGGAGCCGGCATAGGACGGGTCCACGACCCACACGAGGATCAAGGCAAGAACAAATCTCATGAATACTGGCGGCTTCCCGATGGTCATGCGCCCCCCATTTTGAGCCGATCAACGAAGTCACTTTACAGCAGATTCTGCACGAAGATCAGTTACGACGAGGCAATTTCGAAAGTCGTATTTGGCGCTTTTGCAAACTAAAATGAATTACCGTTTTCGGCGCAACCGTCCGCGGGCTGCTCGACCTTCCGATGTGCGCCAGAAGTGGACGTAGCGGCCACCGCATCTGGTTATTGGCTTCCGGCATCGGCGAACAACACAAAGCCCTGCGATGCTATTGGTGACATTGGCTCATGCACGAGCAATCAAGCTGACATTCGGTCGTGCGTACCCGTTTCTGGCTCGCGTCCCTCGGCCCGGCGTTTGAGGCCGCGTAGGAAATTTCGCGCGGTAATCATCTCGCCCCAGACAAGCACGATCGGTACGACGAGCAACCGAAAGAGCCAAGGTTTGCAAGTCACACGCATCCGACGGACGACGCGAGTAGTGCCAGTCATCACGCGAACGATGTGAAAGTCAGCGCTCAACCCACCGGAAATACCGAGACATCGAGCGTCACGCAGCCGCGCGGGCAACAGGTAAGGCAAGTGCGTGTCAGTGAAAAGGATAAGCGATTGGTTTGGCTCGATGTGCTTCACGACATAGTAAGCCGTCCCTGGTGGCCCATCGAGAATCAGATCGCCGACACGCAGGTCCTGCCAAACCGGGTTGATACTTTGCGAGGCGTCGGCGCGGTAACGGACTGGCGCCATGCCTCGTTCCCGTGACAGTAGCCCGTAATAGAAATTGACCGCCGCGTCCCACCACGGTGAGTCCGAGTAGAAACCAGCCCGCCCATGGCCGATCTGCATCAACCAAGGCCAGACATGTTCGGGAGGCGCATTGACCGTGATCGCATGAGTCACCTCCAAAATGGGAGAGACCACGAGATCGTCGCCGGGCAAAGGCATGCACGTTTCTTCTTTAGTGGCGCCAAACCATGTGGAAATGTCATAGGCGTCCTTCATCCCGCGCGCGCACTCTGTATTAATCCAACACCGATGAGGCATAACATTCCTGTTCACCTTGTGCAATTTGTTGGACGCAGCCTTGCTCGCGAACCCACTTCCCGGATTCTCCCAGGAATTAAGGGGACATAATGCTTGATTCCCGTTTTGGTTTGACAATCCTGATCTCGAATTAAGTATTGTGTCCCCTTCATTCAGGCGGAGCCAGCCGAATGAGCGCCGGAATGAGCGTCGCGACCAAATCGATAACAAGATCGGCTCCCGCATCGCGCAGGGCCTTGTGTGCCGCTTCCATTCTGGAGGCGCGCTCGGGCACGGAAAGTGCCTGAAAGGCTTCGAGCGAGAGTCCGAGTGCGTTACCGGATGCAACGCCGACCGTAAACGCGCCGGCGGCTTTGCCTTCCGCGATTCCGGCATCGGCGTCATCGACTTTGACAACCCGCGACAGCGGCCAAACACCGAGCTCTGCGCAGGCTTTATAAATCATCAGCGGCGAAGGACGGCCTGCCGGCGTTTCCCCCGAACACACAACATGGTCCGGCACATAGCCTTGCTCGGCTGCCCGCGCCAAAACAGGCTTCATCATGTCGCGCGTATATCCGGTGGAAGACGCCACCTTTAGACCCTCTGCATGCAGTTGATCGAACGTCTCGCGTGCACCGGGAATCAGCGTCGAGGCGCGCGCCGCATGTTCGCGCATCAACGGCCCGAGACGCGTCATGATCCTTTCCAGGTCGTCGCCATCGGCGATGCGGCCGTGACGAGCCTGCCAAGCGGCCGCGATCGATGGCTCCGCCAGAAGACAGCGCACATGTTCGTGTTTGGCCTTGCCCATGTCCCGGCGAACGGTGGCTTCATCGAGTGGGATGCCCTCAGCATCGAACGCTTCGATCAGAGCGCTAACCGGCGCGGCGCTGCCGAAATCCACCATGGTGCCTGCCCAATCGAAGATGACGAGGTCGAAACGATCTTTCAGGCTCATGCTGTTTCTCCGGGATCAAGAAGGTTGGCAATCAATTCTTCGCCGATCGCAAAACCCGTGGACGCGCCCGCTCCACAGGTGACAATCGCAACACGCACCGATGCTTCGGGCACCTCGATCAGTACGGGACGATCCGTGGCGGATGCATAGGTACCGATCCAGCGTTCGATAATCGGCGGCGGTTCGATGCCCAATGCTGCGGTAAATTCCGCGAGGATAAGCGCGTCAATCTCGTCATGCGAGAACGGGTCGGGTGTCGCGGCGTAGTGATGGCTGTCGCCTACCACGAGGCTGCCATCGGCACTCTGCACGACGATCAGATGAATACCATGCTTGACGTGGTCGGCTTGATCGATGGCGAGGCGTGCCTTGAGCGGCGCGGCAGCGTCCAGATCCGCATAGCCGCGATATCGCACGAGCCCGAGGTCGGACATGATCGCTCCGGGAAGTCTGAAGCCCGGATCGGCAAGCCGCAGCATTTGCAATTTGCACCGCGTCAGCGGGTAATTTCTGAGACGATCCGCATACAGACCGTTGAAATCGTCGCCCGGGCATACCACGGCGCGATCGGCTCGGACCACACCGCGCGATGTATGGAGCTGCGGCATGTCGATGGAGGTTACTGTGGTTTCGCGCATGAAACTGACGCCGTGCGCGGCGGCGAGCCACGCCGCCAGGCGCGGAATTGCCTCGCGCAACTCGACGCGCAATTCCACCGTGCTTTCGAGAACGGCCGTCAATTCCGGCGCTGCAAGCTGCGGGAAGCGGCGGCGCGCTTCGCGAGGAGTCAGCAGCCGGCATCCCGCGGCCATCTCCGTCGTCACGAATGCCTCCAACACTCCAACGGATTCCGGGTGGCGCGCCGTCAGCCACAGACCGGTGTGCACAATCGGAATATCAGCCGCAGCGGCAACTTCGCGCCACACCTCGCGGCTGCGCCGGGCGCGCGCCCACATCGTTCCGCGCTCTTGTCCGGTGACCGTGACGAAACCAAAATTGCGTATAGAAGCTCCATTGGCCTGCGTATCGCGATCGATCACGATGACGCGCAGCCCCTTGCGAACGCCGGCGAGGGCCGTGGCGAGGCCTATGATGCCCGCACCAATGACGGCCAGATCAAACCGCTCTGCCGATCGCCCACCCGTCATGACCGCTCGTCTGTGGAGTCAGAGCGATCAGTATATGATGCCCGCGAATAGTTCCACCTTCCGTTCCATCATGTCATCAGATTGTTACGCATGACCGTCTTAATGGCGGTTCATTCATCCGTCACAGAGTTGAAATGCCACGAACGCCTCCAAAATGGCTCCGCAACGGCGCATCCGTGTCGTTTACGGTTTTTGCGTCGCTCGCAGGCTTCGCCACGTATTTTTCGATGTATGCATTCCGCAAACCGTTTGCGGCAGCGAGTTTCGAGCACGTCGCGGGCTGGCATTTTGCCTTGGACTTCAAGATTGCGCTCGTGCTCGCGCAGATTATCGGTTACGCCGCATCGAAGTTCATCGGCATCAAAGTCATTGGGGAAATGCAGCGGACCTACAGGGCCAAGGCGATCCTCGGTCTGATCGGTGCATCCTGGCTCGCGCTGATTGCCTTCGCCCTCGTGCCGGCCATCTACAAAGTGCCGGCCATGTTCATCAACGGGCTGTGCCTAGGGTTGATTTGGGGACTGGTGATTTCTTACATGGAAGGCCGGCGCGTCACGGAGATCCTGGGGGCGGTCTTGTGCGCCAGTTTCATCGTTTCCTCGGGCGCAGTAAAATCCGTCGGTATATTGTTCATGGAAGTGGTGGGTGTGCCGGTGTTCTGGATGCCGGCGGCCACCGGTCTCGCTTTCGTACCCCTTCTGCTTATATCCGTATGGGGGCTTTCGCTCTTGCCGCCGCCCGATGCCGCAGACGAGGCGGCGCGCGTCCGCCGCGCGCCGATGACCGGCCGCGAGATCGGCGAATTTCTCTGGGAATACGGCCTCGGTCTGACGCTCCTCGTAATTATCTACGTGTTCATAACGGCCATGCGGGATTTTCGGGACAACTTCGCCGCCGAACTGTGGAGCGCGCTGGGGTACAGCAATCCGGCTGCGGTGTTTACCGAGACGGAGATTGTCGTCGCGGCGGTGGCGCTGGTCGCAATGAGCATCGTCGTCGTGGTGCGCAACAATGCGCGCGCACTCGCCGTGATTCACGGATTGATCTTGGCTGGCTTGGTCTTGCTCGGCGCATCGACCCTGGCTTTCGATGCCGGGCTGCTCGGTCCGTTGCCCTGGATGATCGCCAGTGGCGCAGGACTTTACGTCGTGTACACGCCCTTCAATGCCATGCTGTTCGACCGCATGATTGCTGCGAGCGGCCGGGTGGGTAATGCCGGATTCCTCATCTATGTCGCGGACGCCTTCGGCTATGCCGGCAGCTGTACTTTGCTTCTATGGCGCAATTTTGGAATGCAGCATGTCGAATGGCTGACGGTGTTCCGGTTGGCTATATACACGACAACCATCGTCGGGCTGGTGCTTGTGACGTTTTCGCTGATCTACTTTATGGGCCGTTCTCGTGCGACCGCTTCCGTACCGGCCTTATCGGGCACTTAACGCAAAAAGGCTCATGCCTTTGCGAGGCCTTCGATCAGCGGAAGATAAGCGGCAAAATCCGGCGTCGACAGCCCTTCGATCTTGGCGTGATCGTCCCATCGCCGCAGCAGCACGGCCTCGCGGAAGTACGGTTCGGCCTCGAACATCTGCGTTTCGGCGCGCGACATCGGTCCGCCTTGCAGAGCGAGGGTCTTAACCGATGCCGCGCTGAGCTTGCCGAAATAAGCCGGATCCGTCGTACACAAATACCGCTTCGCCGCCACATGCAGGCGCACGGGTTCGTAGACTTGCGCTTCGAAGCGCTGAGCCAGCCACCGGCTGCCGCTCACTTCGTGGAAGGCGTCCGTCTTCCATTCGGCGATCTCCGCCGGCGCAGGTTCTACCAGATGGCCGATGTCGTGCAGCAATGCGGCGATGACAAGGCTGTTGGGCGCCTTGGCGTTTTGCGCCAAATGGGCGGTCTGAAGACTATGCTCGGTTACGCTCAGCTTTTCGCCAAAATAGGCCGTCGCGCCGGCCTCGTCATAGATCGCCAGAATTTCGTCGGCCGTCATGATGCCTCTCTGTGGCGGGTCAACGCGTCACCCAAGGCGGTTTTGAGCGGGCCGAGCCAGGGTTCGTAATTTCTCCAATGCTCCAACCCGTCGCGGTAGATGGGCTGGCGCACTTGCTCGGAGCTCGGCGTACGCACGCTGCGCTGGGTCTTGTGGAATTCGACACAGGCGGGCTCGAATTCGAGACCGCAGTAATTCAAAATCCGCCGCACGCTTCCTTCCAGATCGCCGACCACGTCCTCATGATGCACGCGCAGAATCCGGCCGGGCAGCACTTCGTCCCAGTGCCGCATCAATTCCAGATAGGTCCGGTAATAGCGCGCGATATCCTCCACGCTGTAAGTGAATTCCTGCCCTTGGGCAAAAAGCTGCTTCAAATTGCTGAAACAGCACGCCATCGGTTCGCGCCTGGCGTCGATGATCCGCGCATTGGGCAGCATCAGATGGATCAGACCGATATGCCGAAAATTGTTCGGCATCTTGTCGATAAAGCGAGGGCGCCCCGATCGGTACATCCGCGTATCGGCGAGATATTTCTCGCCAAGCCGCAGAAATGCGTCGCGCGGCAATTCGGCGAGGACGCCCGGATAAAGCCTCGTTTCCACTGTGGCATCACGCCCCTGCAACTCGGTTACGATGTTTTGAACATCCGATAGCTCGTGGGTTCCCTCCACGTCGGAATGGGACGCGAGAATCTGCTCAAGCAGTGTCGAGCCCGAGCGCGGCAGACCCACGATGAATATCGGATCGGCGTGCGGCGATCCCCAATCGGTCCGCTCCAGAAAGAAATCGCGCGTGCAGATATCTATCTGACTGCGCGTATTCGCCTCGATGACGTCCGCGCGGTAGTGGCTTTCTCCGCGCTTGAGCGCATTTCCCCGCTCGTAACAGGCCCAGGATTCGGCGAAATCGCCGCGGTCTTCGAGCGCCTTGCCCAGCGCAAAACAGAGATGGTAGCGGTCTACGAGCTCGGTCGAGGGCGATTTTTCTTCCGCGCGCATACGCTCGATTTCTTCGTCCAGGAAGCGATAGGTCTTCAAATTCGCAAGGCTCCAATACGCATCGCCGAAATTCGGCCGCGCCTTTGCGGCTGCGCGATAGGTGGCGACCGCTTCCGGCAGGTGTCCGGTCGTTTTCAGGGCGTGGCCCAACCAGAGATTCACATCCGGCGAGCGTGGCGTTTCGCGCAGCAATTCATGGTATATCGCAATCGCTTTTTCATGTTCGCCGAGGCCTACCGCAATGGTGGCGGCGAGCCTGCGGTATTCGCTGCTCCGCGGATCCAGCTTCAGCAGCCGTTCGATCTCGGCGCGTGCCTGCGCATATTTGTGACGCAGGGTCAGCACTTGAGCATAGTTGAAGCGCGCCGCATGATAGTCCGGGGCCAGAGTCAGCGCCCCGTTCAGCAGCAGCTCCGCATCGTCGAGGACATCGCGGGCCATCCCGATCCGGGCCAGAAGCCGCATGGCATCGGGGTGGTTGCCGTATTTGATGAGAAACGCCCGGATGATGGTTTCCGACCGGTCGAGTTCGCCATCGGCGAACAGCGACGTGGCGCTGACCACCTCCGCCGGCAGATGCTTGAGCGTGGCGACGTGATCGGCCGTGGTGGCCGCGTTGTTCACGTCGCCCGTGAGCCGGTACAAACCTTCGAGCATGCGCCAGCTGAAAGGCAGCGCCGGATTGAGATTGACGGCAAAGAGCAATGCCTGGATGGCCTGCGGCGCGTCTTTTAGCGCCACGTAGCAGAGCCCGCGCTCCTCATGCAGAAGGCTATATCGCGGATAAAGTTTTTCGAGGCGCCCAAGCGTTGCCAGGGCTTCCTCCGTACGGCCGAGATGCCTGAGACATACCGCTTCGACGAGCAGGAAATCGCGATTCTCCGGAGCATTCGCCAGCAGCGGCCTGACGTCGGCCAGCGCCTCGGCGTGCAGGTTTTGTTTCTGCAGCTTCCTCAGCCGGTCAATGTCCTGCTCGAATGCAGTTGTGGCGGGAGTATCCATCGTGACCCAAGAAACAACTTCGGCGGACGTTGCCGCCCGCCGAAGCATAACACAGTCGCGCAATCGGCTTAGTAATTGAGGCCAATCTTGATGCCGGCCGTCATCGGACGCAGCGGGACTTCGGATTTGACCCACTGTGCCGAGGAAGTGAATGTGCTGGCATGCGAGTTGCCGAGATTTTCTCCGAAAATCTCCAAGTTCCACTGGCCCTTGCGGATGCCAAGGGCAGCATCGAAGGTGATATAGGAGGGCTGATAGTAGCGCAGATAGGTCGTCGTGGGGACAGAAAGGCCGGCGCCGGAAACATAATTGGCCGGCTGGTTCCACATGCCGCCCGTGTAACTCGTGCCTACCGTTGTGTAAGCCGGTAAATCGCCCAACGACCAGTCGTAACGGACGCGGATATTGCCCTGCCAAAGCGGCGAGAAGGCGGCTATGCCGCCGACCACGCCATAGGGATTGGGGTACGGATTGCTACCGGCCATCGTGATGCACTTGCCGAAGGACGGGCTGCCCGTAATGTTGCCCTTGAGGCAAGGCGCGCTGGATTCGGTATTGTCGTTATAGGTCAAAGCGCCCTGCACCGTAAGGTCGTCCATCGGGCGGCCGACGAATTGCAGCTCGGCACCCTTTACGTCATAGCCCGGACCGTTCGTCGCGAACGTCACGTTGCCCGTGTACAGCGGCTGGAAAAACAGGAACTGCACATTGGTCCAGCGCATGTAATAAGCCGAGAGGTTCAGCTGAAGATTGTTATCAAACAGCTCGGTCTTGATGCCGATTTCATTGTTGATGAGGGAGTCGGGCTTGAAGCTATTCGGCGTCGTATATTGCGGATTGCCGGAAGCGTCCTTCAGGACATTATTGGTGTTGTAGCGGTTGAAGCCGCCAGGACGGAAACCCTGCGAGAACGTGTAATAGACCATCATGTTGTCGTCGACGTTCCAGGTCACGCCCAGCCGGCTCTTGAAGCCTGCGAATGTCGCTTTGTCGTTATGCGCATCGATGTCGTGTTTGGGGAAGCTGGCAATGCAGGGCCCGAGATTATTCTCGCAACGGTCGCCCGTCGTATAGACCGAGCCAAGCTCATACTCCTGGTATTGATACCAACGCGTGCCGGCCGAAACCGTCAGTGTCTTGGGAATGATGTCGAAATCGAGCGAGCCGAAGAATGCCGTCTGATCGTAACCGCGCTGGGTGTCTTCGCCGAAAGCCGTATTGTCTCCGCGAATGCTCGGATCATTGGCCGTCGAGCCGGGATAGGGCCCGACATCGGCAAGGCAGACGGGCTCCAAATTGCCGCCCACCAAGGTCTGCTGCGCCAGCAGCTGGGAGGTACAAGCCGGAATGGTCTTATAGTTGAAATTCATGTCGTCGTAGACGCGGAACTGTTCGTAATAGGCGCCGGCAATGCCGCGCAGACGCCAGTCGCTAGGCGTGGTGACGCGGAATTCGTTGCTCAAATGCGTATTCTTCACCGTGTCGTGCCAGCTCGACACCGGCGAGTTGCACTTCAGCGGGCCACCGGGATCGATCTGGGAATAGGAGCTGGTGCCGCCCGAGCAGGCATAATACACGCCGTAATAGGTGCGGCTGTAATTGCTGTATTCCATCTGCTGGTTGATATGACGCAACGTCCAGCCGCCGGTGTAGATCAACGAGAAATCGCCGATCTTGCCGTTAATGGTCCAGGCGGTGTTGGCGTACTCGTCCTTGTTGTAAGAGGGCGCGAAGGCCGTCACTTGCAGCGGCTTTAGGGTCTGGAAATTCGAGCCGATCGGATAGTCTACGGAAAGACCTTCGGCGTCGAGCTTCTGGTAGCTTTCCGTGATCAGCACGTTCCAATCGGGATCGAAGTCGTACTGGACGGAAGCGCGGAATCCCTCATGGGTAACCGGATTCTGCGCATTGCCGACGAGCGAGGAATTGTTCGCGACCGGCGCGCCCGCCAGCGTGCACCACGCCTGCCCACCCTGCTCGTAGGGATTCGTCCCGCCGTCCGGGCATTTGCCGCCGGTCGGGTGGATGCCGAGCACGACGTTGCCCGGATCCGAGTTGTTGCGGGTGAACTGGCTATACACGTTGTTGATGTAACCGCCCTCGCGATCATCGTAGATGACGAGGCGCACCGCGAGCTTGTCCTTGATTACGGGAATATTGATCGTGGCGCTCAAGCTCGAATTCGGATCGCCGCCGTCGGTCATGCCGTAACTGGCTTGCGTATTGGCGCTGAACTGCGAAACGTCGGGCTTGTTCGTGATGTAACGGAGCGCCCCGGCTTCCGCGCCGCCGCCGAACAGCGTTCCTTGCGGGCCTTCGAGAACCTCGACGCGCTCCATGTCCGCCATGTAAATATCGATATTGCGCGCGGGAAATTGCATCGATTGTTCGTCGAGATAGAGGGCGACGTTCGGATATAGGCCGACCGTTCCCGTCGATTGGTCTCCGCGGAAACCGTTGCTCAGGCCGCGCATGAAGATTTCGCCCTGGCCCGGTCCGTTGTTCCCGTAGGTCACGCTCGGCGTGTATTTCAGAACGTCTTCGAGCGTCGTAACGTTGAGGTCGGAAAGCGTTTGTCCGGTGAACGCCTGCAAGGTCATGGGGACCTGCTGTGCGCTCTCCTCGCGATGTTGGGCCGTCACAACGACGGTTTCGAGACCGTTGCCGGTCGTGCTGTCAGAGTCCGCTGCGACGGCTGCGCTCGCGTATCCGCCCAATCCGCTCAGGATCGCCGCCACGGCACAAGAAATTTTGTATTTGGAAGTGGTTATCATGATTGTCCCCATCGGAGTCGCTGGCAAGATCATCTAGACGCGCAACGGCGCAGTCCCGGGCGCACGCGCCGAAGACAGTGCAATTCTCAAACAGATGATCGCGGCGTACCCCCGCCGCAGATTCACCTTAGTGGCGCCAAATGATGGTTTGGTGACAAATAAAAATTGGACCGATGACATTTTGCTTTATGCAATTGCGATCGGGTGGTGATAGCGGTGTTCGTTTCAATTCAATGCATTGCAATTGATCGTCGTGCAAAAAAATAGTGCAGCTGCGCAAAAAATTTCCGCAAATTTAGAATGGTGATCCGACTGTGGCAGACCAAAATCGCCGGGAATTCGCAGATCACGCCGCAGGCTCAGGGGGCGCAATACTTAAAGGCGAGCGCCGCGACGACAGTTGGAAAAATTCATACTGTCCCTTGATGTCGTCTGTACAGGCTGGATCCGGCGGCAACGTTTCAAGACCGTTGGGCGATCGCCGGCAGCGATCACGAGCACGATATCGAGCTGCGCAGCGAGGGGGCGGTTTGGCAATGGGCCGGGCACATCGAAACCGGCCGAAGCCGCCGCAGCGATTCGTCCATGTCCTGAAATCTAAGCCGCGCCTTGCGACGAGGTGCAACTCGCATTTGTCACAGAGCGGTCCTATACGAGAGCTCGAACGCATCGCTGCGTATGCGAAGCATGGAGACAGGCGATGAATACACGCGAACCTGCGAAATCCGAGACCGGCGATTGCCTGCTGCTCACGCCCGGCCCTTTGACGACGTCGAAGACCGTCAAAGAGGCCATGCTGCATGACTGGGGTTCGCGCGACGCAGTCTTTATAGCGCTCAACCGTGCAGTGCTGGAGAGTCTACCCGAGATCGTTCACGGCGAAGACCGATATGTGACGGTCCCTATGCAGGGATCCGGCACCTTCGCCGTGGAGGCGATGCTGACGACCTTCGTGCCAAAGACCGGCAAAGCGCTGGTGCTGATCAACGGCGCCTATGGTCAGCGCGCGCGGCGAATTCTCGAGATTGCAGGCCGCGATTTCGAGACTTATGAGACGGCGGAAGACACGCCTCCCGACCTTGGTGCCCTTGAGCGCATTCTGGAGAATTCTCCGGCAATTACCCATGTCTTCGCGGTCCATTGCGAGACCACGAGCGGCATTCTCAATCCGATCGATGCCATCGCCGCACTCGCCGCGCGCACCGGCAGGCGGCTACTGATCGATGCCATGAGCGCCTTCGGCGCCTTGCCGCTTGACGCGCGCGTCTGCGCGTTCGACGCCGTCGCGGCCTCCGCCAACAAATGTCTGGAAGGCGTGCCGGGGCTCGGCTTCGTCGTCTGCCGCCGCGAGGCGCTGGTCGAGACAAAGGGCAATGCGACGACACTGGCGCTTGATCTGTTCGACCAGCACCAGAATTTCGAGAAGACGGGCCAGTATCGGTTCACGCCGCCAATTCACGTCATCGTGGCGTTCCACCAGGCGCTCGAAGAGTTTCGGGCCGAGGGCGGCGTCGCGGGGCGCGGCTGGCGCTACGCAGAGAACGCCCGCGTTTTGATCGAGGGCATGCGCGCGCTCGGGTTCAAGACGCTGCTGCCCGACGCGCTGCAGGCGCCGATCATCGTGACCTTTCATACACCCTCACATCCCAATTTCGTGTTCCAGCGTTTCTACGACGCGCTGAAGGATCGCGGCTACGTTATCTATCCCGGCAAGCTCACGGTCGCCGATTCTTTTCGCATCGGCTGTATCGGCCGTCTTTATCCTCGGGATATGCGCGGCGCGCTCGAGGCCGTGAGCGAGATCCTGCACGAAATGGGCGTCGAGCTAGTCCCGACGCTTCGAGCATAAAGCAAGGGCGGCCGGCGCCAGTGCCAAAGCGGCAGCCAACACAATTATCTTGCGGATCATCGGGTTCCCCTATGCAGACAGGCGCAATCTAGCGGCATTTCCGCGGAATGGCAGCCGGGCCGGCGTTCACGTTTCGGTGCTTGAAAACGACATAATATATAGGCGCAACATATAGGTGCATGAGCGGGTAGAAACGCGCCTCTTCCTTGAGCTTGCCGAATTATGCCGTCGAGCGCGTCTGCAGATATCTACGGTCCCGCAATGTGTGTGCTATGGTTCCGTTGGGGGAGCTACCATGAACAGGTTTGTCCTTGCTGCCGCAGCCTTGCTTTGGACGCTGCCGGTTTTTGGCGCCGATCATCTCGAGCCGGACGACAAATACTTTTCGTCGTACCATGACCGGGTGACGTCCGCGTTTAAGGAGTTGTTTGAACCCGGTGTGTTGGCTCGTATGACAGTGGAGCCTTCCTTCTCGGTTGAATATGCCGTTGCCGTAAAGCAGACGGACAAGACGTTCACGATCATTTCCGTCAGCACCGAGGATCAGCTTTGGAAATACGAAGTGTTGAAACAGATGAAGGCTGGGCAAATCGCGGTTTCGGATGACAAGGGAAATGACATAACCGCTGAGAGGATCAAAGAACTGGAAGCTTCGTTGCCCAAGAACTCCGACGATGTGAAGGTGAAACGTTGCGAAATTCCGCTCGATGCCTCGGAGGCAGGACGGGCCATTCGGGTGTGGATTGTAATGCTGCAGGCTACCAAGGCTGCGCCATATGACGGTGGGCCGGACGGCGCGTTTTACCATTTCTCTGCACCGGTGGATGGCAAGGAGCTAGCCGGACAGATCTGGAGTCCGCCGCGGGAGAGTAACCCCGGTCGGTTGGTGGTGATCGCTGAAACTATGCGCCGCTATTGCCAGACGAAGGATGCATCCGAGGCCGCCGCCTTGCAGAAGCAAGTGGACGATCTTGCCAAGAGATTGGGTTTGTGAGGCTCATTCAGCGCCGAGAAAGTATCCGCCGGCCGCTCCGTCGGCATTCACGTCGTTGATGACAAGTTACGCGTTACGGCGACACTTTGCTTAATCCCCAATCTCCACAACTCTGGTTCATCACAGAAAGGCGCCACCAAAGCTAAAAGCGGCGGCTTAGAAACACCGAATCCTTCTCGCCAAATCGTCTCAGCGCCTCGCGGGCTTTGCTTATGCCGATGCGAGGGCCCGATACGATTTCGACCGCGCGATCTCGCCGGTGAAGTGCAAACGGTTTCGCCAGCAGCGAGGCCCCATTCAGCGAGCCGTCAACCGCAAGGGCTTGGCAAAGCCGGCCGGGTCCGGCGCACAATTTGTGCAAATCGCGTGTTCCCCGCCGTCTCTTCATCGTGTCCAGTGCTGCTATGGGCTCAAGGGCCCGAATAAGAACGGCGCTTCCCCCGCGGCAGACGAAATTCAAGCACCAGTGGAGTCCATATGAACGATAGACATACGCATATCCGGGCCCGTCAAACATAACGGCGTTGCGAATTGTTCGGCGATACAGATAGCTATGCGAGGCGGGATCTTCCGGATCGTAGCTTTCGGTTTCCACAATCCGCCCGCCAACGCCGTTCACGAGCAGGATCACACCGATCAACGAAACGGCCACGTCGTTTGCCGGCCTTGCAAAATATCGCGCGGAGAGATGGGATTTTTTGATCATTTGTCGTGGCGGGCGCGGTTCCGTTGCCAAGCCTTTCGTCAATGTGGGCCATGGAACAGTATACAGTCGTGTCGTCGAGGGGCCTGCACAATTTTCATGCGCGGCACCCCGCGAACGCTACGTCATTCGAGGCTTCCACGATCGGCGATACTTTCGTTCAATAGACGAGACTCAACCGTCACTCCCCGAGTTCGATGGGTTCGATCTGCGCTCGTCAAATCCGGGCGCCCACAGGAATTGGGCGAACGGAAATGGCGAAGCGCTTCGATGCTGCGCTGTTTGAAATCGTTGAAGCGGTAGATCACGACATCCTAGAGCGTTGCGGCAAATAGGTCTCGCCGAGTTTGTGTGCAATGTTCGCGGGCGCAACGCGCACAGTCTCGCTCATGGGACAGGTCGAACGCCGCGCCGCCGTAAAAGACGATTTGACGCATGTTTTGCCCGCCCGTGCGACTCTCAGGGGCGAAACTCGTAAGTGATCGGCCGCCAGCGGCCACGCTTACGCCTGGTGCCATTCCGAATAACGCTGCTTGCATAGGCGGTTGTAAGGCCTCTTGGCCCTAATTCTTGTCGCGTTTGGTCTATCTCGGATTTTGTTGAGTTCCTTGTGCCGTGCGCAGGCAAACTTCGAAAGGTTTGCGTGTCATCCTGGTTGCATTCGATGAAAGGCGCCTCGGGCGTCGTCGCATCGGAAGACAAAACGACAATGGCTGCAGCATGCCGGCGGACCACTTAATCCAATAGTCGGCCATTGCAGCAGGTAGTTGGAGTGCAGTATTGAGCGACAATGCACTGCTGGCGGATGGCGAAGGCCGTCAATATATTGCATTCCTGGCCACCGGCCAGGAATTCGCCGCGGATATCATGACGATCCGCGAAATTCGCGGTTGGACGGATACGATGGTATTGCCGCGCGTGCCTGACTATGTTCGCGGGGTCATCAACCTGCGGGGCACCGTGCTCGCAGTGATCGACCTCAAGGCTCGCCTGGGCCTGGGTTTGACCGAAGCCACACCAAAGCATGTCATCATCGTCGTCAATGCGGGCGAACGGACCGTCGGCCTGCTGGTCGATGCGGTTTCCGATATTCTGACGGTGACACCGGACAAAATCCAATCCGTTCCCGATGTCATGCGGGAAAGGCAAAATGACTATGTCGAGGGTGTTGCCGTTCTCAACGGACGCATGGTTACGCTCCTCGGAATGACCAAGCTGATCTCTTCGTTTGCGAATTAGGGCCACGCTGCCTGCAGCGGATACGAGGCCGGCGCGACGCCTCCTACGGGGCTTCTTCTGCGCAGCGCGGATGACCGCTTTCGAAAGCCAATTCCAGAGTTTGGAATAGATCTCAGATGGGCATTCTTTGACGTCTTGAATTTCCTGATCGAGGCTGGGTGTTCGCCGCCTTGTTTTCCTAGCGCAATATCGTCGGCCCCAGCCGCTTCGGCCTCGTTTTGTTTGGAAGAGGCACTTTGAGGCAGTGTTCAGATTGGCCGGTTTCGGGCATAATCGGCCCGGGTCAGGAGGGGGGCTTTATCATGCATTATCTGTTTGGATTTAGCGGCCGCATCAACCGCGCCAAGATGTGGCTGTTCCTATTGGTGACGTTCGGCTGGGAAATCGCGATTTTTCTGGTCGCGATGTTCGGGATGCACTGGTCGCATTATTGGCAAGCTTTGCAACAATACAGCCATGTCAGCCCGCCGGTCGGACCGGCGCCGATGCCAATTCCAGATCCGCTCGTCGGAAACGCCTGGATTGCCGCTGCGGCGATCGCCTTGATGGTGGTGCTCTATCTCGTTGCCTATTTCGCGGTCATCGTGAAGCGTTTGCATGACCGCAACAAGAGCGTCAAATGGCTGATTTTGTACCTTGTCGTTCCATGGGCTTTGAACGCATTCGTTTGGCTGTCGGGGCCGATGGGCCGCCGCGGATTTCCGACGGAGTTGTTCGTCGGTCAGATGGGCATGGCGCGCGGCGTGGCCTATGCCATTGTCTGTATTATCGGGCTTTGGGTTATCATCGAGTTCTATTTCCTTCGCGGCACCGCGGGCGAAAATCGCTTCGGTCCCGATCCGCTGGCGTGAGATAGCTGACGGAATTTAAGCGAGGACAAGGGCGCGGCACGAACACCGCGCCCTTTTCGCCGGAAGAATTGCCTTGGCGGATAAAACGCAACGAATGGGCGGGCAGGGCAATTAGTGTTACGGTTCCCCGGCTTCGCGGGATAATCCGGCCATGAGAGCGCTTCTCGCCGTTCTATTGATCCTGCCGCTCGCCGGCTGCCATTTCGATCAGAAGGCCGCGTCGAAACGATGCGTCGCTAAGGCCAAGGCGGAGAACGCGCGCTCCGCGGACCAAAGCGAAGAGGAGTATATCGACTCCTTGGACCGTCCGATCGACGACTGCATGAGAGCAGCCGGCTACTATTATTATTCCGCGCAGCCCGCTTGCGACGGCAGCCATAGCAATCCGGGTTGTTTCGGCGACCGGAGAAAATGGTGAGCCCTGCACACGGCGCCGGCGTATTGCCGCTGTGGGCTGCGGAATCGCGCGAAGCCGCAAAAGTTTCTATTGTGGTGGCGGGGAGGGCCACGCCATGACAAAGAAACACGCTCAGCCAGATCAGCGATGCAGGTTCTGTGACAAAAGCCAGACCGACGTCAAAAGATTCATTATCATCAGCGGTGGGCTTTGGGATCGGCCGCCGATACCCGAAACCCCCATCTGCAATGAATGTATCGAATTATTCGTTGAGTTCATGGCCGACGTAGACCCAGTCTGGCGAGATGAAATGATCGAAAAGCTAAAACAACTCTCCGATACGTCGGAATAAGATCTCAGTTTTTGTTTTTCCGGCCCGACCCCAGACGTTTTGGGTCGGCGACATCGCGCACCCGGCCGGCCTTGATGTCGGCGAGCAGGTCTTTGAGCCATTCGCGATCTAGGCGGCGTTGCTTGTCCAAATGCTGCAGCAGATGGCTTCCGCCGGTGGAGATCACCGCACGCAGCTCTTTGCGGATCGGGATCAGCTTTGCAATCAACTCGTCGAGCTGGGCGATCTTGCGGCCGACGAGCTGTTCGACCACCTTCAGATCGCAAAGGTGCAAGAACAACAGCGCGCCATAAAGCGTCTGCGAAACCGGTCCTTCTTCCTCGAATTGCTTGTGCAGCAGGGTACGGAATTCGCTCTTTCCCTTGGCGGTGATCTTGTAGACCGTGCGCACACCGCCGCGCGCCACGCGCTCATGGGCGACGGGTGAAATCAGCCCCTCTTTTTCGAGCTGCTTGATGGCGTAATACAGCGTCCCCACATCGACATCGATGTAGCACTCGACCATCGCGTTATCGAGCCGGCGCTTGATCTCGTATGGGTGGAAATCGCCCCGGTGCAGCACGCCGAGAATCAGCAGTCTTGCTTTCATAGTTTAATTAGACTATTATGATTCAACTAAACAAGGGGTGCCGCATGTGGCGAATGATCATAGGGGTGATTGCCGGGCTGGTGGCCTGGGCGGCGATTGTTACGTTGCTGAATTGGGGCCTGCGGCTGTGGCTGCCGGGTTATGCGGCGGTGGAACACGCGATGCAGTTCACGCTGGCCATGAAGATCGCGCGGCTTTCGATGGCAGCCGTCACGTCGTTGGCAGCCGGCGCCGTGATACGGGCCATTGCGCCCGCAAACCGATGGGCGCCGTGGATCGCCGGTTTGGTGCTGTTGATCCTGTTTTTGCCGAGCCATGTCTATCTCTGGAATAAGTTTCCGCTTTGGTACCATCTGACGTTTTTGCTCACGCTGGCACCGCTGATGGCGCTCGGCGCGCGACTGCGGGCAAAAGCTGAACTCCGATAATTGGCGCGGGGCAGGGCGATGAACACAGTGATTGCCGAATCGGGGAGAAAGCGCCTATGGACGATCATCGGCGTCGCCGACGTGTTTCAGAGCTTCAAATGGTACCAGGGACTGCTCGGCTTGCCGGAGACGGCGCCAGCGCATAACGACTTCGGGCAAATCGTCGACGCCGATGGAACGGTCTTGCTCTGCCTCCACGCCTGGGCTGCCCACGCGCATCCCACCTTGACAAGTCCCCGCGACGCCAAGCCCGGCAACGGTCTTCTCTTGTTTTTCCGGGTCGACAATTATGACGGCGCTTTGCAGAGGGCGCGCGCGATGGTCGACCGGCTGGAAGAACAGCCGCATTTCAATCCCAGCACGGGAACGGCGGAGTTTTCGCTGCGCGATCCCGACGGATACTACGTCACCATGAGTGCGCTTAATGTGCCGTAACTATCGCTGCAGCAGAAATTGGAAAATCTACGCGCCCGGAATCAAAACATTCGCCGCAAGCGCCAGAACCAGCATGGTTCCAATGACCAACGCGAACTCGAACAGCACCCGCTGCGGGGCATTCTCCGGCGATAGCTGGGCGCTGCGTTCCGGCCGGCGCCAAACCTCAGGAAAGAATCCATCATCACCATCATAAACGCCGCGATAGGCTTGAATGGGTGGTCTCACGGAACGCGATCCTCGCTGAGGATGCCTCGATGCAATGGAGGCTTCGGCGCATGTGATAGGACGGACCGCCATAAGAATTCGATGTGAAACTCGCCGTCGCCGCATAAGAATTTCGGAAAGAAAGCGGGGATGGCGGCGCGAATATCGCCCGGAATTCCGGGTGAATCGGCTTTCTTATGTATTCCGCCGCAAGCTCGTATCGAATTCTTATGCGCCGGGGCCTACCTATCCCGGCGATGAAATCCGATCTGCCAAACCAAACCCAAATGCGCGGGGTGCCCGCTATTCCGATCGGTGCGCCGCTATCGGCTATCGCAATGGTTTTGCTTTGCTTCGACGCACGACAAAAAACAGCGGCAAAGAAACATAGCGGCGTTTACCATAATAGGGAGCCACTCTGCGCCAGGTCTTCGGAAAAATGAAAACCCGGCCGATGGCGTTCCGAGTCCGCGGCACGCACGGCCTCAACCATGGAGAAGTCTTTGAGTGTAAGAGTCGCTCGCCGCGTTGCCAGTGTTCTGCCCCACGAGAACTCCGGCGGCGCGATCGCCACGGCCTATAACCAATCGGGCGACGCCTATATTGCCTATGCCGACGGCGATCCCAGGCAGCTTTTCGCATTCGACGGACAATACGCTTACGGCGACCGCCGCATCTGGGCCGTCCTGGATGCAAAGCTCTGCGCGCTGCGCGCCACGGGAGCCCAGTCGGTTTGCATTCTCGATCTCGGCTGCGGCCCGGGTACGTGGCTGCGCCGTATCGTGACGCGTGCGCGCACGCTTGGTTTTACCGCTATCGCCGCGCGCGGATTTGATATTGCCGACGGACAAGTAAAGCGCGCGCGCGAACTGGCCGCCAATTTGTCCGATCTAAGCGGCATCAGTCTGTCATTCGAGATCGCGGATATCTGCGCACCGTTTCGCGAAGCGGACGGAAGTGTCGACCTCTGTCTTTGCCTCTGCGGCGTCCTCAATCACCTCCCGGCGGCGGCTCTTGCAACGGTTTTCGGCGAAGTCGCCCGTGTGACCAGAGGGTATTTTGTCACCAGCGTCCGCGCCGTCGGCAGCACGCCGACCGTTTATGTGGACGCCATCGAGCGCGCGCGCTGTTTCCAGCAAGACAACCGGTCGAACTGGCTGGACGTCGAGTTCCAAAATGGCCGCCGCGTTTCGCTTCGCTCGCATCTCTATAGCGCGGCCGAACTGCGCTCGCTGGTAGGGGCGCACCTTGATATCGAAGATCTAAGCGGCCTCGATCTGTTTCACGGCCGGTTTGCCGGCGATCCGCGGTGGAATCCTCTGGAGGTGCGCGTCAACGAAAAACTTGCCGGCCTGCTCGACAGGCTGGAAGCGGATTACGCGCGAAACAGCGAATTCATCGATCACGCAACTCACCTTCTGCTCGTCGCACGCTGCAAGCGGAAGGCTGCGAGTAGCGAGCCATCGTGAGGCATAGGATCGCGCGGGCAGACGAACGGAAGTCCCCTATGAAAATCGGCAGTTTGATTAGAGCCGAAACCGTCATCACGGATCTTCTGGCGACGACCAAGCCGGAGTTGCTGGCCGAGCTTGCGGGCCGCGCCGCTCGTCCCGCGCGTTTGGATCGCGCGACCATATTCGATGCGCTGCTGGAGCGGGAGTCGTTCGGCTCGACAGGGTTGGGCATGGGGGTCGCTATGCCCAATGCGAGGCTCAGGGCACTGCGCAAGCCGTTTGCTCTGTTCGCCAAGCTTCGCAAACCAATAGACTTTCAGGCCTTGGACGGCAGGCCAGTCGATCTCATTGTACTGCTTCTCGGCCCGGAACCCGCGAATACTGCGTATTTGGATGTGCTGACCGCGGCATCGCGCGCTCTGCGCAATGCCACAGTGCGAGACCAATTGCGCATGTGCGCCGATGCGCCATCCATTGCAGCACTGCTCAGCGAAGATGCGGTCGGTACAAGCAAATGAACGCCGATTTTATATTTTGCCGCCGACATTCGCATGGAATTCTTATGTTTCGCGGTCTTTAGTCGTCGACACCGTCTCGTTGCGCCAAGGGAGGCGTGTCATGTTGCATCAATTCGATCCACTGTCGGTATTGCTCATATCCGGGCCTTTCATCTTTGTGCTGATCATCTGGTTGGCGCATTTGGGGTTCAAGCCTGTCGAGGAGGCCGATCAAGAGTTTGACTCTGCGGAACGCTTGCCACGACGGGCAAATTTCTATCCCGTTCGCGTGTTAGACGAAGACCGTGAGTAAAACCATGCAAGCAATTCCGGAATCCAAGACGGTATTCGAGATATTTCGCGACCGTATCGGACATTGGTGCGCGCGGCGAAAGGACGGGTTGGTGTTCGGCACCTTTTTTGAGCGCGACGCGGCGGTCCATTTCGCGCGGCGCGAATGTCGCGATGCATCACTCTTGAAGTTGATTTTTCGCGCCGCCGATAACGCGCCCCTAGCCTTGGGAAAAGCGGTTTGATCGGTCGGAGGCCGCTGTCATGGAATGGTGGAAAATGAGATCGGGCGGCAACGAGACGCCATCGCCCGCTGCGCCCAAGCCCGATTTTGAGGCCGAACTTGTGATGCAACGCGCACAGCTCATATCGTCGGACCGGATATTGGATGCCGGTTGTGGCGACGGCGAGCGGGCTATGGCGCTTTCAGTGCGCGGCTTTACGAATATCACGGCGATCGATCGATCGGGCGTTATGATCGCCACAGCGAAACGGCGCGCGGCCCACCGCGGGCTTCGCATTTCGTTTGCCGAAGGCGATCCGCATCATTGCCGTTTCCAAGATGGATCTTTCGATGCCGTCTTGATATTCGAAAATGAATTCGGACGAACACAGGATCCGCAAGACGACACGAATGTTTTGAGGGAGGCCATGCGTATTTTGCGGCCCTCAGGCACGCTCATCCTCAGCGTCGTCGACGGCGATTGGTTGTGCCAGCACGATTTGCCGGACGTGGCCGAAACGATTGCCAACAACGTTCGTTATCTGCGCCGGAAAATAAGCGACGACGGAAGCACTCTAACGACCCATGAAATGATAGTGGACCAGGATAACGGGCTTTCAACCGAGCATATGTCCGTCGAACGCCTGTATACACAGGGCCGGATCAGCACGCTGTTGCATCTCGTCGGGTTCAAAGCCATTTCATTCGGCTCCCCCAAGCGCTCCGATAACCGGTCCGAAAGAACGACGCCTCGGTACACTGTCACTTGCCGGGCCGCTGCCACGCGTGGCGTGTCGGAGCCGATGGCAAAATCCGCATGATCTATTCCCGCTGGCAGATCGTCTTGATTGCTGTGGCTTGTTTGCTGGGCGTTTTGTTTGCGCTTCCCAACGCCGTTAGCGACCGCGTGCTCGGCTATCTGCCGTTCGAGCAGCGGGTACATCTGGGGCTGGATTTGAGGGGCGGTTCCTATCTTCTTTTGAAAGTGGACACGGCCGCCGCCGAACGCGAGCGCGCGCAATCCATCATGGACGGCGTTCGCCGCACGCTGCGCAAAGCGCGCATATCCTATGAGAATTTGCAGGTCCAAAACGGCGTCATCGCATTTCATCTGCGCGATGCGGGGCGCGCCACGGAGGTGCCCGCGCTGCTTCAGCCGGTTGTCGGCACCGGTATCGGCGGCGACTACGAACTGACAAAAGACACCGACGGCCGGTTCGCGTTCAAGCCGCTTGAAAGCGGGATGCGCACCCGCGCCAGCGACGCGGTCGACCGCTCCATCGAAATCATCCGCCGCCGCATCGACGAAACCGGCGTCAACGAACCGACCATCGCACGTCAAGGAGAGGATCGTATCGCCGTCCAGTTACCGGGCGTGAACGATCCCGAACGCGTGAAGCGCCTGTTGGGAACGACCGCGAAGATGTCGTTTCATCTCGTCAGCGAAGCCGGAACATCGGATGTGGGCGATGTCATGATCCTTCCCGGCCTCGACAAACAAGACGCTCAGCGCTACGCGGTTCTGCGGCGTGTGGATGTCGATGGCGCTCATCTGCGCAACGCGCGGGCCGCTACGAACTCGCAGACCGGCCAATGGGTGGTCAATTTCCAGTTCGAACTCGGTGGGCGCACGGCAGTTCGCCGACACGACGAAGAACAATGTGGACCGCCGCTTCGCCGTCGTGCTCGACAATCGCGTCATCACTGCGCCGGTAATCCGCGAGCCTATTCTGGGCGGGCAGGGCGAGATCAGCGGCAACTTCACGGCCGCCAGCGCCAACGACCTCGCCATTCTGCTGCGCGGTGGCGCGCTTCCGGCGCCGCTCAACATCATCGAAGAAAAGACGGTCGGTCCCAATCTGGGTGCGGACGCCATCCGCACCGGGGCCTATGCTTGTCTTATCGGCGGCGCGCTGGTCGTGATGTTTATGCTTTTTTTCTACCGTCTGTTCGGCGTCTTTGCTTCGATCGGCTTGGCAATCAATTTGTGTTTTCTGATCGGCATCCTCTCGCTGCTGCAGGCAAGCCTAACGCTGCCTGGTATCGTCGGAATATTGCTGACGGTCGGCATGTCCGTCGATGCCAACGTCTTGATCAACGAGCAAATCCGGGAAGAGGCGCGCAAGGGAAGAGGCCCCGTCTCCGCCATCCAGACCGGCTTCAAGAAAGCCATGTCGACGATCGTAGACGCCAACGCCACCACGCTTCTCAAAATGCTCATCCTCTTTCTGCTGACCGAGGGAACCGTGAAGGGCTTTGCGGTCACCATCAGCATTGGGATTCTGACATCTCTATTCACGGCGGTCGTGCTGGTGCGGTTGCTGATGGCGCTTTGGTTGCGGCAAGCCCGCCCCAAAGCGCTGCTCGCCTGAGGAGAATGCCATGTTCGGCCCGCGTCTGGTTCCCGACGACACCAAAATCGCCTTTATGAAGGGCCGCTTCGCCGGACTGATCACCTCGGCCGTGCTCAGCATCGCCTCGCTGATCCTGGCTTTTCATCCCGGCCTCAATTTCGGAACCGATTTTCGGGGCGGCATCGTCATCGAAGCGCATCTGCAGCAAGCGGCGGACTTCGGCATGCTGCGGCAAAAACTGGAGAGCCTGCATCTCGGTCCCGTCGAACTGCAGCAATTCGGCTCGGCCAACGACGTGCAGATTGGCTTGCAGCGTCAGCCCGGCGGCGATGCGTCCGAGCATCAAGCGGTGACCGCGGTGCGCTCGATGTTCGTGCAAGACTTCCCGGGAACGGATATCCAAAGTGTCGACGCCATGGGCGCGACCGTCAGCGGTGAGCTTTTCCGCGACGGCATGATGGCGCTTGGCGTGGCGATGCTCGCCATGTTCGGCTATATTTGGGTGCGCTTCGAATGGCAGTTCGCGGTTGCAGCGACGGCCACGCTGCTACTGGATATCACGAAGATCGTCGGCTTTTATGGGCTGACGCAGTTCCAATTCAATCTGACCAGTATCGTCGCGATCCTCACGATCATGGGTTATTCGATCAACGATAAGGTGGTGGTTTATGACCGCGTGCGCGAAAATCTGCGCGCCTTTAAGCGAATGGCGCTGCGCGAATTGATTGACCGCAGCATCAACGAAACGCTGAGCCGCACGATTGCCACATCGGGAACGGTGTTCCTCGCCATCCTACCCCTGGCGATAATGAGCGAGGGAACGCTGCGCGAATTCGCAACCACCTTGCTCGCCGGCATCGTAATCGGGACGTCGTCCTCGATCTTCATCGGAGCGCCGATCCTGCTTCTGCTGGGTGAAGGGCGCTTGCGTCCAGCCGGCGTTATTGCAGGACAACAAGCGACAGCGGCGGCGGAATAGATTCCGCTGCCGCCGGAAGACCTGGCTTTACCAGCGGGACCAGTCTCTATCCCTGGGTCAGAAGCTAGCCACCCGGTTTAATTGTCATTGATTGATGACTTTTAGCATTGTCAACGAAAGACGACATAGCTATAATGTCAGCGATTGATGACTTTAGGGTTTCGATGTCCGTTCGCACGCCTGCCGACCTAGGGGCCGTAATCCGGGAGAACCGCAAGCGGCTCGGTCTCGACCAAGCCGAGCTGGCCAAGCGCGTCGGTGTCAGCCGCCAATGGGTGATTGGCATCGAGCGCGGGCGCGCGCGTGCCGAACTTGGACTTGTCTTGCGTGCACTCGATGCGCTCGGCCTGCAGCTGCACGCCGTCCAGCCGAACGCAAAACCCAAGAGGTGCGGACCTGACATCGACGCCATCGTCGCCGCCGCCAAGAAAGCTACGCGATGACGGAAGAACTTATCACCCTGCTCGGTGGCCGCGAGGTCGGTCGGGTCAACTGCCGCAAGAGGGGCAGGCTCACCTTTACCTACGACCAAGCATGGCGGGACTCGGAGGATGCCTATCCTCTCTCCCTTTCCATGCCGCTAAGCGCGGCAGAATACGGCCCCGATGTCGTCGAAGCCTTCTTATGGGGGCTGCTTCCCGACAATGAGCAAGTCCTAGAACGTTGGGCACAAAAGTTTCATGTGTCGGCGCGCAATGTATTCGCGCTGATTTCGCATGTCGGCGAGGACTGTGCGGGCGCCGCCCAATTCGTGCCGCCCGAACGGCTGGAAGCAGTTTTAAGCGGCACAGGCGACAAAATCGAATGGCTTGATGAGAACGGCGTCGCCGAGCGCTTGCGCATATTGCGCGAAGACCACGCCGCATGGCGCTTGCCGCGCGACACGGGGCAGTTCAGCCTCGCGGGTGCACAGCCCAAGACCGCGCTGCTTCTCAAGAAGGGAAAATGGGGTATCCCCAGGGGCCGTACACCCACGACCCACATATTGAAACCGCCGACCGGCCAGTTCGACGGTCATGCCGAGAACGAACATATCTGCCTGGCGCTGGCGCGTGCCTTCGGCATTGCGGCCGCCTCCTCACGGGTCATGCGCTTCGGCAATGAAATCGCTATTGTCGTCGAACGCTATGATCGCCTGCGCGCCGGCAACGAGATCGTCCGGGTGCATCAGGAAGATGTCTGTCAGGCGCTCGCTATCATGCCGACAATGAAATATCAGAACGAAGGCGGCCCCGGTATTGCCGCCATCGTCGAGTTGCTGCGCAATTATTCGAGCGAACGCGACGAAGATGTGGGGACCTTTATCGATGCCGTGGGCTTTAACTGGCTGATCGCGGGCACGGACGCCCATGCGAAAAACTATTCGCTGCTTCTCGCCAGCGGTCCTCGAATGCGGCTTGCACCGCTCTATGATTTGGCAAGCATCCTGCCTTATCACAATTACGACGCTCGCAAGATCAAGCTCTCCATGAAAGTGGGCGATGAATATCTGTTGCTCCAAGTCGGCATTCGCCAATGGCAGAAGCTGGCGCGCGAAATTCGCGTTAATGCCGGCGAAATGATCGCCAGATTGGGTGCGATGGCAGAACAGCTACCCGATGAAGTGAGTGCCGCACGCGCCAACGCGCACAAAGAGGGGTTGGACAGTCCCACCCTTGACCGCTTGGCTGCCGGGTTGATCGAACGCGCCAAGGAGTGCCGCAAAGCGCTTGCTCTATAATGTGGCCATCCTGGTTCTTGGGAGTTATCTATGGAATCGGTTTTGAGATGGGCGGCGTTGATTACGGGGATAGCGCTCGCTCTTTTTTGCCTCTCCGACATCGTTCACTTTAATGCCGTTATGCACGGTCACGGCCTTCGCTGGAGTTGGGCCTTCATCGCGGACAATCCGATTATGCCGGAACGTTGGGCGATGTGGCTGTTTGTTGCCGTCGTCCTTATCGGGAATGCTAGGTATTCATTTCGGAATGAACGGCACATTTCGAAAGACCAAAAATAGGATTCTTCCTACATCAATTCCCGCTTGACGGGGTGCGCAGCCGATCGTACTAAAAGGCGTTCCGTGATTTGCGCGACCAGAGCGCAGCGGACTCCCAAACTCCAAATCAAAAAAATCCTCCCGCAACCGCCCGCGCCTTTGCGCGCGAAGGAGCACAATCTCATGGCAACGGAAGACCAATACATCAACGCAGGCCATGGCGCCGGCTCGCGCCAATCCTCGCAGCAACTCACCGCGCTGACGGTGAACGGCAATACGACCGTCAAAGGCAGCATCGTGCTGCCGGCCGGTTCGTGGTTCCGCGGCATCCAGATTGAAACCCCGGTTGCCATCACAGGCACGCCGACCAGCACGATGCTGCGGGCCGGCTATACCGATGGTGGGCAAGATTTGGTGGCGGACGTCAACGCCATGGCGCAGGGCCACATCGCGGCGACCATCGCTGCCGCGCTGGACAAAATCGGCGGCTTCGTCAACGCCACCACGATTTACTACCAGCTCACCACCACGGGCGGCACATCCTCGGCCGGCATCGTCAACGTGCTTGCCGATTACGCCGCGCCCACGCACTGACCGTTCCGATCAAGTCGGAACGTTCCTCGCGCTCCCTCCAAACAGGAAAACCCTCATGGCAAATCGAAAAGTCGACATGGTCCCCGGTAAGGCGGTGGGCTTCCAGAATACTCCTCGCCCGTCCTCAAAGACGGCAAAACCGATCAAAGGGCCCACCATCAAGGCGACGCCGAAAGCTCCCGCGCCAAAGCAGCAAAAGGTTCCGAAATTCCCCAGTGCGGAAAAATCGCAGAGCCCGGCGGCGCAGGACATGCCCAATCCGTTGGCCAAGCAAACGCTCTTCGGCGGCAAGAAGGGTCACGTACAGTATAAGTGAGGGCGGGATCGCGGCGGCATTCGGGCAGTTGGTGAAGTCAGCCGCGAAACGGGGAACAAACGTCCTCGTTACGCCGAAGATTAAAAGAGCCACGGGTGATCGCATCTTGAGTAGCAGAATTGCTCCGGCAACGGGGTCATCAAGTAATAAAATTACAACCATTTAGGGGATGTTCGGTATAATACTCGCCCACGGCGAACTAGAAAGCCGTCTGGCTTCCTCTAGCTGCGGGCGCCAGCCGAGTATCCCGGGGCAGGGCCCGTCTTTGCCTTGATATTCAAAAAGTTGACTAACGCGGCTACAAAGTGCGGTCACCCGCTTCACATTGTGTCAAAATCCACAAAACTGGCTGATTCACCGTGCCCAGAAGACTTGCTGAACGGACTCGCGGTAGTTATTTGTTGTTGGACTCATGCGCCATCTCGATCTTTATCTGCACCTATTTTATTGGCTCTAAAAACGATGGCTGATGCACTTCCAAAATTTGACGCGCCGCCGGTTGTTGAGACCGTAATAAGCGTTCAATTTCCTCCAATCGCCAATTTCTCCAGCCCCATGGCAGGATGGTTCTGGAAAAACTATGTCAGCAAGTTGGATGGAGAGTGGAACAGAGTTCAAGAAGCTCCTCCAATCCCAGATCAGTTTGAATTGTTTGGTATAGACACAGGGTGGGCGCTGCCGAGTTTACAATTAATCACAGGACAGCTCCCTGGTCGAACTCAGATCGTTCGTTCTGACGAAGAACGGATGATTTAAGTTCAAAACAGCAGGGTAATTCTCAATTGGAAACGTGGAACAGGACAGTACCCCAGCTATACCGTATTGCTGCCTGAATTTGACGCCGTATTTGCACAATTTATGGCGTTCTCGCGAGATGCCGGTTTTGATGAAGTGGTCCCAAACCAGTGGGAAATCACGTACGTCAATCATCTGCCGCGCGGTGAATTATGGTCATCCTTTGACGATTTAGAAAATATTTTCCGTGATATTACTCCGCCGAAAACGATCCCGCTGCTTTCTCAAACAGATACTGTAAATGGCAACTGGAGATATATCATAGGGGATAATCTTGGTCGTCTCTATGCCAGTCTTACCCACGTAAGATTGCCACCTGAAAACGATGAAGCGCTTCGCCTGCAGTTTGTTGCTCGTGGTTCACTTGCGTCGAATGCGGCGGCAGAGATGCGTAAATGTTTTGACCTAGGTCACGAGGTGATTGTTCGCACCTTTGCAGCTCTAACGACTCCATCGGCGCATAAGCAATGGAAGAGAACTCAATGAATGTTTATGCGTTGACGTGGACACAGGCATCTGGCTCTCATCCCGAGAGAGAATCGCTGGTATCCTTTCAAACGTTTGCTTCTATCGGTCAGTGGAATGTCGTGAATCACCAGTTATCCAATTTCGCGAAATTTGAAGAGAACTGGGATGGTCTTGGGTCAGATAAACCAAAAGGACGAGCCATAGAAATTGCTCTTGAGTGTCTCAAAACATTTCGAGCCTTAAGTGCACCGGCACCCAGTGTGGCAACATTGTCTCCCGATGGAAGTATCAGTGTCGAGTGGCGAAGCCATGATGAGTATTTGCAGGCTGAGTTCAGTAGTGAGCCTCGTGTTGAATTGGTAAAATTTGGCCCCAACCGGGTAATCGAGCGTTGGTCCGTTCCTCTCAAGAAACGTGACCCTGGGAACTACACTTGGGTTTCTTTTCAACCGACAGAAACCGGGGAAAGCGCTGTAAGCTCAGTCGCAATGCCATAATAAATTGGCCGTCATGGCCATTTTACTTTGAAACGTCCGCAGTAGCTTCGCGCGAAACCCTCATACGCCGCGTTCCAAACGTGGCGAACTACATCGTTGGGGATCATGTACAGAACGCAGCATTCCATCCGAGTAAGCAGGATACTGACGGCATTTCTCTCTTTCGATTGGATTTTGTTACCCCTGAAATGGTCGTGGCTGCGGGTACCCATGCAAACGGTTCACTTTGCGTGTGTCTTCGTGCGAATGCGCTCTTTGAGTTGGGATTGTCGGTCGTTCCGTCGCGCATAGATGAATTGTCTGGTCATGTTGTTGTACCGGAAATGAACATCGAGGCGTTCAAAGGTCCAACAAAAGATCGGATAAAGGACTTCGCAATCGGAATGCGTTTGGCTGCCCAAAAATTTCCGATATGGAAGCCGCCAATAATCAGGTAGATGTGGTGCGATTTTTTCAACGATTGAAATTATGAACGCAGGCTTAGGCGTTCGCGGCTTCGCTAGTCCCCGCACTTCAAATGCTTTCCGATGACACCCAGAAACGCGCTGCCAGCGCGGCACATTATAGCGGGCCGCGGCTGGGGCAAGACTCGCACCGGCGCCGAGGCCGTCCGCGAGGAAGTGGAAAGCGGACGCTCGCGCCGCATCGGGCTGGTCGGCGAAACCGCGGCAGACGGGCGCAAAGTCATCGTCGAAGGCGATAGCGGATTGCTGGCGATCTCGCCGCCTTGGTTTATGCCGGTTTACAAGCCGTCGCAGAAAACGCTGACTTGGCCGAACGGCGCCATCGCCACACTGTACGACGCCCGCGAGCCGGACCAATTGCGCGGGCCGCAACACGATTTCATCTGGTTCGACGAGCTGGCGAAGTTTCGCTACGCCGAAGCTATTTTCGACCAGGCGATGTTTGGTCTGCGTCGTGGCGATCGTCCGCGCTGGGCGGCGACCACGACGCCGCGTCCGATCGCGCTGATCAAGCGGCTGCTCAGCCACCCCGGTGTCATCGTCACGCGCGGCAAGTCGGACGACAACCTCGCAAACATCGCCAAGAGTTTCGAACGCAATGTTATTGCGCGCTATCGAGGGACACGGCTCGGCCGCCAGGAACTCGATGCGGAGATCCTGGAGGATATTCCCGGCGCGTTGTGGTCGCGCCGTTCGCTGGACGAGGCGAGGGTCAAGGTAGCGCCCAATCTGGTGCGGATCGTGGTCGCGGTCGATCCACCGGCAACCAGCGGAGAGAATGCCAACGAGGCCGGAATCATTGTTTGCGGTGTGTCAGCTGACAAATCCGCTTATGTGCTCGAAGATTGGTCTCGCCGCTGCACGCCCGACGAATGGGGCAGGAAAGCCGTCGCCGCGTATCGCAGCAGCGGCAGTATTCTTGCGGCCCGGTTTAACGCATAGCGAACAAGATCGTGAGCGGAAATGCCGTTCGAAAACTTTTGCCCATAGACAACACAGAGCGTGACGGACGACAGCGTAAAAAAGGCATAGACCGCATAAAGCCCCAACGACGGATATTCGCCAATTTTGCTCCAGTGCATGAAGTGATAGATGGCGACCAGAAGCGCACAGATTCCTCTCGTGGCGTCGAGACCGTGATGGCGTTCTGAGCTATGTGTCATTTGGCCATGAGCCTTGCCGATGGTCGCCTGACCGCCGACCAAGACGGCCCCGCCGGTGCGCTGGCCGCGAATAGAATGAACCCGAATGCGCTTCGCATATCACATCTCCCCGGGCCTTCGCGATCCGTTGCCGCAAAGATAACCTTATATTTGTAGTGGTTATCGGGTGTGGCGTCATCTCGCCAATCGCAAGCACGCGCAGGTGCTGTTTCATCCCTTGAACCCGAGACGTGCCCGTCGGCGAGCGGGGCATCGAGACTTTATATATACGCGATATATACGCGTAAAAAACATCCTCCCCACGATGCCCGGTGCGCGAAAGCGCGCCGGGCTTTTTGCCGTTTTTGTAGCCTCGGACCTATTTTCATCAATCGCGATTCAGGGGAACGCTTCGCCAAAATGATTCGTGCCGCCCCGTCGAAAGCCGAGAGGAGGCCGCTGACACTACTGCCGGCGCTATTCAATTCGTGTGCGTTCCATCCGTGGCGTCGTATCCAGTGCGAGACAATGGCAGCGCTGTCATAGCCTTACACGATGCTGCGCGCGTGTAGCCGGAATATCACGGCGTCGGAAAAGTCCCTTTCCGCGGCTTGACGCGATTGGCGTATTAATATGATAATATCCTCTTATATAATAATAATAATGAACAGGTGCATGTTGATGAACTCGCACAAACAGACAAACGCGCCCGTAGATCGTTACGGGACGCCGAGACAATACTGGAGGGACTCAGGTGAAATCGATTCAACGTATGCTCCTTTTGGGAGCCAGTGCCGCCGCAATCTGTTCTGCAGCAACAGCCTATGCGCAGGACGCGTCAACCGTAGAGACCGTGACCGTAACGGGCGTGCGCGAAAGTCTGCGCGACTCGCTGGTCATGAAACAGAATTCGGATCTGATCACCGACAATATTTCGACGAAGGATATCGGAGAACTCCCCGATGTGACGATCGCCGAAGAGCTCAATCGTTTGCCGGGCCTCAACACGACGCTCGACCGCGGCAATGCAAGCCAAGCGGCTGTTCGCGGCTTGGGCCCGCGTTTCGTCCTCGGCCTGGTGAACGGGCGCGAAGTGGCATCGTCGGAACCCGACCAGAACGTGCGCTGGGAAATTTACCCCTCCGAAGTCGTTTCGGGCGTGCAAGTCTTCAAATCGCAGTCGGCCAACTTGCTCACTGGCGGCATCGCGGCGACCATCGACATCAAGACGGTCGCGCCCCTGGATTACGACGGTCCCAGCTTCACGCTACGCGCCGGTCCGGAATACAATGAGGAGGCGAACGAGCTTCCGCATTACAGTCCTTGGGGCATGCGCGGCAGCACATCCTATATCGCCCATCTCAGCGACAATTTTGCGATCGCATTGGGCGCCAGCTTCCAGCGCGAACAGAACGGATATGAATCCTTCCAAGGCTGGGGTTACAACCCGGCTTCGAGCTGGAATGCCGGAGACATCACCGGCGACGGCATCCCCGATGCGACCCCATGGGGTGCGCAGACCGAGGTGACCGAGATCCAGCAGGATCGTACGGCATTGATGGGCGCGGCGGATTGGAAGCCAAATTCCAATTTGCGGATAAAGTTCGATGCTCTCTATTCGGGCTACGCGATTCATGAGAACCAGTACCAAGCATGGTACGGTAACGGGACTTGGGGCGACTGGACATCTTTCCCGACCAGCCCACCTGTACACACAGCGTGCGACGGCTCGGCCGCATCGGCTTATGGCTGCAACGTCCATTCAACGACCAACCCCAACGTCACCGAACTGGGCGGTGTCGTCGTCGCAGCGAACTTGGCCAATTCCTATGCCGACGTGCAAAACACGATCGCCCTTTATACTGAACGGCACACGCTGATCGTCACCGGGCTCAATACGGAATGGACGCAAGGAGCGTGGGACGTAAAGCTCGACCTTTCGCACTCCGAAGCTGCGCGCAACAATGATTGGCAAGCCATTTATGCCGATCAATATCCGCAGAACATGACTTTCGACACGCGGGCCGGACAATCCCCGGTCGTGACGGTATCCGGCAGTGGCGCAGACGTTGCCAATCCGGCGTCGCAGACCGTGCATACCTGGAACCCGTCATCCACCGGTCCCGAATTCACGCGCGATCACATTTCCGCGGCGCAACTCGACGGGGTGCGGACCATCGAAGGTTCGTTCTTCACCGAGTTCGATTTTGGCGGGCGGGTTTCCGACCGTTCGAAGAATCATCAGGACTATTCCTTCAATCTATGTCCGGTCACCGGATCGACCGTGGGCGGCTGCTCGGGCAGTTCGGCCAATTTCACGCTTCCGTCCTCCGATCTGAGCGAATTCACGGTGAGGGATTTTAGCGTTCCCTCAATGGTGTACGGCAATTACACAACGCTTGCGCCGCTTGTGTATGCGAATACGGCCGTGCCAGCGGGTTCGGAGCAGTTGTCGCAGCATTGGAAAGTGCACGAAGGCGTTTTTGAAGGCTATGTGATGACCGACTTCAAGTCGGATGTCTTGGGCGTACCGATGAACGGCAATTTGGGCATTCGCGTGTCGAATGTGTCCACGACAAGTGCCGGTTACAGCAATGGGCTGCCGATCTCGCTCAAAAAGAACTACACCGATGCGTTGCCGAGCTTGAATATCAACTTCCATATGTCAGACGAACAGGTTCTGCGTTTTGGTGCCGCGATCGCCGTATCGCGCCCGCCTCTGGATGAACTTCGAACCGGTTATTCGCTGAGCACAACGCCGCCCTACAACGGTTCCGGCGGCAATCCGTATCTCAATCCCTATAGGGCGGACCAGGTCGACTTGGATTACGAGTGGTACTTCCACGAGGAATCTCTGTTTTCCGCGGCCGCATACTACAAGCACTTGAACAGCTTCATCGGATATGGAACGACCACGCAGCTGATCAACGGCAACACCTACACCATGTATTCGCCGTTGAACGGTCCGGGCGGGGACGTTACGGGTTTGGAACTGACACTCCAATCCCGCTTCTATTTCCTGCCGGGCTGCCTGCAGGACTTCGGCATCTATTCGAACTACGCCTATGTGAATTCCGGCTTGAAGGAATTCACACCGGCCAGCAATCCGTTGGATGCGACGGGTCTTGCCAAGCACACGGCGGAACTGGACCTCTGGTACAGCAAGTCCGGCCTCGAGGCGCGCGTTGCCTACAAGGTCCACAGCCCGTTCACGATCATCGCCGGCTGGAATTCGCAGTCGCTCACCAGACTCGATTGGGAGCGGACCTTGGAGGCCAGCCTTTCCTATCAATGGAACGACCATATCGGATTCCGTCTGCAGGGGCGCAACCTGACGAATGAGGTGTCGCGCTCTTACTGGGATAACAATCCCCAAGAATTGGCGCGCTACGATACGTTCGGCCGTTCTTATCTGTTCGATATCTCGTTCAAGAACTAATCGGAACCGTGTGCGCGAGGGGCTTCGGCCCCTCGCTTTTTTTGCCTGCGTCGTCGACGCCCTCGCGAGCTTATTGATTGCGGCGTGAAAATGCGCCTATAATTATCATATAAATACAAACGGGAGGCGAACATGCGGTTCGTGGCCGGGCTGTTTTCCGCGTTCGTTTTGACGGCGTCCCAGCAAGCCTCGGCCCATGATTTCTATTTCGGTGCCGATCTTTCTTTCGCCAACGAAATGGACGATTGCGGCGCTGTCTACCGCGAGGGCGGCCAGCCCAAAGACCTCTTCGCTCTGATCAAGGAGCACGGCGCCAACATCGCCCGCGTCCGAATCTGGACGGACGGCAATCCCACCAAGTACAGCAATCTCGCCGATGTGGAGCGTAGCCTGAAGCGGATCAAGGCCGCCGGCATGACGACCTCGCTCGATTTCCACTATTCGGATTGGTGGGCGGATGGCGGCAAGCAGATCATTCCAGCCGCTTGGGCAAAGATCAAAGATCGGCGCAAACTGGCACAGGTTCTCTATCGCTATACTTACGACACGCTGATGACCCTCGATAAGTCCGGCGTGATGCCGGACATCGTGCAGCCGGGCAACGAGATCAATCACGAAATCCTCTATCATGGCCGCTGGAAATTCGGCGCCATCAACTGGAAGCGCAACGCGCTGCTGCTCAACGCCGCGATCAAAGCGATCCGCGATGCGGGGCGCAAATCCGGCAAGATGCCCAAAGTGATGATCCAGATTGCCCAGCCGGAAAACCTCCTGCCGTGGTTTGCCGCGGCCGGCAAGGCGGGCGTCAGCGATTTCGATATGATCGGCATCAGCTATTATCCCAAATGGTCCACGAACTCGCTGCGCGGGCTGGGCCGGGCGATCAATATGCTGCGCAACCGCTATCCCAATGTCGATGTGACCGTGGTGGAGACGGCCTATCCTTGGACGACAGCGGGCGGCCATTCCGCGCTGGCGATGGACAATGTCACGCCCGGCTATCCCGCCTCGCCCGAAGGCCAGAAGAATTTCCTGGTGGACCTCACGCAAACCGTCATCAGCAATGGCGGCGATGGCGTTCTGCTCTGGGCGCCGGATTGGATCCCCTCGCAATGCCGCAAAGAGTTGGCCCGCACGGTCGACTGGGAAGTGATGACATTCTTCGACGATAAGGGCGAAGTGCTGCCGGCGATCGGCTTCATGCGGCACCAATACGATCGACCGGTGAATGTCACGTTCCGCTTTGATGGCGTTACCCCCAAGCGCGGCCAAACGTTTTATTTGTGGGGCGATTTCTTCGGCGATCCCGACTTCACTATCTTTCCCGTGCCGCACAAAAGCGGTGAATTGATCTATAAGACCACGATCCCGCCGGGAACCTTCATCCGCTTCCAATTGTTCGGCGATAAGGCGATGAAAAAGCCGTTGATCGCCGGTCGAAAACTCGATGAAGGCGCGGTATCGGAAACCGTTCCCAGCAGCGATACGGAATACGCGTTCGATCTGCACAAACCGGCGCCATAGAAAGGATCGCCCATGAAGTCCGCCATCGCCTTACTCGCGGCACTAATGTTTTTATCGATGCCCGCGTCGGCCCATGATTTTTCGTTCGGCGCCGATCTTTCCTTCGCCAACGAAATGGACGATTGCGGCGCCTCGTTCAAAGATAAGGGCGTGAAGAAAGACATCTACGCCATTTTCAAGGATCACGGCGTCAATCTGGTGCGCATCCGCATCTGGAACAATCCGAGCTGGACCAAATACAGCAATTTCGACGACGTGAAGAAAAGCATCGCGCGCGCCAAAGCACAGGGCGAGAAAGTGCTGCTGGACTTCCACTATTCCGACGATTGGGCCGACGCAGGAAAGCAGCTCATACCGGCCGCCTGGGCGGGCATCAAAGACGACGGCGCGCTGGCGCAAGCGCTTTATCAATACACCTACGACACGCTCACCGCGCTGGATAAGGCCGGCTTGATGCCGGACATGGTGCAGACCGGCAATGAAATCAATCAGGAAATCCTGATGCCCGCACCCTGGTCTGCGGGCCAGACTATCAACTGGGCGCGCAATGCGAAACTGCTCAACGCCGCAATCAAGGCGGTGCGCGATGCAGGCGCGCATTCCGCCGTTCATCCGAAGGTGATGCTCCACATCGCTCAGCCGGAGAATACCGAATGGTGGATTGCCTCAGCCGTGGCCGCTGGCGTGACCGATTTCGACGTCATCGGCATCAGCTATTATTCCAAGTGGTCAAAAAATACCTTCGCCGGGCTCGGCGCCGCGATCAACCGTCTGCGCCACCGCTATCCCGTAGAAGTGATGGTGGCCGAAACCGCTTATCCCTGGACTCTGGCATGGGCCGACAGTTTCAACAATGTCTTGGGCGAAGACGCGCTGATCCCCGGCTATCCCGCCACGCGGGAGGGGCAGGCGAAGTACCTTATCGATCTCAGCCAGACGATCATCGCCAACGGCGGCGCAGGCCTGATCTATTGGGCGCCCGATTGGGTATCGACAAGCTGCCGTACGCGCTGGGGCGTCGGCTCCAATTGGGAGAATGCCACGCTGTTCGACTTCGACGGTGAGGCAGTGCCGGGCATCGATTTTGGGCAGCACACTTACAATTGGCCCGTCACGGTCACGTTCCGTTTCCACGGTCTGATGCCGGCCGCCGGGCAGCCTTTCTATCTCTGGGGCGATTTTCTCGGCACCAACACCTTCGCGGTGCGCCTTCCCGAAGACGGAAAGCCATTGATCTATACGACCACAATGATGCCCGGACAGAAAATCCGCTTCCAAGTGTTCGACGGACTGTCGCTGCACACGAAGCTGCTATCCGGCGACAAGGTTGTCAGCGGTTTTATGACGGAAACCGTTCCGTCGGCCGACACGGTGCTCGACTACGACCTGACAAAACCGGCGAAGTAGTAGATAGGAGCGATTTAGAATTCTTATTCCGGAAATACTTCACCCTCCCTCAAGGGGAGGGTCAAGCGATTGTGCAAAACCATTCGCAAACTGCGCTACGCCACCGCCGCACGCAACTTTACAGGTTCGGTCCTCACGATAACCATGCCGCTTTGCAGGCCGGGCGAGGTGGCCGTGATCGCAATCTCGCCCGGCGACTTCGCCGCCTGCACGATGGCCGCGCACAGCCCGTTAAAGGCGGATCGGCTGCTTGCTTTGTCCGGCTCGTGGCTCTTCGGATCGCCATTGCCCACACCGATCAAGGCGCCAGGCCCCGATAGCGCAAAGGCAATGAGATGGCTCGCGCTCGGCACCATGCGGCCCTGCGCATCGGCGATGGTCGCCGTGATCACGCAAACATCCTCGCCGTCCGCCGAAATCGCGGACCGGTCCACGCTGAGTAGGATTTGCGACGGTGCGTCGGTGGTTTCGCGCCTGACCGTCGATACCAATCGGCCGTTTTTGTAGCCGCGCGCTTCGATCGACCCTGGCGCGTAGACGACATCCCATTCGACATGGTTGTAGGGCACGACATCGCGCACGCCTTGGCTCTGCCCGTTCACGAACAGCTCGACGCGGTCGAGATTGCTGTGGCACCACACATTCACTTTTTGCCCCACCGTCCAGTTCCAATGCGGAAAGAGATGCAGAACCGGTTCGCGGCCCCACCACGCTTTGTAATAATAGAAATTGTCTTTGGGAAAACCGCAGCTATCCACTATGCCGAATTGCGAAGCGACATTCGGCCAGGTGTTGAACGGCGTCGGTTCGCCGCGATAATCGAAGCCCGTCCACACAAATCCGCCGCCGATGAAAGCGTGTTTCTCCACGACACTCACCCAGGCCTCTGCAGTCGACGCCCACCAGGGGAATTCCGTGTCGTAAGCGACGCAATAACCGCTGGCCTTGTCGCGCACATAAACGCCGCGCGTGGAAACCGTGCTGCCGGTTTCGGTGCCGATTAAAGGCTTCTTGGGGTCTCTTGCGTGATAGGCGGGCAGCTGGTCGGTGCGATAATTGCCGCCCAGCACATCAAGCACGGACGTGATGCCAAGTCCCCAAACATCGGGGTTGTCGACCGCCGCGGTGATCGGGCGCGTGGGATCGAGTTCGTTGCACACGCGCTTCATCGCCGTCGCAATCCGTGCCCCGCGCTCGGTGCCTTGCTGGCCTTGCTCCTCATTGCCGATCGACCACAGGATAATGCTGGGATGATTGCGGTCGCGGCGGATCATGCGCGAAAGATCGCCGATACTTTCCTCATCCGACGACATGCGCCGCGTCTCGTCGATCACCAGCATGCCGAGCCGGTCGCAGGCGTCCAGCAGCTCCGGCGCCGGCGGATTGTGCGAGGTGCGGTAGGCGTTGCAGCCGAACTCTTTCAGCTTCTCGATGCGCCAAGCATGGAGCCGGTCGGGCAGGGCAGAGCCCACGCCCGCGTGATCCTGATGATTGCAGGTGCCGTTCAGTTTGACCGGCTTGCCATTCAGGAAGAAGCCTTTTTCCGGATCGATGGCGATCGTTCGAATGCCGAATGTGGCGACCGCATCGTCGATCGCCTTGCCGCCATCCATCACCTTCGCGATCACCTGATACAGAAGCGGCGTTTCGAGAGACCACAGTTGCGGCCCATGCAGAACCGTGCGCTGGCTTAGCGTGCGCTTTTCTCCCGCTCCCATCGTCAATTGCGCGGTCTTGAGGTTCGCCACCGCACGGCCCTTGGGGTCGAGCACCGTGCATACGATCTCGCACTTGCGCACCACGGCACTTTCGTTGACCAGCTCGGTCATCACGGTGAGAGAGGCTATGCCGCCGCGATCGACGGTACTTCTCACCCAGCTGCCCCATTGGGGAATGTGCAAGGAATCGGTTTTCACCAGCCAAACATGGCGATAGATTCCCGCTCCTTCGTAAAACCAGCCTTCGCCCAATGTCGCATCGGCGCGCACGGAGACGACATTCTTGCCGCCGTAATTGGCAAAGTCGGTGATGTCGATGCGGAACGGCGCATAGCCGCTGGGATTGTGCACCGCGATATAGCCATTGATCATCACGATCGCATCGCGAAAAACGCCGTCGAACTCCAGCGACAGCCTCCGGCCCAGATCGGAAGCAGGAATCTCGAAGACGCGCCGGTACCAGCCGATGGAGGTCTCCGGATATTCTCGGCCGAGCGGGCGAAAGCCATGGGCGGCGCGCGGATTGTCCTCCGCCGGCGGATTGACGCTGGGCACGAAGGGTAGTTCGACCGCCCAATCATGCGGCAGGTTCACGCTCGTCCAACCGCTATCGTCGAAATCGAGCATCGCCGCGGCGGCGGTGTCGGTTCCGGCTTTGGCGAAGGTGTGCTGATTGCGGCCGAAGCCGAAATCCTTGTCCGGATCGCCCGCATGGCCGAGATGGAATTTCCATCCGAAATCGAGCAGCGCCCTGTCGCGTATGGAAGGCGTCACAACCGGCGCGGCTTTGCGATGCGGCACGTGCCGCGTTCGCGCATGCGCCGCCGGAGCCGTGGTCGCGGCGGCCAGCACCGCACTCGATTTCATCAAATCGCGTCTTGTAAGACCTGCCATAAAAGTCACTCCCCGGTGCCGTTTGTCCGCTCCGGGCGGCAGACGGCTTTCTAATTATCATATCAATAAGCTAGCCCGATTCCATCGGACGAACGAGCCCCCGGGCGCCGGTGTGGAACAAGGCGCGCCGCACGCAATTGGTCTGGCCGCAGTGAGGACGGGGGGTTCCGGCAGCTTATTCCATGCTTTTATGCGCGGCTTATCATTTCGTTGCTACTGCATCATCGGTGCGGGCGTGCCGTCGGACCAATGCGTCACAGGCACCATGATCACGCTGATCGCTTCCGGTGATTCCTGGAACTGCGGGTTCAGCATCGGGGGCGCGCCGGGAAGATCCGCGCCCCAGTTGGCGCCATTCGCGCGCGGGAAATAGAACATCAGATGCGGCATCCAGTTGTGCGCGTCATCGTTGAGATTTTGCTGCTTGGACATCATATAGGTCATCGCGCCAGCTTCGAGACGCGGCAGCGTGTGCTTGGCAATGCCGTCTTCGATCTCGGCGGCCATTTCGGGTTTCGTGTGCCCCGCCAGCACCAATTCCGTTCGCTTCATCGTGTAAGGCAATATGGAGCGCACAGCCGGCGGATTGTAGCATAGCGGTCCGCGCATATGCGGGTTCCAGAATTGGGGAAAATCGTATTGCGACATCCATGAGCGCTCCACCGCGCAGACGAAACCGTTGCTGCCCTTGATCGCGGTGTCGTAGCCGCGAGGCGTCAAGACCAATATCGTTGCCTTGCCGGCGATGGACGGCGGCGCCGCGCTCTTCGCCAAGGCAATCTCGGCCGTGCGATCCATCAGATATTGGTCGAGCGGTGCCATGGCGGAATAGTCCGCGGCGCTCGCAGCGGATACGCAAAACAAAAGCGCGCCGAACGCGCCTCTCGATAGCATCACGGTGATCTTGCCGGTCATTTCATTTCCTTTCTCTTGGTCGTGCGTGGCGGATCGAAGACGTGCCCCAAGTATCGCCGCAAATGCGCAAGACTTTCTCGCACAACCTCTGGGCCTTGCTTTGCTTTGGCAAAGATGAACGCGCCTTGCAAAACAGATTGGATGAAAGTGCCGACGCTTTCGGCACTCCAAAGCGCGTCGGGCGCATAAAGTTTCTTGGCCGCTTCGATATCGCGGGTGAGGATTGCGATATGGGTGGACAAGCCCTTCTCGCAGGCGGCGCGAATGCCGGGATGCGTGGCGTAGGTTTCTTGAACCAGCGTGCCGAGCAGGCAGGTGTAGTCCGGCAAATCGCCTCGCAAGATCTCGCCGCGGAAATCGATATAGCCGAGCAGCCGTTCCAGCGGGTCTTTCGAATTGTGGTAGGGCGCGGAGGCGAAAAAGCCCTCGGTCGTCTCGCCCCAATAGGCGGCGGCCGACAGCGCAAGATCGTCTTTGCTTTTGAAGTGATGGAAAAAACTGCCCTTGGTGACGCCGGCCGCGTGGCAAATGTCGTCGACCGTGGTGGCGGCGTAACCCTTGGCGCGGATCACATGCAGCGCCGCGTTCAACAGCTTGGTTTTGGATTCATGTTGGGTCATTATGACGAGTAACATACCGACTAGTTGGTATGTTCTCAAGGGCTGTTATTTCAGGCATTTAAACAGGGGCACGGCCACGCTACCTGCGATAACGCAGGGCTTCCGTGAGAAGCGCGAACGCCGGCGAAGCTTGGCGCTTGCTGGGATAATAAAGGTGAAAGCCGGGAAAGGGCGGACACCAGTCTGCCAGCACGCGTACCAGACGTTTTTCGGCGAGATGGGCGCGCACCATATCGTCCGGCACATAAGCAATTCCGAGGCCGAGTAGCGCGGCCGCCACGATCGCGCTGGAACCGTTGCAGATGATCTGGCCATCGACCCGAACGTTTAACGGCCTGCCGTTCTTCTCGAACTCCCAAACGTAAAGGCCGCCATAGGTTTGCAGGCGCATGTTCAGGCAATTGTGCCGCGTCAAATCTTGCGGCGTCTTCGGCTTCGAATAAGCTTCGAAGTAAGATGGCGTTGCCACGGCGGCCATGCGCAAATGAGGACCGATGCGCACCCCGATCATGTCTTTTTCGACTTGTTCGCCCAGCCGGATTCCCGCGTCGTAGCGCTCCGCGACGATGTTCGTCAGCCCGGCGTCGATCACGGCCTCAACCAGAATGTCGGGATAGTCGAGCAGGAACTTCGCCAGCGCCGGCATCAGAATGCTTTCCGCCGCGTGCGCCGAGGTTGTAATGCGGATCGTCCCGGCGGGCTTATCGCGCAGCTCCGCCACAGAGGCGAGTTCCGCCTCGATCTCATCGAAGCGCGGCCCCAAAGTCCGCGCCAAACGCTCTCCGGCTTCGGTCGTGGAAACACTGCGCGTTGTGCGCGTCAGCAGCCGCAGCCCCAGGCGTTCTTCCAGCCCGCGGATCGTGTGACTGAGGGCGGATTGGGAAACACCCAAACGCGCGGCGGCGCGCGTGAAGCTGCGCTCACGGGAAACCGCCAGAAACGCAAAAATGCCGTTCAGGTTATGGGTCTTATTCATAAGCAAACCTCATAGCCACATACCATTCTTAGAGATTAATTCCAACAATGCCGTGGCGTATCACAGGTGGTGTCAGACAAAGGAAAGACAGATGCAAAAGCGCACACTCGGTCAGGGCTTAGAAGTCTCGGCCATAGGCTTCGGCTGTATGGGCCTCAATTTCAGTTACGGTCATGCGCTGAGTGAGGAGGAGGGCATCCGCTTGATACGCGAAGCGGTGGATCGCGGCGAAACCTTCTTCGACACCGCCGAAGTCTACGGCCCCTTCACGAACGAAATTATCGTCGGCAAAGCGCTGGCGGGCGTGCGCGACAAAGTCGTGATCGCCACCAAATTCGGCTTCGACCTCGACCCCACCAAAGCGGCGCCGGCGACGCCTGGCTTGCCGGGCCTAAACAGCCGTCCCGAACATATCAAGCGGGCGGTCGAACATTCGTTGAAGCGCTTGGGTATCGACGTCATCGATTTGCTTTATCAGCACCGCGTCGATCCGGCCGTGCCGATCGAAGACGTGGCGGGCGCGGTTAAGGAATTGATCGCAGAAGGCAAGGTCAAACATTTCGGTCTCTCGGAGCCCGGCGCGCAAACCGTTCGCCGCGCGCATGCGGTTCAGCCCGTGACGGCACTCCAAAACGAATATTCGCTATGGACACGCGGGCCGGAGAGCAACGGCATCCTGAAAGCGTGTGAAGACCTCGGCATCGGCCTTGTTGCCTATAGCCCGCTGGGTAAAGGGTTTCTCACCGGCGCAATGAACAAGGAGACTAAGCTCGGCAAGAATGACTTCCGCGCAAACCTGCCGCGCTTTACGCCCGCAGCGATGGACGCCAACCAAGCGCTGGTCGATCTGCTGAAAAACATGGCTGCGCAGAAAAAGGCGACGCCGGCGCAAATCGCGCTCGCCTGGCTGCTTGCCCAAAAGCCTTGGATCGTTCCGATCCCCGGCACCACGAAGCTCAGCCGCCTAGAGGAAAATCTGGCAGCGGCGAATGTCGAACTGACGGCCCAAGACCTGGCCCATATCGAAGGCGCGGCCGCCAAAATCCATGTCGAAGGCGAGCGCTATCCGCCGAACCTCATGGCGACGACGGGAAGGTGAAAGGAACATCAGGAGCAATTTAGGGTGTGTCTTACGCGGTTATTTCTACCCTCCCCTTGAGGCTACGGGATTCACACATTTCGGAGGCTCCATCCATGTTTGATGGCGTGGAATTGGGTGAGGCCTCGAAGCATGACAATGGGCCCTGGTTTTCCGTAGTAGCCAGTCCAGCCGCCGAGCCTTGCGAAGACCCAGCCAGCATAGGCAAGCGAGCCTTTTGGGTGAGGGTTTTTCTGTTTCTGTGTTTTGCCTTCGAGGCTTTGACAGACGCACTCCAGCGCGGGCTGGTCGTCGGGGTCGCAGACGTCGGTGAGGGGACGACAGGCTTTGCCTTCGCGCTCGGCCACCAGCTGCATCACCTTGATGGCGGCAATCAGGATGGCGGTGACGAGTTTTTCGAGAGGACCATCCGGCTCCTGGCGCAGGGCTTCGACATCGAAGCCCTTTGTCTTCATGGTTCGGAAGAGTTGCTCGATGGTCCAGCGCAGACGATAGAAGCCGATGATGCGGCGTGCATCCGCGATGTCGTTGACCTGGTGGGTTGTGAGCAGGAACCAGAGCGCCGGCTCTTCGCCCTCGGCAGGATTGATCTCTCGCCCGATGACGAGCGTTACAGAAACGGTTTCAGGCAGATCGCAAGCGGCCTTGCGGTTGCTGGGCCGCATGATCTCGACCTTGCCAAAGCTTACGCAAAGCTCGGCTTTGCGCGCTTTTCGGCCCGGTGCGGCGGGGATTTCCACCACCATCCGTCCCACCTCGTCCCAGCCGTCCGCTTTGGCAAAAAGAGAGGAGCCATCGGCCAGACGACGATCCTGAGCTGCCCGTACCAACTTTTCGACATTGGCCGGCTTAAAGGCAAAGCATTCGTAGATATCGCCTTCGCGGTCTTCAATGACGGTGACGCAGGCCGCTCCGGCTTCAGCCAAGGCACCAGCGCTCTCTGCGCCGCTCAGCCAGCGCCGGCTGTCCTTGTCCTCAAAAGTCCGCTGCTTGCGCGTGGCGCTCTCACCGCCCTTGCGGGTCAGGAAGAAGTTGTCGATCAGGCCAAGCACCGCCTGCGTGTTGGCGTCTACCGCTATGACAGGATGAAAGGACAATCCCAGTCCTTTCTCGTCCACGCGCAACGCAGAAGTGTCCTGGATTGCCAGGACATGGCAGCCAGCAACTTGGCTGCGGGTGCGCGCCAGGGCGGCGGACAGCATCTCACTGACCCTTACTTTGGGGTTATGCAGAAACCGCGCGATCCGCATCTCTCCGGCACGGTTGGCGCCGAGTTGCCTGACGCTGACCCCCTTGCCGCCATAAGCGACAAGTCGCTCACACAAAAAGAGCCCCCTTTTTCCAGACGTTCGTCGCCGAACAGTCCAAGCGTCAGTTCCATCGCCGCCTCCCGAAAGAGAATCATCCCTATAGGGAGTCAGCTTCCTCACCTCGCAGCAAGCTCTTCGAGATGTGTGAATGTCGTAGCCCTTGAGGGAGGGTCGAAGCGCGAAGCGCTTCGGGGAGGGGTCATTATGCAATTTGTGGAAATTACCCCTCCCCGAAAAACTCTTCGCTCCGCTCGAGTTTTTCGACCCTCCCTCAAGGGGAGGGTGGAATCCATAGAAGGTGTTCTGTTCAAGGAGCCTGCTATGAATAACACTGTCGGCGTCACCGGCAAGATCTCGCCGACCCCTCAATAACAAGGAGAATATTTGATGTTGGGAACAATGCTGTATGGCAAAGGCGACGTCCGCTACGAGGACGTCCCCGAACCGAAAATCCAGCATCCGACCGATGCCATCATAAAACTGTCGGCGAGCTGCATTTGCGGCTCCGACCTGTGGCCCTATCGCGGAATCGGTGAATCGGATGGTCCGAAAGCCATGGGCCACGAATATTGCGGCATTGTGCTGGAAGTGGGCAGCGCCGTGAAAACCGTTCGGCCTGGTCAATTCGTGGTCGGGTCTTTCTGTCTGTCCGACAACACCTGCCCGCATTGCCAATTCGGCTTTCAATCTTCGTGCGAGCAGGGGGAGTTCATGAGCGGGGCGCAAGCGCCGCGCGCCCGCGTGAAGCTGGCCGATGGGACGCTCGTCGCTACGCCACACGTGCCGCCGGATGATTTGATTCCGAGTCTTCTCGCAACCTCGGACGTGCTCGGCACCGGCTGGTATGCGGCAGACGCCGCGCATGTGCAGCCCGGCTCGACAGTCGTGGTCGTCGGCGATGGTGCGGTCGGCCTGATGGGCGTGCTGGCCTCCAAGCAAATGGGCGCGGCACGGATTATCGCCATGAGCCGCCACAAGACGCGCCAGGACCTTGCGCTGGAATATGGCGCGACCGACATCGTCTCCGAGCGCGGCGATGCGGGCGTGGCGCGGATCAAACAACTGACAAAGGGAATTGGCGCAGATGCGGTGCTGGAATGCGTCGGAACCAAAAAGTCGATGACGCAAGCCATTTCGTGCACGCGACCCGGCGCGATGATCGGTTATGTCGGCGTGCCCCATGGCGTCGAGCTTGACGGACAAGCGCTGTTCTTCGCGCAAGTGGGCATGCTCGGCGGCCCGGCACCGGTGCGCCGCTTCCTGCCGCAGCTGCTGGATCTGGTGCTGACGCGCAAGATCAATCCGGGCAAGGTGTTCGACCTGACCCTGCCGCTGGCCGATGTTGCGGAAGGCTATCGCGCGATGGACCAACGCCGGGCGATCAAAACTCTGTTGCGGGTGTAAAGACGCGTTTCTTTCTGCCGTGCCGCGCGAGAGGACTTGTCCAGCGAATTGGGCGTACGCAGAAATCGGCGGCGCCCTCAGAAAACGCAGATCATATCGGCTACCGAGCCGGCAATCCTTGGTTGTACTAACGATGACGACGTATTAATATCCGTCGATGGGATCGATGGCGAAGCCGTCGATGTTGTGCTGCGTAATTTTCCTCTTCGCAAATTCCTTTGGGGGGCGAGGTCGATAGGCGTACCACAGCTGGCAAGATCGATTGTTGTCATATGCAGTGCCGCTTTGAGCTGCGCTTGCGCGTATTCACCGGACACAATCGACCGCACGGTTTCATATAATGAAGCTGTTGCAAATTCGAACAACGAAATCCTTTTGCTGAATATTGTTCGCGCGAGTCAAAGATATCCGACGTATTATTCTCGGCTGGAAGCAAATACCTCGGTCGGTACGCTTACCCCTCAGCTACAGCTATCGCTGCCGTTGTCCCACGGAAGACAAATCACATCGTCGGCGACGGGTGCGAGCAGTCAGCTCACTAACGCCGCAATGTCGTTGATGCCGCAGCTGCAAGCCGTCGAGACCAACCAGCTTCAACTTCAGAGCCTCGATGATCAGAAGTACATCGAAGGCATGATGACACCCGTAAGCAGTAAATTGTATTCGTATTTTCTGAGCGCCGGCTGGTCGCCTGAGCTTCTTGGATCGATGTTCATTGAAGAGATCGATATTGATGCTAATTATGTCTCTGACATACGCAAGGCCGTGGCCAAAGCGTGCCCGCAAGACAATAATACATCCCTCTGCAAGGCTATTAATGGAACGGATAACAGCGAAAACCATCCCTCGCTTGATGTCTGCTTGCCATTCAGTACGTCGAATCCCTCGTTTTCGTACCGCTTTCAGAATGACCCAGACGCCATCGACGTGCGGTCCGACGACCACCCTAACCCGCATTGCTTTCAATATGTCCTTCGGGCACTGCTCGTGCTGAATTTAACTCCGAGCACAACGGTGCCGGCAAAGCCGCCAACAATTGTCCAATCCGGATTGCCGTCATCGTTCGCAACGGCCAGCTGGTTCATCGAAAGCCTTCTGAAGAATGACGAAGCTTACTCAATAGACAACAACGGAAAATTGGCGGTGTGCAAGTTCGGGTCATCGCCGGCGCCATCCGCTGGTTCATCCGCGAATTCATCGTCCACACCAAGCAGTGATAATTCGGATAATACTCCGGCGGAATTCGACCTTCCGGGATTACAAAGCGATAGCAAGGCAGGTAATAAGGACGCCGCTGAATCAAGGGATCAGACGCTTCTGTGCGACAATGCCGTAAACCCGACTGCGAGCCCCACACCTGATCAAGAGATTACAAAACCTGAGTATAATGCGGGTATTTATTCGATGCTGCTTCCGGGCAGTTCGACATCAGATTCGAATAAATCGGTTAATATAAAAATACCCCACGCTACTTCGCACGGCAGGAGATCGGCACAGAAGAACTCCATCCACTGGCCGAACCAAGATTGCGACACTCACTCTTCGCTCTCCCGAAGGCATGATCTATTATCTTGCACAAATCGCACGTGTTTCGAGTTCCAATTCCGCTGCCAGATTACCTGAAACAGCCAATGGGACAATCATATTCTCGGTGTTGTCCGGTACGACGACCGGCAAGAGTGCTCTTTCGGTAGAATTTAAGGGCCAAACTTACTACATCCCCAACGTTTGCGATGGTGCGGGTTGTGTCCACGATATCGCTAAAATCGAAAAGCCCAACTATTGGAGCCTCGATGTGCTTTCACTGGTGAATCAGATGTGGGGGCTACAAAAAGAAGCGAGCAGTATGCCCGCCGCTCCCGCCGTTACAGTAATCAATCCCTAGTTCTTCGCCACTTGCAGCCCTTAGGACGAAAAGGGGATTGAGGCCCATAAGCATGTCAGCTCCTCACCTCCTTCCGTGTCTTTGGCGCACCTTTGCGTAAGGCCGCAACAGTGGCATGTTCGGCGGCCATAACGGGGCACAAGTGAATTGAAAATTTTCCGCATCTTACAAATAGTTTTACCGGTGGCGGCCCTGGCGGCGTTGATCGCCATGTTCGTCTATCGCCAGCAATCGGCGCCGGTTGTGGCGTCGCCTTCGGCCGTTGACGTTCCCGCGCCGGAATTCGCCTTGCCGCCTTTATTCGCGAATGCACCGGGCCTGAGGTACGAGGATTTCAAAGGCCATGTCACGCTGGTCAGTTTTTTCGCGTCGTGGTGCGTGGCGTGCCGCGCCGAACCGCCGGCGTTGCACGATGCCGCCGCTTCGGGCATCGCGCTTGTCGGGATCGATTACAAAGACAAGCCGGAGGCGGCGCGCTCATTTCTGAACGAACTGGGCAATCCCTATCGCGCGGTTGCGCAGGACGCCAACGGGCAAGTGGGCAGCGCCTTCGGTCTTAATGGCGTGCCGGAATCCTATCTGATCGACAAAGACGGCGTGATCCGCTTGCACATCGCCGGACCGCTGACGCAAGAGGCGGTGCGGGAGCAAGTTGTTCCGCTGGCAGAAAAGTTGGCGCGGTAGGGTGCACCCTCAACCGCCCGTAATCCATTGATATAGCAATTATTGTTACAAAACGCAGACAGTTATTGACTAACTGCCTACAATATGTAACATGCCTACCATGTCCCCAAAAAGCACGGTCATGGCGCGCGCCCTCGAAATTGCCCGCAAACAAGGTATTGCCCGAGCGCGCGACTTCCGCGCCTTCGGCATTCCGGCAACCTATATTCAGCGGCTATGTGCTCAAGGCCGCCTCGTTAGGCTGGGGCGCGGCATTTATCAAATCGCTGGCTTCGACGATTTTCATGTCGCTCACGATCTTGCCGAGGTCGCGCGGCGCGTGCCGTGCGCCGTCGTCTGTCTTCTTTCCGCGCTGCGGTTTCATGAGATGACTACTCAACTGCCGCAGGCCGTGTGGATCGCCATCGACCACAAGGCACGTTCCCCGGCAAATCCACCGCTCAAGCTGGAGATTGTTCGCGCTTCCGGGCCGGCATTTTCGGAAGGCAGGACCACCGCGACGATCGAAGGCGTACAGGTGCCGCTCTACGCGCCCGCCAAGACCGTTGCCGACTGTTTCAAATACCGCCGCCGCATCGGTACCGATATTGCCGTTGAGGCGCTTCGCGACGCACTGATCAAGCGCAAGGCAACGCGCGCCGACCTATGGCACTACGCCGGGCTTTGCCGGGTGCAGAATGTTATGCGACCCTATCTTGAGGCGCTTGCATGACCGAAAAGAACATGGCGGCTTCGGTACGCCAGCGCCTTCTCAACCGAGCGCATGCCGAAAAGCAAGATTCTCAACGCCTCTTGGTACGCTACGCGATCGAGCGTTTTCTTTACCGTCTGTCGCAATCGCCCATGCGCAACCAATTCATTCTCAAGGGCGCAATGCTCTTTGCCCTATGGTCGAAGCAGCCATTTAGGTCCACTGGCGATCTTGATCTTCTGGGTTTTGGTGCGAACGAGATCGCTAGCTTGCAAGACGCATTCATGAGCATATGCCGTCAACACGTACCGGACGACGGCCTCACATTCGATCCCGATAGCGTTCAGGCGGAGGTCATGCGAGAAGAAGAGGAATATCAGGGCGCGCGGATCCGGCTAAACGCCAAACTCGGCTCCGCCATCATCGCCGTCCAGATCGATATCGGCCATGGCGATGCCGTCTATCCCGAACCGCAGACAATCGACTATCCTCGGCTACTTGAAGATTTTCCGCCTGCCAACATCCGCGCCTATTGTCCGGAAACGGTCATTGCCGAGAAGTTGGAAGCGATGGTGCGGTTCGGCGATCTCACAAGCCGCATCAAAGATCACTACGACATATGGGCATTATCGCGGACATTTTCTTTTTCCAAGACCGCGCTGTTGTCTTCCATCGTAAGCACGTTTCGACGCCGTGGAACTGCGCTTGCTTCGTCTATGCCGGTAGCGCTCACGTCAGATTTTGCGTCGCGACGCGATAAGCAGGCTCAGTGGGACGGGTTTCTGCGGAGAACCACACCGACACTTACGCCGCCATCTTTCGCAGAAGTGCTCGGCGATTTGCGCCGCTTCATCGAACCGATCATCGCGGCATCTGGCGAAGGCGAGAAGACCGCCGGCGGACAATGGACGCCGCATGACGGCTGGCGTGGGGCGTGACCAAGCGGTGGTGATTATTCAATTATGTAACCACGCGTGCAATAACCGCACGTCGTTTTTGACGCCATTCGGGCGAGAACGGAACGCCTTCGGTCTTAATGGCGTGCCGGAATCCTGTCTGATCGACAAAGACGCCGCTTGCACATCGCCGGACCGCTGACGCAAACGGTGGTGCGGGAGCAGGTGGTTCCGTTAGCGGAGAAGTTGGGGCGGTAGGGATGCGGCGGAATTGGCAGCGCGCCGCACGCTCGTGAGGCGCACCAACCGCGCGTATCTGGATCGGCCATACCGACCATTAACCGCTTCTTAGCCGGTTATGCCAAAGGATGACCCCACAATTACGGTCATTCCTGCCATGAGGGCGCAAGCATCTACGGACCACGGCCTAAGCGCCCTGACACGGCGCGGTCATTTGCATGAAATCGGAACGTCGGCACTTGTCGTTGCCGTCGCGATGTTGTTGTCGGCCCTGATCCTACTCGGCGTCAATGTCGCCGCCATGCAACACAACTTGGTATGGGTTCAGCAGGCGGACGATGTGCTGCTGCAAATCTGGGGTGTTGAGTCCGGCATCACCGGCGATGAAATGTCGGTTCGTGGCTATGCCCTGACCGACGATCCAAGGTTCCTGGCCTTTCAGCAAAACAATCGTCAGAGAACAATCACGTCGATGCGCAAACTCGGGCTGCTCGTTGCGGACGACAAATCGGAATCGGCGCGGCTCACACACTTGCGCAGGATCACCGCCGATCACCTGAGCTATTTCGGGGCATTGACTCGTCTTGGACCCGGTCATGCGCGGGACGTGGCGTCGGCCATCGTCAGTGTGCCATGCAGGGCCGTTATGACCGAGATGCGGGCGCAGTTGTCGTCCTATCGCAGCCACGAGTTGGAACTCTTGGCCAGCCGGCAAGTGCAAGCGGCGCAGCAAGCGTCGAACACCTATACGTTTGCCGTGGGCATCGTCGTGGCGGCATTCCTACTTGGAGTCCTCGGCGTTATGGTCTGGAGAACCAAGCGATAAGCTTGGTGCCAACGGAAGAACGGTCCCGTCGAAGTATGCCTTTGAACGGTGAAGGTCCGAACGGCTCCTTCAGATGATTGTCTCAACGACGTCAACTCGGCACATCGATGCCGTAGCACGGGCCGTCCACTCCATCAGTTCAATCTCTGGGCCGTCACCATCAAGTTCCGCTGCAGCTTCGACCTATTCCAAACCGCAGCCAACGCGCAGGGAGCGGACTTCGGGAAACATGCGCCAAAAGTGCAAATGTCCGCAGTGCGACTTATTTTGCAGCCCTGAAGCCGATACTGGTTTCGCGGATGGCGCAACGGCATAATAGCGTAATACCGCCGCCGGAGGATTGCATGCGGGATTTTCTGAAAGCTCAACTCGCACTCTTGATCATGTTCGCCATTGTCATGCCGGGCTGCGCTGTGGCCTTGATGTTGGCGTTCGCGATCCATGGGGAAGGCGCTTCGTTACTAGTCTCTTTCTTGTTTCTCGCTTTGGTCGGGTGGTTTGCCTTGGCGCTGTTGCGGCGCCTTGGGTTGTGGGAAGGGCGAATCTGGTCGTGGGACGGGGACATCGATTTCGACGAGCCAGACGACAAAGGCTTCGATTGGCCCGGCCAGATCGCGGCCGCAATAATTTTGTTTGTTTCGGCCATGGGGTTCGCTTATTGGGAGGATTACGCCGAGACGGTATTTCACAGCCTTAAGCCGCACATCGGAGAATTATGGGCTGTTATGCTTGTCGGCCCAGGCGCCTTCTGTGCTTGGCTTTTTTTCATCGTGGATTCGATGCTGATCTTCGGCTTTCTCACGGGCCGGGCCAAACCTAGGCCGCGCCATCCGGACCTTCGCAACTGGCGTTAAGCGGTGCCGCCGGGGCATCCTACTCCATAAACAACAGCGCCGGATGTTCGAGCAGCGCTTTAATGCGTTGAACGAACGCCGCCGCGTCGGCACCGTCGACCACGCGATGATCGAAAGACGACGACAGGTTCATCATTTTGCGCACTACGATCTGGCCATCGCGAACGACCGGGCGTTCGACAATGGCATTGGGTCCGATGATCGCGACTTCGGGATGATTGATCACCGGCGTCGAAGCGATGCCGCCCAAAGCGCCGAGGCTGGTGATGGTGATGGTCGAGCCCGAAAGATCGTCCTTGCCCGCCTTGTTGTCGCGCGCCGCTGCCGCCACGCGCGCCACCTGCGCCGCGGTGTGCCAGATATCGAGCGTCTCGGCATGTTTCACCACCGGCACGATCAAGCCGTTCGCGGTTTGAGTTGCGATGCCGATATGGACGGGTGCAAAACGATGGATGACGCCCGCTTCGTCGTCGAAATGCGCGTTGATCTGCGGGAAGTCCGGCAGTACGCGCACCAAGGCGCGCATCAGGAACGGCAGCACACTCAGCTTGGGCTGATCGGAGCGCTTGGTGGCGTTGAGATGGGCGCGCAATGTTTCCAGCTCGCTCATGTCGATTTCTTCGACATAGGCGAAATGGGGGATGCGGCGCTTGGATTCCTGCATCTTCTCGGCAATACGGCGGCGCAACCCGATCAGCTTGACCTCGGTGATGCCTTCGCGGGGTGCTTGCGGCGCACGCGGTGCGGCGCGGGAATTTCCCGTCGCGATAAAGCTGTCTAGGTCGCCATGGCGCACTCGGCCACCTGGGCCGGTGCCCGGCACGGTTTGCAAATCGATGCCGAGATCGGCCGCCCGGCGCCGCACGGCGGGAGAGGCGAGCGGCTTGTCGGCGGTTTCATAAATCACAGCCGGCGCAGTCCGCGGCGCAGCGGCTTCCGGCTTCTTGGCATCCTGCTTCGCCGGCGGCGGTGAACTTTCCGCGCCATCGATTTCGAATTCCACCAGCGGTGCGCCGACCGGGGCCATCTCGCCGGGCTCGCCGCGCAGCGCCACGATCACCCCCGCAACCGGACACGTCATTTCGACCGTGGCTTTGTCGGTCATCACATCGACCAGCTGCTGGTCTTCCTTGACGCGGTCGCCGACCGCAACATGCCAGGCCACAATTTCGGCTTCGGCGGTTCCTTCGCCGACATCGGGGAGTTTGAAGACGTAACGGCTCATCTAGCTCTCCATCACTTGGCGCATCGCTGCGGCCAGGCGTTTCGGACCTGGAAAATAGTCCCACTCGAAGGCATGCGGATAGGGCGTATCCCACCCCGCCACCCGCGCCACCGGCGCTTCCAAATGATAGAAGCAATGCTCCTGCACCAGGGCGCACAATTCCGCGCCGAAGCCGCTGGTCAGCGTGGCTTCATGGGCGATGATGCAGCGGCCGGTTTTCTCGACCGAGGCGATAACGGTTTCGATGTCGACGGGTACGAGGGTGCGAAGATCGACAATCTCGGCATCGATCCCCGCCTCTTTGGCCGCGGCCATCGCCACATGGACCATCGTGCCATAGCTCAGCACGGTGACGTCGCGGCCCTCCCGCGCGATAGCGGCCTTGCCGAGCGGCACAGTGTAATGGCCTTCCGGCACGTCATTGCCGGGATGTTTCGACCAAGGCAGCATGGGCTTGTCGTGATGGCCGTCGAAGGGGCCATTATAGATGCGCTTGGGCTCCAGGAAGATCACCGGATCGTCGTCTTCGATCGCGCTGATGAGAAGGCCTTTGGCGTCGTGCGGATTCGACGGGATAATGGTCTTGATGCCGGCGACATGGGTGAACAGAGCTTCGGGGCTCTGGCTGTGGGTCTGCCCGCCATAAATGCCGCCGCCATAGGGCGTGCGGATGGTGATCGGCGCATGAAAATCGCCCGCCGAGCGATAGCGGATTCGCGCCGCTTCCGAGACGATCTGATCGTAGGCGGGATAGATGTAATCGGCGAACTGAATCTCGACGACGGGGCGCAACCCATAGGCGCCCATGCCGATCGCCACGCCGACAATGCCACCTTCCCCGATGGGGCTGTCGAAGCAACGCGTCAGCCCATGCTTTTTCTGCAAGCCGTCGGTGACACGAAACACGCCGCCGAAATAGCCGACATCCTCGCCGAAGATCAGTACGTCGGGATCGCGCCCCAGCATGACATCGAGAGCCGAATTGAGCGCTTGGATCATATTCCACGCTGGCATGGTTACACTCCCGCCTGTTTGCGCTGGCGACGCAAATGTTCGGGCATCTCCTTGAACACGTCTTCGAACATCGTCGACGGGCTGGGCCGCGAGCCGTCCGACAAAGTGCCGATGGCTTCGGCTTCGCGCTGCGTCTCGCGCACCAATTCGGCGAGCTCGGTGAACAACGCGGCGTGCTTATCTTCCGACCATTCGCCCATGCCGATCAGATGCTGCTTCAGCCGGTCGATGGGATCGCCGAGCGGCCAGGATTTCCATTCGTCGGTCGGGCGATAGCGGTCCGGATCGTCGCTCGTGGAATGGCCTTCGGCGCGATAGGTGTAAAGTTCGATCAGCGTCGGGCCGCGATTGCTCCGCGCACGCTCTGCCGCCCATTGCGCGGCCGCATAGACCGCCAGGAAATCGTTACCGTCGACGCGCAAGCCCGGCAAGCCGTAGCCGATGGCGCGCGCCGCAAAGGTGGATTCTTCGCCGCCCGCAATGCCTTGGAAACTCGAGATCGCCCATTGATTGTTGACCACGTTCAAAATCACCGGTGCGCGATAGACGGACGCGAAATTAAGGGCGTGGTGGAAATCGCCTTCCGCCGTCGCGCCTTCGCCGATCCAGGCCGAGACGATCTGGTCATTGCCCTTATAGGCGGACGCCATCGCCCAGCCGACCGCTTGGGGATATTGCGTGCCCAAATTGCCGGAGATCGTGAAGAAACCGAATGCACGGCTGGAATACATGATGGGAAGCTGGCGCCCTTTGAGCGGGTCGCGTGAATTCGAATAACATTGGCACATCATATCGAGCAGCTTATAGCCGCGCGCGATCAACAGCCCTTGCTGGCGGTAGGAGGGGAAGCACATATCGTCGGGCTCAAGCGCAAAAGCATAAGCGACGCTGGCCGCTTCTTCGCCCATGGATTTCATATAGAAAGACGTCTTGCCCTGGCGCTGCGCGCGATACATCCGGTCGTCATAGGCGCGGGTCAGCATCATGACGCGCAACCCCTTGCGCAAGGTCTCCGCGTCGAGTTTTGGATTCCACGAGCCCGTCGCGCGTCCGTCCTTGTCCAGCACGCGGATCAAGGAATAGGCGAGCGCCGTAATGTCATGCGCTTTGGCGTCGATCGGCGGACGCGCAACCGTATCCACTTCAGGCACGACGACGCCGCTGAAATCGGGCACGTCGCCCGGGCGAAATTTCGGCTGGGGAATGCGAAGGCTCAGCTTGTCTCTGTTGCGCACAGCGTTTCTCCAAGACAACCCGTCGGGCTCTGCAAGCGTATGACACGCGATTGCAAGAAGCGGAAGATGCGGCGTCACGCTTGGCGATCACCCCCACCGGGCTTTCACGCCGGAAGGCCTTGGCGCAATTTAGAGCAAATTGGGGTTGGGTTTGCGCAATAATTTACACGGTCGCCTTGAGCTCGGTTGTGCCCCAACCTTGCCGGACTGACCGCTAATCCGTCGAAGCTGTAAAGCGTGATCGGATGAAATTAACCCATCATTTCGTCATGGCCGGGCTTGACCCGGCCATCCAGCGTTCGAAACTTCGCCAATGCGGCGGGGATACGTTTACATCATGGCGAGCAAACGTAACGGCACGCTCTATCTCGGCATGACGAGCAACCTGGCAGAGCGTGTAACACAACACAAGGAGGGTCACGGGTCGGATTTTGTCAAGCGTTACAAAGTGACGATGTTGGTCTGGTACGAAGAGTGGGCTCTCATCGCCGATGCCATCCAACGCGAGACAAGCCTCAAACGCTGGCCACGAAAGTGGAAACTTGAGTTGATCGAGAAAACGAATCCTGAGTGGCGCGATTTGTATCTGGATCTATTCTGATTTCTTACTTCGTCATGGCCGAGCTCGAACTCGGCTATCCCGGCCTTACGGCTTGCGGACGCTCGCCGACTGGATGGCCGCCTCAAGGGCGGCCATGACGAAGAGAAGTTCAATGCGCCTTGTGGGGCCGAGTGAGCGGCAAGCGCGGACCGTCGTTCTTTCGTGGCGCCGGATGCACGGCTTCGCTCGAAAGAAATTCTTCTACGAAGGCCGATTTTGGCGAGCGCCGCACATCTTCCGGGGCGCCATATTGTTCGATCTGGCCGGCGTTCATGATGCCGACGAGATCTGCCACGGCAAAGGCTTCTTCTTGATCGTGGGTCACGAAAATCGTGGTGATGCCCATCTTCTCATGAAGCGCGCGCAACCATATGCGCAATTCCTTGCGCACTTTGGCATCGAGCGCGCCGAACGGTTCGTCCAGCAGCAGCATCCGCGGCTCGATAGCCAGCGCGCGCGCCAAGGCCACGCGTTGACGCTGCCCACCGGACAATTGGCTCGGATAACGTTTGCCCAGATCGTCGAGTTGCACCAGGTTCAGCAGATCCTGGACGCGCCGTGCAATCTCTTTGCGCGACGGACGCGTGCGGCGCGGGCGAACGCTGAGACCGAAAGCGATATTCTCTGCGACGGTCATGTGCTTGAATAGCGCGTAATGCTGGAACACGAACCCGGCGCGACGCAGCCGCGCCGGCACATCCAGCCAGTTAAGATCGGCGAACCGCACGCTGCCGCTGTCGGGATATTCCAAGCCGCCCAAGATGCGCAACAACGTCGTCTTGCCCGAACCGGACGGCCCCAACAACGCAACGAAGGCTCCTTGCGGCGCGCTGAAACTCACACCGTTCAACGCCGCAAAGCGCTCGAAGCGTTTGGTGATGGAAATCGACGACCAGCGACATGGCGTACTCCGTTAGTGACGATGCGCGGCGGCGATTTCGTCCGCGAACCGCCATTCGAGAAGGGATTTGAGCGTCAGGGTTACGATGGCAAGAAGGGCCAACAGCGATGCCACCGTGAAGGCGCCGACAAATTGATAATCGTTGTATAAGACTTCGACATGCAGCGGCATGGTGTTGGTGAGCCCGCGAATATGTCCGCTGACCACCGAGACCGCGCCGAACTCGCCCATGGCGCGCGCGTTGCAAAGCAGAACGCCGTAGAGCAGGCCCCATTTGATGTTGGGCAAGGTCACGCGCAGGAAAGTCTGAAAGCCCGATGCGCCAAGCGAGACCGCCGCTTCCTCTTCTTCTCGCCCCTGATCGATCATCAGCGGGATCAATTCGCGCGCGACAAAGGGAAACGTCACGAACATCGTGGCTAGCACGATTCCCGGCAGCGCAAAGATGATCTTGATGTCGTGATCGCGCAGGGTTTGGCCGAACCATCCTTGCAGCCCGAAGATCAGCACATAGATCAATCCCGAAACCACCGGCGAGATGGAGAACGGCAGATCGATCAGGGTGGTCAGAAATCCCTTGCCACGGAAATCGAATTTCGCGATCGCCCAGGAAGCGGCGATGCCGAACACCGCGTTGAGCGGTACGGCAATCGCTGCGACCAGCAAGGTCAACCGAATGGCGGAGAGCGCGTCGGGCTCCGAAATGGCGGCAAAGGCCGCACCGACACCCAGCGATAGAGCTTGCGAAAACACCGAGACCAACGGCAAGACCAGGAACAGGCCGATGAAACCGATGGCCACGAGGGACAACACCACACGGGTCAATGGGTGGTCGTCGGTCGGGTTTCGCCAATGTTTGGTTTTGCTCATTGGCGCGACGCCGTCCAGCTTTGCAGCAGATTAAGCGCGAGGATCAGAACGAAGGAGGCGCCCAGCATGATGATGCCGATGGTCGCCGCGCCCGCGTAATCGTATTGCTCCAGTTTGATAATGATCAACAGCGGCGCGATTTCGGAAATCGCGGGCAGATTGCCGGCAATGAAGATCACCGAACCGTATTCGCCGACGGCGCGCGCGAATGCCAGGGCCGTGCCGGTGATCAGCGACGGCATCAGAGAAGGCAGCACGACACGCCAGATGGTCTGGAAGCGCGTGGCGCCGAGAGTGGCGGCCGCTTCTTCGGCTTCTTGACTGAGTTCCATCAGCACCGGCTGCACGGTGCGCACGACAAATGGCAGGCCGATGAACGTCAGCGCGACGACGACACCCAATGGCGTGTAGGCGACCTTGATGCCGAGATGGCTAAGGGGTGCGCCGAGCCAGCCTTGCGGTGCGTAGAGCGCGGACAGCGCAATGCCGGCGACGGCGGTGGGCAAGGCGAAGGGCAAATCGACCAGCGCGTCGATCAGCCTTTTGCCCGGAAAGCGATAGCGGATCAGAACCCACGCAGCGATGGGCCCGAAGGCCGCGTTGATCACGGCTGCGATGGCCGCGGCTCCAAACGACAGGCGCAAGGCCGCGAGAACGCGGGGGTCGCTTGCCACCCGCCAGAAACCGTCAAATCCTGCAGACCATGGCCGGATGATCAAGGCGGCCAACGGGATGAGGACGATGACCGAGAGGTAGAACAGCGTAAATCCCATGGAAAAGCCGAAGCCGGGCAAAATGCTCCGGCTTCGGATCCTAATCGGGGAATAGGTTGTTGCTGGACTCATTGTCCCGGTTTGTAAATCTGGTCGAATACGCCGCCATCGGCAAAGTGTACGGTTTGCGCCTTCTGCCAGCCGCCGAACACCTCATCGATCGTATAGAGCGGAATGTTCGGGAAGCTTGCGGCATGGGCCGCGAGAATTCCTTGATCGCGCGGACGGTAAAAATCCTTCGCTTCGATCTCCTGTGCCTCTTTCGAATAGAGGAATTGCAGATAGGCCTCGGCAACTTTGCGCGTTCCGTGACGGTCGACATTCTTGTCGACCAGGGCAACCGGGGGTTCGGCCAGGATGGAATTCGACGGATAGACGATCTGGAAATTCTCGCCGCCTTGTTCCTTCAACGCCAGATGAGCCTCGTTTTCCCACGACAACAGAACGTCGCCGATGCCGCGCTGCACGAAGGTGGTCGTCGAGCCGCGCGCGCCGGTATCGAGAACGGGAACGTGCTTATAGAGGGCCGCGACGAAGGCTTTCGCTTTTTCGAAATTTCCGCCCGGCGCTTTCTGGGCATAGGCCCAGGCCGCCAGATAAGACCAGCGTGCGCCGCCCGAGGTTTTGGGGTTGGGCGTGATCACATGGACGCCGGGTTTGATCAGATCCGGCCAATCTTTGATATGCCAAGGATTGCCTTTGCGCACCAGGAACACGATGGTCGAGGTGTAAGGCGTAGAGTTCTGGGGCAGGCGGGTTTGCCAATTGGCGGGTAGCAGCCCCGCCTTTTGCGAGATGGCGTCGATGTCGTAGGCGAGCGCCAAGGTGACGACGTCGGCGTCCAGGCCGTCGATCACGGCGCGGGATTGCGCGCCGGAACCGCCATGCGATTGGTTGATCGTCACATCCTGGCCCGTTTTCGCTTTCCATTGTCCGGCGAAGGCGGCGTTGATGTCTTTGTAGAGTTCGCGTGTCGGATCATAGCTGACATTGAGCAGCGCCGTTCCGGCCGCTTGGGCCGCACCACCTGCCAATATCGCTGCCGCAATAAACAGAGAAGTAGCGAGATGTTTCATATCGAATTCTCCGAAAGCAAATCGGTCAAAACGAAACTTGTGCGCGCAACGCGACGGCTTGGAGATTTTGGCCTCCATTGATCGCCGGCAGAGCAACTGTGCCTGCCGTCGTCACGGCCGCCGGCGTTTGCAGGCGGGTTACCTGGATCAACTCATAATCGACCGCAAAGCGGACGGTCGAATTCGGGTACCAGTTCAGTCCGACCGTCGCGATCCTCTGATCGCCGCCGCGCACCGTGTTGTAATAAGTATACGTCTTGGTGCTTGCGCCGGTCCAGGCGGTGACGACATTGGAACTGTCATTGGCATGACTGTTTAAATTCAAGTCGCTATAACGCGCCGCCAGCTCCAAAGCTCCCCAGCCATCGCCATTGAAGGAGAACGGCTTGGCCGGTTTTGGAGGGGTGAAAGCGCCGGTCGCAGGGCTGTAGCCTTTGCTTTCGCCGGTGAGAATCCAGCTGCCCTGAGCGTACCAGCCGGTGAAACTGTTGTTGCTCGGCTGTACGATGCTTGTGCCGGAAGCCGTTGCGCTAGTGAAGGTCTTGAACGCTTCGGGCGAGCGGTCGAGCTGGAATCCGTAATAGCCGGCTTGGCCGTAGAAATTGTGGAAATTGCCCGCCGTTTCGGCACCCCATTGCGACACATGACTTGCGGCCACGGCGCCGGTCGTCGCCAGCAGCGTGCCATTCGAGTCGACGGTCAGTTCCGGAGGATCGGATAATGTAATGGTATGAAGCGCAGTCGCACCCGGCGTCGTCGCCAAAGTGCCAACACCGCGGGCCACCAGGTTCGGCGGTTTGATCACATATGTACCGTTCACGCCGACGAGCCAATGGGCGTCTGGTGTCGAGATCGGAAGATACGACAACCTGCCTAAGACGGCGAGTTGCTCTCCGTAATTCGGTGCTGCCGTCGCGCCGGCCGCTGCCAGCGCCTTGACGCCGTCTTGAATTTTGTTGCCGGTGAAAGAGGCCGCACCAAATACGCTATCGCCCGTGTAAAGGATCGTCACGGCATCGCGTCCGTCGCCGCCCGCAATGTTGCGTTGCAAATCGGACGGCGCATTGCGCTCGAGGAAAATCGTGTCGCCCGCGCTTGTGCCGTCTTCGATATTCGCCGGGGGCGGGAAGGCGCCGACGAGAAATGCCAATGGCGCCAAGCCGTCATATTCGAGATAGACCGACTGGATGTGGCCCGGCGTTTCCGTGCCGCCGCTGCCGCCGAAGTCATAGTTGAAATTATACGACCAGGTGCCGAACAGCTTTCCTTGGATGCCGAGATAAACGCGGCGGAAATTGGCACCGCTCGAAAGATCCGGGCCGTAGGCGGCTGGCAGCGTCGCTGCCGAGGCACTCTGGCTGTAATAACCCCAATCGAGCTGCGATAGCGCGCGGATCGAGGCGGTGAAGTTTCCGTCTGCCGAAGAAATCGTCGGACGGCCATTGTCGATGGACACTCTGACGGCGGACGCCTGCTGGTTCTGTTCATCCGTGTACTGATTGGATGTGCTGCGCTTCAGATCTTGAACTTGGTTCGAAAGATCTTGCACTTCGCTTTCCAGCGCATCGATCTTGGATTGATCGACGCCGCTAGCGCCTGCCGATGTGCCGTCACTGTTTGGTTTGCCGGCAGCTTGGGCGGAAGAGAGGGCGATGAGCGCCGCTCCCGTCAACAAGGCGGCCGCGAATGCTTTTGACACGTTTCTCATGATTTCGCCCTCTGAATTGGTGTCCCGATCGGCCCGGAGAAGGGGAGAACGTCTCCGAGCCGCCGGACTGGCATGACGCGACCCCGGCGCCACAAATACAAGTATGACGATAAACACGACCTAGTCAATATAGATTAAACACGCGGCACGGCTATTTTTAGCGAAATATTATTTTAGCGGGGGAGGGTTGTGGAACCGACTGACGCAGACGCGAACCAGGGCGAATTTCCGCGTTCGGATGGGCTCTTGCCGTTCCAACTTCGGGCGGATTGCGCCAGAACTTGCCGTTGAGGAGGACGTGATCAGGCGACACATCGTGAGTAAACAGCCCTATTCAAGACCCGTCGAGCGTCTTCGCATTCTGCGCGTAATCCACATGTTCACGAAATGAATAACTCCGCGCGGGACGTAACCATCCCCGTCGTAAACCGGCGGCGAGGTGATGGCGCCCTCGCGTGCCAACCGCTTTATCGACGCCAAGGCATAACTGGACTGCACGTCCGCGTTCAAAATGGCTGCGTCAAACAGTGCTTGAATGTTTTCAGGCCGCTTGAGGAGACATTGAAATCCTTCAATATGATCGCGCCGTTGAGGTTCGTCGATCAGCGCGATGGCCGTCTCCAGCGTCTCAAGCTGGGCGCAGGCAATGAACGTAATCACCTTGCCGCGGACAATTTCTGCCTTGTCGGTTACCAACGGCAAGATTTGGCAGGCCTGATCCGGTCTCAATTCCCGACCGCATAAGGCGCCATCCATCAAGTGGGATCGCGCGTAGACAGAGGGATCACCGATCGATTTCAGAGCCGAATCCAAGGCGACGAACCCCTTCCGGCCGAGTTGACAAAACACATGCAATCCTCGACCCCGCGCATATTCGTCCTCCGATTCCAGCAACGCGATCAGGGGGGCGGCATTGTCCGGATCAAAACGCCTAAGGGCGTCATCGATTGCATCGAACAGTTCCTCATCGGCCAAGTCGGGCATCGCGAGCAATGCGAATGGATCGATTTCGAGTCGTGTCATGGCGAAGCTTGGCGCTTGTGGTTCCGCGTACCTGGCGGATTAATTCGGTGCGCCAATGATCGGGAAATACTGGGAAATACTGGGACGTTTAATCTTACTGCGTCATAACTCATGGCGTCCTCGAAGCCGATTTTTTCTTGTGCAACAAGGACATCGCGGTAGCCGCTTGGCGAGCGCCGCGATCAGCCGCACCCGCATCGTAGCGATCGAGTTCGGGATGTGACGCTGCGTTCTCAACGGCGGCACCTCGTGGCTGATAGTCGGTGGGAATGGCAAGTTGCGGGCGCCACGCGACGGAACGAGGTCCTGAGGGGGGAATCGTCTCCCTTTCGGAGATCAGGAATCCGTAAGCCGCGATGCAGAGCGTTGCGTGGTGATGGAAGCCGCGCCAACCACGGCCCTCAAAGTGGCCGAGGCCGAGTTCCTGCTTGAGCTCCTGATAATCGCGCTCGATGCGCCAGCGTAGCTGTGCCAAGTTGACCATGCGCTCGAACGCGATGTCGGGCGGCAGCGTTGAAAGCCAGTACTTGGTCGGCTCCTTCTCGCCCTTTGGCCATTCGATCAGCAGCCATTCCTCATCGCGCAGCACGTCCTCGTTGGCGGCCCGTACGCGCACGCGGGCAAAGCGCGAGGAAAGCTGCTCGTTAGAACCTTCGCGCCAGCCGATGGTACGCCAGGCACAGCGGGGCAACGCCAATGCGAGTTCCTTGATCGAGACGGGCTTGTTCTTGCCACGCCGCACTTTCGTCGATCCGCTTCTGCGCGTTTTCCTGCGCGCCACCAGCTTGGCGCCCGGCGGCCACACCGTCGTGTCGGCACGAACGCCAACGACATAGGGAACGTTCAGCGCGCTGATCTCGGTGCGCCACTGGCTGTTGTTGCCGTAACCCACATCCGCCAGCACAGCACCGGGCGGCAATCCGTTCTCCACGGCCCAGCGGATCTGATCGATAGCGATCTCCGGCTTGGTCTTGAAGACGATATCTGCCGGTACGCCGGTCTTGCGTCTGCGTGCAGCATCGCCGGCCCAGTCCTGCGGCAGGTAAAGCTGATAACAAACCGGCAAGCTCGCATGGTGATTGGCAATCGACAGCGACACGGCTGCCTGACAGTTCTCCTGCTTGCCCAATTGTCCGCAGTACTGGCGCCCAACCCCCACCGAGTGCCTGCCCTGCTTGGGAAAGGCCGTGTCATCGATGATCCAGGCTTCGATGGGGCCATGGCGCTCCATCTCAGGCAGCACCATCTCGCGCGCTTTGCAGAGCACCAGCTCATCCGACCATGCGCCCTGACCCACAAAATGCAGCAGCGACTGATGCTGGGCAGATGTCCGGCCGGGAGCCGTGGCTGCCGCCATCGGCTCCACGCTCTTCCGAGCGCAAGGCAACATCAGTCCGGTGCAGTAATCTCGAAGCGGGCCAACCCGGTCCGCGTGTCCCATGACTTCCGCAAGACCATCCAAATAGCGCTCAAAACGACGCTCGCAGCCCAAATCCCGAAGACGCATCAAGGCCTCCCGCCAAAATGAATCTTCCTTGCCTACATAAGTCGAACACTTTCTCGGCTGCGGCTCTCTGACTCAGTTTCTGACTCAGTAAAATTAAGTCATTATAGCAAGAGCGGCGCACCGCGACCTATCTGAATTATTTCAACGATGAGGGCAGCCGGGCCAACAGCATGGCCGGCGCATGCCTTTTCGCATCTTGTCGAGGCCGACCGCTATGCGGCGATTCCTGGTCTCGTCTTTCTTCGCGGACGTCACCCAGCATATCCATTCATTGCGCGCCAGCGGTGTAAAGCTCGCCCATAGGTTCGTAACAACCGGATCGGCTTCGATCGCTTTGCGAAAATCCGATGGCATTCTGTGCACGGTGCCGGAAGCGAACATTTGCCGAGCCACGGGATTTAAGACGCATGCGCGCGGCGGCGCTTTTTGCCGGCTTTTTCATCGGCCAGCGCCGTGGCCAGCGTGTGCTTTTCCAGAATATCGGCCGTCGAATTGCGCACCGCCAACAACACTTTGCGAATGGCGCAAGTGACTTCGTCCTCGCAATCGTCGCATTTGCGATAGGCGGTCACGCTGGCGCAAGGGCTCAGCGCCAAGGGGCCGTCGATGACGCGGATGACCTCGGCAAACGGAATGTCCTCCGGCTTGCGGCCCAGCGTGTAGCCGCCGAACTTGCCGCGATGGCTATGCACAATGCCGCGGCGTTTCATTTCCAGCAGAATCTGTTCGAGGAATTTGCGCGGCACGTTTGCCTGTTCGGCGATGTCGGCAATCATTACCGGTTCGCTATCCTGGCGGGCACCGAGGACAAAAAGAGCACGCAGAGCATATCGAGCTTTTTGGGAGAGCATGTCAGCACACCGATCAATTCTACAGGCAATATCGTGTATTGAGGGCGGAAATTCAATGGCAGCGTAGACGGGCTGCTTGTTACCGGGCCCCCCAATGTCGCGGCCGAGCAGGACAGATTAGCTAACGCTTTTGCCGCCATAACGCCGCGCCGCCTTTGAGCCCCGCAATGTTCGGGACGATGGTGACTTTGCGCGGCAGTTTGATCCGAAGCCGCTTGGCATTGCCGCCGCCGAGATAAAGATGATCGTAATGCAGCAGGGTGAAGAAATACGGCAACATCTTCGCCACGCGCCGGTTCCATTTCGGCAGGCCGAATTTTTTGCGCGTCGCATCGCCGAGATAAGCGTCGATCTCGCTGCCATTGGGGGACGGCATATGGGCAAGTTCCATATGGGGCATCAATTCGCCGTCGCGAAATAGAGCCGTGCCGATGCCGGTCCCGAGCGTGATGACAAATTCCAAACCCTCGCCTTTAATCACCGCCAAGCCTTGCATGTCGGCATCATTGACGATCTTGGCCGGTTTGCCGAGTTTGCGCGACAATTGGCCGGCCAGGTCATAGCCCGCCCACATAGCGGTACCGAGATGCGGTGCCGTGATAACTTTTGTGCCACGCACCACGCCGGGAAAACCGATGGAGATGCAGTCAAAACGCGCCAGCGGCTTCACCAGCTCTATCAGTGTTTTCACCATCAAGGCGGGCGGGCAGGGATGCGGGGTGAGCACGCGCAAATGCTCGGTCAACAATTTTCCATTGTGGTCGATGACGGCGGCCTTCAATCCGGTACCGCCGATATCGATGGCGAGGATGCGTTTATAGGTGGCCACTCAAATCGTCCCCTGTTGATTCTTCTTTATGCTAACCCGGCAGCTGCCCGATCCAGAAGCCAGATGAGCTCGCCATTGGGCCGCAACCGCGCGCCCGGCAGGGATTGGTCGCCCGATCGCACGGCCTCGACGGCCTGGGCTTTTTCCGCGCCCGTCACCACGAAAGCCGTCATGCGGCTTGATTCGATCGCGGGATAGGTCAGCGTTATCCGCGTTTCCGGCCGGCCTTTGGGAACGGAGACGACCCAGCGCTGCTTTTCGTCCAATACCGGAGAACCGGGAAAGAGCGAGCAAATATGGCCGTCGCTGCCGAGCCCCAAAAGCACAAGATCGAACAGCGTCCGTGCCGGATCGAGGGTCTCGCTGCCATAGGCGCGTTTGAGCATCGCTTCGTATTGTCGGGCCGCCGCGTCCGGATCGCCTTCGCCCGTCATCGGATGGATGTTTTCAGGGGGCACCGCGATATGCGACAGCAACGTCTCCCGTGCCATGCGGTAATTGCTGTCGGGATGATCGTGGGGCACGAAGCGCTCGTCGCCCCAGAAAAATTCCACTTGCGACCAATCCACCCCGTCACGCGAAGCCAATTCGCTGTAAAGCCCGCGCGGCGTCGATCCGCCCGTCAGCGCTATGCGGAATCTCCCGCGCTTGGCGACGATCAGGCCGGCGATCCAGTCGGCCGTGCGCGATGCGAGCTGCGCCGCGTCGATGAAAATCTCGGTTTTGCTCACGACGTTTTGTCCGCCGGCGGGCGGCCTTCGATATGACCGCCGAATTTGCTGCGCATGGCGGACAATAGGCGATCGGCGAAACTGCGTTCGACCCGGGAGCGGAATCGTTCGAAGAGCGATGCCGACAACACATTCGCCGGCACGGCTTCTTCGATCGCCGCCTCGACGGTCCAGCGCCCTTCGCCGGAATCTTCGACGAAGCCCGAGAAGTTTTCCAAGTCGCCATGTTCAGCAAGCGCCATGGATGTCAGATCCAAAAGCCAGGACGAGATCACGCTGCCGCGCCGCCAGACTTCGGCGACATCGGCCAGATCGAGCTTATAGCGTTCCGCTTCGGGTAAGACCTCCAGCGCGCGATGGTGCAAAATATCGAAGCCTTCGGCATAGGCCTGCATCAGGCCATATTCGATGCCGTTGTGGATCATCTTGACGAAATGGCCCGCGCCCACCGGTCCGGCATGCATATAGCCGTTCTCGACGCGCGGATCGCGGCCTTCGCGATGTTCGGTCTTGGCGATCGTGCCGGTGCCGGGGGCGAGCGTCGCGAAAATCGGATTGAGCCGATCCACCGCCGCTTTGTCGCCGCCGATCATCATGCAATAGCCGCGCTCCAATCCCCAAATGCCGCCAGAGGTGCCGACGTCGATGTAGTTGATGCCCTTTGGCTGCAGGGCTTGGGCGCGGCGCACATCGTCCTTGTAGAAGGTGTTGCCGCCGTCGATCACGGTATCGCCTGCATTGAGATAGCGCGATAGCTCGGCGATGGAATCTTCCGTGATCGCGCCCGCCGGAAGCATCATCCATATGGCGCGCGGCGCGTTCAATCGGGCGGCAATATTCCGCAACGAATTCGCGGGTTTCGCGCCCTCGCGGGCGAGCGACGCGACAGCATCCGCATTCGTATCATACGCCACAACGCTATGGCCGCCGCGCATCAGACGCCGCGCGATATTTGCTCCCATGCGTCCTAAGCCGACGATGCCGATTTCCATAGGCGCCGCCTAACGCAAAGCGGCTTCGATGGCGCCGCGCAATGTGCGCAAGCCATCGGCCATATTCCGCAAATGCACGCGCACCGCACGCCGGCCGCGTTCCTCCAGCACGGCAAGATCGCCGGCCGCCTGTGCATCCTCGACGGCGCCGAAACTATAGCCCCGTCCCGGAACCGCAATGTCGTGCGCGTGATCGCAGGTTATCTGGATGAAGACGCCGGTGTCGGGTCCGCCCTTGTAGGCTTGTCCGGTCGAATGCAGGAAGCGCGGCCCGAAGCCCAAACACGACGCGGCTTTGGTTGCGTTGCGGATATCGGCTCGCATGGCGTCCAATTCCACCGTGTTGACCGCATTGCGTTCGATGAAAGCAAGCAGGGCCGTATAGTCGCCCGGTTTGACACGCGCGAAATGGGTTTTGAGCGCTTCTTCCAACGTCTTTGCACCTTCCAGCGCCTTGGCGTTCGCGCCGCTTGCGTAAAGCGCTACTGCGCCGCTTGAAACGAGCGGCTTGTCGCCGCCTTTGGCGCCGCCTTGGTCCATCAGCGCGCGCGTCTTGATTTTGGCAGCCTCTACATCGGGCTGATCGAACGGATTGATGCCCAGCACAGCGCCGGCAACGGCGGTGGCGATTTCCCAGATGTAGAAAAGCTGCGCCAGATTGTAGTTTTCTTCGATGTCGATGTGGATCACCGGATGGCCCTTCGCCACCAGCTCAGCGAGCAGCTTCTCCGGTCCATCTTCTCCCTTTAAGCGTAGAATCACAAACACCCGGTCGGCGCCATATCTTTCCGCGTCGCCCAGCGGCTCGCCGTCGACGGGGATCAAGCCTTTGCCGTGTTTGCCGGTCGACTCCGCAACCAATTGCTCCATCCAGGCGCCGAAATGCGAGAGGCTTCTCGAGGCCAGCGCCGTGACTTTGTCGCGGCCATGTTTGGTCGCCAATGTGCCCAGCGCCAGGCCGAGGCGTAGGCCGGGATTGGTGCTTGGCGGCGAAAGCGCGCCGCACGCAGCTTGCGCGCGGCAGCCCTCATCCAGGAAGCGGTTCATATCGACGCCTATGGCTGCTGCAGGAACCAAGCCGAAATTCGACAGCACGGAATAGCGTCCGCCGATTTGCGGATCGCCTTTGAACACATCGCCAAAACCGTCTTCAGCGGCCGATTTTTCCAGCGCCGAACCCGGATCGGTGATGGCGACGAAATGCGCACCGGCGCGGTCGCGGCCGATCGCTTTCGCCACACGGTCGAAGTAATAGTCTTTGAAGATATTGGGTTCGAGCGTGCTGCCGGATTTGGAGGCGACAATGAACAGGGTCGTCGCCAGCGAAATGGCCTCGTCGAGCGTGCCGATTTCGTCGGGATCGGTGGAATCCAGAATGTGGAAGTGCGAGCGGTCCGATTTGCCCAAGATCTCGCGGATCACTTCCGCGCCGAGGCTCGATCCACCCATTCCGAGCAGAACGATATCGCTCCAACCACCGCCTTTGACGCGCTCGGCGAAATCCACAAGCGCCGCGAAATTCGCCTTTTCGCGCGTTGCGATATCGAGCCAGCCGAGCCATTTGTCCTCGTCGGCACCGCTCCACAGTGTTTTGTCCTTCGCCCAAAGACGGCGAATATTGCCTTGCTTGGTCCATGTCTTGAAGGCCGCATCGACCTCTTGCGCGGCACCGGCCAACTCGAACACGATTTTCACTTTGCGCCCGGCCAGGGCATCGCTCTTATCGGCGATGGCACCGAACAATTTGTCGGCAGCTTCGGCGAATTTGTCGACGCCATCCACCACCAAATCGTCGGTAATGGCATCGAGCGAAATGCCGACCGCTTTCAACTCGCTCAGCACTTTTTCCGCGTCGGCCACGCCTTGTTGCAGGGAGGCTTGCGGCTTTCCGTGATCGCGGAACGCCGTCACGGTTTCGGGCGGCATGGTGTTCACGGTGTCGGGCCCGATCAGGTTATCGACATAAAGCACATCGGAATAGGCTTTGTTCTTCGTGCCGGTGGAAGCCCAGAGCAGCCTTTGCGGGCGTGCGCCGCGTTTGGCGAGCGCGTCCCAGCGCGGACCGGAAAAGATCCGCTCGTAATCGCGATACGCAAGTTTTGCGTTGGCGATGGCGACGCGTCCTTTGAGGGCTTCGAGGCGTGTGCGTTCGGCACCGGATACAAGTTTCAGCTTCTCGTCCAATAAGGCGTCCGCCTTGGAATCGATGCGGCTGACGAAAAAGCTCGCCACGCTCGCGATGCGACTTAAATCGTGGTTTGGTGGCAGCGCTTCCAAGCCGGCGATGTAGGCTTGTGCGACCTCGATATAGACCGCCTTGGAAAATAGCAGCGTGATATTGATATTGATGCCTTCGCCGATGAGCTTTTGGATGGCGGGAAGTCCGGCCGGCGTGGCGGGGACTTTGACCATCAGATTGTCCCGGGCCACTTCGCTCCACAATTCGCGTGCCTCGGCAATGGTAGCGTCGGTGTCATTGGCGATATAGGGAGAGACTTCCAAACTGACGAAACCGTCGGCGCCTTTCGTCGCGTCATAAACCACACGCAACGCGTCGGCTGCAGCTCGAATGTCGGCGACTGCCAATTGGCGGAAGATCGCACCGATATCGGCACAACCGCCTTTCAGCAATCGGCCGATTTCTTCGTCATATTCGGTGGACTGGCCGATGGCCTTTTCGAAGATGGCGGGATTGGAGGTCACGCCTTTGATCCCGTCGCGTTCGATCAATGCGGCGAGCTCGCCGCTGCGCACCAGTCCTCGGCTGAGATTGTCCAGCCATGGGGCTTGTCCGAATTTTGCGAGTTCTTTGAGCGGGTTCATGTCCTGGCCTTCGTTCTGTGTTTGCGCTTGATCGTGGTGAAAACTGTGCCGACTTTCCGGGGTTATAGCATTCTAAACCGCGGCTACGCCCGAACGGAATAAGACTGGGCCGCGTCGGTCGGTCGCGAATTTCGCCGGCATTTTGGTTCCTGTCCGGTGCCCTGTGTTGTATGTGGGTTGGAGCGATTAATCGAGAGGCGGATCATCATGAAGCTCGCGACTTTTTCCGGCGGCGGCGCCCCCGAAATCGGCGTTGTGGAGGGGGACGGCGTGCTGTCCATTTCTCGCGCGGCACCGCGCTTGGCGCCCAATATGACCGATCTGATCGCCCGTTGGGACGTGCTGGAACGCGAAATCCGCAACTTGGCGCCGTCGGCCCCGCGGCTACCTCTAGCAAACGTGCGCCTGCTGGCCCCGGTTCCGCGCCCGGGGAAGATTCTTGCGATCGGTCTGAATTACGCCGACCACATCCGGGAAACCGGCCATGAAATGCCCACCAAGCAAGTGTGGTTCTGCAAACATGCGACCTGTGCCAACGGGCCATACGACCCGATCATGATTCCCAAAGTGTCGACTGCCGTCGATTACGAGGTGGAGCTTGTCGCGGTGGTCGGCAAAGGCGGGCGCAACATCGCGAAGGACCAGGCTTCTTCGGCAATTTTCGGCTATTGCGCCGGCAACGATGTCAGCGCACGCGATTGGCAGATGGCCACGTCGCAATGGATGCTTGGAAAATCCTTCGATACGCATGCGCCGTTCGGGCCTTGGATCACAACGTCCGACGAGGTCGGCGATCCGCATGTCCTGGGTGTGCGCTGCTTCGTGAACGATGAGAAGCGTCAGGATTCCAACACCTGCAATTTTGTTTTCAATGTCTGGGACCAAGTTTTCTATGTTTCTCAAGTCATGACGCTGGAGCCGGGCGACGTCATTTTCACCGGCACGCCGGGCGGGGTGGGCATGGGTTTCAACCCTCCCAAATACCTGGAGCCCGGCGATGTCGTAAGGATCGAGGTCGACAGGCTCGGGCACCTGGAGGGGCTGTTTTTCTCCGAAAAATAATATATGAAAATCAATATGTTAGCGTGAGTTGGCGGGGTTCGAAAACCGCACAAGCTTTTGTCATTCGTCTTCCTTAAGATCATCCCCATATATAGGGGGACGAGGCTGCGGGGTCGCGGCCCGAACGAGGAATCTATTCATGATCGCTTTTCTGCGCTGGGCTGGGTCGATTGTGGCCGGCACGTTCAATGGCCTGCTCAAATTCATTTTGGCGATCGTCGTCATCCTGGTGGGCTTTTGGCTTATCTCGCTGATGAAAGGTGACGGCCTGTCGCGCAACATGGTTTTGTCGCTGGACCTGCGCAAACCTCTGGCCAATTCGGCGCCGGAAGATTTCACCTTCGGTGGCCGCCCCGTGACGGTCATGGAGATCGTGCTCGGTCTTGATGCCGCTGGGCGCGATGCCCGCGTGAAGGGCGTCTTTATGCGCGTCGGCAGCGCCAATCTGTCGATCGCAGAAGCGGAAGAGATCGGTGCCGCGCTCAAGCGCTTCCGCGCTTCCGGGAAATTCGTGATCGCCCATGCGCAAGGTTTCGAATTGGCAGGGCTTGGCGATTATCTGACCGCCGCCGCGGCCGACGAAATTTGGATGCAACCCAAGAGCGATTTCGGCGCGGCGGGCGAGGGCGGCGGTACCATCTTCCTGCGTGGCCTGCTCGATAAGATTCAGGCCGAGCCCCAAATCGCCAAGCGCGCGGAATATAAGAGCGCTGCCGATATGTATATGGAAAAGGGCATGACGGACCCCGACCGCGTACAATTAACGCGCTTGATGCAGTCCTGGTACGACACTGGGGTCGACGGCGCCGCCGCCGATCGTAAACTCGATCGGAAAGCTCTCATTGCCGCCTTCGAGGCCAGCCCGCAATTCACGGAAGAAGCCCAGAAGGCGCATTTGATCGACAAGATCGGCTTCGATGACGATGCGCTCAACGCCGCATTGGCGCGGGCCGGCGATCATCCCGCGACCGTGCCGATGGCGCGCTTTGTCCATGTGCAATCGCAACTGGCGCAGTTCTCCAGCGGAGAACACATCGCATTGGTTCAAGAGTTGGGCGATATCGTGGATGGCACCGCCAGCAGCGGAATGTTCGGCGGCGACCGTGTCATCGCGGGCGACGACGCGGCGCGCGCCATTCGCCAAGCGACGCGCGATAAGGACATCAAGGCAATCATCCTGCGCGTGGATTCGGGCGGCGGATCGGTGACCGCGTCAGATCAAATTCTCGACGCGGTGAAAAAAGCCCAGGCCGCCGGCAAGCCGGTGGTCGTCAGCATGGGCGGCGTCGCGGCGTCGGGCGGCTATTATATTGCGACGTCTGCGGACAAGATCGTCGCCGAGCCAGGCACGATCACAGGTTCGATCGGCGTCTTCACGGGCAAGGTTTCGATCGGAAAATCGCTCAATTTGATCGGCGTCACCGCCGATCAAGTCGGCGTCGGCAAGAACGCACTGATGAACTCTTCCATCACGCCCTATACGCAGGACCAATTGGATGCGCTGAATGCGCAAGCCGACGGGATCTACGCGGACTTCAAGCAAAAAGTGGCCGCTGGACGCAAATTGCCGCTCGACAAGGTAGAGGAAATCGCGCGTGGACGCGTTTGGTCCGGTGCCGATGCCAGCGAGCGCGGCCTTGTCGATCAGCTGGGCGGTTTCTGGACGGCGGCCGATCTTGCCAAAAAGCTGGCGCATATCGCGCCCGCAGATCGCGTGGTGTTTGAGGTCTATCCGCGCCAGAAGGGCTTTCTCGAATCTCTGGGCGAGGTCTTCTCGGGTTCGTCCGACGAAATGCAGGCCATGGCGACCTTCACCAAGCTGATGAATGCGCCGTGGGCGCAAGAAGCGGTGACGGCCGTGAAATCCGCACCGCGCTCGGCGATAGAGTTGAGGGCCACCAACCTGCCGCAATAGTGTAAGGAATAACTTCGAGCAACGGGGGCGACACGCGCCCTCGTCAGCCCTCTTCGACGGCTTATCGATGCGAATTGAACAAGCGGTCAGCCGCCCGGCGGGCTGTGTGTTAGGTCGCGGGTGGTCAGTCCATTGAGATAATCTTTGGATTGTTGTTGCTGTTCTCTCCAGATCTTCATCGGCTTACAGACCTTGGGGCCGGGCAACAACGTGCCGGTAAGTTTTTCCCGACGGCAGACCATCTGATTGTCGTCGGAAGACGCGTCGGTGGCTGAAGCGCCGTCCATCGCCGGAGCTTTGCCTGGCGCTGGCGTCGCATCGGCAGCAAACGCTGCACAAGGCGCCATCATTGACGCAACCATGATCAGGGTGATGAAGGGGCTACGCATTTCGGGTCTCCAGTTGTCGCAACATAACGCTCCGCGTACCGGGAACTTGGGAAACGGCCTAAATCCGGTCTGTCGAGTGTATCGCTCGGTCCACACAAAACTGTAGCATTTTCGCCATTCGATTGAAACCCTGCCCGAACGACGCGGCCTTGCTCAGGGGCTGCGTTAATCCGGCGGGTAGCCCAATTTTTCAGCCCATGGCCGCAAGATCGGTAAAATCGGCGCCAGCTGGTCGGCGTAACGGCGCCATTGACCAATGGCCTCGTTATAAAGCGGCTTGCGCACCTGAGTGGCGCTGGGCGAGCGAAGGTCGACGGCCGGCGCATATCGGTTGAAGCTGAGCATCGATTCGTCCCAATCGACACCGATGAATTCGCACACCGCGCGCACGCGTCCTTCGAAGTCCTGCACCATGTCTTCGTAACGATGTTCGAAAAAAGTCAGGGGAAGCATCTGCCGGTATATCTCCGCAAGACGCATGATTGATGCGTAAAACCGCGCGGAATCTTCTAGGTCCAGAAACTCAAACATCGTGACATTGACTTGGAAGTGCCGGCGGAAACAGCTGAAGACCACGTCGCGCGGGTCGCGCAGTGCGAACAGCACTTTCGCCTTTGGGAAAAGCTTTGCAATCAGCGGCAGCTTGACGGTATTGAGCGGTTGTTTGTCGACAAATATCTTTCCAGCGACATCCAAGCCATTACGTCTTATGCGGTCCCAATAGAAGCGGCGGTTTTGCTCGAGTTCCGCACCTTTTATAGTGGCCAAGGAATCCAGGGCCGGGACGCTCGTGAGATACCGTTCGCCCAGACCGTTGAGCAGTCCTTTTTCCTCTAGGGCGACAATCTTGGGATTGCTGGCCAGCACCTGCTCGAGAAGCGTCGTTCCGGACCGCATGAAGCCGAGAAGAAATATATGCTCTGCCGGAGCCTCGGGATTCGTGCCCCCATCGTCGGGCGCCTTCCAGCGATTGGGCTGCGCTGTCTCGAAGTATTCGATCATGTAGTTGGCGGACAGTGTGGCTTGACCGCCGCTAAAGCGGTGCGCGTTTTCGCGCCGAAGTTGGCCATTCTCTTGCAAATAGGCGGCAAAGGCTTCGGCGTAACGCTTTTGCCCGTCCAGAGCATCGCCGAGAAGGCCAAGGATGGCCGCGCGGGGCTGCGTACCCAGCGCTTCCATTTCCAGCAATTTTCTCAATCTCTGTTCCGCTTCGGCAAACTTTTTCTCACCCAGCTCAAGAAGCGCGAGCGCAACCAAGGCCGTCGCATCTTGCGGCTTCAACAAAAGCGCCCGGTCGGCGAATGCGCGTGCTTTTTCCGCTTCGCCATTTCTGGCGGCAAGGGACGCCAGAACCCCGATCGGTTCTGCAAAGTTCGGATCAAGTTCGACAGCGCGTTCGTGCGCCGTGCGCGCCGCGCTGTGATTACCCGACGCGGCAAGCGCTAGTCCCTTGCGGTAATGGGTAAGCGGAAAGTCGGGAAGTATTGCGAGCGCGGCGTCATATGCCTCAATGGCATCGCTATACTTGCCGAGATAAAACTGACACAGGCCAATAGCGTTGAGAATGATCGGGTTATCGGGCGCCATGGCCCGCGCTTGGTAAAATTCTTCCAGCGCATCCGCGTACTGGCCCATCTGTTGCCGCCACAAGCCACGCGCGTTGAAGATGATAGGATGCTGGATACCTCGTGAAATTAGCCCATTGGCCAGTTCAAAGGCGCGGCGCATGTCGGAAGCGGCCACGGCAGTGCTTATCTCGGCGATGAGCCGGGTCGTTGCGTCCTGGGAGTTCGTGCGCATGCCTCGGAAGCCTTTCGTCTCATGCCTTGGTCGGGTGATCGACGTTAGCACTTGTCTCGCCGGACAATTTAGCGCCAATCGCTCGATTGGCTAATCCTGTGGATAGCCATAGCGTTCTACCCAGGGTTTGAGAATGGGTAGCACGGGCGCCATCTGAGCCGAGTAGCGTCGCCATTGGCCCACGCCTTTGCTGTTGAGGCCCTGGATCACTTGGATCGCGCTTGGAGTAGTAATGCCACGCCCCTTAGATTGTTCGGCGAAGTCTCGCATTGTTTCGGACCAAGGCAAGCCGGTGAAATCGCACAGCGCGCGAACCTGTCCGTCAAAATCCTCGATCAGATCTTCCAGGCGAAGCTGGTAAAGATTTGGCGACAACTTGGCCCGGTACAAGTCGGCCAACCGCATCACCGTGTCATAGAAACGCGCGGCACTTTCCAGGGTAAGGAATTCGTATGTCGTGGCATTGAAGCCGAAACTGCGGCGAAAACAGCTCAGCACGACGTCGCGTGGATCGCGGATCGCAAGTAGAATCGTTGCATCGGGGAAGAGGCGCGCGATAAGCGGGATCTTGATGGTATTGATCGGCATTTTGTCGACGACAATCTTGCCCTCCGACACCACGCCGAACGACTTGACCCGTCGCCAATAAGCCTCGCGATAATCCGTCAGCGTCTTTTCATCGGCCGCCCAAAGCTGCTCCAAATCCCTTGGTCGGGCCATAAAGGCCCGGATTGCGTCGGCGAGCGTGTCCTTTTCCTCCAGCGTCACGACATCGTCATGGCAGGTGAGGACTTGCTCGAGCAGAGTCGTTCCAGAGCGCAGGAAGCCGAGAAGGAAGATGTGTGGGAGCTTAGCTTGTACTTGGCTATCTACCCGTGGCCTGGGAGCAAGTGCTTCGAAATAACGGCAAAGTGCGGATGTCGTTTCGAGCATCGTTGGCGCGCCGGCAGGGCGCCACTGCCGGACCAAGTCGTTGGCTTGCTCATAGAAGGCAAATGCATTGCCGGTCCGCCCTTGTTTGTCCTGCACATCGCCGAGGAGCCCGAGCGCAAGATAGCGGTCCGTGGCGCCGGCGGATTCGTCGTTCAGTACTTTGTTGAGGCGCTGTTCGGCATTGTCATAGGCGGCATCTTCCAGATCGCACATCGCCAACGCCAGATCCGCGGCCGTCTGCCGGCAGTTGCGTTCCAAGGCGCGTGCGGCAAAGAATCGTGCATCGCCCCAGGCACCGACGCGGGCGGCAAGGAAGGCTAGGCGGGCCAAGGCATCGGTATAATCCGGGTCCAGCGCGATGGCGCGCCTATGCGCTTCGAGGGCAAGCTGCAGATCCCCCGCCACTTCAAGTGCCCAGCCCTTTCGATAATGGAGCTGAGCGGACTCGGGCTGCAAGGCGATCGCCGCATCAAACGCCTCGATGGCTTCGGCGGGGCGACCGAGCTTGGTGAGACAGAGCCCAATTGCGTTCTGCGTGGCCGCATTCGGCGGAGCCATCGCCTCCGCTCGTTTGAAATCGGCGAGGGCTTCGTCGTGCCGGCCTTGGGCGCTAAGCCAAAGCGCAAGGGCGTTGAACAAAATGGGGTGCCGTAGCCCATCGGATATGGCCGCCTCAGCCAGCGAGGCCGCGCGGCGAGGGTCGCGCGATCGCAACGCCTCGGCTACGTGTTCGATGGTCTTGATGTCCGAAGAGCTGTCGAAGGCGGCCATGGGGCAGTATTTCCCGCGGGCGCATGCATTGCAATTGGCGGATATGGCCGAAAATGAAGGCGGCGGCCTTTGGGGCCGCCGCCTGTTTCGTAAGAGGTTCGGCTACGATTAGTATTTCGCGGTCAGGCCGACGAACAAGGTCCGGCCCATCGCATCGTAGACGCCAGGATAGGTGTTGCCGTTGCCGAATGGCGCGCCGGAAACACCGTAGGACGCCGAGTCGATGACTGGCGGGTCCTTGTCGAACAGATTGTTGATGCCGAAGCGAAGCTCGATCCCCTTGCTGACTTCCGTATTTGCCGCGATGTCGAAATAGTCGTAAGCGGCGAGATGTGCGTCGGCGAGGTCGGGACACGGATAGGCGGATGAGCCGCACGACCCGTTGAGCAGCGGATTGCTGGTGTTGAGATCCAACTTTGAGCCGCTGAGGTGACGCCATGAGAGAGAGAGCTGCACATCCCAGGGCGAATCCCATGTCACACGCACCCTATGACGCCATTTCGGTGTCGGTGTGCCGCAGGTCGGGCCGAATAGGCCTGCGCAGTCGAAGGTCGAGAAGCCCTTGAACGGCTGGGTGACCAACTCGTTCGTGTAGGTGCCGATCATGTTGATACCGAGCGAACCGGCGTTCCCAACACCGGGAATGACATCGGCGATGTCGCTCTGGTAGTTGAGTTCCGTGTCGACGCCGTTCGTCTTCAGATAGCCGGTGTTGATGGTTTGCGAGCCCACAAACCCCGCACCGTAGATCGGGCCGCCGCCTTGGCGTTGAACGAGCGGACAAGCCTGTGCTTGGCTGGCAGCCGTCGCAGATACACCATAACACGCGGACAACGTGACGTTCGGGTTTGGCCCGTTGATATACTTATCGACCTTGATATCGAAGTAGTCGACGGTCGCGCTGAAGCCCGGGAAGAATGTCGGCGTGAAGACAAGCCCGAAGGAGAACGTGTCGGATTCTTCAGGCTTCAGAGCAAGATTGCCTTGTTGTTGTTGGTTGCATTGCGCAGCTGGGCAAGTGCTGATGGGGTGTGCACCAAACTTGGCACAGTTTGCGATAACCGTCGCGTCGGTCGGCTTGTAACAAGGATCCGTTCCGCCGAATAGGACGATATTCGCCGGAGCGAACAACTCGTCGACGTTTGGCGCGCGAACGGCTCTTTCGTAACTGCCGCGCAGGCGGATGTCGCTGACCGGCTGCCATTGCAATCCGGCCTTATACGCCCATGTATCGCCGGATAGGCTATATGCCGAATAGCGCAAGCCGGCGTTGAAACTGAGGTCTTGGGCGAAGGGTTGATTTTGCGCGATCGGGACTTGCACTTCGGCGAAGCCTTCCGCCACGTTGAATGACGATGCCGGGATAGGCAGTGTCGCTCCGCCCTGGCCGTACAAATCGTTGGTCTGGAAGTCGCGGCTGGTTTTCAGTTCCAAGGTTTCGCGGCGATATTCCGTACCGAACGCCACGCCCACTCCATCCGTAGCCCAGGGCGATTTGATGCCCTCTTCGCCAAGATCGCCGGTTATGGAGGCGTTAATCACCGCTTCTTCCGTGTCGCCTTGCTTGAAGCCTTGCGCGTTGATGTATTTCAACATCGCCGGTGTGATCGAACCCAAGCCATTGAAGATGTCGAGCGGAACGCAGCTCGTGTCGATGCCATAATCCTTTGCAAAGCAATTGCCCGTCGCTGGATTGATCTCCAAAGCGTTTTGCACGCGCGACACCGAGAATTCGTTGTCATAGGTCTCGCTATAGAGCGTGATGCCATATTGGGCATAAGCGTCGTAGCTCCAGCCGTCACCGAGGTCGCCCTTAACGCCCAACACCATGCGATAGGCCGTGTGGCGCAGATCATCGATGCGGTCGCCGCCTTCGATGTCACGGCGGCCGATTTGAACAAGAGCTTGGCCGGGCACGAGATTGCCTTGGCCAAGCCAAACGCCACTGCCGTTCTGGGTGCTAGCAATGCCTGTCGCGCTTTCGCCGCAGAGAATCTGGTTTTCCTGCGCCGTCATCAACGGATTGACGCAGTTCACTTCGACATAAGACGGATGTGCCGTGGCAGGTTCATTCGGATTCACGTTTCTTCCGGTCCCTGCGAAGAGACCCGACGGCGCGATCTGCGCCAGCGTGTGGTCGTCGGAGAACATGAAGTTCGCGTAGAGGTCGGCCGCCTTGTCGACTTGATAATGGGAGTCGAAGCCGCCGATGTAGCGTGTGTCTGGGCGCTGGATGTAGTTGACGGCGCCGTAATTGAACTTCTGGCCTGTGCCGCCGGTATATGGAACAAATGCGCCGCTACCCGCCGTGCCGGAACCCGTCTGGTGCCAGGTGTAGTTCCCGCCGGCATAATAATCGTCAATCGAAACCCAGTTGTTGTAGTTGAACGAGCCCGAGCAAGCGTGCGCATCGGCTCTGCTGACCGAAATCGTGCAAGCGGAGTAATCGCGTTTGGCTTCCGTCACACCCTGAATGGTGCGGTAGCCGATATAACCTGTGACATTGCCTTTGCCGTTGGCCGTGTTGGCGCCGAACAGCAGCGTCGCATCGTTGGTCCGGCCGCCCCACCAGTTTTGCGGCGCCGTCGCGAAACTCTTCGCCGTCTGATAGCCGGCGTATGTTTTGTTGCCGTTGCCCGCTTCATCGATGCCCATCTGGCCGTCGAGCTCGATGCCTTCGAAGTCCTTGCGCATCACGAAGTTGACAACGCCGGCCAACGCGTCCGAACCGTACACGGCCGACGCGCCGCCCGTCAGAACTTCGACGTGATCGACAAGCGCGGCGGGAACTTGGTTCAAGTCCGCCACGGGGTTTGATGGGTCGGACGGCATCAAACGCTTGCCGTCGATGAGCACGAGTGTGCGCGAGGAGCCGAGGCCGCGAAGATCGACGGTTGCCTGACCGGTGGCGCCGTTCGATGCTTGCTCTGTGAAGTCCGCAACTGTGGCAGGCAAATTGTTGAGGAGGGTTTCGACGTTGGTCGTGCCCTCGAACTTCATCTCCTGCGAGCTGACAGCCGTAACCGGGCTGGTACTTTCGATACCAGGTTGAGGAATGCGCGAACCGGTGACGACCACCGTTTCCACATTGTTGTCGGCATAAGCGGCGCCGGACAGACTAATGGCTGCTGCGGTGGCTGCTCCGAGGAGCAGCGACGAGCGTAGGCTATTGTTGATTTTATACACGGAATACCCCCTTGGTTCGGTCGTAACGACGTTCGCTTACGGGCACGCCAGCCGGGGCCAAAACACCGACATCGGATACGCACGGACGCACGCATCGCCGTCCCGTTTAAAGCAAGGCTAGGGCTGTCGGGGGGGATCGTCAAAAAGGAATTGAGAAAACTGCACTTTCGCGAAATATATGTGGCATTTAAGCTTCAAATTCAAGTGATTGCATTATATTGTATTAACTTAATTATATTTCAAGTAATTAAATGTCTGAAAATACCGAACTCTTGTGTGAAAATTACTGCCCGATTTAGGGCAATATATGTGTGTAATTTCAATAGCTTATGAAGATTTTGGCAGCCGTGATGAGAATTTAAGCAACAATTCTCGTGTGGAATTGGCATGTCTATGCAGGAGGCGATGCATGTTAAGCAATTCCATTGTGTTTGGAAGGCTCACTGCAGACTGCGGTTCGGCTACTGACAGGTGCTACTTTTCTATGCCTGCCAGTTATTTGGCTGTTATTTTTTCTTGCTCTATCCGGCGGCGATGAGTGAGAACGTGACACTTCGCGCCAAGAACAATTTGTAATCCGTGCTCAAGGAGAGCGTCCTTAAATGTCCGCCAAGGCCAAAGCTGAAGCTCAAGACGTCGCCGCACTCAGCTTCGAGACGGCGTTGAAGGAACTCGAGGGCATCGTGTCGCGCCTTGAACAAGGCCAGGTCGATCTCGAGGATTCTATTGCTCTGTACGAGCGCGGGCAGGCCTTAAAAGCGCATTGCGAGCGCAAGTTGAAGGCTGCCGAAAGCCGCCTTGAAAAGATAGTTCAAGGCTCCGGCGGGCAAATATCGGGCGAAACTGCAGAACTCGACTAATGCGGGACTTTGAAACGCGATCGAAATCTTGGTGCAGACGCCGATAGATGCCACCTTGCATTGCTCTTTAGTAACGTTTTGTGGATCGCCTTGATTTCTTGGAGGAAAAGGCTGACCTTTTGGGCACGGCCGCGAAAACGTGGGGGCAATTCGCGTCTCGAGTACGCGGCGACCGGAGCGTTTCATGGGTGTTCCAAGTAAGACGAGTCTCCTGGACAGGATTCAGGCGCCAACCGACCTGCGTGCGCTGCCACGTTCCGTGTTGAATCAATTGGCAGACGAAGTGCGCAAGGAACTCATCGACGTCGTGTCGGTGACGGGCGGCCATTTGGGATCGAGCCTCGGTGTCGTCGAGCTGACCGTTGCCCTTCATTATGTGTTCAACACGCCTGAGGACCGTCTGATCTGGGACGTCGGCCATCAAGCCTATCCGCATAAGATTCTCACCGGCCGCAAGGGGCGCATGCGCACCCTGCGCCAAGGCGGCGGCCTATCCGGATTCACCAAGCGTTCCGAGAGCGAATTCGATCCATTCGGCGCAGCCCATTCCTCGACGTCGATCTCTGCCGGCCTTGGTTTTGCGGTTGCGCGCGATTTGCAGGGCAAATCGCATAATGTCGTGGCCATCATCGGCGACGGCTCGATGAGCGCCGGCATGGCCTATGAGGCGATGAACAATGCGGGAACCGCGGATTCGCGGTTGATCGTCGTGCTCAACGACAACGACATGTCGATAGCGCCGCCGGTCGGCGCCCTGAGCGCCTATCTGGCGCGTCTGGTTTCGAGCAAGCCGTATCGCGGCATTCGCAGCATGGCTAAGCGTATCGCCGAAGTTTTGCCGCGGCCGATGAAAATCGGCGCGCGTCGCGTGGAGGAATACGCCCGCGGCATGGTCACCGGCGGCACGCTGTTCGAAGAACTAGGCTTTTATTATGTCGGTCCGATCGACGGCCACAATCTCGATCATTTGATCCCGGTTCTGGAAAACGTCCGCGACATGCAGAGTGGGCCGATTATGGTCCATGTTGTGACCAAGAAAGGCAAAGGCTACGGCCCGGCGGAGGCCAGTGCCGACAAATATCACGGCGTCTCCAAATTCAATGTGCTGACGGGCGAGCAGAAAAAATCCAATTCCAAAGCGCCGAGCTATACGCAGGTGTTTGCGGAATCGCTGATCGCCGAGGCGAAGAAAGACAAACGAATAGTTGCCGTCACGGCCGCGATGCCTGCCGGCACGGGGCTTGATCTTTTCGCCAAGATATTCCCCAACCGCTGCTTCGATGTGGGCATTGCCGAGCAGCATGCCGTGACCTTCGCCGCCGGTCTCGCCGCGGACGGCATGAAGCCGTTCTGCGCCATCTATTCGACCTTCCTGCAGCGCGCCTACGATCAGGTGGTGCACGATGTGGCGATCCAATCGCTGCCGGTTCGTTTTGCGCTGGACCGCGCCGGTTTGGTCGGTGCCGACGGAGCCACGCATGCCGGGTCGTTCGATGTCACCTATCTGGGGACACTGCCGGGATTTGTGATCATGGCGGCAGCCGACGAAGTCGAAATGACCAACATGGTCGCGACGCAAGTGGCCATCGACGACCGCCCAAGCGCCCTGCGTTATCCGCGCGGCGAGGGTGTCGGGCTCGAACGCCCGCTTGAAGGAAAGGCGCTCGAAATCGGCAAAGGCCGGATCCTGCGCGAAGGCAACTCGATTGCCATCCTCAGCCTCGGCACGCGGTTGGCGGAAGCCCTGCTGGCCGCCGAGCGGTTGTCCGCTTACGGACTATCGGTGACGGTTGCCGATGCCCGTTTCGCCAAGCCGCTGGACCGCGATCTGATCCGCCGCTTGGCGCGCGAGCATGAGGTGCTGCTGACGGTGGAAGAGGGTGCTGTTGGCGGCTTCGGCAGCCATGTCATGCAGTTTCTTGCCTGGGAAGGCTTGCTCGACGGCGGATTGAAGGTCCGTCCGATGGTGCTGCCGGACATTTTCCAGAACCATGACACGCCCGAACGCATGTATATGGCTGCCGGTCTCGATGCCAATTCCATTGCCGCCGCGGCGCTCAGCGCGCTGGGTCGCGAAAAGGAAGCCGCGGCGGTCGGCCAAATCGCGTAGCGGCGGCGAAATAATTCAAGTTATCTGTAGAAGTACTATTCTTTGACGCGATGGGCATTGGCGCAATATTGTTCGTGCCATGTCCACGCGCGCCGACACATTCCTGGTCGAACACGGTTTTGCCGCCAGCCGTGCGGAGGCGCAGGCCGCGATCCGCGCCGGCAAAGTCTCGGTCGATGGCAAGGCCATCCTCAAGCCCTCGCAAGCCATCGCCGCGAATGTCTCCGTCGCTTATGAGAAGTCGCATCCCTATGTTTCGCGCGGTGCGTTGAAACTGGCGGCCGCGCTGGATCGCTTTGCGCTATCGCCGGCAGGTTTGGTTTGCATCGATGTCGGCGCCTCGACCGGCGGGTTCACCGATGTGTTGCTCGAACGCGGCGCGAGCAAAGTCTATGCCGTCGATGTCGGTCACGACCAATTGCATCCCAAGCTTGCCGCCGATCCGCGGGTCGTTTCGCTGGAGCGTACGGACGCGCGCCAATTGCACCTTGCCGAGCGCGCCAATGCTGTCGTGGTGGATGTCAGTTTCATCGGTTTGAAGCTGGTGCTGCCTTCCGTGCTGGCTTGCACGGCCTGTGCGGCGTGGCTCATCGCGCTGGTCAAACCGCAATTCGAAGTGGGGCGCGGCAATATCGGCAAGGGTGGCATTGTGAAGGATTGGGCGGCGCAAGCCGGCGCCTTGCAATCCAATGTCGATTGGATCGGTTCGCAGCCCAATTGGACCGTCGCCGGCGTCATGGAAAGTCCAATCCGTGGCGGCGCGGGCAATCGCGAGTTTCTGGTCGCGGCCGTGAAACAATGAGTTTTTGCCGCCACTTCGGTGTCTGCGGCGGCTGCGCGCATCAGGACATGACCGACGCCGACTATCGCGCGCTGAAGCATCGTTTGGTCAGTGACGCGCTCTCGCGCCACGGCGTCGACGCCGTCGTGGGAGCTGTCGTGGAAGTTCCCCCCGCCACGCGCCGCCGTGCCACGCTGAAGGCCGCGCGCGAGGCGCAAGGCGTCTTGCTCGGTTATTACGCGATGCGCTCGCACGACATCGTCGATCTGCTGGAATGCCCGGTGCTTACGCCTGCGTTGACGGCGATCGTCCCCGGCCTGCGAGAAATGTTGGCCGCCATTTTGCGCGTCGACGAAAGCGCCGAATTGCAACTCACCGACACCGACACCGGTATCGATCTTTCGATCGCCTGGCAGCGCGCCGACAACACAGCCACGATTGCCGAGCTGGCGCGCTGGGCGGAGAAACTCCAACTGGCGCGCATCCTATCCGGGGCGGACACCGCGATTATGTTGGCGCAGCCTGCGGTCATGTTGGGCAAAGCAAAAGTGATGCTTCCGCCCGGAGCATTTTTGCAGCCGACGCGCGCGGGCGAAATAGCCTTGCAGCGTTTTGTGCAGGAGACGTTGTCGAGCGCCAAGCGCGTCGTCGATCTCTTCGCCGGCTGCGGAACCTTCGCACTTGTCCTCGCGGAAAGCGCGCGCGTCCATGCCGTGGAAATCGACGGACCGATGCTGGACGCGCTTGCCGGCGCTGCGCGTACAACCTCCGGCCTCAAGCCTGTCAGCGTGGAAAAGCGCAATCTTTTCAAGCGGCCGCTGTCGGAAACCGAGCTCGGCGAATTCGATGCGGTCTGCCTTGACCCGCCGCGTTCCGGTGCTTTGGCGCAAGTGCAGAATTTGGCCCGCTCCGCGATCAAGCGCGTCGCCTATGTCTCCTGCGATGCGGCCAGCTTTTCGCGTGACGCCCGCGTCATGATCGAGGGCGGCTACCGCCTTACCGCCGTCATACCCGTGGACCAGTTTCTCTGGTCGTCGCATATTGAGCTTGTGGCGTCGTTCCGGCGAGCTTGAGGGAAATGGTCAGGGCGGTATGTATCGCATTGGCGGCGATCGTAGTGGCGCAATTTGCCGAGGCCGCGTCGGGCTTCTCCGATTGGGCGGCGGTTGTTGTGGCGGGCGATTGGCGTGCCCATTCCGGCGCCCCCAGCGAGGTATTCGACAATGCGCGGCGCGATATTACCAGCCAACTAATAGGGCTCGGATTTTCGCCGGCCAATATTCTGCAATTCTCCGCGCAGTCCGATCGTTATCCCGTCGTCACACGCGAGGCTACGCCGCAACATATCGCCGGAGGATTGTGGGATTTGTCCTCGCGCACGACGTCCGGATGCTTCGCCTATTTCACCTCGCATGGTTCGCCCGACGGCATCGTGCTAGGCGACCGTGTACTTTCGCCGGACCGCATGGCGAAGATCGTGGACAACGCCTGTGGCGGCCGCCCGACGGTCGTTGTCGTGTCGTCGTGTTTTTCCGGCGTCTTCGTTCCGGCGCTTAAAGCGCCCGAGCGGATTGTGATTACCGCCGCTGCGCCCGACCGCACTTCGTTCGGCTGCGGCGAGACCGACAAATACACCTATTTCGACGCGTGCGCGCTGCAATGGCTGGCGAAGTCCGGCGACTTCCCGGACTTCGCCAAAAACGTCACCGCTTGCGTCGCGACGCGCGAGAAAAAGGAAAACGTCGATCTGCCGTCCGAGCCGCAGGTCTTTGTGGGCCAACTCGCCGGCGCCATTCCGCGGTGGAAGTAGACCTTACTTCTTGTTCTGCACCGCCTCGTTCCCTTGGATGATCGCGGCGCGCAGCTGATCGGAAATGTCGGTCATGCCGCCCGGTGCATGCGGCGTCAGGATCACCTTGCTGCCCGACGACACGCCGATCTCCTTGAGCGTATCGAAATATTGCGTCAGCAACACCAGGTTCAGCACTTCGTGTTCGTTGACGGTGCTGACCTTGTCGGTGAAGGCGGCGATGGATTCGCGCAAGCCGTCGACGATGGCGCGGCGCTGCTTGGCGATACCTTCGCCCTGCAGACGCTTGGACTCCGCTTCGGCTTCGGCGTTCTTCACCACCAGGATCTTGTTGGCCTCGCCCTTTGCTGCGGCGGCGACCTGCAAGCGCTGCTGGGTCTGAATTTCGTTCATCGCCGCTTTGACATTGTCGGCGGGATTGACGTCGGTCACCAAGGCGTTGGGAATCTCAAAGCCGTAGATTTTCATCGAGACGTCGAGTTCGCTTTTCACCGCAGTGCCGATGTCGTCCTTTTTCTCGAACACTTCGTCGAGGCTCATTTTGGGAACCTTGGCGCGTACCACGTCGAGCACATAGGAGCTGATCTGCTGCACATGGTCCTGCAGCTTGTAAAACGAATCCGCCTCGCTGCCTTCCACCACCCGGTATTGCACCGCGACGGAGATTTTCACGAAGACGTTGTCGAGCGTCTTGGTATCGACCTCCACCAGCAATTGCTGCACGCGCAGCGAAACGCGCTGGATGATGCTTTCGATATAGGGAATTTTGAAGTTCAAGCCGGGGTTGGCGGTGCGGACATATTTCCCGAAGCGCTCGATAATGGCGCGACTCTGCTGCTGCACCGTAAAGTAGCTGCCCAGCACGATGGTCAGCACGAAAAACGCGGCAATGCAAATCAACACCGTTACGAAGACGTCCATGGCTTATTCCTTCCCAAGTATGATTTGCGACCGATCTAAAGCCGCGCGAAAAGCAAAACGATATATCCGACAAACACCGCACCGGCGATCGGTGCCAGAAGCGCATGATACCAGCGCGATTTGGTGACGGCTGCGATTGTCGCGCCCACGAAAAAGAACCCGTGAAAGGCGAGGTTGATCCGTGACGGGAATTGTCCGTTGATGATGAGGTCTTTGAACACGCTGACCACGAGGGCGAATGCGAACAGTCCGAAAAACCAGCGCGCATGCGCGAAATAGCTTTCGCGCAAATCCATCTCGCCATGGCGTTCGATGTCCGGGACGGCGAGCCCTGCGACCAGATACAGCACAGTCACCATGAGCAGGACGATCGCGTACATCGCGAATGTCCAATCTTTTATTCCGCGCATGCCGAACATCGACCACCAGTCCTGCGTAACGACCAGGGCGATCACGCCAACCCAAATCAGCGCCGGCCAATAAAGCCGCACGCGAGAGCGCGCCAGCATGACCGAGCGCATTCCCTTCAGCAGTTGCGTCAGGGCCAATCCCAGGATGACGGAGAAGAGTACGGAAAGATAACTGAAGGCATCCATTTTGCGTGGGCTCCCCAAGCCCTGAACAAGGTTAGCCAATCTGTCCGCGGTGTCTCAGCGCATGATCGGCCAGCACCAGCGCCATCATCGCTTCACCGTCAGGTGGGAGGAGAAAGTCGGTCAAGCGCCAATTCAAGCAAACGAGGGCTAAACAGCTTCTCCTTGCGTTGCGCTGCTCCAGAACCGCCCGGCCAGGTTCGTAGGCCAGACTGCAAATCATCAACGGCCGGTCTGACACCTTCACTATGCAAAAGCCAATCTACGGTTGCTAGCAGTTCCATACCGAGAGGAGACTGGAATCCGTCAACGAGCTTATCGGTCGCCTCCAACGCATCCCTATAAACTCTCGCATCCGGCGTTGTCAGGTATGCGGAAATCTTGTCTTTCTTGGTGGGCTCAAACCAGATCAAATCGAACGGACTTGCGTCTGCTAACCTCTTGTCACAATGCAGATAGCTTCCATCTAGTCCATCAATAAGATGTACCAATTTCGGGGCAAACGGGCCAAACTTGTCCGCACGAAATTGAAGGTCAAGAGGATTGTCAATCTTCAGTTCTTCAATTTTCCGTTTCAAAAAATAGGCGAGCTTCTGAATTTCCAGAAGTGTGCATTCAAAGCCGAGAATCCAGTATCGTCTTACAAGTTCAGCGATTAATGCTCGCGCAGGTGTAAGTTTTTCCACGCCCTTACGCTTCGCGACGTTCTGATATTCTGCGGTCGGCTCATAGATAATTATTTCTACGTCAGTCAACTCTGCGAGTGAGGCTTCGATCCTGGGGCGCACGTCCTTCCAATCCAGCTTGCCATTACCGCTTCCGAGTGGCGGCAAAGCAACAGACCGAATATTCTTCCCGAGGATGACGCGCTTAAGATCGATCAACCCATCTTCGATCCACTCAATTTTCGAAGGATGTTTCCAGTCTTTTTTCGTCGGAAAGTTGATGATCCACTTGGGACCGATCAGTTGCTTGCGTTCGGTGACAAACATATGCCCAGGTTGGACTTCGCCCCGTTTGCATGCCGCCTCATAAGCCTTGTAGTTTTCGTTGAATGCTTCTTTGAACATGAGGGCGATGCCTTTGCCCATTACACCCACAGTGTTGACAGTGTTGACCAGCGCCTCAACGTCAGCGTCAAGAAGATTTCCTTGTGTAAACTTGATCATCGAAAGTACCAATCTTGCTTGACCACAATTTCGAGGTTTAACTCGCGGGCGGCAGCCCCATCTTTCAGCGCTTTTGCTATCGAATCATTATAGCAAATGATGCCTCCAAATGCGGAGACCGGCAAATGGTGATGAACCAGCGCCTCCGCCTCGTACCGTTCTACTTTACCGGGGTCGTTGAGCGGGTCACGCTGAAAGTCGCGTCGTTGCAATATACCCCAATCAATATCCGTCAACCGCGTGAGATCGGACGTGAACTGAGCCGCCGCCAAATATGCGTGCCGGTCCGTAAAAAGGAAGGGTACCTTCATCTTTTCGAGTTTTCGCAGCGAAGACACAAGGATTACAATCTCTTCATTGTTCCTCTTCCGTATTCCCCGATAGCCGGTATTGATATTGAGGAACATTGGAGAAAACGGAGTGAAATAGAAAGGAATGTAATCACTCAGCGTACCGCCGGGAGCGCAAGGCACGATTTGTGTCTGACGCTTGTCGATTAGATCGGGATCTCCAATTTGGATGAAGTTCGGATCGACGGTATCAGAGTTGCGGCAGTGCAGGCCATTTTCGAGCATCCAAGGAATATTGTCCCGATGCGTAATTCGGAAGATCAGCGCCTTTTCTGGACAAAGATTTTTGTACATCTACCCCATTTGTCCGCGGTGTCTCAGCGCATGATCGGCCAGCACCAGCGCCATCATCGCTTCACCGATGGGAACGGCGCGGATACCGACACAGGGATCGTGCCGGCCTTTGGTGACAATCTCCGTCTCATGGCCGTGGATATCGATGGTCTTGCGCGGGCTGAGGATGGAGGAGGTCGGCTTGACCGCAAAGCGCGCCACGATGGGCTGGCCGGTGGAAATGCCGCCCAGGATTCCGCCCGCATGATTGGAGAGGAATTCCGGCTTGCCGCGTTTGCCTTTGCGCATCTCGTCGGCATTGTCTTCGCCCGACATCCAGGCCGTCGCAAAGCCGTCGCCGATTTCCACGCCTTTCACCGCATTGATCCCCATCATCGCCGATGCCAGGTCGCCATCCAGCTTGCCATAGATCGGCGCACCGAGACCGGCGGGAATGCCTTCCGCCACCACTTCCACGATTGCGCCGCAAGAGGAACCCTTCTTGCGTACGCCTTCGAGATACTCCGTCCACGCTTCGATCGCTTTGGGATCGGGGCAGAAGAAAGGATTCTTTGCCACTTCGTTCCAATTCCAGCGCTTGCGCTCGATGGTCTGGGTTCCCATCTGGATCAGCGCCGCACGCACGCGCACGTTCCTGTATAGGCTGTTCAGAACTTTGCGGGCCACAGCACCGGCCGCTACGCGCGAAGCGGTTTCGCGCGCGCTTTGCCTGCCGCCGCCGCGATAATCGCGCACGCCGTATTTGGCCCAATAGGTGTAGTCCGCATGCGCGGGGCGGAATTTGTCGCGGATGTCGGAATAGTCCTTCGACCGCGCGTCCACATTTTCGATCAGCAGCGCGATGGGCGTGCCGGTCGTCACTTGCTGCTTCATCCGTTCGTCTTGAAAGACGCCTGAGAGGATGCGCACGCGGTCCGGTTCTTTGCGCTGGGTGACGAATTTCGATTGACCGGGCCGGCGCCGGTCGAGGTCTGTTTGGATATCGGCCTCGGTCAGCGCGATGCCCGGCGGGCAGCCGTCGATGACGCAGCCCAGCGCGGGCCCGTGGCTCTCGCCGAATGTCGTGACCCGGAACATATGACCGAAGCTATTATAGGACATCAGAGCGTGAATATCTGGGACGGAAACGTCCGCATCGCGGACCTCTTTCCTCCCCCGTTTGCGGGGGAGGTGCCGAACGAGCGTTTGCGAGTGAGGCGGAGGGGGCGGGCGCCACTTCTTCCCCCCTCCACCGCTTCGCGGTCCCCCTCCCCCGTAAACGGGGGAGGAAAGAAAGCGGCGCAAGCCATTCGATCCCAGAAAATCATCCTCTAGTCCCCGTTCTTCCCCAGCACGATATCGGGGGATTCCGGCGCTTTCATACCGATGATATGATAGCCCGCATCGACATGCAGGCACTCGCCGGTCACGGCCATTCCCAAATCGGATAACAGGAATAATGCCGCATTGCCCACTTCCGAAGTGGTCACGGTACGGCGCAGCGGGGTGTTGTACTCGTTCCACTTCAGGATATAGCGGAAGTCGCCGATGCCCGATGCGGCCAGCGTCTTGATCGGACCGGCGGAAATCGAATTCACGCGGATCGCCTTCTTGCCGAGGTCTTCGGCCATATAGCGCACACTGGCTTCCAGCGCCGCCTTGGCCACGCCCATCACATTGTAATGCGGCATCACCTTTTCGGCGCCGTAGTAAGTGAGCGTCACCATGCTGCCGCCTTTTGCCATCAACTTTTCGGCGCGTTGAGCCACGGCGGTAAACGAGTAGCACGAGATATTCATCGTCATGGCGAAGTTCTCGGCCGTCGTGTCGACATAGCGGCCCTTGAGCTGGTCCTTGTCGGAAAAGGCGACGGCGTGAACCACGAAGTCGAGTTCGCCCCAAACCCGCTTGAGATCGGCGAACAGCGCGTCGAGCGATCCCGGATTGGTGACATCGCAGTCTGCCACCACGGCAGGCTTGAGGTTTTCGACCAAGGGCAGAACGCGTTTTTTGAAAGCGTCTCCTTGATAGGTGAACGCCAATTCCGCGCCGGCCTCGGACAAGGTCTGGGCGATGCCCCAGGCGATGGAGCGCTCGTTGGCGACACCCATGATCAGGCCTCGCTTGCCTTTCATCAGGCCTTCGAACGCCATTGCCGCACTCCTTGTCTGTCTGCCCCCACCCAATGCTCGAAAAGATCAGCAAAATCAAGGAAACCTATGGGAATTCACCTGCGCGGCCGGCGGTTGTTATACAATTTCAGGTTGAATACGAGCTGCCAACCACCTCGAGCGCCAAGGATAACGGGACGTTAAGCGGCTGGCCCTAGAAATTGTGCGGACAATAAGGCTGCAACTTTTCAGATGAATTTCTCCGTCCGATCGTTTCGTAGTTTTGGCGTTCAGCTTCGGCGCGGACATCTGCGCACGGTCGGCACACAGATCATAATCGTTGCCGTTGCATTCTTGGTTGCCGCATTGCTGCTGCTCAGTGTGAACGTGACAAAGCTGCAAGAAAGCTTCGCTTGGGTCCAGAACACCGACGACGAACTGATCCTTATCGCCCAGGTCGAAGCGCGTCTGGAGCGAAGCGAGTTGACGGTTCGCGGTTATGCGCTGACGAATGACGCGATGTTTCTGGGATATCACCAGAACGAAGCTCGTCAGATGAGCATCGTACTCGACAAGCTCGGAAAAGCTCTTGCCGACGACCCAGTTCCCGTGAAAGCGGCCTTCGCCCGGACTCGCTCGCTCGTACAGCAGCGCATGGATCAATTCGCACAGCTTCTTGCCCTTGGCCCCGGCCATATGCCGGATGTGGCCAACGCGATCCTGGATGCCCGGTATCACACGCTGATGCGTGCAACGCGCGCCGGTTTGGAACGGATGCAGATCCTGGAAACGCAAGAGCTGGCAGAACGCCAAGCGTCTGCCGCGGAGCAGGCCAGACGCACCTACGCTATGGCCATCGGCATCGTCGTGCTTGCCTTTGCGTTCGGAGCCTTAGGCTTGGCCTTTGTGCAATTCGGGGCAGATCGGTCTTAGAGGATCGTGCTCTCGACGTTTGCCTCTTATTAACAATAGAAGTTCCCGCTTCCTTAACGTTCTTACGATCTATTAAGGGGCGGTACCCAAGTTGTTGGAGTTGCGCCTTTTGGCGTTCAGGGGTCTGCATGCGTGCGGCAGAATCATACCGCGATCGGAGATTTGGAATCCCGCATGACCACGGCCGTCGCAACAATTCATAACGTAAAGTTGTTGTTCCGGCGCGGCGATCTTCGCCAAATCGGATCCTCGGCGCTGTTCGGCGCCGTCGTTCTGTTGCTCTGCGGCATGGTGTTGCTCGGCTCCAATATCACAAGATTGCGCGACAGCTACGCCTGGGTACAGCGCTCGAATGCGATTCTGCTGCAGCTCGCCGAAGTCGATTCGAAACTCGTCGGCGTTGAGATGACGGTCCGCGGCTATGCGCTGACCGACGATCCGATGTTTCTGAAATGGCAGAAGGATGAACGCAAGCGAACGCTTACGGCGCTGAGCAAGCTCGCCGTGTTGCTCGGTAACGATCCCATGCATACCGATCACGTCAAGTGGCTGCGCACCTTGGTTGGAAGACGCCTTGCACTCTACGCGCATCTTTCGGCGCTGGGACCGGGCCACGCCAAGGAGGTGGCGGCGGCCATACGCGACCCCGTCGAGCGGTCGGATATGTTGAATGCGCGTTTGGTGTTGGAGCATGTCCGCGCGCAGGAATTGACGGTGCTCAATGAGCGCCAGGCGACGGCTGCCGAGCAAAGCGTGCAAAGCTATAAGCTGGCCTTCGGAATCGTCGTTCTGGCTTTTGTCCTCAGCGCGCTCGGCTTCACCCTTATGTTCTACGCTGCCCCCAAAGGGCAGGTACCGCAGGGGCGCCGGGTCGCGGCTTCCTAACGGAATCTAAACCAACATTATCTATGAATTGGTATCGCGCACCACTGCGGCATGGATCGCCGCAAATGGGTGTTTGAATTGTTTGTGTCGCCGGCGCGTGTTGCGAAATTCAAGCGGTTTGCTGCATGCCTGTAACAGCCTCCAAATTCCGAATCTTTCTTGAAGGTGCCGGTCATCGCGAAATCGGTGCGCCGATGCTGATTACAGCGGTCGCGCTGCTTGTCTCGGCAATGGTCATGTTGTGGGCGAATGTTTCTGCCTTGCGCGAGAGCTATGGCTGGGTCCAGCGGTCGAATAGCACTTTGCTCGATATCGCCGAGATCAATACGCTGGTCATGGGAATCGATATGACGGTGCGCGGCTATGCGCTCACCGGCAATCCGGATTTTCGGCGCTACGAGGCCGACAATCGCAACCGTCTCGACATCGCGATCGACAAGCTTGCTTCGTTTGCTTCAAACGATCCCCGACGATTGCCGAGCATAATCAAATTGCGTGTGCTGGTGGCAAAACAAGAGTCGCTTTTTTCGCAGCTCTTGGACCTCGGCCCCGGTCACGCCAATGATGTGGCGGCGGCGATCGTCGATCCGCAGAAGCGGAGGATACGATATGCGGTGCAGAATACGCTGACGGCCATACACAACGACGAAATGAATCTGCTCGCCGAGCGCCAGAGTACGGTCGAGAGTCAGGTATCGCATACATTCTATCTCGCGCTTGGCATCGTGGCTCTTGCCTTCATGGCCGGCGCTGTCGGATTTGGGATGACTCTGTTCGGGCGAGGCGGCCCGACCCGCGCGCGGGCGTCATCCGTCCGCCCTGCGATCGCATCTTAAACAGTCGGCGATTGCCGGGAAGGAAAAACTACCGCGGTTTTGCACGCGGATCGTAACTCGCCTTCCAGCTTTCGGCGAATTTTTGCAGCGCTTCATCCGGCGCGTCGGGCAGCGTCACGACCAAGCGCGCATAAAGATCGCCCGCAGGTTCCTGTCCCTGTCCCGGAATGCCTTTGCCTTTTAAGCGGAGCACCGTGTCGGTATTGGAATTGGGCGGCACGCTGAGCGACACTGTGCCGGTCAATGTTTGCACCGGCACTTTCGCACCTAGCACCGCTTCCTTCAGCGTGACGGGCAGGTCGATCTTCACGTCGCGGCCGTCGCGCGTGAAATAAGGATGGGGCGCGACCGAGACTTGGATCATCACGTCGCCGTTCGGTCCGCCATTCTTGCCGGCGCCGCCGCGGCCTTTAAGACGGATTTGCTGGCCGTCTTTCAGCCCCGCCGGAATCTTCACATCGATCTGTTCGCCATTGGGCAGCACCACGCGGCGCGTCCCGCCATTGGCCGCTTCTTCGAAGCTGACGATTGTCGCTACGGTGAAATCCTGGCCGGCGTGCGGTTGGGTCCGCCCGCCGCGTCCGCCGCGCCCGCGTCCGCCCAAACCGCCGAGCAGATCGGCGAACAAATCTTCCGGACGGAACCCTTCCGCCGTTTCGCCATGTCCTTGCGGGCCCTGATCGGTCCAGGTGAAATGGAAATCGCCGGGTCCACGTCCGCCTCCTGGGCCGCCACCTTGGCTGAAAGGGTTGCCCTCGAAGCCATGAGCGCGCGGATCGAAGCCGCGCGCATTGCCGCTTTCGTCGATCTGGCCGGCGTCGAATTTGGCGCGCTTGTCCTTGTCGCCGATGACGTCGTAAGCGGAGCTGATCTCCTGAAAGCGTTTCTTCGCGCCGGCATCGCCCGCATGTTTGTCGGGGTGATGTTTCTTGGCGAGCGAGCGGAATGCCTTTTTGATTTCGGCTTCGCTGGCGTTCTTGGAAACGCCGAGGACTTCATAGGGGTTACGCATGCCTTCTCCAGCCGCGGAATTGTCAAGCGGCCCCTACTATATAGGGACTATTCCTAGTGTCGTGGTTTCGAAGTTCGCAATATCACCGATATGGGCATCTTTCGCGAACTTCGAAACCAAAACGACACTAGCATCAATAGGTTGGCTAGTGTCCTTTCGATTCCGAAATTCGAATGAGGCCGATATCAGATACAACGAATTTCGGAATCGGGACACTAGCGCTCGTTAGGGCTTTTGCATCGGCGCTTGGGTGGGAATTTGCGGGGCTTCCGGGGGCAGGGCGCCCAAGCGCTGGCTTGCTTCGGCGACACCCCCTTTGGCCGCCGCCTTGTACAGACTGCGCGCCGTTTCCAGGTTCTTGTCGACCCCGTTGCCTTGCTCGTAGAGCTCGCCCAGTTCGAAGGCCGCCATCGGATGGCCCGCCATCGCCGCCAGCGCCAGCCATTGCGAGGCGGCTTTGGGATTGGGGGTCCCGGCTTCGCCTTTCATCAGCATCTCGCCGAGATCGGCTTGGGCGGTGAACAGCCCGGCTTCGGCCGCGCGTTCCATCAGGTCTTCGGCGGCTTTGGGATCTTTGCCGACGCCTTTGCCGGTGCGCAGCATGACCGCAACATTGCGCATTGCGCCCAAATCCACGTCTTCGATGGTCGTCCAGGTCTTATAGGCCTCGGCATAATTGCCCGCGTCATAGGCTTTTAGTCCGGCGTCGAAGGTGGCTTTCATCGCTTGGGGCGAATCCGCCGGATCGCTGGCGCAACCGGCCAAAACGCCGCACAGAGCGGCGGTCAGAAGCAGGGGTGTCCATTTCATAGGTCCACGCTAGCAGACCGCCGCTCGCCCACGCAAAACAAAGAACACATCTTGGTTGTCGCCGCCGACTACCGAAATAGGCTTTCCGGTGGTATGCGGAGCCCATGAGCGAGATCGGCGGACCCCTGGATGACGGCGGCATAACAGCCGCGCGAGACCCATTCGAAATGTTCAACGAATGGATAAAAGAGGCGGACAAACACGAAGTGAACGAAGCCAACGCCATGGCCGTGGCGACCGTCGATGCGGCGGGTGTCCCTAATGTCCGCATGGTGTTGCTGAAGAGCGTCGATCCGCGCGGCTTCGTCTTCTACACCAACACGCAAAGCGCCAAGGGCAATGAGCTGGCTGCCCATGCCTCCGCCGCTTTGTGCTTTCATTGGAAATCGCAGCGCCGTCAGGTGCGGGTGCGCGGCCCGGTCACCCCTGTCAGCGAAGCGGAGGCCGATGTCTATTTCGCCTCCCGCGCCAAGGACAGCCAGATCGGCGCCTGGGCTTCGGCGCAATCGCGCGCCATGGAAGGGCGCTGGGTGTTCGAGAAAGAGATTGCCAAATACGCGGTCAAATACGCGCTGTCGAAAGTTCCGCGGCCGCCCTATTGGTCGGGCTATCGCGTGGCGCCGCTGGAGATCGAATTCTGGCGCGACCGTCCGTTCCGCTTGCACGACCGGCTGGTTTATCGCCGCGACGCGCTCGACAAGCCCTGGCGCACGGAGCGCCTTTATCCATGATGATGACGGCCAATATCGAAGGCGTGGTGCACGCCCATGGCGATCTGATGCGCCGCGTGGCGCTGGCCGCGGTCGTCATCGGAGCGGTGCTTGTCGTCGTCAAGGCCGCCGCGTTCATCGTGACGGATTCCATCGCCATGATGGCGTCGCTGGCGGATTCCGCGCTCGACGTGATCGGCTCTTTCGTCAATCTGCTGGCGGTGCGCCACGCGCTGACCCCCGCCGATGCCGAGCATCGCTTCGGTCACGGCAAGGCCGAGCCGCTTGCGGGCCTGGCGCAAGGCGCCTTCATCGCCGGCTCGGCCGTGTTCCTGGTGATCGAATCCGCGCAGCGCCTCACCGCACCGCGCCCGGTGGAGAACGGTTTTGCAGGCCTCGTGGTGATGGGAATTTCCGTCGCCGCCGCCATCGGCCTGGTCATCGCGCAGCGCTTCACCGTCAAGCGCACCGGCTCGCTCGCCATCCATGCCGACTTCATGCATTACCTGGGCGACATTCTCGTCAATCTGGGCGTCGTCCTCGCCATCGTGCTGTCGAGCAGTTTTCATTTGCTCTATGCCGACCCGATCATCGGCATCCTGGTGGCGCTGGTGCTGGCGGCGGGATCGTGGAACGTGTTCGGTCAGAGCTACAATCAGCTGATGGACCGCGAGTTGCCCGATGACGACCGCGCCCGCATCCGCAATGTCGTGATGCGCCATCCCGAAGTGCGCGACATGCACGATCTGCGCACGCGCGCGGCGGGCACAACCACGTTCATCCAGCTGCATGTCGAATTGGACCCGACCTACAGCCTGATGAAGTCGCACGGCATCAGCGACGAAGTGGAAGCGTTGCTGCACGCCCAATTCCCCAACGCCGAGATCATCATCCACCAAGATCCGGCCGGCTACGAAACCCCAGAGGCGTTGGCGAAGTCGTAAAGCGAGCGAAAGGTGCGCGCCGATTTTCCCTCTCCCCTCGCGGGAGAGGGTGTTTTGTGCCGTAGGCACAAAACGGGTGAGGGGGCGTCGCGCCGAAGCTTCGAAGGAGCGAAGGCCGATGAGGGGGATGTTCTCTGCCCCCGCGACCTGCCGCGCCGAAGCACGCAGTGCAAAGGCGAGAGCGGGCGGACATTTTCATGCAACTTCCTCTTATGGCGAGACCCGCTAGCGTAGCGAATCATGAATCGTCTAAATCCATCTTGAAATTGAGTCCAATACCTTCACGCCGTGTTGTTTCAAAAATTCAATCAACGCATCCTTCGCCGCTGTCGCGGCAATCGCGATCGCAGCACCCTTGAAACGCTGGATAAGCTTCATCAACGGTTCCAACGCAAAAGTATTAATGTACAAAACAGATGTTGATGCAGACTTCCTTCATGGTTTTTACGGCAGCCGACAGCGCCGTGAGAACGTAGTTTCGTTCTTCCGGAATCGTCGCGTTGTAGCCATTGTCACCACGCACTTGCTCAATGACTTCGTCCAACGCACTCACGGCTGCCTGAAGTCCGGGGTCGGCTCTGTCTAAAGGCAGCGGATGCCAATCATTATTGGGGTTCTCAAAGTCGGCGTCTGTAATATTGAGTTTTTCATATGTGCTATTGAGGTTGGCGAGAGCGCCCCAGAGCCATCTTTCCGGTTCACGAATTATTCCGTATTTGTGAAACGGTAGATCGCGATCTTCCGATAATTCAGACCATCTATCGTGGAATGTGTCTGTCACAACATAAATTGGAGGACCGAAATCATCCAAAATCGGCTCGATCATGCCTTGATCCGCAAGCCACCTCACTGCTTTTTCAAAGATCAATGAATTTTCGAGATAATTGATTGGTTCGGGGTCCTCCTCTGTAGGTACTTTGTAGTACGCATCCATGATCTCACCGCGATAGGCCGATTGAGCATGTGAGCGAAAATAGACACAGATAGCCAGCGCGTAATAGAGATGTGCAACATTGACGAAACGGGCTTTATCCATTGGTGCCAACATAGTATGTACGAGTAGATTCTACAGTAACAGTAATCTATCCGTTTCAACACCAGTCTTGAAATAGATTTGGGCCCACTAAGATACTTACATTCCCCTCTTAATCGCCTCCATCGGCAAGAACATCGTCCGACCATCGTCAGGAAACGGTTTGAATCCAAATCTCGTATAAAACGGCACAACATCATCGTCGATGGCGTGGACGATGAGCGCTCGCGCACCAATCATTTGCGACGCCGCCGACACGCGCCGTAGCGCATCCTTCAGCATTCCCTTGCCGATACCACGTCCGTGAAATTCTTTGTCCACCGCCAAACGACCAAGCACCATCACGGGCGTCGGGTCTGGCATATTCGCGCGTAACGCCCGCGGCGCTCGTCCGGCACCGTTATGTCTCTCGGCGCCGGTCGATAAAGAGTAATACCCCACCACCGTGCGCCCGGCGCACACGACATAGCAGCGGGACGAGAGGCCCTCGCTCCTTGCCGCGCGGAAGCGCAGCCAATCGTTCAACGCAGCCTTGCCGCAATCGAAGCGGCTCAGGTCATGGGCGTCGGAAATCGGTCCTGGCTCGGAAAGCTGTATTATTTTTCCCATGGCGACTTGCTCGCCATCAACTTTTTCAGTTGTGCATTTGGCGGTGCGGGATTGTCCAGCGCTTTCATGAATGCCTTGTGTTGGGCGTCGTTCAGCGAGAACAACGTCCGGTCCAGCAATACATCGATGGCGTGCTTGCGCGCGCTTTCCACAATGAAGTCGGTACGGGTTTTGCCGAGATGGCTGGCCGCGCTATCGATTTCGTCGCGCACCACGCGCGAGACGCGCAGATTGATCGTCGTGTCGGGACGAGGGCGCGCCGTGGCGCGCGCTTTGCGTGGGGTTTTCATGTCCATCGGCGTTTTGTCCTTCATGCCGAGAATATACACAGCGTGTATACAACACGGCAATACGGAATTCAAGAACAAAACGTGTACAGTACTGTCGCAGGGCTAACTTCGCTCACCCTGCTCACGTCAAATCCTCTTTCATCGGCGGCTTCAGCGACAAACCGGCGCTGCGCGCACCGCCCATAAACTCTGCAAAATCGTGCCGCACCAAGTCCCCAATCTTCTCGATCGTGATATCCGCTTTCGGATACGCCGCCACGATGTCGGGGTCCAAGGCGTAATGGCCTTGGCGCGGGAACACCGTCGTCACGCGCGCTCCCCAAATCCTTTTCACCACATCGAGGATGCGCAGCTTGTCGTCGATCAGCACATAATGCTTGGCCGGAAATATTCGCGCGACATAATCGAGCTCTTGCTCTTTATGGATATAGATCAGCACATGCCGCTCGAAGAAGTCCGATAGGCCGGCGCGAAACACTTTGCGCGGCTGAAACACCGCATCGCCGTCCGACAGAATGGCGGTCGTCCCCCATTGGCGGACATGGCGCACGGCCTCGAGCGCGCCGGGATAAAGCCGCTCCACGAAGGGATAATCGATCAGCCAATTGGCCATCCGCAATATGCGCGGGTCGTGCAAATATTTGATGCGATAGCGCTCCAGCGCGCCGAGATAATCCGCATAGCCGAGTTCTTGGCGCAGCTCCTCGAAGATCGTCCAATAGCAGTCATGGGCGTATTCGCCATATTCCCGCTCCAGATAATCGCTGAGGTCTTGGGCGATGCGGTCGTTGTCGATCAGGGTGTTGTCGACGTCGAACAGAAAGCAGATGTCGGCCATCTCAGGCATGCGCCAATTCTCCATGTCGTGCCGGTGGACGAAAAACGCTACAATAGCGTAACTCATTTCGCATCAGGGTCCAAGCCATGACCTCTTATCCCGGTTCTTGTTTCTGCGGCGCGGTGAAATACCAGCTCGAAAGCCCGCCGATGTTTGTCAATTGCTGCCATTGCACCGAATGCCGGAGGCAGACCAGCAGCGCCTTTGCCATCAATGCGGTGATCGAAACCAAGCACATCACGCTGCTCGAAGGCGAACCCGTTGCGGTCACCGTGCCGTCGGAAAGCGGGCGCCCGCACGACATCTATCGCTGTCCCGTCTGCCACACCGCGCTGTGGAGCGATTATGGCCGCCGCGCCGGCCTACGCTTCGTGCGCGTCGCCACGCTGGACGATCCTAATGCGTTCCCGCCGCAAGCCCATATCTTCACGCGCAGCAAATTGCGCTGGGTGCATCTGCCCAAAGGCGTTCCCGCCTTCGAGGCCTATTACGACATGGCGCGCACCTGGCCGCCCGAAAGCCTGGCGCGGCGGTATGCGGTGCCGAATAAGTAAGGGGCCCGATAAATAAAGTAATTTCGCGTTCCACCTCCCCCTTGCGGGGAGGTCGTCCTCCGAAGCTGCGTAGCAGCGGAGGAGGGCCGGGTGGGGGGCGCATTCGATGCATGCCCCCCACCCGGATCGCTCGCTTTGCTCGGCTCTCCAAGGGGGAGGCAAAGGGGGCGCCGTCCCCGCGTTGGGGGAGGCGAAGGATTTCTCTCTACTGCCCCGGCGGGACTTGGTGCACTTCGCTAAAGCCCGGTCCCGGCAAATTCTCGCTGTCGGTCGGCAGCACTTGGCCCGTCGAATAGTTCACATAGACATGGCTGTGGCTGTTATCGACATTGGGATAAAGAGTGCCGCTGTCGCTGACATAATCCGATGTGCCGCGCACCGCGAAGGCATCGTATTTCTCTTCCGCATTGAAGGTCGCGTTGGCGCGATCTTGGCCGCCCTTGAACATCATGTCGCTCATCGCCGCCGCCGCTTTGCCGTTGTCGATGATGCGCTGCGAGACGATGGCATTGGTCTGCGCCACGATGCGGTCGAATTGCGCCGACAATTCCCGCTCGCGCGACATCCAAGCGCGGTCGATGGTGAAGCTCGCGGCCATATGCGAGAGCAGGGCATAGGCTTCGGCTGCGCGCGGTGTCGGCGCCACGGTGCCCAGCACCGCATTCACGTCCCAGATCGCGCCCATCTGGCTTTGCACCAATTCGGTCGAAGCGAAAACATAACCGCCCGCATCCGCGCCGCCCAGATTGCAATGGAAGCTCGCTTCGCCCGCCTGCACCGAACGGCGGATGCCGGCGCTGGCATAAACGCGGTCGATGCCCTGGCTGGAATCCGGACGGCCCCGGTGGCCGAGCAGCGAGACTTGGCTGCATTCGCGCGCCACGCGCGAGCGGCCCCAAGCGGCGGCGAAGTTCGCGCCGGTGGCATAAGGCTCGATCAGCGTGCGCACGCCCATGCCCATGTCATAGGTCGAGCCGACGCGTAATCCGCCCATCGCCAGCATGCGGTTGGGGGCGCTGAAAATCGGAATACCGGTGTCGCCATAGAACAAGGTGATCTTGCCGTCCGGCGATACCGCTTCGACGCCCAAGCGCACTTCCACTTGCGAGAAACGCTTCGATCCGCCGCTGACGCGCCAGCCTGCCGGCACTTCGATGGTGAAAGCGCCTTCCGAAGGATCGCGATAGGTCGTCCAGCGCACATTGACGGTTGGCAGCGCGTGCCGTGCCGGTGCCATCGCAGTGGGGGCCGTCATCTGTTTGGGCGCCGCTGAAGCGGACTGCGCCATCGGCTTACTAGTCATTTTTGTAGCAACGGCAGAAGAGGGCGGGGATGATGGCGTGGATGATGGTGAGGAAGAGCCCGCCGCCACCAGCGTCAGCGTGAAATGTCCCGCCTTGCCCAGATGCATCGCCGCGATTTTCACTTTGTCGCCGGCGCGATGTTTGGCGATCAGCGCTTGCAACGCCGCCGCGCTGTCCACGGGCTTGCCGTCGACACTGGTGATGATGTCGCCGCCCAGAAGCCTCGCCTTCGCGATGCTGCCGCCGGGCGAGACAATGTTGATGAAGGCGCCTTTTGGCTTCACATAGGAATCGACGATCGTCGCGCCCAACAAATCTTGTGCGGCATTCGCTGGCGCTGAGGCCAGAAGCGTTAGTGCGACAAGTCCCGCAAGTGCAAAGCGCATGGTCGTTCCTCGTGTGTGATTCGCCCGTTCTCTAAACTTACCTCAAAAAGCTTCCGTCACGCTGCCGCAAACCCTTGCAGGCACCACGGGCGTTCAATCAACCGGCGCAACTTAGCTATTGCGCAAAAAGTTGCCTTTCCTCATTTTCGCGACAACAGGGCCTTAGTGCGCTTCTGGCATGCTGCTTTCATGGCCATAGTCGGGAATTCTTCTTCCTGTGATCTTCCTTAAGGCGTCACGAATTGCCTGCCCGGAATACACAGTTGGCAACATCGTGTCCGAACTCGCATTCAACTTAGCGTCAGAACTCTCTGAGAGCTTGCTCAAGGGCGGGAACCGCGCTCTTGGCGGGAGGTCCAATATGGGCGAGTGCCTCCGCGGCGCCCCACCTCACAGAGTCGTTAGGGTCGCGCAGCAGCGCTGCAATCGCATGCACAATCAATTCGCTTCGTCCGCAGTCGGGATTGAGCCTCAAATACTCAGCCAAATCCTCGGCCAAATCTCCGCGCGCATCTTCGTCTCTCGCAGCCGTGATTTGCCCCGTAAGCGAGGTAACGAACGTGCAGCGCTGCTCGCCTTCAGCATGCGTGCGCGGCGCCAGCACGATCAGGCCGCTCAGCATCACGACGGACCAAAAACCAATATTATGAAGAGGGTGGCGTTTCACGTTTCGTCCCCCGCAGTACCGCCGCTCCAGAGGTTCAGTTTAAGTCCGTCACGTCGGCACCACAACGGTCTGAATGTGTTCGGCTCCGCGTGACGAATGTCGCGTTCTGGCAGATTTTATTGAAAAACTCGACGCGTGTTGGTTTTTTTGGCCTGACCGTTTGAAGAAGTCGAAGTTTTAGTGCCGTCCAGTTCAGATCGCCGCCATTGGCTGTGGCATCGAGATCGGCTTTGCGAGTTTTCTGAGGTTTTGGGCGACTGCTGCCAAAGTGAACTCGTCGCGAGCGCCGCAAGGTCCTCGCAGTTGAAGGCGCCCAAGCCGCAGAATGCGTTTCAGATGCGCGAACACCATCGCGGCGGCAACGGCAGTTGCCCGCTGCCCGCCGCTGGCCGCCCCGAGGGAAAAGCGGTCGTCAAAAAACTGACCGCTTGAATGTAAGATTTGCCTTCCCGCTTTCGAGGCGGGGCTGTTAAGAAAATGGCGGGCGACGTCGTCACGCCCGCCAATAGATTTGTCCGGCGTTCGAAGCGCTTACTCGAATAATCCTTCAAAGAAATCGGTTATGCGGCTGCCGACGGATTTCTCCTGTGTTGCCGGCCGCGCTGCGATGCCGCCCGGCGCCTGCCGTCCGGCAAAAGAAGCCGTTGAAGGAATCCCCGAAGTGGCCATCGATGCATCTATCGGGTGATCTTCCGCGACGAGTTGCGGCTTTCCATAAAGATCAGCCACGAACGATCGGTTCGTCGACTTGACGGCATCATCCATCGCTTCATTGTAGCAGTGGTTGAACGCCGCTATGCGCGACAGATCGCGAGTATCCGGCTTGCCTCCGCAGACAAACTCGGATGCCTCGCCCAAGCGCGACAGAAGCACTTGCGCTCCTGCTGGACGCGATACGTTAAGGTCGCCGTAATTGACGGTCAGCTGTGGGCCGGGAGGCGTTCCAACATGTCCAGGCGCCGCGCACCCACCGAGAATTGCCGCAACAACAAATGTGGTGCACGCGAATATGTTCGTTCTGTTCATGAGAGCCCCCTTTTGATGACGATCGATGTGCTTCTGGCGCGACAGTACGGAGGGGCTTTTGGCGATGTCTGTGAAGTAGATCACACTCACAGCTGTGGACAACAATAGCGTCGTGACCTTCTCGATTCCCGTAGCGCCGATCTGCGATGACTGCTCGCTTATGTCGCACGAAGCGCCTCTCGCAGCGCGACGTCGCGCTTGCAGACTTGGGTTAGGATTTCTCCAGAGGGCCTGCCAGGCGAAGAAGTTCCTGCAACAGCGCCGGGCGCAGATCGGCAATGACTAGCGGCGCAACGACTGTGTCTGGAAACGAGCTGGCGCTGTCCGACAGCCTCTTGCGCGCGGCGTTTGTCCGCGAAACGCGCGTCGGTATGATGCTGGCGATCGTCGCCCGCGTGCTGGCGCGCCGTATCCAAAGCAAGACCGCAGATGACGGAAAGACTCAATTGCCGTTGGGGCGGACGGCGCAACGGCGTGGAGCCTCGAGAATGAGTGAACCGACAAGACGGGATCTGGTGGATGACCGGTTGGCGCGCAAGATCCTCGCGCTGGCGGGCACCAGTGTGTTCGGTAGCTTGGACACGACGACTTTGCAGCGCGTGGCGGGTATTGCCGAATGGCGCGTCGTCGCTGCCGGTGCGTTCGTTTTCTCCAGAGGGGACGTGGGCGAACACCTGTTCGTGATCGATAAAGGCCATGTGAGGATCGTCGCCAGTGCTTCCGATGGCCGCGAAGTGGTGCTCAATCTTCTGGGCCCGGGAACGGTGTTCGGCGAGATGGCGTTCACCGACGGCCGCGAGCGGACGGCGGATGCCGTGACAACGGAAGCCAGCGAACTGCTTGCCTTGAGCCGGCGCCGGTTGCTTCCCCTTGTCGTTTCGCAGCCGGAGTTGGTGCTGCAATTGATGGCCGCATTGTGCGAACGGGCCCGCTGGCTCGCCGAAGCCTACGAGGATTCGGCGTTCCTCGACCTGCCAGCGCGTTTGGCCAAACGTTTGTTGGTGTTGTCGCGCTCGTTCGGCTTTGACACGCCCCAAGGACGCAGACTGGTGGTGTCACTGCCTCATCGAGAGATTGCTGCTCACATGAACGTAACGCGGGAGAGCATCAGTCGTTTGGTGCAAAAACTGCAGCAAGACGGTATCATCGAAGAGCGCCGCGGTGTCATGGTGCTGAAGGACGTCCCACGGCTTGAACAGCTTGCGCGAGGGGGATACTCCCCTGGTCAAGTTCGGCCATGATGCGAATGGGATGATTCAAATTCATCTGATCGGGGACTCAAAGAGACCACAACGGGCCGATATCCGGCGCGGCGTGAGGGTTGTAGCTCCAGCGGAGGGCGCGCAGTCCGAGGTTGGTCAATAGAAGGTGGAAATAGGGCTCCGGGCCACTATATATAGTGGATCTGCAATCTCAGCCTTTTTTCGCCAATGCCTTGGCATGTTGGGCGAAAACCTCGGCGATGGCTTCTTTGCCTTCGTCGCTGTGCAGCCAGCCCTCGGCAGCTTGCAGCGTGGGGAATTGGCCGCCGACGCGATGCGGCTTCACGCGATCCGGCACCGGGACCAGAACCTCGAACGTCCCGGCAAAGCGGTGATCTTTGCTCTCGGCGGCGTAAGCCTGAGGCTTGGCATATTTCTTCATGGGGGCCTCCGGGTGCAGCGCGCGCTGCATATCAGCTTCCGCCGCCCGCGCAACCTTAAAAGTCGAACACGTCCGGCACCGTGGGCCACTCCAGCCCGGACTCGCGTTCCTTGTAACCCTTGGCCAGCATGCAAGCCGTATAAGTATGGTTGTAGATGCGCCGTTTACCGACATTGTCTTCGGCAACACCGTTAACGCTGTAGGAACGGGCGTTGTCGGCCTTTGAGATACAATCCCGGTCGTCGAGCTCGAAACGTTCCATGGACACCACATTGCCGGTGTCGAAGGCGCTGGAATCGGTATCCCTCCAGCGCGAACACCCCCCCGCCGCCAGAACGCAGAAAAGGACTGCTAGACCCCGCTTCATGACTGCTGCTCCTTAGCGCGCTTCTTGCGCCCGATGCCCAAATGTTCGCGCCACAAACGCGCCGGGATTTCTTCTACCGCACCTTCCTCCAGATGGCCTAGATGGAATGGTCCGAATTGTACACGGATCAGGCGGGAGACCTTCAATCCCAGGCTCTCCATAACGCGTTTGACCTCGCGGTTCTTGCCTTCCTTCAGCCCGACGCTGGCCCAGGAATGCACCCCTTTGGAACGTTCCAAATCCGCGACGATCGAGCCGTATTTGACCCCATCGATGGTGATACCCTCGGCGAGCTTGTCGAGTTCGGCCTGGGTAACCTTTCCGAACAGCCTGGCGCGGTATTTGCGGGTCCAGCCGGCCGCCGGCAACTCCAGCCGGCGCGCCAGATCTCCGTCATTGGTGAGGAGCAAAAGACCTTCGGAGTTGAAGTCGAGCCGCCCCACCGAAACCACCCGCGGCATGGCCTTGGGCAGGTTGGCGAACACCGTCGGGCGCCCCTGTGGATCGCGATGCGTCGTCACCATGCCGGAGGGCTTATGATAGCGCCAAAGCCGCGCCGGATCGGGTTCGCCCAAAGGCTGGCCGTCCACCGAGATGACCTGGTTCTTGGTGACGTTCAAGGCAGGCGAGGCGACCTTCTCGCCGTCCAATAGGACGCGTCCCGCGGCAATCAGCTTCTCGGCGTCGCGCCGCGAACAGATGCCTGCCCGCGCGATCACCTTGGCGATGCGCTCGCCCTTCTCCGTGCTATCGTCGTCCAAGTGAGGAACCTGTGATGAATGACGAGGAAGCCATAGCACTCGCGCTTGGAGAAGCCCAAGCGGCGAGTGAACGCGGCGAAGTGCCGGTCGGCGCCGTTCTTGTGTCCGCGACGGGTGAGGTTCTGGCCCGGGACGGCAACCGCATCGTGGAACTTCGCGATCCCACCGCTCACGCCGAAATGCTGGTGCTGCGTGCCGCAGCCGCCCGCCTGCGCAATGAACGCCTGACGGGCACGACCCTCTATGTGTCGCTGGAACCCTGCGCCATGTGTGCGGGGGCGCTCAGTATGGCGCGTGTGGAACGCTTGGTGTTTGCCGCCGAAGACGCCAAAGGCGGGGCGGTGTTGCATGGCCCGCGCTTTTTCGGACAACCGACCTGTCATCATCGCCCCACCGTCGCGAGGGCCGGTGACGTAGAGGAAGCGGGCAAAGTTTTGAAAGCATTCTTCCAGGCTCGACGTTTTAAGGATTGATTCCGTATAGCCGCGCCCTACATCATTCCGAAAACATGGCCTGGGAGAAAACAATGGCATTGACCGTGTATGGCGGCAGCGTGTCACCCTTCGTGCGCAAAGTACGCATCGTGCTGGCGGAGAAGGGGCTCGATTACACGCTCGAAAATATCAACCCGTTCAATCCGCCGCCCGAATATGTCGAGATCAGTCCGCTCAAGCGCATCCCCGCTTTTCGCGACAGCGATCTGCCCGAACCGAACACGCTCGCCAATTCCTCGATCATCTGCGATTATTTGGAACACAAATTTCCCAAGCCCGCTCTCTATCCGAGCGATCCTTATTTGCGCGCCCGCGCCTTGTGGTTCGAAGAATATGCGGATTCCGCCGTCGCCACCTGTATCGGCCGCGGTCTGTTCTTCGAACGTGTCGTGAAAAGAATGCTGCGCCAGCAGCCCGACGAAGCCGCCTGTCAAGCGACGTTGAAAAACGATCTGCCGCCGCTTTTCAATTATCTCGAGAAGGAACTCGGCACCAACGAATATCTCGTGGGCAACGCATTTTCGATTGCCGATATTTCGGTCGGCACCATGCTGGTGAATTTCGATCACTCCGGCGAAAAATTGGACGCCACCCGCTGGCCCAAGCTCTCCGCCTATATGGCGCGGCTGCATGCACGCCCTTCTTTCAAAACCGTGATCGATGAGGAGCGTCCGCTGGTGCATCGCTTCCGCGCCGCGTGATCGCTCATGATCGATCTTTATACCGCGGCGACGCCGAACGGCTGGAAAGCTTCCGTCGCGCTGGAAGAGTTGGCGCTGCCTTATGAGGTTCACGCGCTGCAACTGGGTCAAGCTCGATCAAAAAGCCGATTGGTATTTGAAGATCAATCCCAACGGGCGCATTCCGGCGATTGTGGATCGCGATGAAGACAATTTCGCGGTCTTCGAATCCGGCGCGATATTGATTTATCTCGCCGAGAAAACCGGCAGGCTGATGCCGTCCGATATCAAAGGCCGCTCGCTGGTCATGCAATGGCTGATGTTCCAGATGGGCGGCATCGGGCCGATGATGGGGCAGGCCAATGTGTTCAACCGCTATTGGCACGAAAAATATCAACCGGCTATCGACCGTTATCAAAATGAATCGCGCAGGCTCTTTGAAGTACTAAACGCGAGGCTGCGCGACCACGAATATCTGGCGGGCGATTATTCCATCGCGGATATCGCCAATTGGTGCTGGGTCAAGATTTATCCCTGGTCCGGTGTTCCGATGGACGGGCTCGATCATCTGCAGCGCTGGCTTCAGGCGATTGCGGATCGTCCGGCGGTGCAGAGAGGCGTCGATATTCCGAAAAAATCAGAACTGAGGGACGGACCCGACGCCGATAAAACCGTTGAGACCGCGCGGTCGATCCTGCAGCGATAGGGTGCGATAGGTTGATACCGAATCATCTCATTCTCGTTATGGCCGGTTCCGGCCAAATCTCCCCGTTGAGACAACCTCGCTAAAGCGCCAAGACCTGGCGTTGTCCCTCTGATTTTCCATCAGGAGATATTCGGTTTGCCGATGAATTTTTTTGTCAGCCAGGTGCGCACCGGTATGTCGTAGGCATAGAGCATCGCGGTAGCGAGCGCGATTTCGGCAGCAAAAAGCGTCACGACGACGAGGTACTTCGTTTCCATGGCCGGGTGGGTGGTCCACACCCAATGTCCGAACCAGTAAATCAGCGGGTAATGGACGATGTAGAGCGGATAGGAGAGCTGTCCAGTGAAGCGGCACAGCCGACCCAGCCGGCCTGTCATCTTCTCGATGCCCGCGCCCATCATCAGGATCACCGGAAAGACGAAGATCACAAGACCGGCTTCCAATAGACCATTATTGACGCCAGCCCGCGGGATCGTGAAGACAGCGACCAGCAGGGCGGAGCATAGCAAATAGGGTTGCGGCACGCGCAGGCGCAAATTGAGCCGGTAGAGCAGAAGCCCCATCAAAAACGGATAGAACAGGCGCACATATCCGACCCAGAGCGTGGACCAGCTCCAGCCCATCAGCAGATTGTTGAAATGCAATGCCGTCAGTACCAACAATGCCGCTGCCACAAGGCATAGTATGATGTGCAGGCCGCGTTTCAGCCGGTGTGCGAACAGCCCGTAGAGCACGTTGGCGATGTATTCCAAGAACAGTGTCCAGCTGGGGGCGTTGAGCGGGTGGGTTTCGCCGAAGCTGCCGTGCAGTTGCGGCGTCGGCAACAGGAACAGCGATAGGACATAGATTAGCGACAGCTCCCCAGCCGAAATCGCCACTCCGATCGCATGATCCGTCCCGACGAAGGGATCGAACAGATAGCCCAGCAGACCCGTGGTGGCGGTGATGATCACCATCGGATGCAGCCGGATCAGGCGGCGCTTGGCGAATTCCCAAAACGAAAGTGCGATCCTCGCCGGAGCGCCCTTGGCCAGGCGATCGTCATAGGCGTAGCCCACGACAAATCCCGACAGCATGAAGAAGAAGTCCACCGCCAGAAAGGCGTGATGCATCGGGTTGTGGTCGTAGTCCGGCGTAATCAGTTCGAAGATGTGGAAGATGACGACGCAGATGGCGGCCGTGCCCCTGAGGCCGTCGAGCACTTCGTAATGGGCTTTCATGGGGCCGAACTCGGTTTGGAACAATGCCGGTAGCGTTGCCGGTCCGTCCGTTCCGATTCTTAGGGATCAGATTGACGCAGGCCAGTCAAATGTTGCGGAGCGGCGCTAGAAGCTTGCCGAAGAATTAAGTATTGTGTCCCCTTAATTTACAATCCACGCCACCAAGCCGTGAAACGATCAAAACCAACCCGGCGCCATCAGCGGAAAGAAGTGCAGCAAGACAAAGCGGGCGCTGAGCATTCCAATCCCTGCGCCGACGGCAACGTCGCTGAGGAAATGAACGGTCAACAGCGCGCGTGTCACCCCGAGCCACAGCGCTATGGCGAACCAGACAATCGCCAATTGCGGCCACAGCGCGCTGGCCAGAACCGCGACGCACATGATCGTCAGCGCATGGCCGGACGGAAAGGAGTTCCAGTCCAGATCGAATCTCAGGAAGGAAAACCCGTAGAGGTTCATATCGAGATAGTCGCGCGGGCGCCGCCGACCCAGCACCAGCTTGATGGCGTGCGAAACGATGGTGCCGACCGCCAGGCTTCCGAGGAACACCAGCGCCGAACGCTCCGCCAACAGAACCACCCGGCTCGGGCCGATCCAACGCAGCCACGCCCAGGCGAGCGCGAACACGATGCAGGCTGCCACAAGCCAATGGGCCGCTTTGGCCAGATGCGTCGTGTCCTCGAGAAAGCGATGGAAGCGCAAGCCCACATGGTCATAGATAAAATGCACGCTGCGCCGGTCGAAGGCGATGCACAACAGTCCGACAAAGATCAGAAAAATTCCGGCCCAAAGCAGCATGGACACTGCTTGCCGCTCCGGAAGGCTTCTGTCAAATCGATTTGTCGTCGCTGGCGGGGGCGCCACGGCGCCGCTAAAGTCGAAACTCGCAAAGTTGGGGCAAAGACCGGGAGAGCTTCTATGGATTTCGATTACTCGCCTCGTCAGAAGGATTGGCTGAAGCGCGTCGGCGATTTCATGGCGGCGCATATTTATCCCGCAGAAGAAATTTACCATGCGCAGATGGACGAGGCGCGGCGAAAGGGAAATCCTTGGATCGTCGTTCCGGTGGTTGAAGAGCTCAAAGCGCTCGCCAAGAGGCAAGGGCTATGGAACCTCTTTTTGAACGACAGCGAGAACGGCGCCGGACTGACCAATCTCGAATATGCGCCCCTGGCCGAATTGATGGGGCACGTTCTTTTTGCCTCCGAAGTGTTCAATTGTTCGGCACCCGACACCGGCAATATGGAAGTGTTGGAGCGCTATGGCAGTCCGCAGCAGCAACGGATGTGGTTAAGGCCGCTGCTCGAAGGCGAGATCCGTTCCGCCTTTTTGATGACCGAACCGGGTGTGGCCTCATCCGATGCGACAAACATCACCACACGCATTGAGCGCAAATCGGATCATTACCTGATCAACGGGCGCAAATGGTGGTCGTCGGGTGTCGGCGATCCGCGCTGCAAGATCACCATCGTCATGGGCAAGACGGATCCCGAAGCGGAACGGCACAGCCAGCAATCGCAGATTCTCGTGCCCATCGGAACGCCGGGCGTCACGGTCGAGCGGATGTTGCCGGTGTTCGGTTTCGACGACGCGCCGCATGGACACGCCGAAGTCGCATTGCAGAACGTCACGGTGCCCTTGGAAAATATGATCCTGGGCGAAGGACGCGGCTTCGAAATCGCGCAAGGCCGTTTGGGGCCCGGCCGCATTCATCACTGCATGCGCACCATCGGTATGGCGGAACGTGCGCTGGCGCTGATGGTGAAACGCCTACTGACGCGCGAAGCCTTCGGCAAAAAGATCGCCGAACATTCGGTGTGGGAACAGCGCGTCGCCGAAGCGCGCATCAATATCGATATGTGCCGCCTGCTCACGCTCAAAGCCGCCGACATGATGGACAAGGCGGGCAACAAAGTGGCGCGCACGGAAATCGCCATGATCAAAGTGGCGGCGCCGCGCATGGCGCTCAAGGTTGTGGACGACGCCATTCAGGCTTGGGGCGGCGCAGGCGTTACGACCGATTCCGGCCTGGCGCGGATGTATTCCGGTTTGCGTACCCTGCGTTTGGCCGACGGTCCCGACGAAGTGCACAATCGCACGATCGCGCGGCTGGAATACGGCAAGTACATGGAACGGCCGCGCCACGCTTCCAAATAAGATTAGGCGGCGATGCGTTTGCCGGCGATCAGCGGGAAAACGACGTGCACGGTCGTGCCGACGCCTTCTTCGCTGGCGATTTTCAGCGCTCCGCCGTGTTTTTCCATCAGCGAGCGTACCAGCGCCAGGCCGAGGCCCGAACCGGTTTTGGCAAGCATCGGATCGCCGTTGACTTGCTCGAAGGGATTGCCGAGCCTCGGCAGATCGGATGCCGGAATGCCGATACCGGTGTCACGCACGGTGATGGTCGCCAGACCATCACCGTAGCGCACACTGACGCCGACGTGACCTCCGGCCGGCGTAAACTTTATGGCATTGGTCAGCAGATTGAGAAGAACCTGTTTCACGGCGCGCTTGTCTGCGACCAGGAACACGGGTTCGTCGGGCAGCGAACAGCTGAATTCGAGACCGTTGTCTTCGGCCCGGTCGCGCAACAAGCGCGCGCAATCTTCCACCGTCCCGTTCAAATCGACGCGCTCGAAATTGAGTTCCAGCTTGCCGGCCTCGATCTTGGCCATGTCGAGCATGTCCGAAATCAGATCGAGGAGAAGCTGACCTGAATCGTAGATCAGCGTCGCGTATTCTTCATAGCGCTCGCAGCCGAGCGGCCCAAAGGTGCGTTGCCGCATCAAATCGGTGAAACCGATCACCGCATTCAGCGGCGTGCGCAATTCGTGACTTATATTGGCGAGAAACCGCGACTTCGCTTTGTTGGCGGATTCCGCGCGCTCCTGCGCCGCTTTGATTTCGAGCTCGCGCGTCACGCGTTCGGTGACGTCGCGCGATACGCTGATGAGATTGAGGTATTCGCCCGTCTGCGAGTCATAGATGCCGCGGGTCGTCACTTCGATCCACACATAGTGACCGTCGCCGTGCTTGACGCGGTAGAGCCCGGTCAGTGTCTGGCCAGGCAACGGGACCGCGTGAAGTGTCGTCGCTTCATCGAGGTCGTCGGGATGAACCAGCGAAAGGAATTTGCCGTGTTCGATCTCGGCAGCGCTGCGTTTCAGGATTCGTTGCAAAGCGGACGACGCAAAGGGAACGCTACCGTCGGGGTCATGCAGCATCACGATGTCCGATGCTTCTTCGGCCATCAGGCGATACGCATGGTACGCCCTGTCGCGGTTTACGTCCGCATTGTTCTGGGGGTCATCGACCGCCATCTGCTCCTCACTTGAGCCGGTACTACTCGTTCGAGCAACAGACTAGCTCTATGATGTTAATCAACACTTTCGCAACTCTGGGCCGTGAGGGCTGCGTTAAAGAGCGATTAACGCGGTCGCGCAGCATCAATGCTTCATTTAGTATTGGGCGCCGGCGCGTTGCGCGTAATACCACGCACGTTCCGCCAAAGGTCTCACCGCGGCTGCATTTTGCGCCGCATTTGCGTTTGCGGCCGTGCCGTCGCGCACCCGCCCGACGATCCCCTGCAGGATTCCCGCAAGCCGAAAAAAATTGTAGGCGGCGTAATAATCCATGTTTGGGGTCGTGCGGCGGCCCGTACGGTGACAATAGGTCGCCACATATTCCTGCATGGTCGGGATGCCGAGCGCGGTTAGGTCTTGGCCGAGCAGGGAGCTGGCGCTGATGCCTCCGATGGCGGGCATTTGCCATTGCATCAGGTGATAGGTGAAATCCGCCAGCGGGTCGCCGATGGTCGACAATTCCCAGTCCAGAACGGCCAAGACGCGCGGCTCGCTTGGGTGCAGGATCATATTGTCGATCCGAAAATCGCCATGCACGATAGCGGTCCGTTCGTCGGGCGGCACATGGGCCGGCAGCCATGCGATCAACTTGTTCATCTCGGCAATCGTTTCGGTTTGCGAAGCCAGATATTGCTTGCTCCAACGCGCGGTTTGGCGGGCGATATAATTCCCCGGCTTGCCGAAATCGCCCAGCCCGATGGCGGCGTGATCGATGTCATGCAGGCGCGCGATCGTCTCATTCATCGCATCATAGAGGGCGAAGCGCTCTTTGGGATCCAATTCGGGTAGCGTGCCATCCCAATAGATGCGCCCGACGACAAATTCCATTACGTAGAACGCCGTACCGATGATTTCGTCGTCTTCGCAAAGGAGGTATGGCCTCGCCACCGGGAATCCCGTCGGGTGAAGCGCGGAAATGATCTTGAATTCGCGGTCCACGGCATGGGCGCTGGGCAGAAGTTTGCCCGGCGGTTTGCGCCGCAAAACATAATCTCGATTTGGCGTGATCAGCTGATAGGTCGGGTTCGACTGACCGCCCCGAAACTGGCGAACCTGTAAAGGACCGTGAAATCCTTCGATGCGTTCGGCGAGATAAGCGCTTAAGCGGTCCGTATCGAAGCGAAGCGCCTGCGTCACATCTTTGGTGCCGGAGAAACGTTCCTGGCGCGTCACGGCGGGTTCCCTGTCACATATTAAAACTATTGTTCGCCGGATATGCCGGAACTTACAAGCATGCCCTAGCGTAACGATGCGGCCCCGTTATAACGGTGCTAGGAACGATTTGCCGAACCAAAGGGACCCCTGACCATGCGCTTGATTACCAGTGTTGTTTTGTCCGCAGCCTTGATGACCGGATACGCCTTTGCCGGTGATTTGAGTCCGAAGGCAAACGCGGATTTCCTAGCCGCCAATGCGAAGAAGTCCGACACGGTCTCGGTTCCCGGCATTCAATATCAGGTGTTGAAGAAGGGCACCGGTGCCCAACCGACCCGCTCCGATTGCGTGACGGTCTACTATTCGGGCTCGCTGATCGACGGCAAGGTTTTCGATGCGACCAAACCCGGCAAGCCTGCAACCTTTTCGGCCGGTGGGGTCATCTCCGGTTGGGTTGAAGCGCTACAGATGATGCATGCGGGTGACAAGTGGCGGCTCGTGATTCCGGCGGGGCTGGCTTATGGAAAAGCCGGTACCGGCGATAGCAATAATACTATCCCCGGAGGTCAGACACTCATCTTTGAGCTCGAGCTTCTGAGGGTCACGCCAGCTACGGAAGCCGGCTGCGGATAATTAAGCATCGCGTAATTACGCACCGCGCGCAATCGCGCGCCAACCGATGTCGCGGCGGCAGAAGCCTTCGGGCCAGTCGATCAGATCGACCGCTTCATAGGCGCGCCGTTGCGCTTCGCCGACGGTCTTGCCCATGGCCGTAATGGAGAGAACGCGTCCGCCCGCGGCGACGATTTTTCCATCCTTGCGCGCGGTGCCGGCGTGAAAGATCTGCACGTTCTCGAGCCGCGATGCTTCATAGAGGCCGCGAATTTCCGAGCCTTTGCCGTACTCGCCGGGATAGCCTTTCGCCGCCATCACGACGGTCAGCGCGGCTTCATCGCGCCAGCGCAGATCGATGGCGTTGAGCACACCGTCGCGCGTCGCCAGCAGCGCCGTTGCGAGATCCGATTTCAGCCGCATCATCATCACTTGGCATTCCGGATCGCCGAAACGGCAATTGTATTCGATCAGCTTCGGTTCGCCGTTTTTGATCATCAGCCCGGCAAACAACACTCCCATATAAGGCGTGCCGCGCTTTGCCATCGCCGTAACGGTCGGGCTGATGATGCGCGTCATGGTTTTTTCCACGACGTCATCGGTTAGAACCGGCGCCGGGCTATAAGCGCCCATGCCGCCCGTATTCGGTCCTTTGTCGCCGTCGAAGGCGCGTTTGTGATCCTGCGCGCCGATCAACGGCAGAACATGTTCGCCGTCCGTCAAAGCAAAAAAGCTCGCCTCTTCTCCGTCGAGGAACTCCTCGACGACAATTTCCGTGCCCGCCGCGCCGAAGGCGCCGTCGAACATGAAATCGATCGCCTTGCCCGCATCCTCTTTGGTATCGGCGATGATGACGCCTTTGCCGGCCGCGAGCCCGTCCGCCTTGATGACGACGGGAAGCCCCAAAGTGCCCGCAAAGGCCTTGGCGCGCGCCGGATCGCGAAAGCGGCGATAGGCGGCGGTCGGAATATCATTTTCCGCACAAAGGTCTTTCACGAAGCCTTTGGAGCCCTCGAGCATCGCGCCTTTGGCGCTGGGTCCCAGAGTCTTGATCCCCACATCTTCAAGTTGATCGGCGAGACCCGCCACCAAGGGGGCTTCCGGTCCGACGATCACGAAATCGATCTTCTTTTCCTGGGCAAAGGCGACCAAGGCGTACAGGTTCGTGACCGGGATAGGAGCGCATTCGGCAACCGCGTCGATGCCCGGATTGCCGGGCGCGCAATATAACTTCGAGACGATAGGGCTCGCCGCCAAAGACCAGGCCAGGGCATGTTCGCGGCCGCCGGACCCGATGAGAAGGACTTTCATAGCGAGGCTCCTTTTGGCCCGGACCCTCCCCCAAAGGAAGGGGTGGATTTAAGCGCAGTTCCTATATCATCTGTGAGTCATGTCCGACCGCGCCAATTTACCGGAATACAGCGTCACCGAACTATCCGCCGCGCTCAAACGCACGGTGGAAGATTCGTTCCCGTTTGTGCGCGTTCGGGGCGAGATTAGCGGCTTGAAATTCCATTCCTCGGGCCATGTTTACTTCGACCTCAAAGACGACAAGGCGGTTCTTAATGCGGTGATCTGGAAGGGCACGGCACGCGCCCTGAAGGTCCGCCCGGAATCGGGGCTGGAAGTGGTTTGCACCGGCCGCATTTCCACCTATGCCGGCTCCTCGCGCTATCAGCTCATCGTCGAGCAGGTGGAACTGGCCGGTCTCGGCGCGCTGATGGCGATGCTGGAAGAGCGCAAGAAAAAGCTCGCCGCCGAGGGATTGTTTTCCGCCGAGCGCAAAAAGCCGCTGCCATTCCTGCCCGAAGTGATCGGCGTGATCACTTCGCCGACCGGCGCCGTGATCCGCGACATCATGCACCGGCTGAACGCGCGGTTTCCGCGCCGCGTCTTGCTGTGGCCTGTGGCCGTGCAAGGCGAGCGCGCGGCGGGCGAAATCGCCGCGGCCATTCGCGGCTTCGGAAAATTTCCGCAAGGCGGTCTGCCGCGGCCCGATATCCTGATCGTGGCGCGCGGCGGCGGATCGATCGAAGATCTGATGGCCTTCAACGAGGAAGTCGTCATCCGCGCCGTTGCCGAATGCGAGATTCCCCTCATCTCGGCGGTGGGGCACGAAACCGACACCACGCTGATCGATTTCGCCGCCGATATCCGCGCGCCCACGCCTACGGCCGCGGCCGAGCTTGCCGTTCCCGTGCGCACCGAGCTGATCGCCCAAACGCTGGATTTCGAGCGGCGGCTGTTGCGCTGCTTCACCAGAGGCATGGCGGACCGGCATCGTGCCTTGCAGCAGCTCGCCCGGGTTCTGCCGCGCGCGGACCGTTTGTTTGCGCAGCCGCGCCAGCGTTTCGATGTCGCCGCGGAGCGGCTGGGCCATGCCTTGCGAAGCAACCTGAACGAGCACCGCCAAGCGTTTTCCGAAGTGGCAGCCTTGCTGAGGCCCGCCGGCTTGAAGAATAGGCTGTCGCTGGGGAGCGAGCGCACCCATGCCTTGGGACTGCGCCTGACGCGTAGTCATGCTGGGCGGCTGGCGGAGCTCCGCGGCCGTCTCGACGGCTTGGTGCGGGTTCTGGGCGGAGTTCAGCCACCGCGCCGTGCTGGCGCGCGGCTTTGCCATGGTGCGGGGTGCCGACGGCACGCTGCGCCGCCGCGCTGCCGATTTGGTTTCGGGCGAGCGGCTTTCCCTCACTTTTGGGGACGGAACGGCCCCCGCTGTGGCCGGGGAAGGGGCACAAGTCACGCCCCCAAAAGCCAAAGCGCATAAAGCTCCTTCCGGCGGCAACCAAGGCGATTTGTTTTGATGGCGTTGGCCTTAGAGGTCGCGTAGAAAGATTCCAGGGTGCCGGGATAAAAGACATGAACAAAATGGAACGCGATCTGAGACCCGAAGGTCTTGCCGAGCTCGAGTATCTCGACGGCGAGTACCGTGTCGTCAAAGCCGGCTCGTTCGTCGTCTGCGCCGTGACGGGTATCAACATCCCACTCGAGGCTTTGCGCTACTGGAGCGTCGATCTGCAAGAGGCATACGCCACACCCGCTGCTGCTCTGCAGCGCTTTCGGGAAACCGGCCGGACGCCCCAATGATGCATCGCCGTGCCGTTCTCGCCGGTGCCGCTGCGCTGGCTGCGCTTCCAAGGTCATCTGTTTTCGGCCAAGCCGCTTCGCAACTCACCTTCAAGGGTTCGCGCGAGCAGGGCAGCTTGATCGTCTGCCAAACGGTTCCCGCCGCGATGAGCGCAACGGTCGACGGTGAGATGGTGCGGACTTCTCCGGCGGACTGTTCGTTTTCGGCATTGCTTACGATCGCACCACAGCCATCCATATCGAAGCGCATTTCGGTCAAGACGTGATAGTCCAACAAGATGTGGCTTCCCATCGTTCGTCAGTACGAAATCCAGCGCATCAACGGATTGCCGCAAAAATTCGTTACGCCATCGCCGGAAGATCTCGAACGCATCAAGCGCGAGAACGCAGCGATCTTCGATGCGCGCAAACGCGACACGGACGGTATCGGGTTTGCAGAGCCTTTCGACTGGCCGTTCCCGGGAATTCTATCCGGCGTCTATGGCAGTCAGCGTATCGACAACGGTACACCGATGGCGCCGCATCTGGGCGTCGACATTGCGGCTCCTGCCGGCACGCCCATTCATGCGCCGGCCGACGCGGTCGTATCGATCTCGGACGATTACTTTGTCGATGGCGGTTTTACGCTGCTCGATCACGGCCACGGCGTCTCCACCTGCTATTTGCATCAGAGCAAGCGCATGGCGAAAGCGGGCGACAAAGTCGCGCGCGGCGATGTCATCGGATTGGTGGGGCAGACCGGGCGCGCCACCGGTCCGCACAGTCATTGGGGCCTGAACTGGTTTCAGCTCAAACTCGATCCGTCGCGTTCGACGGTGACGCCGGAACCGCCCAAAGCGTGATCTCTGCGCCGTTTCTGGTTTTTTTCTATATCGCGCTTCGTCGTCCATCGCCGGTGGATCCATAGCCATTGCGAAGGCCGCACGCGCACAATGTCTTCGATCGTCCGATTGATTTTTGCGGTCAACGCCACGACGTCGCGTTCTTGATCGCCGCAAGGGGTGAACTCGATCGGGGGATGGATTTGCACGCGAAAATGTGCGCCGCCGATGCGTTCCGCGGAAGCGGGCAGCAAAATCGCTCCCAGCTTAAGAGCCAGTGAAGCGGGCGCGGGCGTCGTCATGGCATCGCGTCCGAAGAAGGGGGCGGGCACGCCTTCGCCGGTTTTCTGATCGACCAGCATGAGAATGGAATGACCTTTGCGCAACAGCGTGAAGATGCGGCGGGTACCTTGCGCGCCTTTGCTGATTTGCTCCTTCGGTCCGAGTTTCGCGCGTTGACGCGAAATCCAGCGATCGACGAACGGATTGTTGGGCGGGCGATACACGATGCCGCCGCTATATCCCAGCAATGTTGCCGTGATGGGCATTGCCTCCCAATTGGCGAAATGTCCGGAGATGAACATCACGCCTTTGCCGCTGGCGATCGCTGCATCGCCGAATTCCTTGCCAATGACTTCGATGCGCGCGCCGGCCGGTCCGACATTGAGTTCGCCCAGATGCGGATACTCCGCGACAACGCGTCCCAGATTGTCGCACATTTCCCGGACGATTTTTTCCATCGCCGCGTGTGTCATGCCGGGATAAGCGGCGCGAAGATTTTGGCGCGCCGTGTCGGCGGGCGGCAATCTGTAGAAGATATGCCGGCCGATAAATCCGCCCAGGGCCGACGCGGTATCGATTCCGATCAGCTTGAAAAAGGCCATAAAAGGAAAAAACGCCGCCGATTCCGCTCCGTATCGCAGCAGTTTTCCAAGGGGCAAGGCCGCGGACTTCTTCATCGAGGATCGGCGCTATAGGGGCGCGGGCAGCCTGTCAAGCAGGCGCTCCAGGGCTTCAAGGTTGTCGATGGCCGCCCGCACCGGCAGGACCGCGATGCCCTCGCGCTCGACATCGGTCATGCGTACGAAATCCTTCTCGGTAGTGACCAGCACGGCGTTCTCGGTCCGTGCCGTCGATTTCAATCGCGCGATCTCCGACAGGGAATAAACATGGTGATCGGCGAAGCGCTTTGTGGCGACGACATCGGCTCCGAATGCCCGCAGCGAACGGAAGAATTTCTCGGGCCGTCCGATGCCGGCAAAGCCTACCACGCGGCGGCCTTTCAACTCGGGGACATCCACATGGGTCATGTGGGCGCGAAAAACCGGTCCGCTAAATCCGTTCAGCTCCAGTTTTCCGTCGCCGACGACGATAACGGCATCGGCGCGCTGCAACCCTTGGCCGATAAACTCGCGCAGCGGCCCCGCGGGTAGAATATGCCGGTTGCCGAACTTCTGCTCGGCGTCGACAACGATGAGCGACAGATCCTTGGCCAGCGAGAAATTTTGGTGGCCGTCGTCCATCACGATGACATCGGCGCCGAGTTCGACGGCGAGCTCTGCGCCTTCGCGCCGGTCACGGGAAACGACAACTGGAGCGGCCGCCGAAAGCAAGAGCGGTTCGTCTCCGACATCCGTTGCCGTATGTTCCGCCATCACCATCACCGGTCCGTGCATGCGCCCGCCATAGCCGCGCGATAGAATGAAAGGGCGCCGACCGCGCGCGATCAAGGCGCGGGCGATCGCGATGGCGACCGGTGTTTTGCCCGTGCCGCCGACCGTCAAATTTCCCACGCATATAACGGGTACGCCGGCTCGAAAGGGCACCACATTGCGCGCTTTCCAAGCGACCGACGCGCTGTACAGCCAGCCCAATGGCGCCAGTGCCGCCACGGCGAGGCGCGACAGACGATCTTCGCGGTCCCAGAAATCAGGTGCGTGCATGGGCGAGCAGCTGTTCGACAATAGTGACGGTCTTGGCGACGGCCCCGCCAAGTGATTTTGCGCCCGTCGAAGCGGCGTCGCCCATTGCGCGGGCTTTTGCCCGGTCCGCAAGCAGCGTCGTGGCAAGTTCGGCGATCTCCCCTGATGTATGCACGAGCCCGGCTCCTTGCGCGCGGAAAATTTCCTGATAGGCGGTGGAGAAATTGAAGGTGTGCGGGCCGGCCAAGACGGCGCAGCCGAGTTTTGCAGGTTCCAATGGATTCTGCCCGCCATGATGGATCAGGCTGCCGCCCACAAACGCAAATGGAACGAGACGGTAGAACAATCCCAACTCGCCCATCGTATCGGCGACATAAACCGCGGTATCTGTTGCGGGCATTTGACCGCCGGAACGCAGCCGCGCATTTCGCGTTCCGCACAACATGACGATGTCGCTGCCGCGCTGCGGATGACGGGGCACCACGATTGTCAACAAATCGGCAAAGCGTTTGCGCAATGCGTCTTGCGCGGGAAGAATGGTTTCTTCTTCGCCGGAATGTGTCTGCGCGGCGAGGAACACGGGCCGCGCGCCGATGGCCTGCCGCAGTGCCTCAAGTTTTTGCAGGTCCGCCGGCAGAACGGGCGCATCGGCTTTAAGACTGCCGATCACGCTTACGTTTGGCGTGCCCAGAATGCGAAACCGTGCGGCAATTTCCTCGTCCTGAGCCAAGCAGACATCGAAAGCCGAAAGTAGTGCGCTCGCCGCATGGGGCGCCCAGCGCCAGCCATCGAAAGAGCGCTGGGACATCCGCGCGTTGACCAACGCCAGACGCACGCCGCGCTCTTTTGCTCCGAGAACCAGATTCGGCCAAATATCGGAATCGACGAATAGCCCAACCTGCGGTCTCCAATACTCCAGGAACCTTGCCGTCGCCGCGGGCGTATCGATCGGTACGAATTGGTGGATGGCTCGTGCCGGTAACCTGTCGCTCATCATCTTCGCGGAGGTTACGGTACCGCTGGTGACGATCACATTGCAGCCCTCGCGGGTGAGCAGCGCGTCGATCAAAGGCAACGCCGCCACACATTCGCCGACGCTCGCCCCGTGCACCCAAACTAGCTCGCCTTGCGGACGCGCCCGCGATGCAAAGCCGAGCCGCTCGTCCGAACGTTCCTGATGTTCTTTGCCGCGCAATATCCGCCGTCGCAAGAGGAGCGGCGCGAGCGGCGATAACGCCGTCGTGGCGAACCGGTAAGCCGTGATGCCGAAGGGGATGTGATCCATCTCTACACCTTATCGGCCGCGACGGGCAGGTCGTTTTCGTTGTGCTGATACAGCCGCGCATAAAGGCCGCCCAGCGCCATCAACTCGCCATGCGTCCCGCATTCCACGACGCGTCCGTGATCCAGCACGTATAGTTTGTCGGCATCGACAACCGTGCTCAGGCGATGGGCGATCACGATGGTGGTGCGATCTTTCATCAAGCGTGCCAATGCGCTCTGCACATGACGCTCGCTTTCGGTGTCGAGCGCCGAGGTCGCTTCGTCCAGCAACAGGATCGGCGCATCGCGTAGCATGGCGCGGGCGATGGCGATGCGCTGACGTTGTCCGCCCGACAATTTCAATCCGCCTTCGCCGACGCGCGAATCGTAGCCGTGAGGCAGCTGCATTATGAACTCATGCGCCGCCGCATCTTTCGCCGCACGTTCGATATCCGCCCTGTTGGCATCGGGCCTGCCCAGAGCGATATTGTCGGCGACGCTTTCGTCGAACAGGATGGGGTCCTGGGTCACCAAAGCGATATTCCGGCGAAGCGAAGCAAGGCTGACATTGCGGATGTCGTTGCCGTCGATTTCGATGGTTCCCGCATCGACATCGTAAAAGCGCAACAGAAGATTGAAGAATGTCGTTTTGCCGGCACCGGACGGACCGACCAGCGCGATCTTCGAGCCCGAGGCGATCTCTATCGTCACATCGCGGACGGCCGGACTGTTGTCGTCCGCCGTGTAAGTAAAGGAAACATTCTTGAAGTTTACCGCGCCGCCCAATGGGGCACGCCGAACCGTGAGAACCTTGGCATCTTTCGCGTCGACGATTTCGGGCCTCGCGTCGATCATGGCGAAGACGCGAGCGGCTGCGGCGGCACCGGTGGATGCTATCGGCAGAAGCTGACTCAGATTGCGCACCGGCTGCAGAGCCAGCAGCATCGCGGTAATGAAAGTGCCGAACATCTTGGCGTCCAAGGCGCCATGGGCGGTTTGATAGGATGCGTAGAGCACGGTGGCGGATACCACGATGCCCGCGAAGATGTCGGTCACCGGGACGGCCGCTGCACGCGTACGCGCCAGCTTGACCAATTGTTTCAGCCGCGTTGCCAGCCGCTCGTTGGCGTGTTTCGAGGTATGAGCCTCAAGACCATAGGCTTTGATCACGCGCCGTCCGTCGAGCGCTTCCTGGATCACGGTCGAAAGCGAGCCGGTTTCTTCCATATTGCGCGTTGTCGTGCGCCGGATGGAACTGCCGATGCGTTCCATCGCCCAACCGACGGCGGGCACGGTGATCGCAATGAAGGCGGTCAACTTCCAGTCGGCATAAATCATCAATCCGACAAGAGCGATTAACGTCACGAGTTCCAGTGCTACGCCGGCGATGCCTTTGATGATCGCATCGCGCATCAGCGTGGCGTCGTAGAGGAAATTGGAGACGAACGATCCGGAATGCACCGCGTTGAGCGCGGCGAGATCGCGGCGCACCAGAGAATAGAACATGTCTCGTTGGGTTGCCGTCACCACACGCTCGCCCACACTCTCGATACGCGATTGCTGAATATAGGATGCCGCCGCGCGCAGCCACAGAAGGCCGAGCGTTTCAAGAGGTAGAACCCAGAGCGGATCGGAGCGAGACGCATGGGCGGTGCTGATCCCGGCAACGCCGAACAGGGCTAGCGCTTTGCCGACCAAAGGAGCGAGCGCGGCCGTGGTTGCAGCGGTCACGATCATGAAGAAAATCGCAATGGCCAAAGTCGATTTTTGATCGCGCAAATAGTTGCGCGCGATCCTTCTGGCGATGGCGAAGTTGCTGGGATCGGGAACGGCTGTTTCCATGGCGGGCGGGTTTAGCATGCGTCCCGGCCCTGGGCGAGGGCGGCCATTTCAGCCTGCCTCCGGCTCCATCAGGCGATGAATATGGACGACGAAATAGCGCATATGGGCGTTGTCTACGCTCCCCTGCGCTTTGGCGCGCCAGGCATCATGGGCCGTTTTGTAATTGGGATAAATTCCGACCAGGTCGAGTTTGGACAAGTCCTTGAATTCGATTCGGTCGGGCGAGGTGAGTTCTCCCCCGAAGACCAGATGAAGAAGCTGGGTGGGTGTGACGTTGTCCATGCTCATCTTCTCGGCTGCGTCAGGCGCCCGCAACCGTCATGCCTTCGATGCGGCAGGTCGGTGCATTGGTGCCGTACCGGAACACCAGATCGCTTGCGGGCGTCAGGCGGCGATACATATCTTTCAAATTGCCGGCGATGGTCACTTCGGACACCGGATAAGCGATCTTGCCGTTCTCGATCCAGAAGCCGGAAGCACCGCGGCTGTAATCGCCGGTGACCCCATTGACGCCCATGCCCATCAATTCGCTGACATAGAAACCTTCGGCAATATCGGCGATCAACTCGTCCGGCGAAAGCGTGCCGGGCACCATATAAAAATTCGTCGACGAAGGATGGGGCGGTCCGCCGGTGCCGCGCGCGGCATGTCCGGTGGTTTGCAGACCGAGCTGTTTGGCGCTGGCGCAATCGAGCAACCAGGTTTTCAAGATGCCATTTTCGACGATGGCCATCGCGCCATTGGCGACGCCTTCGCCGTCGAAGGGTTTCGAACGCTGTCCGCGCAAGCGGTGCGGATCGTCCATGATGGTGATGGCGGGCATGAAAATCTCTTGGCCCAAACGATCTTTCAGAAAACTCACGCCGCGCGCGATGGCGGCGCCGGAAATCGCACCCGCCAAGTGGCCCAACAAGCCAGCCGATTCGCGCGGATCGAAGACGACCGGTACGGCTTGCGATTTGGCCTTGCGCGGCCCGAGACGCGCGATGGTGCGTTCGCCGGCGCGCCGGCCGATCGCTTCGGGCGATTCCAGATCGCTGGAATGACGCGCGCTGGCGCTTTCATAGTCGCGCTCCATGGCGGTCCCTTCACCGGCGAGAACCGACACGCCGATGGAATGGCTGGTTCCGGCGTAGCGCCCGAAGAATCCCTCGCTGGTCGCCAGCGCGATCGCCGAGCGGCTGAAGCTGGCGCCGCCGCCTTCGGAATTTGTAACGCCCTTGATGGCCATCGCCGCTTCTTCGACGACACGGGCTCGTTCCACCAGGGTGTCGGCAGACGGTTCGGCGGCATCTTCGATGTCGAGATCCGCAATGGTTTTGGCCAGCCTCTCGCGCGGCGCCAGTCCGGCAAATTTGTCCTCGGGCGCCAGTTTCGCCATCCGAACCGCGCGTTCGGGAAGCGCGCCCACACCCTCTTTGGAGAGGTCGGAGGACGAGACGAACGCAACTTGCCGGCCGATAAAGACGCGCAGGCCAAGGTCGTTGGATTCCGCGCGTTCGACGTCTTCGAGCTTGCCGAGCCGGTAGGACACGCTCGCCGAAACATTCTCGACGAACAGGGCGTCGGCCGCATCGGCGCCCGCGGCGCGCGCCGCGCGGATGAGGTTATAGAGCAAATCTTGGGGATTGGGTTTTGTGACCATGGCGGCTTTTTGAACTGCCGCGCGCGCGAAGGCAAGAGTGTTGCTTTCCGCTATTTCCACACGGGTTTGCCGTCTCCGGGCAGGCCCAATCGCGGCCATTTATCGCTGACCGTGCGGATGACATCTTCATCCATGCGGATTTTGCGGCCCCAATCGCGCTTGGTTTCCGGCGGCCACTTGTTGGTGGCGTCGAGACCGATCTTGGAACCGAGCCCGCTTTCGGGCGCAGCGAAGTCGAGATAATCGATGGGCGTGTGCTCGATGATCGTGATGTCGCGCGCCGGGTCCATGCGCGTGGAGATTGCCCACATCACATCTTTCCAATCGCGCGGGTTGATGTCGTCGTCCACCACGATTACCCATTTGGTGTACATGAACTGGCGCAAATAGGACCACACCGCCATCATCACGCGCTTGGCGTGCCCCGGATATGCCTTCTTCATGCTGACGACGGCGATGCGATAGCTGCAGCCTTCGGGTGGCAGCCAAAAATCGACGATCTCGGGAAATTGCTGGCGGATCAGCGGCACGAAGACTTCGTTGAGAGCTTCGCCAAGCACCGCCGGTTCGTCGGGCGGCCGTCCGGTATAGGTCGACAGATAAATCGGATCGCGCCGCATGGTGATCGCGGTGATCGTGAAGACGGGGAATTGCTCCACGGAATTGTAATAGCCGGTGTGATCGCCATAGGGCCCTTCGTCGCGATAATCGGTGAGCGATACTTCGCCTTCCAGTACGATCTCCGCTTCCGAGGGCACCTTCAAAGGCTGACTGACGCATTCGGCCAGCTCCACGCTTCTGCCGCGCAGCAAGCCTGCGAATTGATATTCCGAAACCGTATCGGGGATCGGTGTGACTGCGGCCAGGATCGTTCCGGGATCGGCGCCGAGCACAATGGCGGCAGGCAGCGGTGCCGCTTTCTCTTTGGCCCAGCGCGCATGGTGCTGCGCGCCGCCGCGATGGCGCAGCCAGCGCATGATCGTTTGACTGCGGTTCAGAACCTGCATGCGATAGATGCCGAGATTGTAATTGTCCTCGCGCGCCTCGCCCGGGCCTTTGGTGACCACCAGCGGCCAGGTGATCAGAGGAGCGGGTTCGCCCGGCCAGCAGGTTTGAATCGGCAAACGCGACAAATCGATTTCGTTTCCTTTGAGCACGACGTCTTGGCACGGCGGCTTGCCGGTCGTTCTGGGGCGCATCGCCATGACGGTTTTTGCCAGCGGCAATAACTTCAGCGCTTCGCCGAAACTGCGCGGCGGCTCGGGCTGGCGCAGCGTCGCCAGCGCTTCGCCGACCTCGCGCAGTTCCAGCGCCGTTGTGCGTTCGACGCCGCCCATGGTCACGCCCATGGCGACGCGTTTGACCGTGCCGAACAGATTGACCAGCACCGGGATGTCGCTCGGCGTGCCGTCGGCTTTGACGGGCTTTTCGAACAGCACTGCGGGTCCGCCCTCAGCGATCAGCCGGGTTTGGATTTCCGTCATTTCGAGCATGGTGGACACCGGCTCGCGCACGCGGACCAATTCGCCCGCGGCTTCGAGCTTGGCGATAAAATCACGCAACGAGCGATAGCTCATCGCACCTTAACTTTCGTTGGACACTTTCCATTTCGACGGCGCGGCATGCCAATAGCCGTAGAGGAAGTAGATCACGATGCCGATGGCTGTCCATAGGATCAATCGTATCCAGGTGCCATCCGCCAGACTGAACATCATGACGCCGCAGGATACGATGCCCGCGGGTGCCACAAACCAAACCCAAGGCGTCTTAAAGGAGCGTTTGGCCTTGGGCGACTGCACCCGCAGGATCAAGATGCCCATGCAGACCGCGACAAAAGCGAGCAGCGTGCCGATGGAAACAAGGTCGGCCAGAATGTCGAGCGGAAATAAAGCTGCCAGAAGTGCGGCGAAGAGGCCGGTGATGATCGTACCGCGATGTGGCGTGTGGTAGCGCTTGTGGACAGCGGAAAATCCCGGCGGCAGAAATTTGTCGCGTGCCATCGAATAAAAGACGCGCGATTGCCCATACAGCGAAACGAAGGTGACGGAGGCCAGTCCGGCCATCGCGCCAATATCGATGGGTACGATCAGCCAATGCAAACTCGCGATTTTACCGATGGCAAAAGAGACCGGGTTCGGCACATCGAGCGTGCGCCAGTCGGTGATGCCGGTCAGCACGACGGCCATCAATATGTAGAGGATGGTGCAAAGGCCAAGCGATCCCAAAATCCCGATGGGCAGGTCGCGTCTGGGGTTCTTCGCTTCTTGTGCGGCAACCGACACCGCCTCGAAGCCGATATAGGCAAAAAAGATCATCCCCGAGGCAGCGAGGATTCCCGAAACGCCGAACTTGCCCCAAACGCCTTCGTTGGGCGGGATGAAGGGCCGCATATTGGCGGCATGCACGAAGGGCAGGCCGAAGAAGATGACCAAAAGCACCACGCCGACCTTGATGAGCACCATCAAGCCGTTAAACCGCGCCGATTCCCGCACGCCGACAACCAGGAAATAGGTCAGCGCCAAAACCAGCAGCACGGCGGGAAGATTGATCAGCGCGCCGGTCAGATGCAGTTCGTGAAAACCGGTGCCCGCCAGCGGCGCATTGGTGAATTCGGGCGGAATGACAATGCCGAAGTTTGCCAGGAAGCTGACGAAATAACCGGACCAGCCCACGGCCACCGTCGAAGCCGAGACGAGATATTCCAGCACCATGTTCCAGCCGATAAACCACGCCATGAAACGACCCATCGTGGCGTAAGCATACGTGTAGGAGCTTCCCGATTCCGGAATCATGGACGCGAATTCGGCGTAGCACAGACCCGAGAACAGA
>CAVXZV010000024.1:0-201076 GCA_963766355.1 uncultured Alphaproteobacteria bacterium
CTCCTTCCGAAGTGGTCGCGTAACGCTGGGCGTTGGTATCTTGTCGTTGCTGCCGGAGAGTTCCGCTTTGCTGCGATTGTGCTGACCGTCGCCGCCTATGCCTGCGTTGCGCTTTCGGCTGCGGCAGTCCCGCTCAGCGACTATCTTCTTTGCGGTTACGCTCTTGCCATGTTGATCAACGTCTTTATTCCACACACCTTTGCAACACTGCTCTTGCGTCGTTACGTACCTGGAACGCTCTCCGCATTGCTGCTGGTACTTTCTGCGACGGTTCTGTTGCTGCGAGCGGCTCTTGTGGAACATCGCATCGAACCAGATAGGTTCTTGTGGGTGGGACCGCTGGTCGTTGTCGCGCTGCTTCTGTCGATCCGACCACTGTTTACCCTTGGCCGAGCGCTAATTGCCACCGTCGAACGACCGTAGTTGACGCTAGGCGGACTTGGCCCGTCCTGCAGCTTTCAGGCCGAGAGCGGACGTAACCGCTTGGTCCCAAAGGCGCCAGGACTTGCCGTTCCCAACCGCGCCAAGTTTTTCTTGGCTGGAGTGCTTATTGGGGCGCTGAATGGGAGCCAGACCGCAAAACTAAGATGTGCGATACAGAGCGGATAGTACTGAACTGGATACGAGCTGCTCCCACGATGACCTCGTAGCGCTAGCGGAGTGCGGAATTCACAAACGCAAGGGGTGCGTAAACGGACATGAACACAGAAAACACGCGCAGTGGAGAGGGCATGCAGCGGCTTCGTTGCGCGCTGCGCTCATTTGATCTGCGATGGATCAGCTTTGGCTCTCCATCCGCAATCGTCACCAGCATGGCACTAATCGTAGGTCTCGGCGCCGCGACCGCTGCCAAGGCGACCATGCTAGCTAGTTTGCTCATTATCGGAATAACAGCAGACAACCTGACCGATTCCTCGAGTGTTCACATCTATCAGGAATTGGAACGAATGGCCCAGGGTCAGGCTTTTCGCGCTACCGTCGCTAACTATGCGGTTCGGCTTGCCGTCACGGGCAGTTTCATTTTTCTTTTGCTTGCGCTGCCAACTAAGGCGGTCGTTTGCGCGTGCCTTGCCTGGGGAGGCTTCCTTCTCTCGGGACTAAGCTATCTGCTCGCCAAAGTTAGGCATGTCGGAGCCTTGTCTGAAATTAGTAAACACTTGGGTGTGGCAGCAGTCGTGATCCTTCTCAGCAATGTTATTGGTCTACTGATCCGCAGCCTGGGGGCGTTACCCTGATCAAGTAGAGGGCTTCTCCGGTAGCAGGTTGGTGCGCGAGAGGTTATAAAGCGCTGGTGTCTGTAGGCGCTTGGTCATGTCACCGCCGGCACCATAGACCACCATGGCACAGGGATATTCCGCACTGGCTGAGGTCAGCGTCGAAAATTCAATCCACCGCTCGGTCAAAGCGCGCCAGCCCCCGATAATGTGAAGTAAGCTAGGCGGCGTGGACAAATTTGACCTCGTTAAGCAGCGCCACTCGGTTGCCCGTTGCGAAGGGTAAGCGACCTGAATTGCTCACCAAGCATCGGGATCGAATGTTACGTCTGCCCCACCGCCACGGGCAGGGTTCGGGGCCACGGCGCCCGCAGCGGGCCGCCTGTTTTGCGTGACAGGCGGTGCCTGATATAGCTATATGTTCTGTTCGATGGATATTATTCTTTCCCGAACTGTCGGCCTACTCCTTATCGCAATTTTTGTCGCCATCATCGCGCGGCGGTTGTCGCTTCCGTACACGGTTGGCCTTGTTATTGCCGGCATCGGCCTTGCACTGGCGCATCGATATTGGGCTGACGCTGACGCACGACTTCGTTTTTGATGTCATCCTTCCTCCGCTGCTTTCGAGGCAGCCTTGAGCCTTAGTGGGGAAACCTCAAGAAAGACATGCTGCCCGTGCTGACACTCAGCATATTGGGTGTTGTGATCACAGCACTCGTCGTTGCGGCCGGAATGGCGTATCTCTGAATTGGCCCGCTGGCCCCGCTCTTGTTTTCGGTATTCTGATCTCCGCAACCGATCCCGTTGCCGTTATTGCGATGTTCAAGGATACCGCGTCCAAGGCCGCCTTCGGCTACTGGGGGAAAGCGAAAGCCTGTTCAACGATGGCGTCGCTGCGGTGCTGTTCGGCCAAGCACTCGCATGGGCGTTGGCATCTGGCAGTTCGACCAATGGCCCAGTGTCTGTTGCGATTGCGCTCGTCCTGACATCGGGCGGCGGTATCGCGATCGGTCTTGCGCTCGGAGCGGCCGTTACCGCTCTGGCCGGCCGCACGACAGACCTGACCGAAACCGCGCTGACCACTGTCGCCGCCTACGGTTCATTTCTGCTGGCCGAGCGTTTTCATTGTTCGGGCGTACTCGCCACCGTCGCGGCGGGGCTCCTGATGGGAAATTTCGCGCTGCGGGGCGATCCAAAGCAACACTTTATATCTGGGGAGAATCGTCGGTTCCTGGTTGAATTCTGGGAGTTTGCCGCATTCTTAGCCAACTCGTTCGTTTTTTTGATGATCGGAGTAACGGTCGCTGGAATACCGTTTGTCAGGCTTGGTGTGACGGCATTATCCGTTGCTATTGGACTGGTGCTGATCGGGCGGCTTCTAACTGTCTATCCGCTGTGTTTGCTTTTTTCGCGCTCGAAATGGTCGTACCGCTGCGCGAACAGCTTGTCCTTTGGTGGGGCGGGCTACGCGGCGCGCGCTTGGCTTTGGCTCTCGCGCTTCCGCGGTCCTTGGCATTTCATAGCCAGATCGCGATTGCCGCATTCGGCGTCGTCGTTTTTTCCATTGTTATCCAAGGTCTGTCGATGCCGGTTCTTCTGCGTAAGCTTGGCTTGTTGTCACCAAGTGCCCAGTGAACACGTGCAGGGCCCATCCATCCTTGGGCTGGCAATCCGCCTACCAACGGAGAACATCGAGAACTACAAGAGGACCGCCAAAAACCATGGCGCCCACATGACAGTACATCCAAAACCAGTAGCCGAACGGCTGCCTCCTTCTTGCGAACAATTGAGCGCCGCAACCGCGGGTGCGGACTTGAAGAACGCCAGTTAGGAGACCTTGAACAACCCGACGTCCAATCAAAACCTCAAGCACGAAGACTAACAGCATCAAAATTACCTTGATGGCGACTTCGCCATATTCACCGTTCGCCCCCTAGATAAGAATCCCAGAATTGGGGACCGCAAGCACCCACGTCCGGAAATGATGCAATGCAGGCTCAGCCTATACTACAGCTAATGTGAACGGCAGTCAGCCTGTCGATGAGGTTATCCGGCGCAGGGACAGCACTGAATATACCCCGAAAGACACCGTCGCCATGGGATTGCAGAGAGGAGTTAGTCAGGGCCTTTTTTGTCCCTTCGGACTTTCGTCGAGCAAGTTCTGCGAGTCGATTCGCATGATATGGCTTTCGACCGTGCCCGTTATGTCGTCGATCATCTTATCAATTTCCGCATTCACGTTTTGGCGCAATCCTGAGCCCTCGCGATTGAGCAGGCGTAACTGGTCCGCAAGCACCTTGTAGCGTTGCGCCAATTCCTCAATCTTGCCGAGTTCCATGATCCTTTCCATGCCCGCTGCAGCACCAATATCATGCTTGAGTTTGCGATGCGTGTTGCCAAAGCCGCTAGTCGCATTTCAAGGCCTGGATGCAAATCTGTTCTTTTCATGTCCCTTCGCCGCGATTGTGTATGCATCATAGGAACTGTCTCCGGATGGCGATCCTCGTCATTTTGGTCGCGCCTTGACGGCTATCGCGACGAGAGAGGATCCGCCGAACAGCATGTCGATGCCTATCAACAAGCCCAACGCCCAAACTGCGGAACTGGGAAGCGCAACAATGATGATAGCAGCGAGTAGGAGATCGAGCATGCCATTGACTACCAGCCAGCCCCATCGTTTCGATTCCTGCCGACCATGATCAATACCATACATGATCATGATCAATCCGTCGGCGACGAGAAACGCTGCAAGGACGAACGTTAAAGAGATCACGCGGCTAATGGGCCAGCCAATCAGCAAGGCGCCAGCGACTAGGCTGACAACTGACGAAGCTAATGCCCACCAGAAACCCGGTACGCTACGAGCCATGATAGTCGTCGCGAGGCCGATGCCACCTCCAATCAGAAGCAGCCAGCCCAGGACAATCGCCGCCGCCAAGCTTGCGATCTGCGGTAAGACAATTGCGGCCGCGCCGAGAACCATCAAAAAGATTCCTGCCAAAAACAGTCGCCAATGGTCGCCTAGCGCGCCTATAACCGCGAGAGCGCCATCTCCCTCATTCATTGATCGAGCTGCGTTGGTCATCTTCATCTTCCTGATCCACAAAATATTCTCGCAGAGCGGAACCGCCATTCGATTTCTGGGCAGTCTGTCCCGAAGCATCGACGGTCTGCGTGCCTGAAGCTTCTGTTCCGGTGACGGAACTGGATCAGTTCTCCATGCGCGCCAGACCGTAGTACGCCCGGTGCTTTAGCTGATAGGCTTGATCCACAGTCATGTCCGGTTCCAACACAGGACTGTCCTTGACCTTCTGGCGGTCGACATCGAGGTATATCAGTCGTTCTGCCCAGACGATCTTTCGTACCGAGCGGGGCGAAATTATGACCTTCTCTCCAAGCCACCAGTTGCTGGTATCGACCGAAATGTAACTGACACTCCAGTCGATCTCATCTATGAGGAGGTCATCGACGTGACCGATCTCACCATCGGTGGCGTGGATGTGGTAACCAGTGATGGCGGCGACACTACGCAGATGCAAATCACCCTTGGCAGATTGATCATCCTCACTACGCGGGTCTGGCGGCGTCGACCAAAGTGGCGCGACAAATGGCGTGGCCATGGCGTTCATGTTGAAATTGCTGTTGCCCCAATATGGATCCCAATTGTAATGGCTAAAGACAAGGGTCTCCATCTGCCGTGACACGGGCAGATCCGTGTCGACATCCGGGCTGTCTTGACCTGTTGCTTTGTCAATTTAACGGGGAAGTGGCGTAGCGCCCGATCGGGTTGCCCCAAGGCTGAAAAAGGCAAAAGGATTTTGCGGCCGGCGCGCCAATCGCCGGTGTCGACGACGAACCAACGGACAGCCCAGTTGGTATCCTCAAACAACAATTCGCTGACGGTCCCAAGCGGGCCATCGCTCGCCTCTATGGCATAGCCATAGATTGATGATGCATTCCACAACATTGCTCACTCCCTAAAGTCGATATGTCTCGTCACGTCGTCACTGCTTCTGCTCTGGAGATGATGGGTCTATCGGTCGCCATGTCCGCTCACCATCGCTCGCTAGCAGTTCGTCGGCCGCCTTCGGACCGCCTCTGCCAGAGTCGTAATTGGGAAATTCAGCCTTCTCCTCGGCCCAAGCGTCGAGCACCGGCTGTACGATACGCCAAGCCTGCTCCACCATGTCGGCGCGCATGAACAACGTCGGATTGCCGATCATCACGTCATAGACCAATGTCTCGTATCCGACGTTCGGCTCCTTTGGGAACCAGTCGTCATAATGGAAGTTCATTTTCACAGCGGCGAGGTCCACCGCCGGCCCTGGACGCTTGACCTCGAACTGCAACGAGATTCCCTCGTCCGGCGCGATGCGAAGCACCAGCCAGTTGGGTCGAAGTTTATCGACGGGGGTGTCCCTGAATGCCGCAAAAGGTGCTTGCTTGAACTGAATGGCGATCTCGGTATTGCGCGCCGCTAAATGTTTGCCGGTGCGGATAAAGAAAGGCACGCCCGCCCAACGCCAGTTGTCGATCTCAAATCGCATGGCGACGTAGGTCTCGACGTTCGAATCTTCGCGACGTTCGGCTCGTTTCGATATGCCGTCACCGGCTTGCCCAGTACGGTTCCGGCGCCGTATTGACCGCGCACTGCCCGAAGCGGATCGACTGCCGGCATTGCGGCGAACACTTCGGCCTTCTTCGTGCGGATCGCGGCGGCATCGAATCCCGCGGGTGGCTCCATGGCCACCATAGAAAGAAGTGTCAACATATGATTCGCGACCATGTCGCGTAGCGCGCCCGTTCCTTCATAGAATCTGCCGCGCTGCTCTACGCCCACGGTTTCCGCCGCCGTGATTTGCACGTGATCGATCCGGTCGCGGTTCCAGATTGGTTCGAACAGCCCGTTGGCGAAGCGAAACGCCATAATGTTCTGGACTGTTTCCTTTCCGAGAAAATGATCGATTCGGAAGATCTGATCCTCACTCAGCGTGCGCAGGATGCTGGCGTTCAGTTCGCGCGCCGAATCCAAGCTATGACCGAACGGTTTTTCGATTACCACGCGCCGCCAAAACGGATGTTTTCCGTCATTGCCCTCGTCTTGATTGGTCAGTTTCGCTTTGCCGAGCTGCTCGACCACCGTCGCAAAAAGCTTGTCGGCGATTGCGAGATAGAATATCGCGTTGCCGGCTGTGCCATGGGACTTCTCGGCCTCGTCCAGCGCGGCGCGAAGCTGCTCGTACATTCTCGGCTCACCAAGGTCGCCGCGGACGTACGACATTTTCTCGGCAAGCCGGTTCCACGCGACCTCATCGATGTGGTCGATATCGAACCCCGTCGCGGCGTTGCCGACGTAACTCTTCAGCACATCATGCAGGCCCTCTCGCCAACTCTGCGTCGTTGCTACCGTTCGCGCTACACCGATCAGGGCAAAGTTCTCCGGCAACACCTTGGTACGAGAGAGGTTGTAGAGCGCCGGCATAAGCAGACGCTTGGTGAGATCGCCGGTACATCCGAAAACTACCATTGCACACGGATCAGCTGACTTCACCTGAGCCGCCGGCGCGCACTGGACTGCTTGCGCCGGCTGACGGATCGACTGGTTGTCGACCATCGTGCTATTCCGCGGCGTTTTGCACTGCGCGACCCTGCTCTGCCGGCTTTGGTTCAGGATCAATTGACTCCTGTCCTTCGATGTGTCCGCCAAAGCCGAAACGCATGGCCGATAGCATCTTCTCCCCGAAATTGTGTTCTTCGCGCGATCGAAAGCGGGCATAGAGCGCCGCGGTGAGCACATCCGCCGGTACGGCTTCCTCTATCGCGGCCTCGATGGTCCAGCGGCCCTCCCCGAATCCTGCACAAAGCCGGAGAACTCCTTCAACTGCGGATCCTTCGACAGCGCGGCCGCGCCAAGATCGAGCAGCCAAGATGAAATGACACTGCCACGCCGCCAAACCTCCGCGATTTCCGGCAGGTTGAGCGTGAAGCGCTCGTTCTCGGGCAGATCCTTGGAGTCTTTGTTACGAAGGACGTCGAAGCCTTCGGCATAAGCCTGCATCAAACCATACTCGATGCCGTTATGCACCATCTTGACGAAATGCCCGGCACCGGACGGACCGGCGTGAATGTAACCCCGCTCGGCGCGGGAGGCACTTTTTTCGAGGCCCGACGTGCGTGGAATATTGCCTAGCCCGGGAGCGAGCGCCGAAAAGATGGCATCGAGGTGATCCACTGCCTCTTTCGGGCCACCGATCATCATGCAATAGCCGCGCTCGATACCCCAGACGCCGCCAGATGTACCGCAGTCGATATAGCGGATGCCCTTCTCAGCCAACGTTCTGGCCCGGCGGATGTCGTCTTTGTAGAATGAGTTTCCGCCATCGATGATAATGTCGTCAGACTCCAGCAAGCGGCCAAGATGCTCGATCGTCTCTTCGGTGATCCGCCCGGCAGGTAGCATCACCCAAACAGCACGCGGCTTTTCCCCAAGCGCCTTCACCATCTCCGAAAGCGACCCGACGGCTTCGGCGCCATCCTTCGCCAACGCTTCGCGTGCTTTGGTATCGACGTCGAAGACCACGCACTGATGCCCCGCCTTCATCAACCGACGCGATATGTTGCCACCCATCCGGCCGAGTCCGATCACACCAATCTGCATGCGCGTTTCTCCTTACAATTGCGTCTCGAGCGGCGATTGAACCGATTGCCAAGCAAGCTACCTTGCGACCGCGAGACTAAGCCCGGGTTCATGTCGTATTTTCCAATATGCGAACGGGCCCGACTGCGAAAAGTTCCCTTATGGGATTCGCGCGGGGCGCAACGGCCCGAAAAACACTGTTCAACAGGGACCCTAGGAGACTGCAGGTCAGTAGCGACAGACCCGGAATCTACTCAGATCTCCTCACTCCAACATCGTTCACGTGGTTCGATATGAACCAAAACTTCGCAATTGGGTAGATTCCGAGGGTATCGGCCCAAAGAGCGCTGGCCCTATGCTCGAACGGCTATCCGGCAGCTGACCGAGAGGCATGCGGTCTTGGGATGCTTAGTGCCGAAGCTGATGGCCGGCGATGCTGAAAAGCAGTCGCTTCGTGATGCAGCTTCCTGCCACGCACGAAACCAGCGGCAAGACGGAGAAAGTTCCGACCATGGATCGCGAAGCAATTCCCCAGACGAACCCCTTGCCAAAGCCTGGATCAAAGCCCGATGCGAAAGACGATTTGAAAGCCCTGCCTCTGGCGGAGGTAGAAAAAAAATTGGCGTCGTCGCCGAACGGCCTTACGCAAGTAGAGGCGCAAAAGCGGCTGGCCCAATACGGGCCCAACGAGATCGAAGAGAAGAAAACCAATCCGTTACTGAAATTCCTCTCCTACTTTTGGGGCCCCATTCCTTGGATGATTGAGATTGCGGTGGTTCTGTCAGGCGTTGTCCAGCATTGGCCAGACTTCTTCATCATCCTGTTGTTGTTGCTTGCCAATGGCGTGGTCGGGTTCTGGGAAGAGCGCGAGGCGGGAAACGCCATCGCAGCCTTAAAGGCCAAGCTGGCGACCAAGGCGCGCGTGATACGTGACGGCAAGTGGATTAATCCGGCTGCACGCGAACTGGTGCCCGGAGACGTCATCCGATTGCGCCTGGGCGATATCGTGCCGGCAGATGCGCGTTTGTTGGATGGCGATCCGATTGAAGTGGATCAGTCAGCGTTGACCGGCAAATCTTTGCCCGCCGCGCGCAAATCCGGCGAGGCCGTGTACTCCGGCTCGATCATTCGCCAGGGTGAAATCGGCGCGCTGGTCTACGCCACAGGTACGAACACCTATTTTGGCAAGACGGCCGAGTTGGTGCAGCAGGCACACACTGTCAGCCACTTCCAGCGTGCTGTATTGAAGATCGGGAATTGCCTGATCGTCTTGGCGGTGGCATTGGTAGCGGTGATTATCGCGGTTGCGATCTTTCGCGGTGACCCGATTCTCACCACCTTGCAGTTCGCCCTAGTGCTTACGGTGGCCGCGATTCCCGTGGCGATGCCGACGGTGCTGTCGGTCACGATGGCGGTCGGCGCGCGCCTTCTCGCCAAGAAGCAGGCGATCGTAAGCAAACTGGTGGCGATCGAGGAATTGGCGGGCGTGGACGTGCTCTGTGCCGACAAGACCGGCACGCTGACTCAAAACAAGTTGACATTGGGCGATCCGTTCTGCGTGAACGCTATCCCCGCCGATAAGGTGATTTTGGCTGCCGCGTTAGCGTCGCGCGCCGACAATAACGACACCATCGATCTGGCCGTTCTGGGCGGTCTGAAAGACAAGCAGGCACTGAAGCCTTACCAGGTGGGTCATTTCCAGCCGTTCGACGCGGTAAAAAAACGCACCGAGGCAGCTGTCAAGGGTCCTGACGGAAAGGAATTCAAGGTCTCCAAAGGCGCGCCGCAGGTTATCATGGCGTTGTCCACCAATGCTGCAGAAGTGAAGTCCGCCGTCGACAAGGCGGTCGACGATTTCGCGGCGCGCGGCTTTCGTTCACTGGGCGTGGCACGCGCCGAAGCCGACGGAAAATGGCAGTTCCTTGGCGTCTTGCCGCTGTTCGATCCGCCGCGCGACGATGCCAAGTCCACCATCGCAACCGCTCTGGCAGATGGGCGTGAAGATCAAGATGGTAACCGGCGACGCGCTAGCCATCGCTCGGGAAACCGCCAAGAAACTGGGGATGGGCGAGAACATCCTCGATGCCGCTAGCCTGGGCGACGCAATGCATAAGGAGACCCCGACGGAAACGGCGTCCATCGAGAAGGCCGACGGCTTTGCCCAGGTGTTCCCCGAACACAAATTTCACATTGTGGACGTCTTGCAAAAGCACGGCCATATCGTCGGGATGACCGGCGACGGTGTGAATGACGCTCCTGCGTTGAAAAAAGCCGACTGCGGCATCGCCGTTTCGGGCGCCACGGATGCGGCGCGCGCGGCGGCCGCCATCGTGCTGCTAACGCCCGGCCTGTCGGTGATCATCGACGCCATCAAGGAGAGCCGACGCATCTTTCAGCGGATGAACAGCTACGCGATCTACCGCATCGCGGAGACACTGCGCGTGCTGTTGTTCATGACGCTGGCGATTCTGATTTTCAACTTCTATCCGCTGACGGCGGTGATGATCGTCATGCTGGCGCTGCTCAACGACGGCGCCATTCTGTCCATTGCCTATGACAACGTTCATTACAAGGACCAGCCGGAAGCCTGGAACATGCGCGTCGTGCTGGGGATCGCCACGGTGTTAGGCGTACTCGGTGTCGTGGCCGCGTTTGGGCTATTCTATCTTGGCGAACGCGTCTTTCACCTCGACCGCGCACACATCCAGACGCTGATGTATCTGAAGCTCTCCGTGGCCGGACACCTGACGATCTTCCTGACGCGCACGCGCGGGCCCTTCTGGTCGATACGCCCCGCACGGGTTCTCTGGATAGCGGTGCTCGGCACACAAGCGGTGGCGACATTGATCGCAGTTTATGGGCTGTTCATGACGCCGCTCGGCTGGGGCTGGGCTGCGTTCGTCTGGGGCTATGCGCTGGCTTGGTTCCTAGTGAATGACCGCGTAAAACTGCTCGCGTATTGGATTCTCGATCGCGCCAAAGCAAAGACGCCGCCCGATTTGACGCCGCGGATAGCAAAGCGCGCTTACGCGCTATACGAGAAACGAGGCCGCCAGGACGGGCGCGCAGTTCAGGACTGGTGCCTAGCGGAGCGCGAGATTCGCAAGGACGTGTCACCCAGATAAGCCGGAACTCATGCGGCTAGCACCTCCGGAAGGCAGAATATGAAGATACATTTAAAGGATTTCCGCGTCGTCGGGCGCGACGACGTCGATCTCAAGAAGTGGCCCACGAAAGTCGATCCCGTCTACAAGTCGAAGAATCAGTACGAGGAGCTTCTGGACGACCATGTTGCGAGGTTGAGTTCGCAACAGCAGCTTCTCTATGCCGACAATCGACACGCGATACTGCTGATTTTTCAGGCGATGGATGCGGCGGGAAAAGACGGCGCCATCAGGCACGTGATGTCGGGCGTCAACCCGCAGGGCTGCCAGGTGTTCAGCTTCAAGCATCCCAGCGCCGCCGAATTGGAGCACGATTTCCTCTGGCGCACCACGCGCGATCTGCCGGCGCGCGGGGAAGATCGGTATTTTCAACCGCTCCTATTACGAGGAAGTGCTGATCGTCCGCGTGCATCGCGAACTTCTGCCCGGCGAAGGCCTTCCGGACGCGCCGCATCATGACAAGACACTGTGGCACGACCGGTATCGCTCGATCCTGGATTTGGAGAGACATCTCCACGCCAACGGAACGCGCATCGTCAAGTTCTTCCTTCATCTTTCCAAGGAGGAACAGCGCAAGCGCTTTCTGGCGCGGATCGACGAACCGGAAAAGAACTGGAAATTCAGCCTCGCAGACATCGAGGAGCGGAAATTCTGGAAGCAGTACATGAAGGTGTATGGGGAATGTCTCGGCGCGACCAGCACCAGCCATTCGCCTTGGTATATCGTTCCTGCCGACGACAAGGAAAATGCCAGGCTGATCGTCTCGCAGATCGTCCTCGATACGCTCGAGGATCTCAAAATGTCCTACCCGCAAGCGAGCGCGGAGCGCCGCAAGGAATTGCTCGCGATCCGCAAGCAACTCGCGAAGTGAGATTTGGGGTGCGCTCGTTAAAACGGCAAGCGCCGTTGCCTCTCGGGAAGTTGAGGAACCGCGCGCCAATGAACATTGGCAGTCCTTGTTGGGAATGAAAGTAATCTGAAAAATTCAGAATTTCACTCTATAATACTGGCGCGTTACCCAGCATTTGAAGTTGGCCTCAACGGGATTTGAGCAACCGAATTTCAACTCTCCGATCACCGGTTGCGCCCACCTTCGCTTCAAGATCGGTGAGTTCTGCTCGAGCCATTGTATTGAAATCGACGCCCGCGGCAGCGAGGGCTTGCTCGACCGCCATGAACCTTGGTTCCGCTAGCCTCGGATCATAACCAGGAGCAGTGACAGTGTTGGGCTCGCCGGCAACGACCACGAGCGCCGGATGGGTATCTCTGATTGCCGCAGCTGCAAGATTGACGACCTCTTTAGCATCGGGCGAAAGCTCCACCGACTTAGCATTGAAAAAGACGATATATTTATGGGCTGCAGGCGCTATTGAAGCGCAGCCAGCCAAGAACATAAGTGCCATAACCACAGCCGGGACAAATCGCATATTCCACCTCTAAGGATGAGAAACTCACGGGCGCAAATCAGCGTCCCAACGAACCAGACGATCTACCGGAAGAACCTACGCGCGAAGTGACACCCTTCGGCAACGGCGTTGATGTATCCATCGCAGAATTATATTCGCCGCGCCGCGCAGCCCGGTCGCAAACGGCTCGATGATACAGAGCCTGCTGTGAACTCCAGCACGTGGGCCTGTTCGCCGTGCCATATCTCCAAAGCGGGCCTCTGTATAGCGCGGGCAAACGAAAACGCCAGCGCCCAAGGCAATCGCGACTTGAATCTGACGTTCATGGCGTTCAGTCGGGCGGAGGCCTGCTTGCCTGTTTGACCACCCGATAAGAATACAATCCCTGGAACAGCGGCCGGAACAGTGCGTAACAGACACGACACCGTGGCGTCGGCTATCTCCTCTACCGTTTCTTGATTTGCGCAGGTCAACCCCGCAAGAACCATATTGGGCTTCAGAATTGTCGCCTCCAGCATCACTCCTTGCGCATAAAGGTGGATGAAAACACTTCGCAGAACTTCCTCCGTCACCTCGCGGCACCGCTCCATTGTGTGCTCGCCGTCCATGAGCACTTCCGGCTCGACGATAGGGACAAGCCCGGCTTCCTGGCACAATGCGGCGTAACGGGCCAACGCCTGTGCATTGGCTTCGATGCAACCGCGGCTAGGAATGCCGTCGCCTACAGCAATCACGGCCCGCCACTTGGCAAAGCGCGCACCCATCTGCAAATACTCCTGCAGGCGATCACGCAAGCCGTCCAGTCCTTCGGTAATCTTCTCTCCAGGATGGCCAGCCAAGCTCCTTGCACCGATGTCCACCTTGATGCCGGGAATTATGCCTGCATCGGTGAGGATTTTAACGAAAGAAGTGCCGTCCTTTTTCCGCTGGCGGATCGTTTCATCATAGAGGATCGCGCCATTGATGCATTCTGCAAGCCCGGGTGTGGTTACGATCAATTCCCGATAGGAACGCCTAACTTCCTCGGTCTGGGGAATCCCCAATCTGGCAAATCGCTTGTTGCAGGTTGCAGTACTCTCATCCATCGCCAGCAGGCCCTTGTCGCCCGCAACAAGCGCTCTCGCAGTGTCTATGAGGCCTTGCGTATTCACTGCGCGCTGCCCCATTTCCAATTTCGGATTTCCGGCAGGTCTTGGCCGTGCTCATCGATGTAATGTTTGTGCTCGATAAGCTTGTCGCGCATCTGCTGCTTTAAATAGGCTCCCTTGGAACCTAGATGCGGCAGCCGATCGACCACGTCTTGCACAAGATGAAAACGGTCAAGATCGTTCTGCACCCTCATGTCAAAGGCCGTCGTGATCGTGCCCTCTTCCTTGTAGCCTCGGACATGGAGATTGCGGTTGGTCCGGCGATAGGTCAGACGGTGCACCAGCCAAGGATATCCGTGAAAACCAAAGATAATGTGTTTGTCTTTGGTGAAGAGCGAGTCGTAATCCTTATCGCTCAGCCCATGCGGGTGCTCCGTGCTGGACTGTAGTTTCATGAGATCGACGACATTGATCACGCGGATTCTCAGATCGGGCAGATGTTTGCGAAGGATAGAAACGGCAGCCAAGATCTCCAACGTGGGCGTATCTCCGCAACAGGCCATGACCACGTCCGGCTCGCTGCCCTGATCGTTGCTGGCCCATTGCCAGATGCCAATTCCTTCCGTGCAATGCACGACCGCGGCGTCCATTGTCAGCCATTGCGGGAGGGCGTGTTTGCCGGCTACCACAACGTTGACGTAATGCCGGCTGCGCAGGCAGTGATCAAAGACCGACAGCAGGCAGTTTGCGTCGGGCGGCAGATAAGCGCGAACGATATCGGCCTTCTTGTTGATGACGTGATCGAGGAACCCGGGATCCTGGTGCGTGAAGCCGTTGTGATCTTGCTGCCAGACGTGAGAGGCCAGCAGATAGTTCAGCGATGCGATCTTCCGGCGCCAGGGCAGCTCCAAGGTTACTTTCAGCCACTTGGCGTGCTGGCTGAACATCGAGTCGACGATGCGAACAAAGGCCTCATAGCTGTTGAACAGCCCGTGCCGACCGGTCAGCAGATAGCCTTCCAACCACCCTTCGCACTGGTGCTCGCTAAGCATGGAATCCAACACGCGTCCGGCAGGTGCCAAGAACTCATCATTCTTTTCCACGCGGGCATCCCACTGCCGGTCGGTGACCTCAAAAACCGCTTCCAAGAGATTCGAGACGGTCTCGTCGGGACCGAAGATGCGGAAATTGCGCTGGTCCCGATTTATCTTTTCCACGTCGCGCAAAAACGCGCCGAGCACGTGCGTATCTTGCGCTTCAACGGCGCCGGGCGAAGGCACCTTTACGGCATGGACATGGAAATCCGGCATTCGCAGGTCGCGCAGCAGAATGCCGCCATTGGCGTTCGGATTGGCACCCATACGCCGATCACCCTTCGGCGCCAACTCGGCCAATTCCGATTTGAGCCGCCCTTTTTCATCGAATAACTCTTCGGCCTTGTAGCTCTTCATCCAGCTTTCGAGCAGCTTAACATGATCGGGATGCTCGGGATCAACCAGAAGCGGTACCTGATGCGACCGGAACGTGCCCTCGATTTTTAGACCGTCGACGATTTTCGGCCCCGTCCAACCTTTGGGCGATTTGAGGACAATCATCGGCCAGCGCTGCCGAGCCGTATCATTATTATTTCGTGCGTTCTCTTGGATTCGCTTTATGTCGTCGATGGCCCGTTCCAAAATGGTGGCCATGAGTTCATGCATCTTTTCCGGCTCGTCGCCCTCCACGAAGTAGGGCGTCCAGCCACAGCCCCGCAGAAATTGCTCCAACTCCTCATGTTCGATGCGAGCGAGCACGGTTGGATTGCTGATCTTGTAGCCATTGAGGTGCAGGATCGGCAGCACGGCGCCGTCGGTTATGGGATTAAGAAACTTGTTGGACTGCCACGAAGTTGCTAGAGGGCCCGTTTCGGCCTCGCCATCGCCGATGACGCAGGCGACGATCAGATCGGGATTGTCGAAGGCGGCCCCGAAGGCGTGGCTGAGCGAATATCCCAACTCGCCGCCTTCGTGAATCGACCCCGGTGTCGTCGGTGCGACGTGGCTGGAAATTCCACCGGGAAAAGAGAACTGTTTGAACAGCGCCTTGAGTCCCGCTTCATCCTGGCTGACATTGGGATAAATCTCACTATATGTACCTTCGAGATATGTATTCCCCACCAACGCCGCGCCGCCGTGACCGGGACCGGAGATGTAAAACATATCCAGGTCATACTTCTTGATGACCCGATTCAAATGCACATAGATGAAGTTCTGGCCCGGTACCGTGCCCCAATGTCCGACCACCAGCGGCTTCACATGAGAAAGCTTTAGCGGCTCTCGCAAAAGTGGATTGTCGTAGAGATAGATCTGTCCAACCGACAGATAGTTGGCGGCGCGCCAGTAGGCATCCATCTTGTGAAGCAGTTCCGGCGAGAGCGTGTCGGTCTTCATGGCCTAGGTTCCTTGATTGATCCGAGATTGAGCACGCGAGCGACGGACCTTGCGATCATAAGTTCCTCGTCCGTGTGGATGACCCGCACTTTGACGCGACCGGTATCCGGCGAACTCAGCGGCGCGTTCTCCGCGTTACGCTTTTGGTCGAGTTCGATTCCGAGGAATCCCAGTCCATCGCAAATCCGGGCGCGGATCGTGGGAGCGTTCTCCCCGATGCCGCCGGCGAACACCAGCGTGTCCACTCCGCCCAGCGCCGCCGCGAAGGCGCCGATCCATTTCTTGACCTGGTAACAGAACAGCGCAACCGCCTCGGCCGCTCGCACATCATGCGTTTCAAGGTCGAGCAGGTCGTGCATGTCGGAACTGGTTTCGGCTATTCCGAGCAGTCCGGAGTGGAAATTGACCATTTCATTGAATTGCTTCGCGCTCATTTTTTCCGTGCGCGCCAGATACCAAACCAATCCGGGATCGATATCGCCGGAACGGGTGCTCATCGGCAGTCCGGCCGTCGGCGTGAAGCTCATGCTCGTGTCGATCGATTTTCCGCCATGCACGGCCGCAAGGCTTGCGCCATTGCCAAGATGGGCGAGAATGATCCGGCCCTGTGCTGCTTTCGCTTCGTCCAGACGCGCCAGCTCTTCCATGAGGAACGCATAGGACAATCCGTGGAATCCATATCGCCGCACGCCTTGCACTTCGTAGCGGCGCGGGATCGGCAACAACTGGGCTACGCGCGGCATGTCGTGGTGAAAGGCCGTGTCGAAACAAGCCACTTGGGGCAGATCCGGAAATCGGCGATGAAACGCCTCGGTCAGCAAGATTTCTTCCGGCAGATGCTCGGGATCGAATGCACTGAGCTGGTGCAGATCGTCAACCATCGCTGGCGTAATTTGTTGCGCCTCGTTATATTTCGGCCCGCCATGGACCACACGATGCCCAACCGCGGTCAATGCATTGTCGTCGCTGCGTTTTTCGATCCAATTCATGAGAGCGTTCACGGCCCCCGTGTGGTCTGGTGCCTTCACTAACCGCGAAAAATTGTCTGCCTGCGTCAATCCCTTCACCCGGAAGTTAGCGTCGGGCAGCCCAATCCGCTCAACCGCGCCTTCCAGAATCCGCTGGAGCGTGTCACGTACCTCAAACAGCGCGAATTTGATGCTCGATGAACCGCCATTGATCGTCAGGATGTGTGGACTATTCGGTTTCATGGATAACTCGTTCGTCATCCTGCAATCCGAACGAAACCAATTTCGCACAGGTAGACGTGTAATCCGTGTGAAGAATGCTTCGAATGCCCAGACCTTCTGCGATCTGAGCGAACATCGGCGTGTTTTCGATGTAGATAACTTGTCTGGCGGGCAGTTGGGCGGTGTCTAGCGCAAGATTAAAGATTTCCAAGTCTGGCTTGAGAAGGTGAACGAAGCAGGAGGAAATGAAGAAGTCTACAATCCGATCCAGCTTGAACTTGCGAATCCGATACGCATTCAACTCGCGACCTTCATTGCTGACGACGGCTACCTTGAGACCGTACCGGGCCTTGAGCCGAGCGACCAGCGCGATCATCTCGGTGTAAGGCTTCGATTGCGCCAACATGAAGCGCCGAAACTGAGCTCTCGTGAATGGTCGTTTTTGGTAGAAGACCGCTAGACCCAAATATTCATCCAGCGTGAACTTTCCCCGCTGGTAGGCATCCCAGGTCAGTTGATGACGGTCCTCGATCTCGGCCGATTCCAACTTGAAGTGCGCCGCGGCCCGTTTGCGGGCATGACGATCCCACCCGTCGGTGAGCAGGACGCCGCCGATATCCAGAAAGAGGCACGTGGCCGAACTCGCTCTTTTCATTGTCCCTATATTCCGCCGATCGGATCATCGCCGGCGTAAGATGCACGCGTACAACCGTGAGGCCGCATCGCCGTTACCATGCAGTTTCCTTGACGCTGTGTAGTCCAACGAAAGGCGGATACAGGCCCACAATGCTTGTCTTGAGCGCGTCATTGAGCCGACGCGACAATAGCTGGCAGGCGGCCCTGCGAGGCAGACTCGGAAACTACTCAGCTCCGCTCCCTCAGAGACGCTCAGAAAACCGGTGAGGGCCGCCGAACAAAAGTTCTAGCGAATGCGAGCATGCCCGCCCCTCCGGGATTCCGGCATATCAAAAGGACCTAAGTAGGTTCCGAGCCTTACGCGGCTCTGCGCCTTGCAATATCTTCGGATTCCGGCAGGTGCGACGGCACCGCCCAAGCCTCATTTTCGGCTCTATGCGTTCGAGAGAGCCGACGAATTCCGGTCGTTAAAATGATACCCTCCGCTTCAGTTTCTGATCTTGGGTCCGAATTCGACAACTTTCTATTTGCGTCGATTGGTGAGAGCAAAAATGGAATGCTGCTCAGCGTTCTTTCGGTGCTTGCGCGGCTGGATCTCGACCCGTGGCAGGAGGCTGCCAAATTGGCCCGTTTGCCCGAAAAAGCTGCAAGTCAGAGACTGACCGTTTTGATCGCGGAACTTCCTGACGCGTCGTCGGCTCCCTTGGACGCCGAGACGATTGCAGCTCGATTGGTCGCGCTCCTACCGCACAAGGCTCTTCCCAACTTCCCGTCGCGCGAAGCACTGCTCGGCGGCGGTGCGGCGCCCAATTCTCGAACAGTCATGTATGTGATCTTCATGATCCTCGCGTTGGGAGTTCAATGGATCGCAGCAAGCCATCAACCGCCCGCGCGGACGAACAACGCCCATGCGCTAGCGACCAGCACAGCGTCGGCGAAGGTACCACCATCAAACTCCCGCCCGTAATGATCACCTGGCGGCAAAAGGATGTACAATGACCGACACCAGGATGCAGCCGATTGTGAACGTTGGACCCGTGCCGAATCTGAACGTCCGCCATAGATGCCGCTCTTTCGTCACTGAAACAGCCTGTCGCCGAATTGAATAGTGGGAGACGACGGAGACGCGATGACGCGCATGAACCTGTTCAAGACCTTCACCCTGACGTGGTGGCAGGCCGGCATTTTCAAAGTGGGAATGCTAGCCTTGGGAATTGTGATTGGGGCCTATTGGCAAGTGATTTTCGCAGCCTACTTGCCCCTCCTAATCATTATGGCCGCGGTCAGCTTGGCCTTTGTTGGTTACGTTTGGTGGAGACAATAAATCGGACCTACAATTTCAATCAAACCGACTCTACTCGGTGCCTAAATTGGTTGCGCTACGCATTGACACTGACGGATTCTCTTATCCTCTCCAATCACGGTTGAGCTTATGAGCGTTGGGCTGCCGATCAGCAAAACGGATTTGGAGACGCTGCAGCGCCGCACCTTCGACTATTTCATACACGAGGCCAATCCAGCCAACGGGCTGATCAGAGACAAGACCAAAGCGGATTGGCCCGCCAGCATCGCCGCCACGGGACTGGCGCTCGCCGCTTATCCGGTTGGTATCGAGCGGGGGTTTTGGACGCGGAGCGCCGCAGTCGAGCGCGCGCTCGCGACTCTGCGTTTTTTCTGGAACAGCCCGCAGGGAGCGGAGCCGGACGCCACAGGCCATCAGGGATTCTTCTATCACTTTCTCGACATGCAGACCGGGCGGCGCGTCTGGGACTGTGAGCTGTCGACGGTCGACAGTGCCTTCCTGCTGGTCGGCGCCCTCACCGCTGCTGCGTATTTTGACGCGCAGACTGCAGAGGAACGAGAAATTCGCAATCTCGCCGATGCGCTCTACCGCCGATGCAATTGGGCTTGGGCACAGAACGGCAAAGCCACGCTGACGCATGGCTGGCGGCCCGAAGGCGGGTTCATCAGCTATCGCTGGGAAGGATACGACGAGGCCCTGTTGCTCTACATTCTAGGCTTGGCCTCCCCAACCCATCCGCTGACGCAGGACAGCTACGATGCGTGGTTGTCCACCTATCGATGGGAACATTGCTACGGCTATGACTACGTCTATGCCGGATCGCTGTTTACCCACCAACTCTCTCACGTCTGGATCGATTTTCGGGGAATCCAGGACGTGTTCATGCGCGGCAAGGGTATCGACTACTTCGAGAACAGCCGGCGCGCCACCTATGTACAGCAGCGCTATGCCATCGAGAACCCGCGCAAGTTCGTGGGTTATGGAGAGCTTTTATGGGGAATCACGGCGAGCGACGGCCCAGGGCCCGAAACGATCAAGCTGCGCGGCATCGAACGCACCTTTTTCGATTACGCCGGGCGAGGCGTTCCCTATGGGCCAGATGACGGCACGCTGGCGCCGTGGGCCGTGGTCGCGTCCTTGCCTTTCGCACCGGAAATTGTGCTGCCTGCGATCGATTTTTACGTCCGCGAAATCAAGCTGAAGCAGTCAAATCCTTACGGCTTTAAGGCATCGTTCAATCCGACGCATCCGGGAGAACCCCGCAATCCCTTTGGTGGCTGGGTTTCGCCATGGCACTACGGCCTCAACCAGGGTCCGATCGTGTTGATGATCGAGAACTATCGCAGCGGTTTGATATGGCGGTTGATGCGCGGCTGTCCCTATATTCAAGAGGGATTGCGGCGAGCGGGTTTCACCGGTGGATGGTTGGCTGAGCACGCCAGGCCTGCCGGCTGACTTATTCTACTGCAATGTGAAATTGTCGGCGTTGCAGACCGATTAAGCGGCCTTCGTCTCCGGCTCGACAATCCAGCGTTTCGCGTCGGCAAAATTGTCGTTTGGGAACACGCGCACCGGATGGGGGAAGAAGGGCGCGAACATGCGCATGGCTTCGCCTATCCAAGTCTTGTCGGTCACGACTGCAACGCGGTCCCATTCGCCCCAATGACCGAACAGAAGCTTGGTGTCTTCCCACATGGCACCGGGCGCGAAAGATTTGAATTCCGGACCCAAATGGCAAAGGATGCGCAGATGCTTGTGGCGCTTCATTTTCTCGAGCGCTGCGGGCATGAGAACCGTGCGATAGTCCTCGGCCGTGATTTCGCCTCTGCCTGCAACTGCCAGCACGTCGTCCGGAAAACCAGTCAAGAGTTCGATCATGAGCGTCTCCTTTGTGGAATTGAGATCATTCCAACGGGAGGATTACACCACATGAAAGCACACCAAACGAGTCTGCTGCACAACACCTCAAAAATATAAATTCAGAAATCTGATTATAGTCAAAACTGTGGTGGTTCTCTTGCGGATCCCTGAGTAATTTCCGATCCTACCGCTATTCACGAAATTCGAGCAGTTTCCAAGGCTGATCCACAGATCGTCTGCGGAGCATGTCGGCCGTGATCCAGATGATCAGCCGACTGACCTAAAACTAATGTAACGGAAACGACTCGTCCGCGGTCGAACGCGTTATGTCTCGATCACGGCGCGGCCACCGCGGTGCTGCAGCAGCGGTAACGGAAACACGGAGAACCATCATGAAAACGAAAAAAGCAGGCAAAGCAAAAATTCACGATCTGAGGGACTTGGCGCCGGTCAGACTTGCGGTTCCTGACGTCTCCGGCGAGTTCGCCGGTGTGGCGCCGTCACCCGCCACCGATGGGGAAAATATCGTTTCACCCGGCATCGGCAATGAGCCCCCCGGTCAAGCAACGCACGAATAAGAGGCTTCTCGATAGAGAACTGCGAGCGCCTGGGACGCGGCTCTCAAATCTCGCAGTTCGGCGACCTCGTCTTGGTTGATGGGAACTAAAATTTGTTTCTCCCGCTCTAAAAGGAGCAACGTTATGTTTTTCTCAAGCGTGATTGTTTTTCCTGTCATCCTCGTCGTCGCCGGTCTGATCATAGCGAGCGTCAAGATCCTGCGCGAATATGAACGCGCGGTTGTCTTTACACTGGGTCGCTTCGAGAAGGTCAAAGGGCCAGGACTTGTGCTTCTGATACCCTTCATCCAGGAAATGGTGCGGGTGGATTTGCGCATACAGGTGATCGAGATTCCGAGCCAGGACGTGATCTCTCGCGACAACGTCTCGATGAAAGTGGACGCGGTACTCTACTTCAACGTCGTCAATCCCGAACATGCCATCATCCAGGTTCAGCACTATCTTCCCGCCACCAACATGCTGGCGCAGACGACCCTGCGCGCTGTGCTGGGGCAACATGAACTCGACGAAATGCTTTCCGAGCGGAAAAAGCTCAGCACCGACGTCCAAGCCATCCTGGACGCCCAGACAGAGACTTGGGGGATCAAGGTGAGCAATGTCGAAATCAGAACCGTTGAGCTCACGGAGAATATGGTGCGCGCCATCGCCAAACAGGCCGAGGCGGAACGCGACCGCCGCGCCAAGATCATCCATGCGGAAGCCGAATTTCAGGCAGCCCAGACTCTTGTCAATGCCGCCCAGATTCTGGGGAGCATTCCGGCCGCCATGCAACTGCGCTATCTGCAAACGTTGACCGAGATCGGTGCCGAACAGAATTCCACCGTCGTGTTTCCGATGCCGATCGACATCATGAAGCCGTTCATCGAAATTCTCGACAAGGCCGGCAAGGCGCCCGGCGCCAACGGCTCCGGTCGCGCCGTCACCAAAGATGACCCACGTCCGGACGCTTAAGAACGCTTTGGCAAATCAAGGAACTGTACATTTCCTGTGAACCACACCGAATAAAGGGCTGCAAAATGTTGAGGCATGAATTTGAAATCAACGGGTATGCCATTCATGCGACTGACGGGCTGATTGGCACTGTCAACGACTTCTTATTTGACGACGCTACTTGGTTGGTTCGCTGGCTGGTGATCGATACCGGCAATTGGCTTCCCGGCCGCAAAATTCTTCTTCCTCCCAGCGCCTTGGCGCATGTCAATCACATGGGCCATCAATTCGCCGTTCGACTGACCAAACAGCAGATCAAGGAATGTCCCGAGATCGAGGCCGACCGGCCGGTGTCCCGGCAGATGGAGACCGGTATCTACGACTATTACGGCTGGGGGCCGTATTGGGGTAGCGGCTCGTATCAGGGCTTCGTAGGCATGGGGGGCGGCTATCTGGCCGGCACAGCGCCGCCATCCCTGGAAGTGATGCAAAGAGAGAAGGCAATTGACGATGCACAGCGAAGCAAGGACGACCCCGCTCTGCGCAGCGCCAATGAGGTCACCGGCTACCAAATTCTCGCAAGCGACGGCGAGATCGGGCATGTCGAGGATTTTCTGATCGAGGATGAGGACTGGAGTATCCATTACATGGTCGTCGATACGACGAACTGGTGGCCAGACAAGAAAGTGATCATCTCCCCTCTATCCGTGCGAAAGATTGAATGGTCCGACAGACAGGTTAGCCTTGGTACCAATCGTCAGACGGTCAAGGATAGCCCGCAATACGATTCCTCCACGACGGTCGATCCGATCTATGAAAAGAATCTACATAAACACTATGGCGATCTGCGACTACGCGAAGGGCCACAATCGCCGTCGCAGCGGCGATCCGTATCTTGAAGAATGTTTCGCGGTCAATAATTCGAGGAAAATCAGATGATTTATGGCGGCTTGAACGATTGGTTCTTCGGCTGGGGTTGGCTTCTGTGGCTTGGGTTCGTTTTGCTATTGTTTTCGAGCTTTGGAAACTGGGGTTATACCTATCGCGTGCATCGCAAATACGACGGGCAACCGCGAAAGCAGGCACTCGATATCCTCAATGAACGGTATGCCCGCGGAGAAATAGCAAGGGAACAATATGTTCAGCTGAAATCCGATATTTCGGGTGCATAAGAATAACAGCGATCATTCGACGTTTTGGCTTTTCACCTGTTCGGTTCAACTGCGGCGAGTTAGAGATGACAATGACCGACCGAGCTCAACTGAGGTCGAAATTCCTAACCCGTAGCAAAAATGGAACGACCGGCGCATGAATGCGGACAGCCATCCTAGGGACGCGCCAAAGCCTGCTCGTCGACGCGACTGGAGGCGCATTCACCATTCGCCGCTATTCTGGGTCGGCCTTTTTTTGTGTATAGGTGCGATCACGATCTACGTGTTGTCGGAAGACCTTTCCTGGCGGCTATTCTAGGGCGCAACGACACTATGTCAGAAAGGATAAACCCTCTCGCCGGTAAACCCGTCCCGCCTTCGCTACTGGTCAACGTGGCGCGGCTGGTGACGGATTATTTCTCACTCGTGCCAGACCCCGCAATTGCGGCGCAACGGGTTGCGTTCGGCACATCCGGGCATCGCGGTTCGGCGTTCTCCTCTGCCTTCAACGAAGCACACATTCTGGCGATCACGCAGGCGGTCTGTCTCTATCGCCGCCACGCCGGAAATGACGGCCCGCTTTTCCTGGGCATGGATACGCACGCCCTGTCGGAACCCGCTTTTGCCAGCGTCATCGAAGTGCTTGCCGCCAACGGCGTCGAGACGATGATCGACGAGCACGGCGGATACACGCCGACTCCCGTGATCAGCCACGCGATCCTGACCTATAATCGCGGCCGCAAGACGGGGTTGGCGGACGGGATCGTGATCAGCCCGTCGCACAATCCGCCTGACGAGGGTGGTTTCAAATACAATCCCACCAACGGTGGCCCAGCGGACGTCGATATTACCGGTTGGATCGAGAAAGTCGCGAACGAGTTCCTCGCCAAGAAACTCGATGGTGTGCGGCGGGTTTCCTATGACATCGCGCGCAAGGCAACATGCGTTCACGCCTATGATTACATCAAACCCTATATCGCCGACCTGGCCAACATCGTTGATATGGATGCAATTCAGTCGGCGGGTGTGAAAATTGGAATCGACCCTCTGGGAGGCGCCGCCGTCCAGTATTGGCAACCGATCATCGAGCGCTACAAGATCGCGGCAACCGTGGCGAACGAAGCTATCGATCCGACGTTCCGCTTTATGACCGTCGATTGGGACGGAAAGATCCGGATGGATTGTTCGTCGCCCTACGCGATGGCACGGTTGATCGCGATGCGCGACAAGTTCGATATCGCTTTTGCCAATGATACGGATGCGGACCGCCATGGCATCGTCTGCCCAAGCGGACTGATGAATCCGAACTATTATCTCGCGGCAGCCATATCCTATTTGTATGCCAATCGCCCCGCGTGGCGCGGCGACAGCGCTGTGGGCAAGACCGTCGTCTCCAGCGGTATGATCGACCGCGTGACTGCAAAGTTCGGCCGGAAACTCGTGGAAGTGCCGGTTGGCTTCAAATGGTTCAGTGCGGGCTTAATCGACGGATCGCTCGGCTTCGGCGGGGAAGAAAGTGCCGGCGCATCCTATTTGCGGCGAGACGGCTCGGTGTGGACGACCGACAAGGACGGGCTCATCATGGGCCTTCTTGCCGCCGAAATCACGGCGCGCACCGGCCATGATCCCCAGAAACTCTACGATGCCGTCACCAGCGATCTCGGCCACTCCTTTTACCAGCGGATCGATGCGCCTGCCGCAATTGAGCAGAAAAAGCTGCTCGTAAACCTGAACCCGGAACAATTCGACGCGAAAGAACTGGGCGGGGATCCCATCGAAGCGAAATTGACCCGTGCGCCCGGCAACAATCAGCCGATCGGGGGAATAAAGGTTGTCGCGAAAAATGGATGGTTCGCCGCGCGACCTTCCGGGACCGAAGAGGTCTATAAGATCTATGCGGAAAGTTTTCGCAGCGAAGAACACTTGAAACAAATTCAACGTGATGCACAAAGCGCTATCGGCCGCTTGTTTGAAAAGCCTTGAGTGAATCCCTCAAGACGCTGTGTCCGGTTTGAACAACGGATTGTCGAATGCTCGTTGTACGCAATCCGATATCTTCGCAAGGTATCGAGAGCATTGCGAATTCTTTTTGGTGTCCCTATGTCACGGCGCCGCGACATCCGAACTTGCCGCCGACTAATTGCCTCCGACATCACTAACTTGAACAACCTCCGTACTTATTGCCGCCGATAGGTTCGCCGAATGCAAACAATGCGGTGATGGCGAGGACATGGGTTTCTGTGTCCAAGTCCTTATCAAAATACGGGAATTGTGTAAGGATCGAACGGCGGAGCTATCAAACGCAGATGCTCGCATCAACTGTTGAAGCAAGTCAGTCTTATGCTGCGATGGCCACCGTCCTGCGGAGTCTATATGGCTGATCTTAGCGTAATAGTGGTTGTGGCGTGACGTTGCCCCCACTTTTTATCCAGTGGCGACTTGAATCTGGCGGTTGATTTTCTCCACTTGCACCGTCATGGCAACGGGCCCAGCGGCCGAGGCTCTAGGTTATGCGCACCGTGCTAAATCGCACAGGGTTTACATATTGTCCGACCATCCAAACATTGAGCGTGGCACTTCTTAGTCATCCAGCGCCTGCGACGCGCCATTACCTAGCCCGTCAACCACTTGCAGAGCCGGTCGAGTGCATTCATCCCTTCGCCAACGTGGCGAAAAAAGAAAGGACTCACAATGAACATTCCACGTGATTTTCCTGACCGATATCTTTGTGCCAAGGAGGCAGCTCAAATCCTCGGCTTATCCGCGCGGACACCAGAGATGCACAGAGTTCATGGGAGTGGACCGCAATTCTCAAACCGGACAACCAAATTGCTGCTCTAGCAGAATTGATCAGCCCACGGTCCGCAGCCTTGGTGTCCGTCAAGGCGGAAATAGCCTCATCGCCACAACATCGCGTTTGCCAAATTATGCTGCTTTGAAGTTTGCTACTGTGTGCAGTGATTCGGGTTTCAGATGTGTGTAGCGGCGCAACATCTTCCAATCCTTATGCCCGGTGACAAGCGCCACTTGTTGGATCGCGAAGCCAGCTTCGAACAATCTGCTGGTTCCTTCGTGTCGTAGATCATGAAAGTGAAGATCGTCGATACGCAGATCGGCACATGCCCTCGTGAATGCTGCGCTGGTTGACTTGCTAACATACGGGAAAATTCGATCATCTTCGTTGCTGCGAACGGCACTCTGTTCCTCAATCAGCGTATAGGCGTCGTAGCCGGACACTGCTAGCAGCGGGATTCGCTGATCGTTGCCCACCTTCTCGCGCGGGTCTTTACGATCACGGATCGTCAGCATCTTGGTACGCACACTCAGATCGCTCCAAGTGACCCGGCAGATTTCCTCCTGACGCATCGCCGTAGCAATCGCGAATTTGATGATCCGGCTCATTGGGATTAGCTGGCGCAGACTGGCATCGAAGTGCTCAAACAATTTGGTGAGTTCTTCGTCGGTTGGACGCCGATCGCGCTCATTGCCTTTGCCGATCAAGCCGAGGCGTTTGAGCGCAATACGTGCGAGATTGACGGGCTCGGCACTGACCTCCACACCGTGTACGGCCGCTGCATGGGCGACAACCAACTTGATGGCGCCGATGTATGCGCCCAACGTCACCGGGCCTGCACCACTCTTCGCGCGATCTCGCCCGAACCGAATGAGACGCTCGCGATCCAGATCGGTGATCTTAAGGGCGCCAAGTTCGCGTTGGAGCATTTCCAGCGTCGCGCTCTTTGACCGACGAGGCGGCTTGCCGACCTCTTTCATGTCGTCAATGTGCAGATCAATTAGCGCACCAAATGTTTTGGCACGCCGTGCGCGCCTACCGGACGGTGCGTGACCGCGGTCGATTTGCCCTTCAGCTTCTGTCGCCCACTCGCGCGCGTGATCGTGGCGCACAAATGTCTCGGTCGCCTTGCGACCTTTGAGGCGGATTTGGACCTGCCAGTGTCCGGATGCTAATTGTCTAATGTTGGCCATCAGCGAAGCTCTTTTCGATCACAAATCCATCACACTCAGACGTCGAACCCTGGCGAAAAGTGTCGTATTTTCGGATACGAAAAAGTGTGATGGCGACCATCTAAGCTCTTGGAATATATCGGAATAATGCAGCAAAATCAAGCACATAGATTCTGTTGTGCGCCCATGATGGAGTGGAGCGACACGCATTGCCGCGTGCTGCATCGTCAGTTCTCGGTATATGCGCGGCTGTACACCGAGATGGTGACCGCGCCGGCCGTGATCCGCGGCGACCGCGCGAGGCTATTGGGGTTCGATGCCGGCGAACATCCCGTGGCGCTGCAGCTCGGCGGCGCTGAGCCGGCGCCTTTGGCCGAGGCGGCAAAAATCGGCGCCGAATTTGGTTACGACGAAATCAATCTGAATGTCGGCTGTCCGTCGGACCGCGTGCAATCGGGACGCTTCGGTGCCTGTTTGATGCGCGAACCAAATCTGGTGGCCGAATGCATTGCCGCGATGCGCGCCGCCGTTTCCATTCCCGTCACCGTGAAATGCCGTATCGGCGTCGACGACCAGGACCCGGAAATCGCGCTACGGACTCTGATTGCGCAATGCAAAACGGCCGGCGCAAACACCTTCATCGTGCATGCGCGCAAAGCGTGGCTGGATGGTTTGTCGCCCAAGGAAAACCGCGACGTGCCGCCGCTCGATTATCCGCTGGTCTACGCGATCAAGCGCGAGAACCCGGAGCTGACCGTTGTCGTCAATGGCGGGATTGCGACACTTGACGAGGCCAAGGATCACTTGAAGCACGTCGATGGCGTGATGCTGGGGCGCGCGGCGTATCAAAACACCGCCATTTTGGCGGATGTCGACACCCAATTATTCGGCGGGGCGATGATTTCCGTGGAGCAGGCGGTGGACGCTTATCTCGATTACGTCGCGCGCCAATTGGTGGGAGGCGTGCCGCTGCACGCCATGACGCGCCATATGCTCGGCTTGTTCAACGGACGGCGCGGCGCGCGCCAATTCCGCCGCCACCTCAGCGAAAACGCGACGCGGCTAGGTGCAGATATCAACGTGCTGCGCGATGCGTTGGCGTTTGTCGCGCAGCCCGAGGAATGCACCGTTTAAACCGGTGCGGCGCTCGAATCTCGTACCCAGCCATTGCTATAGGCCCAATGCAAGAACAGATCCGGCCAAGCGGAGGCGGGCAGCCCTTTCGCCAAGCGCAGACCGAAACCATGGCTGCCTTTTTCGAAGACGTGCATTTCCGTCGGCACACCGGCACCGCGCAGCGCCTGGAACATCGCCAAGCCATTTTCCATCGGCGGCACGGTCGTGTCATCCGCCGCGAAACAGAGAAAACAGGGCGGGGTTTGTTTCGTCACCGCGTTCTCGCAGGAATAAGCGGCGATCAGCGCATCGGTGGGATCGGGACCGAGCAACAGCGTACGCGAACCGGGATGGGCGCCCTTGCTCATGGTGATGACCGGATACATCAAAGCGGCGAATGACGGTTTGGCATCCTGCGCGTCGCTGCTGTCAACGGCCTCGTAGACTTTGTCGGCAAATTTGGTGGCCGCAGATGCCGCGACATGGCCGCCTGCCGAGAACCCCATAACGCCGACACGGTTCGGATCGATGCCGAAGCGTTGGGCGCCGGCGCGGACGATACGCATGGCCCGTTGCACATCCTGCAGCGGCACGTCGCGTCCATTGACCCAGCCTTCACTGGGCAAGCGATAGCGCAACATGAACACGGTGACGCCGGACGCAGCAAAGCGGCGCGCGCATTCCACGCCTTCCTTGTCCACCACGACGCGAACATAGCCGCCGCCCGGCGCAAGGATGAGGGCGGAGCCGTCGGGCCGATCTGGCCGGAAGACATGAAGCAGCGGCACACCGATATCGGTGACGAAGCGATCATGAAAAGCGGCGGTGTCCGTGCTGCGCTCGACGATCTTGGCCTCGAGTTTGAGACCTGCGCCGCCGGGCGGAACGCCGGGCCACAAAGGAACGATCTCCGTCGGATCGGTGGAAAGGATACCTGACGCATTCATCTCTTCCGCGAATGCTCCCTTTGTCATTCCCGCGACGGCCGCCGTCACGCCGAGACCCAACACCGTGCGCCGATCCATGTCCGCCTCCCTTTTATAGAAGTGCTGCGCTAAATCTTCTGATCGTATTCGCCGACTTCAGGATGCTTCGACAGGCGCCCATCGAGGTCGCTGAAAATCGCATGCATGTTCGCGTCCGATGTCGGGCTTTCCACGACAACCACCAGCGACGGCTTGTTCGACGAGGCGCGCACCAGGCACCAAGTGCCGTCGTCCAGCGTGACCCGCACGCCGTTGACCGTGACGATGCTGACGATGTTCTGGCCGAGAACTTTCTCGCCGCGCGCTTTCAGCCCCTGATATTCCCCCGTCACCGCATCGACCACGGCGTATTTCTTGTCGTCCGGGCAGAACGGGCTCATGGTCGGCGAGGACCACGTCTTGGGCAGGCTTGCCACCATCTGCGACATCGTCTTGCCCGAATGATCGAGCATCTCGAGCACCGCGATCGCCGCGATGGAGGCATCGTCATAGCCGCGGCCTAGCGGGGCGTTGAAGAAATAATGGCCGCTCTTTTCGAGCCCCGCCACCGCCTTCAATTCCGCGGTGCGGCGCTTGATGTAGGAATGACCGGTCTTCCAATAATCGACCTTGACGTTGTTCTTCTTCAGCACCGGATCGATGAGATAGATGCCGGTCGATTTCACGTCGACCACGAATTGCGCGTTCGGGATACGCGACGACAGATCGCGGGCGAGAAGCACGCCCACCTTGTCGGCAAAGACTTCCTCGCCGGTATTGTCGACCACACCGCAACGATCGCCGTCGCCGTCGAAGCCGAGGCCGATATCGGCCTTGTTCGCCCGCACCGTGTCGGCGATGGCGTGCAGCATGTGCAAATCTTCGGGATTGGGATTGTATTTCGGAAAGGTGAAATCGAGTTCCGCATCCATCGGGACGACTTCGGCACCGATGCGCTTTAAGACATCGATGACGAACGCCCCCGCCGTGCCGTTGCCGCACGCCGCCACCACTTTGAGCGGACGCGAAAGCTTGTGCCCTGCGGTCACTGCGTCGATGTACTGCGTGCGGAAATCTTCGACGAAAGCGTAGCTGCCGCCCGGTCGCGCCTTGCCTTCGCCGCCCAGCACGATCTGCTTCAAGCGGCCCATTTCGTCGGGACCGAAGGTGAGCGGCTTCTGCGCCCCCATCTTCACGCCGGTCCAACCGTTTTCGTTGTGGCTGGCCGTGACCATTGCCACGGCGGGGCAATCGAGCGCGAATTGGCCGTAATAGGCCATCGGCGTCATGGCGAGACCGATGTCGACCACCTCGCATCCCGCATTCATCAAACCGAGCATCAAGGCCTGTTTGATCGACAGCGAATAGGAACGGTAATCGTGCCCGGTGACGACTTTCGGTTTGATGCCGGCTTCGTGGAAAAACGTGCCGAGCCCCAGCCCCAGCGCCTGAACGCCGAGCAGATTGATCTCTTTGCCGAACAGCCAGCGCGCGTCATATTCGCGAAAGCCGTTCGCGGTAACGAGCGCTTGATTTTCGTAATCCAGAGTGTTGGGTTTTAAATCTGAGCGGGGAACGATATGCATGCCTGACCTTCATCTATTTCGAACGAAATAACTGCGACCGATCGAACCAAACCGTATCGGTACCATTCTCGGAATCTCAAACTTCCAAGCGCTGATGATTCGACAGCTCACTTCAGCGTGAAGTGGAACGAAGCGCTGAAGCGCCCCGCACTTTCCTTCTGCGCAGGATCGTTGTTCGCCGCGATGACCGTCATGACCTGGTACAGCTTGCTGTTCACGAAAAAGATGCGGTCCGTATAATGGTCGCCGTCTGGATCGACAAACCCAATGTTGCGGCCCACTTGACCGTCGAGCTGGTCAATCGTGTTGGTTTGAATTGTCTTTCCCGAAGCCGAAATCGTCGCCACGCCATTGTCGATCGCCTTGCCCGGATCGACTTCGTAACCCGTGAAGTCGGCGACCATAACGATGTCTGCGGCGCTTCCGCGATCCACTGTATAGATTACGATCGGTATATCCTTGCCATCGCCCGCTTTCGTCGACTGGGTGGAAACCGTCGGCGTACCGGGCATTTCGACGCTGTATGCGCCCGCGGGATCGCGAAAAGTGCTCCAAACATCCTCGGCCGACGCCGCAGTCAGCAAGAACGCGGCGATGACCGCTCCAAAAACACACCGCATCCCGACGTCCTCCAATAAAGGCAGATGATATCGCCCCACTCTAACCTGCCGCGCGCGCCTTGCCAGTCTGCCGTCTTTTCTATTTTACAGTGCCGATATCGGTGATAAACTATAAATACGTGACAGTGGTGTGAAATGTACCCAACACCTCCAACCTTGGTTTCCGACGAGCGCGCCGCTGTCCAGCGGCTGGCAACTGCACTTGCCCTGCCCTCTTTCGACAAAGGCTGGGTCTGGCTGGCGGGTGCGGGACCCGGCGATCCGGGCCTTATTACGGTTTTGGGATTGTATGCCATCGCGAATGCCGATGTCGTCCTTTACGACGCGCTGGTGAACAAGGCGCTGCTGGCGCAGGCGCGGCCGGGCGCCGAGCTGATCTATGGCGGTAAGCGCGGCGGGAAGAAATCCTGCAAGCAAAACGATATTTCGCGCACGCTGGTCTCGTTGGCGCGCAAAGGAAAACGCGTGCTGAGGCTGAAAGGCGGCGATCCGTTCGTGTTCGGACGCGGGGTGGAAGAAGCACTGATGCTGGTGCGCGCCGGCGTGCCGTTCCGCATCGTGCCGGGCGTCACGGCGGGCATTGGCGGGTTGGCCTATGCAGGCATTCCATTGACGCATCGCGACACCAATCACGCCGTGACGTTCATCACCGGTCACGGCGCTGACGGAAAATTGCCGAAACTCGATTGGGCCGCCATTGCCCGCGGATCGCCAACCATCGTGCTTTACATGGCACGAAAATACGCCGGCGAAATCGCGGCGCATCTGATCGCCGGCGGACGGAACTCGCATGAGCCGGCCGCCATCGTCAGCGACGCCACGTTCGCAGATCAATCCGTGCGTGTCACAACGCTTGCGGAGCTTGGCGCCGCGGCGGCGCAAAGCACTGCTCCGGCGATTCTTGTCGTCGGCGAGAATGTGAAACTGCGCGCCGGCTTGGATTGGCATGGCGCGCTGGCGGGCAAGGTCCTCGATCCGGAGCCGCTGGGATGCAACCGGCTCAGCGACGCAGGTTAGAGCGGATCATCCGATCCTTCAGATCCCGCATGATTGCGGCCCGTTCGTCCTCGCTCATGCCTGCCCAACGTGCGATCTCATCGAGCGTGCGCCCGCAGCCGCTGCACAAGCCCGACGCGGCATCGATGCTACAAATCTTCAGGCAGGGGCTTTGGATCATTGGAGCTTTTCGAACATGGAACGGTCTATTAACCGAAGCAGGCGGGCGGCGTCACCTCCAGGGGACAAAACTTAACCCGCGCTTAAGCCCAAGATTCTAGATTATCTGCGGCAAAGGTGACGTTCGGATGGCCAAGGCGCAATTCCACAAAAACCAGCGCGTCTACGTTAAGCCCGTGGGTACATGGGCGCTGGTCGAGCATGTCGTGCCTTATTGGACGAAGGGTCTCGATGAACCGTTGCGCGTGCATTACGACTGCGGTCTGGGACGCGAATTCACCGCCGAAGAAATCCAGGCCGAAGAACCGCTCTCCGAACGTGCCGTACCAAGCACGGAAAATTGGCGCGTGGTCCGTGCCCGCAACAAGTGGCAACCGACCGAAGACTGTTCGCGGCACCCGGTACCGGGAACTTATCCCGTCGTCGTCACCGGCAAATCCGAATGGGGCGGCTGGCGCGTGCCGGGTGCGGAATACGATCTGAACCCCAGCAAGATCGAACACCAAGCCCGCTTGATTGCGGCGGCGCCGATGCTCGCGGCACTGGCGAAAGGGCTTGTGGAATGGGCCCGCAAATCCGGCGAAGACATGCCGGCGGCGCTGGCCGAATTCGCGCATGGCGCGCAAGACCTTCTCGCGCACATCGATCGCAACAGCTAAAACGCACGACACCCTCCATTGGTGCATCATCTGACGAAATATCGCAGCAGGGTTGCACGCGCGAGCGAATATGCAGGATGTGCTCGCGCCGTTCCGTGATAACGTCGATGGTCATAACCGCAACGTCACCGAGCACCGTATTCAGATGTCACCGCAGGAGATTTCCGAGCCTCCAAGAGGTCCCAACGTCACCTCATTCGAATTGATTACGCTCGACAAACTGGAAAGCCCCGCTGTGATAGCGGGCAATACCTATTGGCAGAACCTGCGAGGAACGAGGCGTTTCCCCGCCCGTCAAGACATGCACCCTCGCGATTTCGCCTCGCTTCTGCGCGATATGCTGCTTGTCCAAGTCATCGATAGCGGCGCAGATTTCAAGTTCCGCATTACGGGCGACGCCCATGTGCAGGCCTATGCCATTCCCTTCCAAGGGCGGCGACTGAACGAATTTGTGGAAATGGCGCCGGCGTTTTGCTTCTCCCTGCGTTCGGTTTTTGCCCATGTCGCTCAAACCGGCTCTCCAGCCGCCCTGCGGGGCCGTATGGGAACGGATTTTCCGAATGCGAATTACGCTTATTGCGAAAACATTTTCCTGCCGCTCGGCGTCGAGGACACTGTCGATCACATATTGGGCTTCAGCACTTATCTTTCGCGCGACTTCGAGAAGAACGAACTCTAACCCCACTATGTGCATTAACCATGACGCTTGCGGCTTCGCGTCAGAGTGGCGCGTTCCCGGTTTCTCGGGCACATTAGCTCTTGGGGTTGGGGGTGACGAATATGTCGAACGCGGATGCGCAGGCCGGGCAAACGACGGTACCGACGCTTTACGCCTTTGAATTTCGCGGCACCGGCAAAGAGTACTTCCGCATTTGGATCGTCAATCTCGCGCTGACGATTCTGACGCTGGGCATCTTCAGCGCTTGGGCGAAAGTCCGCACGCGCCGCTACTTCAACGGCAACACCTTCGTGGCAGACCACGCTTTCGAGTATCACGCATCCGCCTGGCGCATTTTGATCGGACGCATCATCGCCGCAAGCCTTCTGATCGGCTACCAACTCAGCATACTGATCAAGCCCATTTACACGCTACCTTGGCTGGTCATTCTGGGCTTCGCGTTTCCCTGGCTCGTCAATGCCAGCCTGCGGTTCAATGCGCGCAACACGAGCTATCGCAATGTCCGATTCAATTTCACCGGCGATTACTTCGAGGCACTGGTTGCTTATGTGATCTGGCCGCTGGCCGGTTTCGGCACTCTGTTCCTCCTGATGCCCGCGGCGCGGCGCGCCCGCGATTATTTCTGGGTCAACCATCACACATTCGGCGGGCGCCCATTCCGCACGGAATTCTCCAACAAGCGAATTTACGCGATTTTTGTGTTGGGCTTCGCACTGTTCATAGCTATCGGCATTCTCACCGGTGTCGCCTTTGCGTTGGCGATGAAATATTGGCCGATTGATGTGTCACATCACGGCAAGTTCAACCCGTTCCCGCCCGCCGTCATCGCCATGTGGGTCGTGGCCTATGTCGGTTTTCTGTTCGTCATACCGGCGATCGAGACGATGATCGTCAATTTGGCGCTTAAAAACACCAAGCTCGATGAACGCCACAAACTCAAATCGCGAATGAACCCCGTCGTCGTGGCTTGGATTACCGTCAGCAATGCCGTTCTCACCTTGCTGACGATCGGAATGTTTTATCCTTGGGCACGCGTGCGTTTGACGCGCTACGAGACACGCAAACTGTCGATTTTGGTCGACGGCGATATCGACGCCTATACGACCGAAGCATTTGCCACGCAAAGTGCGGTCGGCGAGGAAATCGGCAGCGTGTTCGCCTTCGATTTCGGGCTCTAAGATGGCGATCGAGGGACGCTATTTCTTTCCCAATTCGGCGCGCCATGTGCCGGCCCGTCTCTCGGTCGAAGACGGCAAGACGCTGCAGATCCAAGGCGAGGACGGCGCCGTCCTTGCCGAGGTTCCCGTGCGCAAGGTGCAGGTCTCGCCGCGGCTCGGCAACATCGCCCGGCGTTTCGATCTGCCGGGCGGCGGCCATTTCGAGACCTATGACAATGACGGCGTCGACGCGCTTGTGCGCAGCACGCGGCGCTTGTCGGGCGGCGGTTGGATCGACCGGCTCGAGCGGTCCTGGCGCAGCGTTGCCTTATCGGTGCTGTTGGCCGCTCTCGCGGTTTACGCCTTTATTGCTTACGGGATTCCGGCTGCCGCGGTCCGCCTGGCCCAGGATACACCTCCCGGCGTATCGCGCGTTCTAGCCGATCAGACTATGAATGTGCTCGACAGCTCCTATCTCCTGCCGTCCAGGCTCACCGGAGAACAGCGCAGCAAAGCCCAGGCGCTTTTCGGGCGCGTGGCGTCGCACGCGTCACACGGACGGGCGGGTTATCGGTTGGTTTTCCGTGGCGGCGGTATCCTGGTCGGACCCAACGCATTTGCGCTGCCCGACGGGCGTATCGTGATGACCGACGAATTATGGGCGCTGGTCAGGAACGAGGAAGAGATCGAAGGCGTCTTTGCGCACGAAATGTCTCATGTCGACCATGCGCATGGCTTACAGCGCGTCTACGAAGCGGCGCTCATTCCAGCGGCAATTGCCGTCGTGACCGGCGATCTTTCGCAGGTAAGCCAATTGTCGGTCATCCTGCCTGGTATTCTCGTTCAATCCGCCTATTCGCGCGCCTTCGAGCAACAAGCCGACGACGATGCGGCCGCATTGTTGCTGCGCATGGGAGCCAAGCCGTCGCATATGGCCGACCTGCTGGAGCGCCTGGAAAACAAGGCTTGCGCCAAAAGGGCTTGCGGCCCGAGCTGGCTGGGCAGCCATCCCGAGACCGCGCTCCGCGCAGAGCGCCTGCGCGCCGAGACCCCGAAAAAATAGCCACAGTTCCATCCGCTTTCGGCTATACAAATGGGGCCCCCAATCCGAGGATCACGCATGCGTACCGAAGAGCCGCGCGCCGTTCATTTGAAGGACTATCGCGCCCCGGATTACCAAATCTCCGAAATCCTGCTGGATTTTTTTCTCGATCCCGAAGCCACACGGGTGACCGCCAAAATGCGTGTGGCGCGTTGCGGTATGGCAGGAGCGCCGCTGGTCCTGGACGGCGAACATCTCAAGCTGATTTCCGTCGCCGTGGATGGGCGCGCCTTGAGCGCGAACGAATACAAGATCGCCGAGGACACTCTAACCATTGCCCACCTGCCCGAGAGTTTCACGCTCGAAATCGTCACGGAGATTGCACCGGTACACAACACCGCGCTGGAAGGATTGTATCTGGCAAAGGGGATCTTCTGTACGCAATGCGAAGCGGAAGGATTCCGCCGCATCACTTACTTCCTGGACCGGCCGGATGTGCTCGCGGTGTACACCACGCGCATCGAAGCGCCGAAAAGTTATCCCGCATTGCTGTCCAACGGCAATCCGATCGGCACGGGTGAGCTTGCCGGCGGGCGGCTTTTTGCGATCTGGCACGATCCGTTCCCCAAGCCCTGTTACCTCTTCGCGCTGGTGGCGGGCGATCTGGACGTGTTGAACGACAGTTTTGTCACCATGAGCGGGCGCAAAGTCGATCTGAAAATCTTCGTCGAGCACGGCAACAAGCCGAAAGCAGCCTATGCGATGGATTCGCTCAAGCGGGCGATGAAGTGGGACGAAGACGCTTACGGGCGCGAATACGATCTCGACATCTTCATGATTGTCGCAGTTTCGGCCTTCAATATGGGCGCAATGGAGAACAAAGGGCTCAATATCTTCAACGACAAAGTGCTTTTGGCCTCGCCCGAAACGGCGACCGACGACGATTACGCCCGCATCGAGAGCGTCGTGGCGCATGAGTATTTCCACAATTGGACGGGCGACCGCGTCACCTGCCGCGATTGGTTCCAGCTTTCGCTCAAAGAAGGCCTGACTGTTTTCCGCGACCAGAGTTTCTCGGCCGACATGCGCTCGCATCCCGTCAAGCGTATCGAAGACGTGCGCGCCTTGCGATTGCGCCAGTTCCAGGAAGATGCGGGGCCACTCGCCCACCCCGTACAGCCGCAGAGCTACATCACGATCGATAATTTCTACACGGCGACGGTTTATGAGAAGGGCGCCGAAGTCATTGGTATGTTGAGGACTCTGGTCGGCCACGAGACATATCGCAAAGCAACCGATCTCTATTTCGCGTGCCATGACGGGCAAGCCGCAACGGTGGAAGACTGGGTGAAATGCTTCGAAGACGCTAGCGGCCGCGATCTGAGACAGTTTCGGTTGTGGTATGGGCAAGCGGGCACGCCGGTCATCGAAGCCGACGGCGCCTACAATGCGGCGGCGAAAACTTATGCGCTGACATTGAAGCAGAGTTTGGCGCCGACGCCGGGTCAACCGGTGAAACGGCCGATGCAGGTGCCGGTGCGGCTTGGATTTGTGGGTAGGACCGGCCGCGCACTGCCGCTGACATTGGAGGGCGAAAACGCACCGGGCCCGGAGGAACGCGTGCTGGAACTCGTCGAGGCGGAACAGAAATTCGTGTTCGTCGGCGTAGACGAAGAACCGTTGCTGTCTGTAGGGCGGAAATTCTCGGCGCCCGCGACATTCAAAGTACTTCAATCGGCTAAGGATCGCGCTGCGCTGATGGCGCATGACGCCGACTCCTTCAATCGCTGGGAGGCCGGACAAGCAGCGGCGCGCTCCACAATGCTCGACATCATCGCGGGCAAGGCGTCAGAGCCCGATCCTTATTATGTCGAAGCCATGGGCAATGTTCTGGCGGATGCCAATGACGACATGGCGTTCGCCGCCAATATGCTGTCACCTCCGTTGGAAAGCGAATTGGCCATGGCAATGGACGTCATCGATCCCGATGCGATTCACGCGGCGCGTAAGACGCTGATCCGTACTGTCGCCGCCGCGCACGGCAAGGCTTTCGCCGCATTATACGATCGCGCGGCTTCCGCCGACGCGTTTTCGCCGGACGCCGCCTCGGCGGGACGGCGCGCTCTGCGCAACGCCTGTCTGCGCTACTTGACGGCTGCCGACGACGAGGACGCGGCAATGCTTGCAGCTGCCCATTACGCCGCGGCGACCAACATGACCGACATGATCGCGGGGCTCGCCGCGCTAAGCCGCATGGCCTCACCACGCTGCGACGAAGCCTTCGCGCATTTCTACGAGCGCTTCAAAGCCGATCCGCTGGTCCTCGACAAATGGATGGGCCTGCAGGCCGGCTCCCCGCGCCCGGATACCGTGTCGCGCGTGCGGACGTTGATGCGCCATCCCGCTTTCGACATCAAAAATCCGAACCGCGTGCGTGCCCTAATCGGGGCTTTCTCCGGCAATCAGTTGCGCTTTCATGCGGCGGACGGCAGCGGCTACGCGCTGGTGGGCGAGACCATCCGCGCGCTGGACAAGATCAATGCACAGATTGCTGCGCGTATGGCCGGCGCTTTTGAAACCTGGCGGCGCTTCGATGCAAAGCGCCAAGCACTGATTCGCCACGAACTGGAGATTATCGCCAACACCCCAGGCCTTTCCTCAAATCTGTTCGAAGTGGCCGGCAAGGTGATAGGATGACTGCTTCGAAGCGCGTGACAGCGACTCGCCGATTCGCATAATCGGGCGAGCGCGAATCACCGGATCGCGCGCGAGGGTGGGTCGATAATGGCGGGCGAACGAACAGCGGCTGAGCCCCTCGCGCTATTCCATAGTGCGCTGTCGTGGATCGCCGCGCTTCCGACGCGGAATATCCGTTTGACCGTCCTGCTCTGCGTGGTTGCGATCGGCGGCAGCTTCGCCGCTGCCGGCGCGCTGCAGATGCGCTTCGACCGCGTTCAAGCTTTTCATCAGGCGGCCTGTTTCGAAGCCAAACGCGCGACGGAAATCGCAGCCGTGGCGCAGGCATCTCTGGCGCAGCACGAGCAAATTGGCCATCTGTTCGCCGCCGACATGCTGCCAAGCGATGCGCTTTCGGCCTCCGCCGATTTGCGCGGCATCGCGGTGGCAGACGATCTTGGCCAAGTCTTGCGCGCCACCGGCGAAAATATCGACATGAAGAGTTTTGCCGAGCTGACGCGATCCGGACGCGTCGTTCTCGGCACGGCGCAGCGCACGGTCATCGCCTTCCGCGACAGGAACGCCGTCGTCGCCGTTTCCTTCGATCCGTCGGCTCTGGCGCCAGCCGTCATGATGGACGGAGCGGGACTGGTAAGCACTGCCGGGACGCTTTTGGCAGGTCGCCTGGCGGAGACGACCGAAACGACAGCCACGCGGATTCCCGGCTGGCCGGTACAGGTACGCGTCTCGCTGGACGATGGCGGCGCGCTGGACGCCTGGTATGGGTCGTTGCCGCTTTATCTGTTCGTTATTCTTGGTCCGGCTTTGGTCGGCGCCGGTCTCGCCACCGTGTTCGTGCGCGAGTTCGAACGCCGCGCCAGAGCATCGCAGGCGATCCGTACGCTGCGCTCGACGCGGCCGGCAGAGGCACGCTTGCTGGTGCGTCTGGCCAATGCGGAACGCGGTGCGGTGGAAGCTCTGCGTTCGAAAAACGAATTCGTCGCCCATATGAGCCACGAACTACGCACACCGCTCAATGCGATCATCGGCTTCGCCGAAGTGATCGAGCGCGGATTTTACGGTGCGGTCGGTCACCCGAAATACATCGAATATGCTCGCGACATCGGCATGGCGGGGCGCAGCTTGCATTCCAAGATCGGCGACATTCTCGAATTCGCCAATTTGGAAGCCGGCCGCTATCCCTTGACGCCCACCGTATTCGACGTCACGGAATTGATCTGTGCCTGCGTCAACGAGAATGTCGGCCGCGCTTTCTCGCGTCGCATCGCTCTCGACATGGTGCCCGCCGCTCCTGCCGAGGTGCGAGCGGATGCACTCGCGGTCAGGCGCATCATCACGAATTTGTTGTCGAACGCCCTGCTTTACACGCAAGAGGGCGGTGGCGTGCAGGTCAGCGTCTGCCAAGAGGAAGGCGCCGTCGTCGTCGCGGTGAAAGATAACGGAAACGGCTTCAGCGCCGCCGAAGCCAATGGCGCCGGCGCGGCCTTCCGGCGTTTCGAGCGCGCCGGCGTCAGCACCGGAACCGGTCTGGGACTCGCGATCGTCGTTGCGTTGGCACGACGCATGGGCGGCGCGGTTAGGCTCGCCAGCGCCTATGGCGAAGGAACCTGCGCGGAATTGCGGTTGCCGCGGCCTTAGTGGTCGTGGCCCATACCCAGGTGACGCCACCAAGAATGATTGTGCTCCTTGATCTTTTCAACAAAGGCGCGCCGTTCCTCGGGCGTCAGCTTCGCCACGGTTTCGGACATGATCTTAAGAACTTCCGCCTCTAACGCGCCGTCCGCGCTTTTTACCCGATCGAGCGATTGATCGAACGACGCTTGGCTGAAATTGCGCCCCATAAAGGTCCGACGCGCGTCGCGGCGCGCGCTTTGCGCTTCAAACCGAAGCTCATCCATCTTGTTGCCATGCGCGTCCAGGATGATCTGAATTTTGTCGGTCGCGCTCGGTACCATCTCCATGACGATGCGCGGCGCAAACAGACCCTGACCCGCCATTGTCTGCGGCGGATGCATCATGGCGGCGCGAAACACACCGGCCGCAATCACACCGAGGAAAATCAAATTGAGACAGAGCGAAACTATCAGCGCTATGTTCGATCCGCGCTTGGGCGCCACGGGCGCTCCATCATTGTTCATGTCAGGATTCTCCCGAAGTATCCAAGACGGGTGGCACATCGAGGGTTAGCGACTGCCCCGAAGATTCATATGTTTCAGACCACGCAGGAACCAAAGTTCCGGCGGCAAGCCCGGCCAATAGCGAAAGCGCCAATATCGAAGCCGGTTGCCACACCGGCACGCCGGGCCAAATCGCATCGCCGAACCGGCGCATCGTTCGCCTCGCAACAGCCCATGGCATGCGTGCCCGCCGGGCCGCGACCGCGTCGAAATCGGCTAAGATGCGGGATTCCAATGCAGGGGCGGGCGCAATGGTGGGCAGCGCCGCCAAAGTGCGGGTAGCAAACGCCGCCTCTGCGTCCTTCGAGATATCTTCCTGCATGACCTCTCCTAACCATCCCTCAAATGCGCGAGTGTCGTCCTTAATGCCCGCCGTCCCCGCGCCAAGAGGGACTCCAATGCTTCAACGCTGATACCCAAAATCTCCGCCGCTTCGATATTGCCACAGGCCTGATAATGACAGAGCAGAACGGCGGCGCGCTGGCGTTCCGGCAAGTCCGCCAATGCCGCCTCGATCTGCAAGGTTAGTGCCGCATTCTGCAAGGCACACTCAGGACTTGGAGCCGGATCGACAACGTTCTCGGCTTTGTCCAGTTCGACCGTCGGCTTTCGGCGCAGGCGGTCGTAACATTGGTTCAATGTGACCCGATAAAGCCAGGTTTCGAACTTGGCCTGCCCTGGCTGCCACCGCGCGGCATGGGTCCACAGCTTGAGGAACGCGTCCTGCACCGCATCTTCAGCTTCAACCTGGCCGGGCAACATCCGCCGCGCCAGTGCCAACATTTTCGGCAAATGGCGCGCCATTAAAGTCTGCGCGGCCGCGCGGTCGCCGCGGCCCACACGGGCGACGAGTTCGGCATCCGGATCGAATTTCATTCCGGCGTCCAACCGACACTCCTCACGGCTTCAACGTCAAATGGCGGATTTCCCGTCGCCGACAAGCATGGGAACCGGAATTGGCAGAAATGGCAAGGCTGCGGCCTGTCCCGTAGAGCCGGCCATTTGAAGCACCGTTCCTGGCGCCGAAGCATCCGTTTCAAGCACGGCCAAGGCGATGGCGCGGCCCAAGGCAGGGGAGAAAAGCGAACTCAGCGTTCGCCCGACGCAACGGCCATTGCGCGTAAGCGGCCTGCGCGGCGCTGGAATATCGGATTCGAGGAGAACGCCGACGAGAATTTTGTCGGCTCCGGCCGCAAGGAATCCCGCACGGCCATTGAAATCGTGGTCCTGCTCCACGTGATCCAACAGACCGAGCGATCTTACCGAAGGCTCGGGTGAAAATCCGTCGCGTGCCGGTTCGAAGTCGTGGCGCACACGCAGGATGCCGCTCTCGACAGCAAAGATGTCCATCGCAGATTGCCCCGCCGGGCACAAGGCGAAGCTAGCACCTGCTTCGAAGAGGCGATCCCAAACAATCAGCGCATCGTCCGGAGTGCACCAAACCTCATAGCCGCCGCCAAGACGCGACAGTGCGACTTCGAGCCCTTTCCAGAAATATTTGCGCAAAGCATGCGGCGCGAGATCGGCGCTCAATCCGGCAGTTTCAAGTATTTTTCCGGCGTAAGGACCGACAAGCTTCAGCACGCCTTGTTCCGCTGTAACATCGCGGATCGCAACGCCATAGAGTGAGGCTGCTTGCGACATCCAGTGCATATCGCCCGCTTCGGAGATCAACAAGAAAGAATCCCGGCCGGTCCGGACAAGCCAGCCGATGCCGCGCACGCCGCCGCCGTCGTTCAGCCACAGCGTGTCGCACGCCGTCCCTGGAACGAGTTTCGAAACATCGCGTGTGAAAAGACGTGAAACAAATTCGTCCGCACGCTCGCCGACGATCGCGATACGCCAATGCCACGATATGTCCGCGAGAATGGCACCAAAGCGTCCTGCCAGGGCTTCCGCGCGGGGATCGGCATAAGAGGCCGCAAGCGTAAAGCCGCCGCGGTTCTCCCATCTGTTCAACCGATTGGCCTCGGCAGCGCGCATATGGAACGGCGTGGCGCGGAGAAGTTCGGTGCTCATTTTGCGCCTCCCCCAAGATACGCCGCAGCCATAGAAGCAGCGATCCGGGCGGCGCGCCCTGACAATGCAGGAACAGGCTCGGCAGCCATACCGCATAAGAACAAGCCGTCGATCGGCGTGGCGATACGCGTGCGCCATTCGCCGATAATATGCGAAACATCGAGCCGATCGCCGCCCAAAGATGGTGGGATGAAAGCATACGCGATGACGCTGTCGCGCAAGCCAGGGGCATGACGCTCAAGACGCGACACCACGCTATCGGCCAGGCGCGGCCCAAGCACCTCCCAGCCTTCTAACGGTGAAACCGGTAGCGGACGCATGACTACGGACAGAATGTGAAATGTCGATGTCAGCGACGGATCGAATGCCGTGGGTACGATTGCTTCCAGTGCCAAATCGGACGGCAAACGCCCTGCACGCGCATCGGCATGGGCGGCGACCAAGGATGCCAGGTGATCGGCAACGATGAAGCGAGCAGACGGACTCCCCACCGCGAATTGCGGAATTGTGTTGAGTCCCAGAACCAGCTTCGCTTCGCCGACAAGCGCGGGCCGTTCCAAGAGCCGCCGAGACGTCGCCAATCCCACGGCCCCGGTGGGCGCAAGCGCCAACAATGTTTGGTGGCGCGACAAGCTCGATAACACGACCCCGGCCAATACCGTCTCATTGCCGACCGCGACACCTGAGGCCGCGCCCCCGGAGAGCAACAGGCGCGTTACTGTGGCATTGGTTCTGATCTCGACACCTGCGGCTTCCGCGGCCGCCGCCAGAGACGTAGCGAGCGCTGCCGGGCCTCCGCGCGGCACAGCGACGGCACCCTGCAGCCCGCACATCTCCTGGGCCGCGCGCCAAGCGAGCAGAAGCGATGATCCTGCGTCGCAAAGCGAAAGGCCGCCCTCCATCGCGTCAAAAGCATATGCCGCCTTGAGCGCCTCGGTTTCAAAAGTGGCGTCGAGAAACGCGGCGGCGCCGGTTGCCGTCAAGCGGCGAAGCTCCTCGCGCTGCTTCGGCTTGTGCAATTCGCCTGCGTCCCACCAAATCGCACGCAAAGCGCGAGCGAACGCGAAATGGCCCTGGCGGAATTTTCCGAATTCCACGGCATCATTCGCCGATATCGGAGCGAGAGAGAGCGCCGCCGCATGGGCATTGCGCGTGAGAGTTAGCGCCTTTCCTTCGGCAGTTAAGGCGACCTGCGACATGTCGCGTGCCGCAAATTTGAGGCCGCGGCGGGCCAGCTTCAAATCCTTCACCACACGGGGATCGAGGGCGCAAAGCGTGTGGGCGCCCGCTGGAACGGCTAGGTCGGCGAGTGGCTGTGTGTTTGCCGCGGAGCCACCGCTCAAAGCTTTGCCTTCCAGCACAAGAACCCGGACGTGCGCTTGCGCCAAATATGTTGCGGCCACCAATCCGCTCACGCCCGCGCCGATGACGACGACATCGAAGGATTCGCTCATTTGAGCTTCCCCGCCGCCAGATCGGCGATCACGGCGCGGGCCGCAGCCACGCCAGAGGCGCAGCTTGCAAACGGTGCCAGCGCCGACGATGGACCTGCCAGATAAAGCCCCTCGATCGGCGTGCGCGTGCCCGCGCAATCGGCGAAGGGGCGAAATCCAAGCATCTGGTCGGCGGCAAGCTCGCCGCCCGTCAGATCGCCGCCCGTGGCACCCAGCATGTTCTCGAAATCGGGCGGCACGATCAGCTCCGCGCCGACAACCAGCGAAGATGTACCAGGCAGAACGGCCTCTATCGCGCTCAGCGTTGCGTCGCGTAGCTGTTCGCGTTTATCGCGGGTCCAGGCGCCGTCAAACAGCATGTGCGGCACAGCGCCGAGCGAGACCGTCATACAGGCGGCGCCGTCGGGCGCCAGCGACGGGTCCATGGCGGAGACAACACGGAGGACCAGCGGCGGCGCATTGGGCACCGCGCCGGAGAGCCAAGCGCGGTGGGCTTGGTCGAGCCTGTCGGGAGACACATAGATCGGCCCGCGCATCGCCAGAGCGTCCGTTCGATCGGGCAATACTGGCGGCGCGCCAAGCGCCAGGAGCAGCCGAGCGGTGCCTGCCGAGGCGCGGAATCCGCCGACACGATCCGTTACCGAGCGCGGCAACTCGCTCCAAGGGAAAAGGGAAAGAAACGTCCGCTTGAGATCGAGCGTCGAGACGACGGCGCGTGCGACGATTTCGCTGCCGTCGGCCAGACCGACGCCGACGACGCGCCCGCGCTTTCTTCTGATGTCGGCGACCTCCAGCCCGCAGGAGATTTCCGCACCGGCATCTTGTGCTGCAGCACGTAGCAATTCGGCCAATCTGCCAAGACCGCCAACCGGCATACCGCTCGGGCCGGCGGCCAAGAGATGAAGTGCGCTGCCGGCGAGCGCAGCATCGCAAATCCGTCCGGCCAAAAGCGCCGCCATGCGGTGAGCGTCAGCATCGGGTCCGCCCAACTCGCCGGCGAGCAGATCGGCGAGCGAATGCACGGCAAGCTCCTCACCCGGCCACGCAGGGGCGGATTTGCGCGCTACGAACAGGTCGCGCTTGGGCGGCGCGTCAGCGTCCGAGAGCACGCGCTCGATAATCGCCGCGCGCAAAGCCGCAGCTCGTTCCGCCAGATTGTCGGTTTCCGCCCAAGGCAGCTGTAGATGCCGCCGGTCCGGCCATAATGCCAACGAAGCAGAAGGCGGCACGAAGATGGTTCCGCGGCGCGCCAGATCGAGCGCGCGAATTATGGCGGGAGGAATGGCGGGAAGCTCGTCGACGAAGGGGGAGGCGCGATAGCCGGGATGAAATTCGCGCGTAGCGCAGCGTCCGCCGCAATGGGCGTCGCGTTCCACGACCGCGGTTTTCAGGCCGCTTGCAGCAAGCGTCGCGGCCGCGGCCAATCCATCCGCGCCTGCGCCAATAACACATGCGTCGTACTGCACGCCCGATCCTCCACGCGCCATTATCGCTTAAACGCGATTGGAACGCGGTTAATACAGGCTAACGTTTTCAAATGAGGGAGCAGATGCGACAAAAAAAGAGCGGAAACAGTTTTAAAACCGTTTCCGCCCTTGGTTAATGCGCACTTTGTGACTGACTACAGCACGCCGCGCTTATGTTCGCCGATGACGAGGCGGCCGGGATTGAAGGCCTCCTTGAACACCGACAGCGCCTTGCGGGGCTCAGCTTCGCCGCACATAAAGACGTCGAAAGCTGCATAACCCTTTTCAGGCCAAGTGTGGACGCTGATGTGGCTCTCCGCCAGAACGGCAACGCCTGAGATGCCGCCGCCGTCGGTGAAGGTATGCAGATGAATATGCAACAGGGTCGCCCCGGCTGCTTTCACTGCATCGATCAGCGCTGTTTCGATCCTGTCACGGTCGTCGAGACCCTCGGCTTCCCAGAGATCGATTATCAGATGACTTCCCGCATAGGTCAGCCCGTTGCGGGTAATGAAGTGGTCTTTGTGTTCTGCGATGGCCGGTTGAGCGGCAATCACAGCGGTCTTCGCCGAAGTCCGGACGCGTGGCGCCCTTGCTTCTTTGTTCGCCGTAACAAGTTGGAGTCTAGCCATTTCGGGCACCTACCCCTTCGGTAAGAGTTGACACCTGCGCCTTGGCCTTACGGACTTCCGGACGCGCCTCAAGAAGAAAGCGGCGCCGACGGAAGGCCGTCTCGCCGCTTTGCTCTCTTACGAGAGCCGGCGAAATATAGGCACGTTGACCCCCAACGCAAGAAATTTGTCACGCAAGTGTAAATTATTTTTGGGGAGCGTGGCGCTGGAGCCGATGCCGGCTGTCACATTCTCTTCGCCGAACTCGACGCCGAACGCCTTCGCGCTGGCGCTTGCAAGCTGAGAGCGCTGGCCCTAAAAGCGCCGCCTCGTTCGCCGCCGAACACCAGATGAGGGAAGCACGATGCCGTCCAGCCAGTTCAAAGAGCGTCTCCACAAAGGTTACGCGCAGGCGATGGAGCTCGCCGGCAAGCCGCTGGTCGACGAAAAGAGCCAGTACCAGCGCATCAAGATATTCGACACGGTGGCCAATGGACGCGTGCTGATCCTCGACGACATCGTCCAGATGACCACGCGCGACGAAAGCGCCTACGCCGAAATGCTGACACATTTGCCGATCCTGGAGCACGGGAGCGTCGAGCGGGTCATGATCGTCGGTGGCGGCGATCTCTCCATCGCCGACGAGGTGCTCAAGCACAAGCGCGTTAAAGAAGTCGTCTTGGTGGATATCGACGGCTTGGTGGTCGAGCAGTGCCGCAAGCACTTTTCTGAGGTTAACGCAAAGGCCTTCAAAGACCGCCGACTCAAGATCGAGATCGCCGATGCCTTCGAATATCTCGGCCGCAAAGAGAGCAAAGCGCGTTTCGATCTGATCGTTGGCGACCGTCCGGATCCTATCGGGCCCGGCAAAGCGCTGTTCGGGGAGACCTTCTACGACCGCATTAAACGCGCGCTGAAGCCGGGCGGCTTCGCAACCTTTCAGACCGGCGTACCGTTCTACCAGCCCTGGGAAATCACCGAGGCCTTGAACGATCTGAAGGCTTTCTTCCCACAGTCGGGACTCTACTTGACGGTCGTTCCCACCTATATCGGCGGCTTCATGGCGCTGTCTTGGGCTGGCAAGGGCGGCAAGCTCGGAACGCCCAAAGGCATCAAGCGCGCGATGGCCGCGTATAAAAAGAGCAAGCTGAAGACCGACTACTACAATCCGGCTATCCATGCGGCGGCATTCGCCCTGCCGGAATGGATCAAGCGGCTCGTCCCCTGATGGGGGCCGTCGAGCTTCCAGCGCCTGAGGTGCGGGAGGAGGCGCTGTACGCTCGGCTGCGCACCCTCGGCATCGCCTGGACCACTTATGAACACATTCCCGTCTTCACGGTGGCGGAAGCAGATGCCGTTCACAATTGCGTACCGGGCGGTCACACCAAGAATCTCTTCCTTAAGGACAAAAAAGGCGGTTTATGGCTTGTCGTCTTGCGCGATCGGTTGCGGGTCGATTTGAATGCACTGGCCAAACAGCTGACGGCGCCGCGTTTCTCCTTCGGCTCGGCCGATCTTCTGATCGCTACGCTAGGCATCGAGCCGGGCTCGGTAACTCCTTTCGCCCTGATGCACGACACCAACCATCTTGTGCGGCCCATCCTCGACGAAGGAATGCTGGCGCTCGATCCTCTGAACTTTCATCCGCTGCGCAACGATCGCACCACCGCCATCGCATCCAGCGATCTGTTGCGCTTTGTGCGCGCTTGCGGCCACGATCCGATCATCGCCGCCTTGCCGGAGATCGCCCAATGAAACCCGTCTCGCCGCTCGGCCCAAAGACGCTCACCGGGAACTTCGTGGCGCTTGAGCCGTTAGACGACCGCCATCACGCGGAACTGATTCGCGCCGCCGAAGACAAGGCGCTTTGGACCTACATCCCGTTCGATATCAGCAAAGGCTTCGCGTCTCGCATCCCTGGGATTGTCGCGGAGACGGCAAAGGATACCCAGATCAGCTTTGTGGTCCGCCGGCTCGCCGACGGCGCCGTGGTGGGTTCGACTTCCTATCTGGCGATCACCCCGCAGGATGCCAAGGTCGAGATCGGCGCTACGTGGTATGTCGCCGACGCGCAAGGCTCCGCCGTCAACCCGGAAGCCAAGTTCCTGCTGCTCGAGAACGCCTTCGCAGCCGGTTACAATCGTGTCGAATTCAAAACCTGTTCGCGCAACAAGCGCTCGCGAGCCGCGCTGAAGAAATTGGGCGCGAAGGAAGAGGGTATCCTGCGCGGACATATGTGGATGCCGCAGGGCTATTTTCGGGACTCTGTGTATTTCTCGATCCTCGCTGCCGAATGGCCGCAGGTGAAGGCAGATTTGGAGAAACGGCTCGCCGCATTTGGCTGAGGATTTTCAGCCACAGCCGGCCGCCATCACAATCTTGCCATCTTCACGGAAGAATTCCGCCCTGTTCGCCCCCTCTAATCGAGCCCGACGCCTTAGAGAGGCTCGAGGCCGATGTTGAGGAAGTTCCTTCTTGCTTGCGCCGTGGCGGCGGCACTTGGAGCCGCGGTCGGATTTGCGATGCCCGCCGATGCGACAGAAGCCGGCGCGACAACGCTGCAGTCTTCACCGTAATCTGCGCCCATAGCGCGGAAAACAGCGGAAGAGCGTGCGTCGCCAATAACCGCTTCGTGCGTCCTGCCCCCTCCCCGTTAACGCGCGATTAGCCCTTTCTTTTCAAGCCGCTTGCCCCCATCTTGCACTAGTTGGAAAGAGACATTCAGCTATGGCGTTGATCGGCACTTCGGGACGGCCCCTTGGCGGGCAAACAACAGGCAAACCCGCCGACGGCGGCGCGAGCCCTTACATAAAGGAAACGTCGCTGCAGAGCTTTGCAGCCGACGTGATTGAAGCTTCACGCGAGGTTCCGGTCATTGTCGATTTCTGGGCGCCTTGGTGCGGGCCCTGCAAACAGCTCGGCCCGGCTCTGGAGAAAGCCGTCACTGCTGCCAAAGGCGCCGTCCGGCTGGTCAAAGTGAACATCGACGAGAACCCGGAGATCGCCCACCAGCTTCGTATCCAGTCGATTCCGACGGTCTATGCCTTCAAGGACGGACAACCCGTCGACGGTTTCATGGGCGCCGTTCCCGAGAGTCAAGTCCGCACCTTCGTCGAGACCCTGACCGGCCCTGGCGGTGCGCATGGCGGAGAGAGTCATGCGGCCGAGGTACTGGCGGTGGCCGACCAAGCTTTCGCCGCAGGCGACCTAGGCGAAGCGGCGCAAGCCTACGCGCATGTGCTGCAAGACGATCCCGGCCATCCCAAAGCCGTGGCAGGGCTCGCGCGCTGCTATTTGCGAAGCGGCGATCTCGAACGCGCAAAAAACACGCTGCAACTGGTTCGCCCCGACGGCGCGACGGACGAAGCGGTGCGCGCCGTGGAAGCGGAGCTCAAACTGAAGGAGAAGGCAGCCGAGACCGGCGACGCCGAAATATTGCGCGCCAAGCTCGCGGCCGATCCGAACGACCATCAGGCACGTTACGATCTGGCTTTGGCCCTAGATGCCCAAGGCAATCGTGATGGCGCTATAGAGACACTTCTCGATGCCGTGCGGCGCGATCGCAAATGGAACGAAGAAGCCGCCCGCAAGCATTTGGTCACATTGTTTGAAGCCATGGGGCCGACCGATCCGCGTACGATCGCGGCACGGCGCGCGCTCTCTTCCATTCTGTTCTCCTGAGAGGCTTTGATGGGCGGGCATTACCATTCGCTCGAGGATTTGCCGACAACTCTCGACATATTCCCGCTGACCGGCATTTTGCTGCTGCCACGCGGACAATTGCCGCTGAACGTGTTCGAGCCGCGTTATCTGGCGCTGGTGGACGCGGTGCTTCAAGGCACCAGGCTTGTCGGAATGATTCAACCGACGCAACACGAGGACAAGATCCTCAAGCCGGCACTTTCCGCCATCGGTTGCGCCGGGCGGCTGACATCGTATCGCGAGACCGACGACGGACGTTATTTGATCACCTTGACGGGCGTGTGCCGGTTTCGCGTGACCGAAGAATTGACCACGTCCGAACCGTTCCGGCGGGTGGCGGCCGATTTTGCGCCATTCCTCAATGATCTCGTCGTCGCGGGCGAGGAGGATTTTCCGCGCGACCGCTTGCTTACCGCGCTGAAGGATTATCTCACCCGGCGCGATATGAAGGCCGATTGGAAAAGCGTCATCGGCGCGCCGCCGGAGACCCTGGTCAATGCGCTGGCGATGCTCTGCCCCTTCGAACCGGCCGAAAAACAGGCGCTGCTGGAAGCGCCCGGCTGGGCCGAACGCGTCGACATCCTGGTGACGCTGCTGGAAATGGCGAGCGCGGCGCCCTCCGGCCCGATTTCGCTGAACTGAGGCGGATATGCAGCCCGATCCCAAACTGCTCGAAATTCTGGTTTGTCCCGTCACCAAAGAAACGCTGATCTATGATCGCGAGCGTCAAGAACTGATCAGCCGCCATGCGGGTCTGGCTTATCCCATCCGCAGCGGTATTCCGATCATGCTGCCCGACGAGGCCCGCAAACTGTCCGATGCCGAGCGCGACCGCAAATGACGGCAGCAGCCGAACGACCCTGGCCCACCGAATTGCATCTCGATCCTGCCAAGTCGATTTTACGCGTCGTCTTTGACAGCGGCGAGCACTTCGCGCTGTCGGCGGAATATCTGCGCGTGGAATTGCCGAGCGCCGAAGTTCAGGGGCACAGCCCGGAGCAGAAGCAAATCGTGCGGGGCAAAGAAGCCGTCAAGATCGGGGCGCTCGAACCCGTCGGCAATTATGCCGTTCGCATCTTGTTCGACGACGGTCACGATAGCGGCCTTTACAGCTGGGATTATCTGCACGAACTCGGCCGCGAATACACCGCCAAATGGGCCGCTTATCTCCAGTCCGTGGGGAAAAAAAGCTAACTCGCCTTGCTCGCCGGGCCTGCTACGATGCAGCATCACCGTCTTGCTGTTCGGGAGCATCATGGCCCTCAAGATCGATCACATTGTCTTTCCGTGCTGGAACCCGAGCGCAAGCCTCGGCTTCTATCGCGATGTTATGGATTTCGCGCTGGTCGACACGATGAGCGGCGAAGATTGGGGCGGTTATCCCTGGCTGATGATGTTTTTCCATGCCGGCGACGGACGCGAGATCGTGTTGGTCGCCTTGCGCGGTGCAAAACGTCCCAAACACGACGGATTACCGCGAGACGTACGCCACTTGGCTTTTGCGGAGAAATCTATCGCCGCGCTTCAGACTTGGCGGAAGAAACTGCGCGCGGCGGATGTAAAGTTTACGGAAGAAACGCATGGCCGCCAGCGTTCGCTCTATTTCCAAGATCCCGACGGCACCATGCTCGAGATCACGGCACCGCCCACGCGCGTGGGCAAAACTGCCAACCGCAATGCGATGGCGTCGGTCAAGAATTGGATTAAGGGCGTATGAGCGACCAGCCGAACGAACCGCTCAAGGGGTTCCCCGGACCGTCAGACATCATGCGGACGCGCAACGGAGCGAGCCGGCGCTTGGCCGTCATTATCGGCCAGGACAAGTCTCGCTTCACCGATTTCTATCATGCGACGTTGACTGCGAATTGGCTGGAATTCTTTATCGGCCTGGGTCTGGTCTTCCTGGCGATCAACCTGCTGTTTGCCCTGCTCTATTGGGCCGATCCGCATGGCATCGCCAATGCCCGTCCGGGCTCGCTTTCGGATGCCTTCTTCTTCAGCGTGCAAACCTTCGGCTCGATCGGCTACGGCACGATGACGCCGCACACCACCTACGCCAATGTGCTGGTGACGATCGAATTGTTTTTCAGCATCGTCAATATTGCGGTGGCGACTGGCCTGACCTTCGCCCGCATCTCGCGGCCGACCGCGCGCGTGCTGTTCTCGAATGTGGCCGTGATAACCCAATTCGATGGGACGCCGACGCTGATGTTCCGCGCCGCAAACCAGCGCGGCAATCAGATTCTCGACGCCAATGTCACGGTCTCGCTGGCGCGACAGGTTGTGACACGCGAGGGGATCACTATGCGCCGGTTCGAAGAGCTGAAACTTGTACGCTCGCGCACGCCGCTCTTCGCGCTGTCTTGGACCGTGATGCATCGCATCGACGAAACCAGCCCACTCTATGGCCAAACGGCGGACTCATTGATCGAAAATCGGATCGAATTGATTGCGCTTCTCAGCGGGACCGATGACACATTGTCGGAAGTGATCTATGCGCGCCAATCCTATCGCCCCTCCCAAATTCTGTGGGAACGGCGCTTTGTCGACGTGCTGTCGCTGACCGCAAACGGACGGCGCTTGGTCGATCTCACTCGCTTTCACGACACCGAGCCCGAACGGCCTATTTCCGGCCCATCGCTTGATGCTCCAGCTCTTTAATCGGACCCTCTTTGAAAAGGTATTCGCGTAGTTCCTTGTCGAAACGGGGATCGTTGCGCCGGATCCATTCCAAAATCATGGAAGCGTGTTCGATTTCTTCGTTGGCATTGTGCAACAAAATGGCTTTGAGCGCTTCGTCCTCGGTGTCGTCGGTCCGTTGGCGGTACCAATCGACCGCTTCGAGCTCTTCCTTCAGCGAAGTGATCGCGTGATGCAGCATCAAGGTGCGGCGCGACAACTTTTCATAAGGAATATGGATGCCTTCACTCGACATGGATGGGACTCCTGGTTTGGGAAAAGCGGGAGGCGGGTTGGGGATCACTGTCATTGTATCGCGTGGCTTTTGCCGCCGGAAAAGGAATTTGAACATAGCCGCTCCTTGGAGCACAAAGGCTAGCGCAGGAATTGACAATTTGGAATAGTTCTAACTTGTGATAAGCAGTCGCAGTCGCTAAGTTCCGCCCCGCTATGGAAGCTTTCAAACACCTCTCGGGCGTCGCCGCGCCTCTGCCGATGGTCAATGTCGATACCGACATGATCATCCCCAAACAATTCCTCAAAACCATCAAACGCACCGGGCTCGGAAAGGCGCTTTTCCACGAAATGCGCACCAAAGCCGACGGCAGCGCGAACCCCGACTTCGTGCTCAACAAACCAGCCTATGCGAAAGCGCAAATCCTGATTGCCGGCGCGAATTTCGGCTGCGGCTCGAGCCGCGAACACGCGCCCTGGGCGTTGCTCGATTTCGGCATTCGCTGCGTGATCGCGCCGAGCTTTGCCGATATTTTCTACAACAATTGCTTCAAGAACGGTATTTTGCCCATCTCATTGCCGCAATCCGATATCGACAAGTTGATGGACGACGCCGAGCGCGGCGCCAATGCGATCGTTTCGGTCGATCTGGAAAAGCAAGAGATCCGCGGACCGGATGGGGGCTGCATCTCCTTCGACATCGATCCGTTCCGCAAGCAATGCCTGCTCAACGGTTGGGACGATATCGGGCTGACCCTGCACAACGAGAAAAAGATTTCTGCTTTCGAGGCGGCGCGCAAAATCCAGACACCGTGGTTATGAGATGACCTACAATATCCTTCTCCTCCCTGGCGATGGCATCGGGCCGGAAGTTCTGGAAGAAACCCGCCGCGTGATGGGTTGGTATTCGGCCAATCGTAATTTCTCGTTTGCGACACAAGAAGATCTGGTCGGCGGAATTTCCTATGAGACTCATGGCTCGCCCGCCACGGATGCCATGATCGCCAAAGCGTTCAAAGCCGATGCGGTGCTGTTCGGAGCCGTCGGCGGCCCCAAATGGGACAAGCTGCCGTTCCTGAGCAAACCGGAACAGGGGCTTTTGCGGTTGCGCGGGGATCTTGGACTGTTTGCCAATCTGCGCCCCGCGTTGTGCTTCGAAGCGCTGAAAGATGCCTCTACGCTGAAGCCGGAAATCGTCGCGGGACTCGATATCCTGATCGTGCGCGAACTGACTGGCGGCGTTTATTTTGGCAAGCCCAAGGAAATCACCACCCTGCCCGACGGCCAGAAGCGCGCCGTCGACACCCAGGTCTATACGACCAGCGAAGTCGAGCGTATTGCACGCGTGGCGTTCGAATTGGCGCGGCTGCGAAATAAACGTGTCGCCTCCGCCGAAAAGTCCAATGTCATGGTGACGGGCGTGCTGTGGCGGGAAGTTGTCGCACGGGTTCACGCGGCGGAATTTTCCGATGTCGAACTCTCGCACATCCTGGCGGACAATTGCGCCATGCAGCTGGTGCGCAATCCCAAGCAGTTTGACGTGATCGTCACCGACAATCTGTTCGGCGATGTGTTGTCGGACGAGGCGGCGCAGCTCACAGGCTCGATCGGCATGCTGCCATCGGCTTCGCTGGGTTCCAAGGGCGCCGACGGCCGTCAAGCTGCGCTGTACGAACCGATCCATGGCAGCGCACCCGACATCGCCGGCAAAGGACTGGCGAACCCCATCGCTACGATTCTGTCGTTTGCGATGTGCCTGCGCTATTCGTTTGGACGCGCCGCGGACGCGACCTTGCTTGAAAAAGCAGTCGAACGCGTTCTGGCGGAAGGTTACCGCACAGGCGACATCATGCAGGCCGGCATGACGAAAGTCGGTACCGCTGCAATGACAGATGCGATCCTGAAAGCGTTACAAGCTCTGGCTTAGGCTTCAGGCGTTTCCGGACTTGACGCCACGTTCCGCTGGGAGTGGCAGCTGCCGCACGCCGCCGATGAATAGCGCGGTGGCGAAACTGGCGGCAGCCGCGGGATCGTGCGGTTCGCGCATCAAGAGGCGTTCGGCCACTTCGAACGCGACGCCGACAATGGCGGCCATGAGATAATCCGCGTCGATGGGCGGAAACAGGCCTTTGGAGATGGCCGTCTCGATGTCTTCGCGCAACTCCGCGAACCCAGCGATGACCTCCGGCGTGTCCATGCGCACGCGCGTGTTGTCCGCGGTGTGGCGGATGGTGCGGAAATTGACCCGATCGTCCGCTACATACTCAAAAAAAGTACGGAAGGTGCAGGAAATGAACTCCTCCACCGTGGTCGCCTTGACGCGCTCTTCGTGCAAGCGCGGGCGGATCGCCAATGCGACCTCATCACGGATGGCCTGAAACACTTCCTCCTTCGACTTGAAGTAGTTGTAGAACGTTCCCGATGCTAGCGGCGTCGCGCGAATGATGTCGCGGACAGTGGTCGCCCCATAACCCAACTCGGCAAAGACCTGACGCGCCGCATCGAGAATAAGTTGGCGGTTTTGCGTTTTCGTTTGCTCGCGCTTGCCCGACACTGCGCCGCGCGGCACAGGAGATTTGAGTACGGTGCTGTCCATCGACACCTCAGACGTTCGTTCGGGCCCAGTCCCAGAACGTCCGACTCTACTCATTCATGACACTTCGTCAATTTTAATGAGAGTGATTTTAGACGCGATTTTCATTTGGCACGGAACGTAGTCAGGCTTGCACAGCACGCCCCGACAGGAATGGATTGTTTTTTCACGCAAAAATCATGCGTACAAAGGATTACGCACATTTTTTGTATGGAATAAGGTCGGCGAAAGAATTCCGTTCGCGCAGATTAGTTCCAGCGACTGCTGCCGACGCTGAACCGTCCTGCGCCGATCAACGCCACCGCTAGGCCAGAGGCGAGATAGAAAATCTGCAGTTCGAGTGCGTAGCCGCCGCCAATTGGATTAACCGCAGCGAGTTGACCAAGATGCATCAGCGTCAGCGCAACGATCATGTTGACAACGACGAAGGCGCCGCCGACGCGCGAGAACAATCCGACGATAATCAGAACGGGCGCAACCAGCTCGCCCAAATAGACGCCGTATGCCATCGCCGCTGGGATATTATGCGCCGTGAGTGCGCTCTTGATCGGCTCCAAGCCGTTCAGAAGTTTGTTGATTCCGTGAAACAGCAATAGTCCGCCCAAGCTCAAGCGGAGCACCAATTTGCCCAAATTCTCGGCCATAAATCCCCCACATCCATAAGTTGTTGTTATTGTGAGAGAAACTATACCTCAGTTTGCTGAACAATGGGAGGGAGCGGCGAAAAAGGCGCAGCATCTTCGGTAAACGCAGGCGTTGAGGCCGGATTCTGTTCCAAAGTCTGCAAAAACGAATTGGTAAATGCGCCCGACGAAACCCGCCGGATGGTTGGACGGGCCGCGCTATGACGGCTCACATGGAGCTTCATACGCTTCGGAATGTGATTGGACCGCTGCCGGGGCCGAAACGGCACTGGCGTCATCAGAGAAGTTGTTTCCACCGCGGACGCTTTTACTTTGGGCGCTGGCGGCGCTGATGCGGCAGTGCTGCGAACATAAGGATGATGTGGCTGCGCCCGGTAGCCCGGCATGAAGCTCGCACGCAATCCTTCGAGAGCCATGACGGCAACGAACGCCGCGCTCAATCCTATAAGGATTTGAATCGGAACCGTCTGCGCACGCACAACTGTGAGCGCAAGATTTCAGACATCACCCCACCCGGCATGACTCATTGCCGACCGCCCCCTATTGCATCGCCACCGCGACAATGTTTTCCATTCTGCATAGAACAGTCCGATTTCCAATGCTTTCCTGCATGCAAAATCGCGCATGCAATAATTGGCTTAAATGCACAGGAAGCAGGCAAGCGGATTAGATATTGGGCGATGCTGCAATCGCGCAAACGTGACGTCCGATGCGTTCGGGTGGGGATTTCGCAAGACTGCCGAAATTGCAGCAGCGTTAGCGCACCCGCGCCCGTTATTTTGCGTCTGTGCCCACCGCGTCGGCGATGGAGGAAAAGCCGTCGCGCACAAGACAGTCGAGCAACTCGCGCTTGAGGCGCGGTAGAAGCGCTTGCCCTTCGTAAACAAGCGCGGTGTAAAGCTGGACCAGCGTTGCGCCCGCGCGAATCTTGGCATAGGCGTCCGCGCCGGAGGCTATTCCACCCACGCCGACCAAGACGATTTTCTTGCCCAGGCGCGCGCGCATATCGGCCAGCATTCTTGTCGACGGTGCGAACAGAGGCCGGCCGGAAAGTCCGCCGGTTTCTTGGGCATAGCGACTTCTCAGCCATGGCGGGCGCGATATCGTCGTGTTCGAGACAATCAAGCCTTCGATGCCTGCCTCAAGAACCACTGCGGCGATATCGTCCAACGCCTGTTCTTCCAGATCGGGTGCGATCTTCAGCAACAGCGGCACGCGTGCTTGCCCGCGCGTCTCGACGAGTGCAGCCAACAGCGCGCGCAAGGCATCGCGATCCTGCAAGCCGCGCAGCCCCGGCGTGTTCGGCGATGAAACATTGACCGCCACATAATCGGCGAGCGGCGACAGCTTGGCGAAAGCGAGGCGATAGTCGGCAATGCGGTCGGCGCTGGCCTTGTTCGCACCGATATTGATCCCGACAATGCCTTTTCCTCTGCGTAAAAGACGTTCGGCCACACGCTCCATTCCGTCATTGTCAAAACCCATGCGGTTGACGACGGCACCATCCTCACGCAGACGGTACAGGCGCGGGCGCGGATTGCCTTCTTGCGGCAACGGGGTCACCGTGCCGCATTCGGCATAACCGAAGCCCATCTTGAACATGGCGCGGAAGGCGCGCGCGTTTTTGTCGAAGCCTGCGGCGACGCCAATTGGATTTGGAAAGTGAAGACCGAACGCTTCGACGCCCAATCGCGGATCGTCTTTGCGGGCGGGCAGCAGGAATGGAGCAAATTGGGCCGCCAACTCCACCGTGACACGATGAGCCGTTTCGGGCGGCAAAAGCCGCAAAGCGGCGACCGCAAGGTCCTTCATGGCATCTCCCTAGACCGCAGAGGTCCAAGAGTGGTAATTCCTATTGTTAACTGAATATAGGAAGAATTACCGTCCACGGGACCGCCTTCTTAGTGTTTTTCAAATCGGCGCAGATGGGCATATCGGAGCACGCAAGAGGACGGGCGTACAGCGGCGATATGCACAAACCGAAAACCATCCAACGGAATTGAACGATGTTGACCCACAAGCAGATCTGGACTGCGATCGACGCGCTGGCCGCCAAGAATCGGCTGTCCGCGTCCGGTCTCGCAAAACTTGCCGGGCTCGATCCCACGACATTCAACAAAAGCAAACGCGGTTCCCCAAACGGCAAACTGCGCTGGCCCTCAACGGAAAGCATTTCGAAAATCTTGGCCGCAACCGGCGCCAGCCTCGAGGAATTCGTCGCGCTGGTCATCCGCGACGGCGGGACACCGCGGATCCAAGTGCGGCTCGTGCCGCTGGTCGGCATGGCCCAAGCAGGCGGTCGCGGCTTCTTCGACGGTGCTGGATTCCCAACCGGCGCGGGATGGGACGAAATCCCGTTTCCCGATCTGGCCGACGAACATGCTTACGCGCTGGAAATTGCCGGCGATTCCATGCTGCCGGTCTATCGCGACGGTGACCGCATTGTCGTTTCGCCGGCCGCCAGCCTCAGGCGCGGCGACCGTGTGGTGGTGAAGACCAATGGCGGCGAAGTGGTGGCCAGGCAGCTGGTGCGCCGAACGGCACAGCGGGTGGAACTAAAATCGCTCAACCCATCTTACGACGACCACGCATTTGCCTTATCGGAGGTCGCCTTCGTGCACCGCATCATCTGGGCGAGCCAGTAAATCGCGTCTAGGGGTAGCCTTCGAATTTCCGTACGCGGGCGAGATAGGCTGCGCTGTCGCCTTTCTTGAGCAATTCCAGCAATTCGCCGGCGCGCTTCTGCACCAAGCGGCTATAGACGGTATCCCCCTTGCCCGTCACAACCTGATTCAACGCGTCAGCGATTTGACTGTGGAAGCGTTCGGCATCGAAGGTGGACAGCGACAAGGCGCATTGATAGCGCACAGAGATATTATCCGGCGCAGCCTTGAAGGACTGTTGAAAAAAGTCGAGGCCTTTCTCGATGCTGGCGCCGTAAAATAGCTCGGCCAAGCCGCCCCCTGCATTGCGTACGATTTCAATATTCCATCCCCCGAGCGAGGCCATCGCCCAGGGATTTTTTGGATCGTCCACCAAAGCTCTATCCAATGCCTCTTTGGCTTGGCCGGGATAGTTGTGCAAACGCGCGATGATCGGCCCTCTTATGCGGCTTTCCAGGCCGAGCGAAATAGCGAGATAGATCTGGCCATCCGGCAATTTGGGGTCGGCGGCGATCGCCCGACGCGCGAAAAACTCGGCCTGCTCCAAACAATCGAGGCACGGCGCCTCGCGCGAGGCCTCCTCTGCCAGCGCCGCGCGCGCTGCGGCCGAAAATCCCGGCGCGTCGTTTTGCGCCAGACCGGCTTTGATCGCCTCCTCGTATTTGCCGTCGGCGTAAAGCCGAAAGGCCTCGGACGCATCGCCCAAAGCCGGCGCGCTCGACGCCACCATAAAGAAGAGAAAAGCCCAGCGCATCATGCGGCAGACGCGAATTCGCCCTTGAGCGCCCGTTCGATCAAGGCTGCGGTTTCTTCGCAACCGTACAGCACGGCGAAGGAACCAAAGCGCGGGCCGGCGGTCTGGCCAAAAAGAACCTCATACATCGCCCTGAACCAGTCGCGCAGCGGCTCGAATTGGTGACGCTTGCCGATCTCGTAGATCTCGAACTGCACTTTCTCGGCATCGCGCTCCGTGCCGAATTTCCGCAATTGCACCGCCAATTCGGCGAGCGCAGCGCGTTCTTTGTCGGTCGGCGCGCGATAATGTTTCTGCGGTTTGATAAAATCGTCGTAGTATTTGATCGCGTGACCGACGAGCCTGTCTAGGCCTGGATTGTTTTCGGGCGAAGCCTCGGGCGCGTAGGACCGGATGAAACCCCACAACACTTCGCGATTATGCGCATTCGACGCGCTGACAAGATTGAACAGCAACGCGAAACTGACCGGATAGCGCTGGGATGGCGGGTGTCCGCCGTGAATATGCCAAATCGGACTTTCGAGACGCTGCGCCGGGCCCATTTCGGTGCCGTGATATTGTTCCAGCAGCGCAATGTATTCGTCGACCGCCCTCGGAATGGAATCGAAATAAAGCTTCTTGGCCGCGCGCGGCTTCTGGAACATGAAGAGCGCAAGGCTTTCTTCCGTGCCATAGGTCAGCCAGTCGTCGACCGACAAACCGTTGCCTTTCGATTTGGAGATCTTCTGGCCCTGATCGTCGAGGAAGAGTTCGTAGTTGAATCCTTCGGGTGGCGTCCCGCCGATCGCGCGCACGATCTTCGACGACAAGTCGACCGACGAAATCAAATCCTTGCCCGCCATCTCGTAATCGACGCCCAGCGCCAGCCAGCGCATCGCCCAATCCGCTTTCCATTGCAATTTGACGTGACCGCCCGTGACGGGAAGTTCTTCTTTCTTGCCGTCTTCTTCGAAGACGATTGTGCCGCGCTCGGCATTCCACTCCAAAATCGGAACCTGCAGCACCACGCCGGTCTTTTGCGAGATCGGCAGGAACGGCGAATAGGTCGCGCGACGTTCGGCGCCCAAGGTCGGCATGACGATGTCGCGCACCTTTTCGTAATGCGCCAGGACGGTGAGCAGCGCCTTATCGAAACGGCCGCTCTTATAGCATTCGGTGGAACTGAGAAATTCGTACTCGAATCCGAAGCGATCGAGAAACGCCTTCAACCGCGCATTGTTGTGAGCCCCAAAACTTTCATGCGTGCCGAACGGATCGGGGACGGCGGTGAGCGATTTGCCCAGATGCGCCGTCAGCATGTCCTGGTTCGGCAGATTGGCCGGAACCTTGCGCAACCCGTCCATGTCGTCGGAAAAAGCGAGCAGACGCGCTTTGACGGGTGACATCAGCTCGAAAGCGCGGCGCACCCAGGTGGTGCGCGCCACCTCTCCGAACGTGCCTATATGGGGCAGTCCGGACGGGCCATAACCGGTCTCGAAAATGACCTCACGCTCCGGGCCGCGTTTTTCAACCCGTGCCAACAGCTTGCGGGCCTCCTCGAAGGGCCAGGCATGAGCGCTAAGCGCTTCTTCGCGCAACGAATTTGCAGACGTGGAGGCCATCGAGAAGGCGAAACCTTAAACGTTTGGAAAGACAAGGAAAGTTAGGCTTTGGCAAGGGATGACGTCAATGTCCGATAGTGAATCCGCCTCACAAGACGGCGACCGCGGCATTTATGCGGGGCGCATCGGAATTCTGTATGCGCTCGGTCGGCATTACCTGTCGCTGCCTTTTGCCGCGCTTTGCGTTTCGGCCAAGCTGTTCGGCAGCGGCAACGAAGGTATTTTTCCATTCCTGCCATTGGTTTTGCTGATCGTCGTGGCCATCGCGGCGGAGCAGTTGACAGAGGCCTATAAGCGGCAGGCGCCTGGCGAGGATGCGCATTTTTGGGCAGGGCGCTACGTGTTTGTATCGGCCGTTGCCGGCGCAAGCTGGGGTGTCGGCGTGTTCTTCTGGTTCGTACCAGATTCCTTTCCGGCGCAGGCCTATTTATGCCTGGCCTATATGGGCATGACCGCGACCGAATTCATCGCCCGCTCCGCGCATCGCCCAGCTTATCTCGCCCATGCTGCCTTTTCGCTCGGGCCGCTGATCCTCATGTTGCTGATCCATGGCGGACTGTACAGCACGATGTCGGCGGTTCTTGTGTTCTGTTTTGCCGCGGTACTCGTAAGTTACGCCAACGCTATGGCACGGTTGCTCGACGAAAGTATTCGGCTGAAATTCGACAACGCCACACTCGTGCGCAACCTTTATGCGGAAAAGCAACAAGCGGAAGTCGCTCGCGATGCCGCTCAATCCAGCGCCAGCGCCAAATCCGCCTTCATCGCAAATATCAGTCACGAACTACGCACGCCGCTGAACGCTTTGCTCGGCATGGCGCAGCTGTTGGACCAGGCCGATCTCGGATCGCCGCATCACAACCACGTCAAAGTGATGCTGGAAGCGGGCCGCGGACTGCAAGTATTGCTCGACGACGTCATCGCGCTGACCCAGGACGACGATGACCGGTTGATGGATGTCGAATGCGATCCCGTGCAGGCGGCACGTGCCGTGGCGCGGTTGCTGCAACCTCTATCCTGGGAGAAACGGCTGCGCTTGACGGTCACGACCGGCGCAAATCTGCCGCGCATTGCCGCCGATCCCAGACGCGTCCGCCAAGCTTTGCTGAAGCTCGCCGACAACGGCCTTAAGTTCACGGATGCGGGCGGCGTCGAAATCCATGTCGATACCTATTCGAACGATGGCGCGGAGTTCGTACGCTTTGCCGTGGTCGACACGGGCCATGGCGTACCGCCTGAGATCGCGCCGACCTTGTTCGGAGCGTTCTCGCCGGGTGAAACTTCCTACGCACGGCGCGTTCAGGGTGCCGGATTGGGGCTTGCCGTCGTCAAGCGCATCGTCGATGCGGCTGGTGGCGAAACGGGGTTCGAAAGTGAGCCCGGCCAGGGCGCCACATTCTGGTTTAGCCTACCAGCCGTAACCTACGCTGCGACGGAGCAGGCCACTGAGGACAGCGATGCGACGCCTCCGCCGTGTGGTCTCAGTCTGCTCGCGTTTGTCGGAAACGACGATGCGCAAAAGCAGTTGGCGCACGCGCTCGAGCCGTTCGGCAATAAACTCGTATCGGCCCGAACGGCCGCCGAGGCCATCGCCCGCGCGGGCCGAGAGCACTTCGACGTTATCATCGTCGGCGCTGAGAATGCCGATATGCTGGCGGCCGCACCGGGCGTAAAGGCACCAATTCTCGCGTTGCTTTCGCGCGGAGAGCGCGCGCCGGTATGCGCCAAAGAGGTCATCCGCTGGCCGGCGCTCCCCCGCGAGATTTATCACGCGCTTGCCAGTATCTCGGCGAAAGCCGCCATTTCTGCTTCACCGCCGGCTGAAGAAATAATCGCCGCAATCAACTCGCAGGCGTTTGCACAATTGGAGAAATCGGTTGGCGTTCCGACGTTGGTTGAAATCCTGAAGTCTTATATCGAAACGGCGGAAAAACTCTGCGCTGCGTTGGGCGCCGCGAGCGAGGATGCAAATTGGGAACAGGCCGGCCGCCTTGCTCAGGATATTGCCGGTAGTGCCAGCGGGCTGGGTTTCAGCGCGATGACCGCAGCGGCACGCGGCTTTGCGGCTGCCGCGCGCGAAGGCGCCAGCGCGTCTGCATTACGCAACGAGACGCAGTCAATCCTGCGGGAACACCAGCGCGTGCGCCAAGCGTTGACGAATCTGTATCCCGATCTAGCGGCTTAGACCTGATCCACTCGTCCGGCAGTCCGTCCCCGCGGCACCCCTATGCCCTGAACTGCAAAGGTTTCGCAACGGCAGCAAATTGCTCGAACTAAGAATTTCCTTGGAAAATCAACCACTCATGTGGCGAGAGGACGTGCGTTTTGGTGTTCGCGGGCAAAGCGAACGCCTTGCGGATTCGCTTGGCTTTTAGGCATGATGCACTCTGACGCACCATGCCGCAGCCGGACGTGCTGGGGCGTTCCTGGGACATCTCCGGCTGTATGGCATCGGCATATCTCATGGCGAACATCGACAATAACGGCTCGCAACCCCTCGCTCAGGCTTCGGTGAAGGGCACAGTGAAATGGTTCAACGCCACCAAAGGCTACGGCTTCATTACTCTTGAAAATGGCGGCGACGCTTTCTGTCACGCCTCGGCGCTGGCCGCGTTAGGCACACCAAATCTTCCTCAAGGCGCTACGATTGTCTGCGACCTGCAGGAATCGCCGCGCGGACTTCAAGTCGTTACCGTCCACAATGTGGACAGCAGCACTGCCGATCCAAGTCCGCCACGCCGTCCGCGGCGCGATTCGGGAGACGGCGGCCGAGGCGGCTATGGCGGCAGCGATCACTTCAGCGGTGGCGATCGGTTCAGTAACAATGATCGCTTCGGCGGCGACCGCTTCGGTGGCGGAGATCAATTCGGTGGCAGCGACCGTTTCAGCAGTGGAGGCGGTTATCGCGAACGCGATGCGGGTCCGAGCGGCCCTATGGTCGAAGGCAAGGTAAAGTTCTTCAACGACCAGAAAGGATTTGGATTTGTCATGCCCGACAATGGCGGCGGTGATGTTTATGTCCACGCCAGTGCATTGCGGCGTTCCGGGGTTATGGCGTTGGAGCCGGAGCAGCGTATACGTTTCTCGACCCGCCAAGGCGTGAAGGGGGTCGAGGTTGATCGCGTAGAAGTGATCTAACGGAAAGAACTTGCAGGGCTTAGAGCGGCGCGTTCACCATGTGGTGAACATTCCGCATGATGACAATTTGGCCCCAAATTCAGGGCCGAAATGTTGTTTGTTGTTCATGAGTGTCACTAGTTTGAATACACACCCATGGCGCAGGTCTGAGTTGCAGACCGCCTGTAAGGTATTGCCCTTGAATCCCCACAATTAAACCCTAACTAGGGTCGATCTATATCGAACTTATATAGACGCGGTTGGGGCCATGGACGTCCGCACGATCTGTTTGGGCATTCTCACGCGTGGCGATGCCACGGGCTACGAGATCAAAAAGCTCGTCGAGGGCGGCGGATTTCAACATTTCGCCGAAGCCAGTTTCGGCTCCATTTATCCGGCGTTGAACGGCATGACGCAGACCGGGCTCGTTTCCGTTCGTGCCGAGGCGCAAGAGAAACGCCCCGACCGCAAAGTCTATTCCATAACACCGAAAGGGCGCAGCGCTCTGATTGCGACGCTTCTGAAGCCGTTGCCCGAGGATAGGCACCGCTCGCCGTTTATGTTCGCAATTCAATTCGCCGATCTTCTCCCCAAAGATCACATCTCGCAGATGCTGGACGCCTACACAGCGCAAATCGAAGAGGAACTGCGTCGGTTGCGTCAGACCAAGACCGCTCCAAAGACAGCGGGCGAGAGCTTTGTCCGGGATTTTGGCCTCAGCATGTATGCCGGGATGCTTGACTATCTGCGCACCCATCGCGGGCGCATCGAAACGCCTAAGGCCGAAGCGGCCGAGTAATTGGAGCTAAGTGTGTTTACAGATATCAAATCATTTATCGCCGGTCTTTATCAGCGCCTCATGCCGAATTTCTGGCTGAGACTCAAACCGCAATATCAAGCCGCCTTTGGCATCGCCATTCTCGTAACACTATGGCTGCTTACGGGACTCATTCGCTTCGGCGCAACAACCACGAAGGCTGAAGCTAAGCCGAATGAGATTCCCACAGTGCGCGTGGCGATGCTGAGGTCCCAGCTTCACGATGCCACCATCACCATTCGCGGCCGCACCCAAGCTCTGCACGAAGTCGACGTGCGCGCCGAAGTTGACGGTGTGGTCTCGGCTTTGCATTTTGAAAAGGGCGACCGGGTGAAGCAGGGCCAGGTGTTGTGCGAAATAAAAATCAACGACCGCGGCGCGCGCGCAGCTCAGGCACAGGCGCAGATGGCGCAAGCGGAAAAGGAACTGGAAGTCGCGCGTGAATTGTACAAGGAAGGCTTCCGATCCAAAACGCAGATGGCACAATCGACGGCTGCTTACGAAGCCGCCAAAGCCGGCGCCTCGACGATGGACATCCAGCTTGCCAATACCAAGATGCGTGCGCCGTTCGATGGCATCGTCGACGACCGGTATGTCAATGTCGGCGATTACATGCGTGTCGGCGACAAATGCGCCATGCTGATCGCTCCCGAACCGTTCCTGGCCGTCGGTACGGTCGGCGAAGAAGAAGTCGGACAGATCGCGATCGGTGGCAAGGCGAGCGCCACGCTGGTCACCGGACAAACCGTCGAAGGCAAAGTGCGCTTCGTCGCAGATCACGCCGACCAAACAATCCGCACGTTCCGCGTCGAAGTCGAGTTGCCTAATCCCAACGCCGCATTGCGCGACGGAGTCAGCGCCGACATCAAGATTCCCGTCCAACGCATTCCCGCCGATCAGATATCGCCCGGTATTCTGGTGCTGGACGATTCCGGAGTGGTCGGCGTGCGCATCGTGGCGAACGGCATCGTACGTTTCATGCCCGTGCATATCATCTCGGACGGTTCCGATGGAAACTGGGTGACCGGTCTTCCCGATCGCGTCAACGTCATTGTCGTCGGACAAGAATTCGTAACCAACGGCGAACGCGTGAAGGTGGTGTTCGAAAAGGCGGCGTCATGACCGGGATTATCGAATGGGCCGTCAAAAATACCCGCCCGATCCTGGCGTTGATCGTGGTCGTCATTATCGCCGGCGCATACGCCTTCATCGCGATTCCGAAAGAAGCGGATCCCGATCTTCCGATTCCCTATATCGCCGTTTACGTCAACTACCAAGGCATCAGCCCGGAAGACAGCGAACGCTTGATCGTAAAGCCGCTCGAAGCGAATCTGCGCTCGATCGAAGGTATCAAGAAGATGACGGGGCGCGCGCGCGAAGGCGGCGGCAACGTCCTCCTTGAGTTTAACGCCGATTTCAACAAACAGAAGGCGTTGGAGGACGTGCGCGCGCAAGTGGACGCCACACGCCCACGACTTCCGCCCGAGGCCGACCCACCCGGGGTGTGGGAAGCCACCACATCCTCCCAGCCGGTTATCACGGTGGCGCTGTCGGGCGATCTGCCGGAGCGTACCCTGTCCCATCTCGCCCGCAACCTGCGTGACGAGATCAAGACGATTCCGAGCGTTCTGCAGGCGGATATTTCGGGCGCCAGCGAGGAACTGCTCCAAATCACGATCGACCCGGCGAAGCTTGAGAGCTATGGCATCACGCAAGAAGAGATTTACAACGCGGTCAGTGCCAACAATAACCTGATCGCCGCGGGCTCCATCGACACCGGCCACGGCAATTTCGACGTTAAGGTTCCCGGCGTCATCGCAACCGCTCAGGATGTGCTCAACCTGCCCATCCGCTCGACGGGAGATTCCACCGTCACGCTTCAAGATGTCGCCAGCGTCCAGCGGACGTTCTACGACGCGACGAGATATGCCCGCATGAATGGGCAGCCGACCGTCGCCATAGACGTCTCCCGGCGCAGCGGCACGAACATCATCGAGAATAACGAGAAAGTGCGCGCCCTGGTGGCGCGCGTTCAGAAAACCTGGCCGGTGGGCGTCCACGTCAATTTCATGTTCGATCAGTCGACCTTCATCCACGACCAGCTCGGCTCGCTGTCGGACTCGATTCTGCTCGCCATATTGTTGGTGATGATTATCGTCGTCGCGGCATTGGGCCTGCGTTCTGGTTTGCTGGTGGGGGTCGCAATTCCGACGTCGTTCCTCATGGCTTTCATGGTCCTCAACGGCCTCGGGATGACGCTCAACTTTATGATCATGTTCGGGATGCTGTTGTCCGTCGGAATATTGGTCGATGGCGCCATCGTCGTGGTGGAATACGCCGACCGAAAGATGACCGAAGGCCACAAACCGCGCGAGGCCTTCGCCGAAGGCGCGATACGCATGTTCTGGCCGGTCGTCAGCGCTACCGCAACCATGATCGGCGCTTTCCTGCCCATGCTGCTTTGGCCGGGCATGGTGGGCAAATTCATGAGCTACTTCCCGATCACGCTTATCATCGTGCTAGGCTCTTCGATGATCGTGGCGCTGATATTCCTGCCCGTTCTGGGCGGGCTTTTCGGCAAGCCGCCGGCCCACGACAAAGCGCACGAAAAAGGCATCGAGGCATCCGAGACCGGGGATTGGCGGGAAATTCCGGGCATCACCGGATGGTATGCCCATTTTGCCGAGCGATTGACGCGTCATCCCGGAAAAGTGATCGGCGGTGCATTGCTGGTGGCGCTCGGCGTCATCGTGCTTTTCTTCTTTTTCAATCACGGCTCGGTATTCTTCGTCGACACCGATCCCGATATGGCAAACATCTATATTTCCGCGCGCGGTAATTTGTCCGCCGTCGAGAAGCGCGATCTTGTCATGAGCGTCGAAAAGCGCATCGAGGGCGTCGATGGTCTGCTGTACATTTATGCCACTTCCGGTCATTCCGGCAATGACGATGCCCCGGTCGACAATATCGGGCAGGTCTTGGTGGAACTAAAGCCTTACGAACAGCGCCGGCCCGGAAACCAGATCGTCGAAGAAATCCGCAAGAGAACGGAAGGAATGGCGGGTCTGCGCATCGAAGTGACGAAGCCGGATTCCGGACCGTCCAACGGCAAGGATCTCGACATCGAGGTCACATCCGAGAATAACGGCGCCATGGCGCTGGTGACCGATGCACTGCGCCGTCACATGGATGCGCAACCCGAAATGCGCGACATCGAGGATACCAGATCGCTTCCCGGCATCGAATGGGACATGAAGATCAATCGCGAACTGGCAAGCCGGTTCGGCGTCAATGCCCAACAGATCGGCACAGCCGTCCAACTTGTGACCAACGGCATCTTCATTGCCCGCTATCGACCGGACGATTCGGATGACGAAGTGGATATCCGCGTGCGCTATCCCAATACGGCGCGCGGCATTCATGCGCTGGACGATCTTAGGATTGCCACAAACACGGGCGCCATGGTTCCGCTCAGCAATTTTGTGACCTTGACAGCAGCGCATCAGACGAACGCGATCGAGCGCATAGACGGAAGGCGCGTCTATCACGTGCGCGCAAATATGAAGCCGAATACGGTCTTGCCCAGCGCCGAGCAGGCAAAGCTGCAATCCTGGATGGACAAACAGAATTTCCCGAGCGAGGTCCATGTCAGCTTCGGCGGTTCCAGCAAGGATATGGACGAGACGGCGGCCTTCCTGCCGATTGCAGGCCTCATGGCGCTGTTCCTTATCGCCATGGTCCTGCTCGTCTTGTTCAACAGCTTCTATCACACATTCCTCATCCTGGTCGCCGTGTTGATGGCGATGATCGGCGCACTGCTCGGCATGCTGGTCATGGGCCAATCCTTCTCGATGATCATGACGGGGACGGGAATGCTGGCGCTTGCCGGTATCGTTGTGAACCACAACATCGTGCTGATCGACACCTATCACCGGCTCAGCTTGTCCGGCATGGAGCCGATCGAAGCCGTCATCCGCTCCAGCGCCCAGCGTTTGCGTCCGGTATTCCTCACCACGGTAACGGCGATCGGCGGCCTGCTGCCGATGATGTTCGCCATGGAAATCGATTTCTGGGCGCGCACCGTGACAATCGGCGCACCGACACCGGGCATGTGGGTCCAGCTCTCGACGGCCGTGATCTTCGGGCTGGCTTTCTCCAAGATGATCACGCTTGGACTGGTGCCGGCGATGTTGGCAGCGCCGGCGCGCATTAAAGAGACCAACCGCGGTTTTCTTTGGTTGATGGGCGCGATCTTCGGCGCCATCGGTTGGGTGTTTGTATCTCTGTGGCAATTGTTGCGGCGAATGATCGGAAGAGGCACACCGCAGCCGGATGCCCAACCCGCAGAATGATCAATCTGCCGCGAGCGGCAGGACGCGGGCGATGCCCGGAGTAACATCCGGGTCGCTCTCCACTTCCTTGAGCTTCTCGCGGGCCGCAGCAGCTTCGCGCTGCTTGTTCCACATCGAGGCGTAGGCCCCTCGGCGTTGGAGCAAATCGTCGTGCCGACCCCGTTCCACGATCTCGCCATGATCGAGCACCAGGATTTCGTCGGCGTCGATAACGGTCGAAAGGCGATGCGCGATAACGAGCGTGGTACGGTTCTTGGAAACTTCTTGTAAAGCGCTCTGTATTTCGCGTTCGGTGTGCGTGTCCAGCGCCGAAGTCGCTTCGTCGAGCAAGAGGATGGGCGGATTCTTCAAAATCGTGCGCGCAATAGCAACACGTTGCTTCTCGCCACCAGAGAGTTTCAGCCCGCGCTCGCCGACCATCGATTCATAGCCGAGCGGCAAATCGCGGATGAATTTGTCGATTTGAGCGTGGCCTGCGGCTTCCTTGATCTCGACCTCCGAGGCGCCGATGCGTCCATAGGCGATGTTGTAACGCACCGTATCGTTGAACAGCACAGTATCTTGCGGAACGATACCGATTACCGCGCGCAAAGATTCCTGCGTGACATCGCGGATATCCTGTCCGTCGATCGTCACGCTGCCCGACCTTATGTCGTAGAAGCGATAGAGAATACGCGAAATCGTCGATTTCCCCGCCCCCGACGGTCCCACGACCGCGATGGTTTTGCCCGCGGGCACGACGAAGCTGACGCCCTTGAGCACAATGCGCTCGGGATCATAGGAGAATACGACATTGTCGAAACGATCTCGCCGCCCGTGACTTTCAGCGCTTTGGCGCCGGGCTTGTCCGTTACTTCCTGCGGCTGATGCAGCAGGCGGAACATCGCGTCCATGTCGACCAGCGCCTGGGTGATTTCGCGGTAGACCGTGCCGAGCAAGTTCAGCGGCACGTAGAGTTGCACGAGATAGCCTTGCACCGTGACAATGCCGCCTACCGTCATGTGGTGGTGCTGGATGTCGAAAGCGGCCATGATCAGCACAACCATCAACCCGATCGCCACGATTACTGCCTGGCCTGTGTTGAGCACGGAGAGCGAAATCTGGGTCTGAAATCGACGCGTTAGCGTATTTTGCCATGGCCTTGTCGAAACGTGCGGTCTCATGCGCCTCGTTGTTGAAGTATTTCACCGTCTCGAAATTGAGCAGGCTATCCACAGCCTTCGTGGAAGCGTCCGTGTCGCTTTGGTTCATCTCGCGGCGGAATTGAATGCGCCAGCGTGTGATCGCGAAGGTGAACCAGATATAGGCGATTACCATGACCGTAGTGACAATGGCATACCAGATGCCGAAGGCGATCCAAAGAATGGCGGCGTCGAGCGCCAGCTCGAGTATGGTCGGAAATATCGAAAAGATGACGAAGCCGAGCAGCGTGTCGATGCCCTTTGTGCCGCGATCGATAACCCGCGAAAGCCCGCCCGTCTTGCGTTCGAGATGGAACCGCATCGACAGGGTGTGCACATGGGCGAAGGTCGAGAACTCCAACCTCGCGAAGGGCATGCGAAGCCACCTTGGCGAACACGCCGTCGCGCAACTGCGCAAAGCCCTGCATCATGATGCGCGCCAGCGTGTAGAACGCGATAAGGGCAAGCGCCACTGCCACACCCTTCAGCGGTCCGCGCAGCAAATCGATAAGCTGACCGAACAACCAAGGCACGGCGACGGTGGCAACCTTGGCGAGGACGAGACAGAAGATCGACGCGATCACTCGCGTCTTCAGATCCCAGCGGCTCTTGGGCCACAGATATGGCAGAAGCATTGCGATAGGGCGGAAAGACGGGGCACCATCGCCCTCTTCGGTCAGCGGACGTGCCATATCAATGTCCCATGTTGGCGCCGCCGAACAGCAAAAACCCGGCGATCAATGCGGCGAGCGCAACCAGCGCGATGAAGATTACCGACCGAGGCACTTGGAGTTCCCTTTTTTGCGTGGTCAATTTCCGCGAACCTGTTTAGGAAGATGGACGCCTCTGCGCAACCCTTCAGGCCCATGGAAAAGACAAAGCCCGTCATCTGCGTGTTCAGCGGCTCGTCCTTCGGCGCCAAGCCGCAATATGCGGCGGCCGCACGCACGCTTGGCAGGCTCATCGCAGAACGCGGCTTTGCCATGATTTTCGGCGGCGGCGGGCTCGGGCTGATGGGAGAAACCGCCCGGGCCGCGCGCGACAATGGCACGCGCGTAATGGGCATTTTGCCCGAATTCCTGCGACACATCGAACAGCCCCCGGAATGGGAGAAGGATCTCGTCATCACACCCGATCTGCAGCTGCGCAAGACGCGGATGATGGCTTTGGCGGATGCCTTCGTCGTGCTGCCGGGCGGGGCGGGAACCATGGACGAGTTCTTCGAAATCGTGACCTCCGCGCAGCTCGGCCTTTTGGACAAGCCCGTCGCCGTCGTCAACACAGATGGGTATTTCGATCCGCTGTTGCAACTGCTGAACCATATCGTCCAAGAAGGCTTCGCGCTCCCCGCCATGTTCTCTCTCTTCACGCTCGCCGCAACACCCGAACAGGCGATCGAAGCCATCAGTGAAAAGCTAGGCTTGTCCGCGCGCGAATGATCGCGTGATGTGCCCTTCCAAACCGACCAAGACCAGCGCCGCCCACACACAGCCGAATGTCGCGGCATCAATCATGGAAAAATGCTCGCCGAGGATTACGGTGGCCACGATCAGCGTGATCGAAGGCGAGAGATATTGCAGAAAGCCGAGCGTGCTCATGCGCACGCGCCGGGCGCCTGCCGCAAACATGGCGAGCGGGATGGCGGTGATCGGGCCCGATCCCAGCAACAAGGCGTTCGTCGAGAAATGCGCTGAGGGAAAAGCGCCCGTCCCCTTCCACGCCCAGAAGACGATTGCGCCCAGCGTCAGCGGGAATAACAGCCAGGTTTCGATGGTCAATCCATCCAGCGGATCGACCGGCGTTAGCTTGCGCACATAACCGTAGAAACCGAAGGACAGCGTCAGCCCTAGTGCGATCCACGGAATGTGGCCGACCTCCGCCGCTTGGATGACGACCGCGACAGCGGCCAAAGTAATAGCCGCAAGCTTGAAGCGGGAAAGCCGCTCGCCCAGAAACAGCACTCCCAAAGCGATCGAAAGCAGCGGATTGATGAAATAACCCAGAGAGGCTTCGATAAGCTGCTGGGTGGCGATGCTCCAAATGTAGATCGTCCAGTTGGCTGCGATCAGCACACTGGACAAGGCGAGAGGCATGACCAGTTTCTTGGTTAGCATGGCCGTCCAGACGATTTTGAGCCGGCCACGCCCGATCATGACACCGGCCGCGAAAAGCGCGCACCACAGCATGCGGTAAATCGACAATTCGATCGGCGGCACGGCCGAAAGGTAATCCCAATAAAGCGGCACAATGCCCCAAAGCGAGAATGCGGCGCCGGCATAGAGGATGCCGACCGTCTCGCTGGGATGTTTTTCAGGCGTTTCAGACATGGGGCCAATGTAGCGACGGACGCGTTCCGGTGCTCACCGCAAGGATCAAACCAGCCATGCGCGTGACGCGTTGCGCAATGTCACGCATGTGCATTTTCGCGTAACAATTTGTAACGGATAGAATCTTCCAACGCCTCGAACGACGCTTCGATGATGTTGTCGGATATGCCGACCGTCGACCAGCGCGCGCCCTTGCCGTCTTCGCTTTCCACCATGACGCGCGTGATGGCGTTCGTTCCGGTGTTGAGGATACGGACTTTGTAATCGACCAGCGCGAGATCGGCGAGGAAACGCGAATAGGCCCCCAAATCCTTGCGCAGCGCATTGCTCAACGCGTCGACCGGGCCTTGCCCTTCCGCCACGCTGTGGAATACCTCGCCATGAACTTTCACCAGAACGGTCGCTTCCGACACCGTCACAAGTTCGCCGATGACGTTGTGCCGCCTCTCGACGATCACCCGGAATTTGTCGACATCGAAGTAGTCCTGCATCAAACCGAGGGCGCGGCGCGCCAGCACCTCGAACGAGGCTTCTGCACCGTCATAGGAATAGCCTTTGAATTCGCGCTGCTTGACGTCTTCCAGAAGCAAAGCAACACGCGGGTCCTGGGCATCCACCGCGATACCGATATCCGAAAGCCGCGCCAAAAGGTTGGAACGCCCGGCCTGATCCGACACCAAAATGGAACGCGTATTGCCGACCGATTCCGGCGGCACATGCTCATAGGTGCGTGTGTCCTTCTGCATGGCGGAGGAATGCAGCCCGCCCTTATGCGCGAACGCCGACGGACCCACATAGGCCGCATGGCGACCGGGCGCGCGGTTGAGGATCTTGTCGAGCAGCCGGGAGACGCGCGTGATCTGCGCCAATTGTTCGTGAGAAACGCCGGTTTCGAATTGCGTCGCGAAGGGTTCTTTCAGCATCAGCGTCGGCAACAGCGTGCAAAGATTGGCATTGCCGCAGCGTTCGCCCAAACCGTTCAGCGTGCCCTGGACCTGCCGCGCGCCGGCGCGCACCGCGGCCAAACTGACGGCGACCGCTTGTTCGGTGTCGTTGTGCGCATGGATGCCAAGCGCGGCATCGGGCAATTCGGTTTTCACCTCGCCGACGATTTCATAAACGTCTTCCGGCATGGTGCCGCCATTGGTGTCGCACAACACCAGCCAGCGCGCGCCCGCTTGCTGCGCAGCGTTTAGGCATTCCAGCGCATAATCTGGATTGGCCTTGTAGCCGTCGAAAAAATGCTCGGCATCGAACAATGCTTCGCGGCCCTTGGCTTTCACCGCAGCGACGGATTGCGAGATGCTCTCCACATTTTCATCGCGCGGAATTCCCAGCGCGACATCGACTTGAAAATCCCACGTCTTGCCGACCAGACACACCGCATCGGTATCGGCATCGATGACCGCGGCGAAACCGGGATCGTTGGACAGGCTGCGTCCGACCCGTTTGGTCATGCCGAAGGCGGTGAAGCGCGCGCGCTTGAGCGGCGGACGTTCTTGAAAAAACGCCGTGTCGGTCGGATTTGCGCCCGGCCAGCCGCCTTCGACGTAATCGATGCCCAGCGCATCGAGGGCGAGCGCGATCTGGCGCTTGTCTTCCACCGAGAAGTCGACGCCTTGGGTTTGCGCCCCGTCGCGCAAGGTTGTGTCGAAGATGGAGAGGCGTTCCTTGGTCATGGCGCCTCTCCGGTCGTCGACAGGGGATCATGGGTACTTCGGCGGCACAGGAGTTCTGCCGTCTTGCCGCCCCCCACCCGCTCCGGCTTCGCTGCGCTTCGCCGGATCGACCTCCCCGCATTGGGGGAGGTGAAAGAAAATCCGCATCCTAATTTCCACCTCCCCCTTGCGGGGAGGTCGGCGAGACCGAGCGCTGTAGGCGCGAGGGTGAGCCGGGTGGGGGGAGTGGCGAAAGTACTCATCGCTTCACCTCCAGCGTCGTCGTTCCATCGGCGTTGTCCTTCAACACAATGCCCTTGGCGAGAAGCTCGTCGCGGATGCGGTCGGCTTCTTTGAAGTCTTTTGCTTTGCGGGCGGCATTGCGTTTGATGATTGCTTGGTCAATGTCCTCATTAGAAAGCACGCTCTCAAAGTGAACGTATGCGCCATTCTTAAAATCCGAGAGATCGTCAAAACCAAGAAGGGAGAGCGAAGTCGACAGCGTCTTTTTATATTCGTCCTGGGTATGCCCGTCCTTGGCATGGATGATCATTTTATGAAGTCGGAATAATTCAGTAATTGCCTGAGGCGTATTCAGATCATCAAGGAGTGCATCCAAGAACGGTGGATAAACGCTTCCTCCCACCGCTGCATCATTATCCACGTCTGATGCAAACGTCGTTAGCGCGGAGTTCGCGTCGTAAAGTTTCTCGACTGTCCAGTCGATGGGTTGGCCATATTTCGTCATCATCATGGCCATGCGAAGAACTCGACCTTCCCAACGCGCATTTCCAAATTTGTGGGTCTCCAGCAATTCATTGATTGTGACGAAGTTGCCCAAACTCTTCGACATCTTCTCGCCTTCGACTTGCAAGAAGCCGTTGTGCATCCAGACGCGCGCGAGCGGATGATCGTGATGGGCGCCTTCGCTTTGGGCGATTTCGTTTTCGTGATGCGGAAACATCAGATCGATGCCGCCGCCATGAATGTCGAAGGTTTCGCCGAGCAAGGCCTCGCCCATCGCCGAGCATTCGATATGCCAGCCCGGCCGGCCACGTCCCCAAGGCGATTCCCAGCCCGGCGTTTGCGCGTCAGACGGTTTCCACAACACGAAATCCATCGGGTTCTTTTTGTACGGCGCAACTTCCACGCGGGCGCCCGCCAGCATTTCGTCCAGCGAACGGCGCGCCAGCTTGCCGTAATCGGCTTTCGACGAGACATCGAACAGCACATGGCCTTGTGCCGGATAAGCATGTCCCGCCGCGACCAATTTCTCGATCATCGCGATCATCTGTTTGACGTATTCGGTGGCGCGCGGAGTGTGCGTCGGCGGCAGGCAGCCCAGCGCCGTCACATCGTCGAAATATTGCTTGGCCGTAGCATTGGTGATTTCCACGCGCGCTGCTTCGACCGACACGCCTTTCGCGGCCGCCACTTCCGCCGCGCGCGCGTTGATCTTGTCGTCGATGTCCGTGATGTTGCGGACATATTTTACATGATCTTCGCCATAGAGATGCCGCAAGAGACGGAACAGCACGTCGAACACGATCACCGGCCGCGCATTGCCGATATGGGCGTAGTCATAGACCGTCGGCCCGCAGACATAGAGGCGGACATTCTGGGGATCGAGCGGGGCGAAGTCTTCCTTCTGCCGGGTCAGCGTGTTGTAGAGGCGAAGCGTGGTCATGGTGTTCTTCTTACCGTGATTTGGTGTTTCCCCCCACCCGATCCGGCTTCGCTATGCTGCGCCGGATCGACCTCCCCGCGTTGGGGGAGGTGAAATTGAGCTTGTACCTTCACCTCCCCCTTGCGGGGAGCGGTCCTGAGCGACAGCGAAGGAGCGCTCCGGGTGGGGGTAAATCAGCATTGAGGGTGAGCAAAGGGGATTATCGCGGCTGTCAGCCGCAAATTCGCGCAATCGTGATGGCGAAAATGGTCACGCCGTTTCCCCTTGAAGCCGCGCCAGCGAACGCCCGCGCCCGATCAGGGGTAGCAGCTTTTTCAGCTCCGGTCCATGCTCGCGGCCGGTCAGGGCCAGGCGCAGCGGATGGTAAAGCTCGCGCCCCTTTACGCCCGCCGCGCCGGAAACCGCTTTGGTCCAGGCGTTCCAGGTGGTCTCGTCCCATGGCTCGGGCGGCAGAAGGTCCGCGGCCTTGGCGATCAAACCGGCGTTCTCGATCAAAGGCGCGATAGGCCCCTCGACCAGCGTCCAAAGGTCGCTCACCTCGGCAAAGCGCGCCAGGTTGGGCTTGACCGCATCCCAGAACGGCGCCCTGCCCGCGATGCCGAGCGCGGAAAGCCGCGCGGCGACGGCATCGTAAGACAGCCCATGCAACAGCTTGGCATTGAGATTGGACAGCTCCGCTGGATCGAAATGCGCCGGCGCCCGTCCGATCTTCTCGATGGCAAATCCGGCGATCAACTCGTCCATCGCCGTATACGGCGCGATAGAGTCGGAAGTGCCGGTTTTCGCCAGATAAGAATCGGCCGCCATCGGCTCGATGCCGTCTTCGCGCAGCAAACGCAGCGACAGCGAACCGAGCCGTTTCGAGAGCGCCTCGCCGCCCGCGCCGATCAAGAGCGGATGATGTGCGAAAGCGGGGACCGCCGCGCTCAAAGCTTCGAAGATTTCGATTTGCACCGCTGTGTTGGTGACGTGATCTTCGCCGCGGATGATATGGCTGATGGCGAAATCCACATCGTCGACAACCGACGGCAGCGTGTAGAGGAAGCGGCCGTCTTCGCGGATCAGCACGGGATCGGAAAGATGCGCGGTGTCGATCTCGACTTCGCCGCGGATCAGATCGCGCCATTTCACTTTGGTCTGCGAAAGCTTGAAGCGCCAATGCGCTTTGCGGCCGGCGGCTTCCAGCTTGGCGCGGTCGTCTTCGGTGAGATTGAGCACAGCGCGGTCATAAACCGGCGGCTTGCCGGCAGCGATCTGGCGCTGACGGCGGCGGTCGAGTTCCAGCGCGCTTTCGTAGCAAGGATAAAGCCGGCCGGCGGCCTTCAGCTTCTCGGCTGCCACGCGGTGGGCATCGGCGCGCTCGGACTGCCGCGCAAACAAATCATGCGCGATGCCCAGCCATTTCAAATCTTCGACGATGCCCGCTTCATATTCCGGCTTGGAGCGTTCGCTGTCGGTGTCGTCGATGCGCAGCAAAAACTTGCCGCCCGATTTGCGCGCGAAGAGATAATTGAGCAGCGCGGTGCGCGCATTGCCGACATGCAACAATCCGGTGGGCGACGGGGCAAAACGGACGACTACCATGATCCCCCCTCCCCGCCCTTCGGGCGGACCTCCCCCGTAAACGGGGGAGGAAAGACAGAGGCGCAATCACTTTCCTCCCCTGCGAAGCGGGGGAGGTGTCGAAAGCGAGCGGAGCGAGCTTGAGACGGAGGGGGCATCTTATCGTGCATCTCTAAACGCATTGGTGATCGGATACCGCCGGTCGCGGCCGAAATTGCGCGGGCCGATCTTCACGCCGGGCGGCGCCTGGCGGCGCTTATACTCGGATATATAAAGCAAATGTTCCACGCGCTTCACCGTCGCGGGCTCGAAGCCTTTGGCCACCACTTCTTCGAACGACATTTCCTTCTCGACCAGGCATTCGAGAATACCGTCGAGGATCTCGTAAGGGGGCAATGAATCCTGATCGGTCTGATTGGGCTTGAGTTCGGCGCTCGGCGGCTTGGTGATGATGCGCTCGGGAATGACGCGCCCCGGCGGGCCCAGCGCGCCGCGCGGCAGCGATTGATTGCGCCAGCGCGACAGCCGAAACACTTCCATCTTGTAGATGTCTTTCAGAACATTGTAGCCGCCGCACATATCGCCATAGAGCGTCGCATAGCCCACGCTCATTTCCGATTTGTTGCCGGTGGTCAGCACCATGGGGCCGAATTTGTTGGAGATCGCCATCAGCAGCAACCCGCGGATGCGCGACTGGATATTCTCCTCGGTGGTGTCGGGCGTGCGTCCGGCAAAAACCGGACGCAGCGTATCGCCGAACGCATCCACCGGTCGTTCGATGGGGATCGTTTCGTAAGGAACATTCAAGAGCTGGGCGCATTCTTGCGCGTCTTCGAGGCTCTCGTCGGAGGTATAGCGCGAGGGCATCATCACGCAGCGCACGCGATCGCGCCCCAAGGCGTCGACCGCGACCGCTGCCGACAAAGCGGAATCGATTCCGCCGGAAAGCCCCAGCACCACGCCGGAAAAGCGGTTCTTGTTCACGTAATCGCGCAGGCCCAGCATCATGGCGTGATAGACGGATTGCGAACGCTCCTCGGCCGCCGCGCGTTCGCCGGGCTCGCAAACCCAGCCCAGACCCGTATGCCGCCATTCGGTGATGGCGATCTTTTCTTCCCAAGCCGGCAGAGCCCAAGCGACGCTGCGGTCGGCATTGACCACCAGCGAGGCGCCATCGAATACCAACTCGTCCTGTCCGCCCACCTGATTGAGATAGACCAACGGACGGCCCGCTTCGGTCACGCGAGCGGCAACCAAATTCAAACGGACGTCTTCCTTGCTGGCTTCGAAGGGTGAACCGTTGGGCACCAGCATGATCTCGCCGCCGGTCTCGGCCATGCATTCGACAACCTCCGGCGTCCAGATGTCTTCGCAAATCGGTACGCCGATCCGCACGCCGCGCACGTCGAACGGGCCGGTGAGCGGGCCGGGCGCGAACACGCGCTTCTCGTCGAACACGCCGTAATTCGGCAGGTCGTGTTTGAAGGTGCGCCCCGCAATGCGGCCGTTGTCGAGCAAAGCGACGGCATTGTAGAGCTTGCCGCTTTCGCGCCATGGCAGACCGATCAGCACCGCCGGCCCGCCATCGGCGGTATCCTTGGCCAGGGCCGCAACCGCCTCGCGCGCGTCGTCTTGCAGCGCCCGCTTCAGCACCAGATCTTCCGGCGGATATCCGGTGATGAACAATTCGGAGAAAAGCACGAGGTCGGCATCCCGCGCTTCGGCACGCGCCGAACGCGCCTTGGTCAGGTTGCCGGCGATGTCCCCCATGCAGGGATTGAGCTGAGCCAGCGCGATGCGGAAACGGTCTTTCATTGCGCGCTGTATAGAACATTTCCGGGCTGTCGCCCAAAAATGCGAGCCGGTGGAGTAATCCTAGTCTTAGTTCGCGGCCAGATAGGCGGCGATTTCGCCACGATCGCGGTAGCTGCTGGAACGCTCGGACGCTTCGTCGATCAGAAGCGCGGTTTGCAGCGCCCGGCGGGCCTGTTCCGGACGAACCAACGGGGCCTTGCCGGTCTTGGCCGCCGCCACGAAGGCGCCAACCAATTCCGCCAAGGGATCGCCCATTTCCAGCGCGTTCAAGCCGCGCGGCGTGGTGTTGGTGACCTTGTGGGTCAGGAAATCGATTTCGACCACGCCGTCCGCATACACCGCCCGCATCCCGCGGCGGCGGTTCTCGGCGATACGGCTGGTCTCGAGCCGCGCCACGGCGCCGTTCTCGAACAGCACGGCGGCCGACACTTGATCGGCGAAATGGGCTTTTTCGATCCGCCCGCGCGCCTGCACGTTGCGCACCCGGCCGGATATCAGTTGATGGACGAGATCGAGGTCATGGATCATCAGGTCCAATACGACGCTGACATCCGCTCCGCGGCCCGACCACGGGCCTTCGCGCCAGCACGACACTTCGAGCGGCGTCTCTTCGTAATCCAAAAGACCGGTATGGGCGAAAACGAAGCGCTCTTGGTGGCCGACCGTCAGGACGCGGCCGGTTCGCTCGGCCAAGGAGATCAGCGCATCGGCTTCTTCGATGCTGGTCGCAATCGGCTTTTCCACCAGCACATGGGCGCCCGAATTGAGGAAGGCGCGCACAATGGCCGAATGGGTCACCGCCGGCGAGCACACGCTCACCAAATCCACTTTGCCCAAAAGCTCGCGCCAATCGGCGACGCCGGGAACGCCATGCGCCGCTACGGACCCCTTGCGGACCTCCGGTGAGGGATCGGCAATTGCGATAAGCTCAACCCCCTCCAAGCCGCGATATTTCGTGGCATGGTGGCGGCCGAACGCGCCGGCGCCGACGACGGCGGCCTTCAGAAGTCCATCTTCGGGAACGAAGCGAATGGGTGCCACAGGAAAAACCCCCGGATTCACAGGTACATAAGGACCCGAGGGGGTGATTTGGGCGAAGTCATAAAATGTTTCGCCTTGTTACACTTACGGGCATAGTTAGGTTTACGGCCGTTAAGAACCCAGGCCAAAGATGGTTAAGGAGACGCTGATGGGAACCGGAAAAAACCGCGATATCCGCCTAAGAAGCAGACCGGTCGGCCTGCCGACACGGGACGATTTCGAGCTGATCGAGACCGATATACCCACTCCAGGCCCCGGCCAGGTCTTGGTCCGGAACCTCTTCATGTCGGTCGATCCCTACATGCGGTGGCGCATGATCGACCGCAAAAGCTATGTCCCGCCCTTCCAGATCGGCGAGGTTCTGCAAGGCGGAGCGGTCGGCAAAGTCGTGGCCTCCAACAACGGCCCGTTCCAGGTGGGCGACTATGTCATGAGCATGAACGGCTGGCGCGAATGGTTCGTGTCCGGTGCCGGCGAGATGATGTTGCAGAAGGTCGACAGCAAAGCCGTGCCGGTCCAGGCTTATCTCGGCGCCTTGGGCATGCCGGGGCTGACGGCCTATGTGGGGCTCAAACGCATCGGGGATTTGAAAGAGGAAGAGCGCGTCTTCGTCTCGGCGGCATCGGGTGCGGTCGGCGCCATCGTCTGCCAGATCGCCCGCAATATGGGCTGCCGCGTGGTCGGCTCCGCGGGGTCGGACGAGAAATGCGCCTATCTCACCGACGAGCTGAACATCGCCGCGGCGATCAACTATCGCAAGCACAGCAATCTCAGCGTCGCCCTCGCCGAAGCTATGCCGAACGGCATCGACCTCTATTTCGACAATGTCGGCGGCGCGCATCTGACCGCGGCGCTCGACAATATGCGTCAGTTCGGGCGCCTCGTGGAGTGCGGCATGATCGAGAACTACAACGCCACCGAGCCGCCCAAAGGCCCGCACAATCTGATGTACATCGTGGGGCAGAGTCTGACGATGCGCGGTTTCATCGTCAGCAATCACTTCGATATGATGCCGGATTTCCAGCGCGATATGAGCGGGTGGATTTCCGAAGGCAAGATGACTTGGCGCGAGACCGTGATGGACGGCATCGAAAAAGCCCCCGACGCGTTCATCGCGCTCTTCAAAGGCGAGAATTTCGGCAAGATGCTGGTGAAACTCGGCGACGACGGTTAGCTCACGACCAGGGTTCGTGCGCATGGTCCGTCTAACGCGGCCATCAACGATCTGCCGGGCATGTCTCCAACGAAGAGTTCGCCAATCATTTGGCTGTTCAGGAGAATGCGCGCACCAGGGACGCCATCTGCGTTCTCGATCCATTCAACGCTGATTTCGTCCTCGGTAACAGGCAGCTCAAATTCCAACAGTGTTTTGGAATATTTGGCTGTGTTCCGATAGGGCGTAGCATTGCGATTTCGGCCATTCTGGTTTCAAGGGCGTTTCTGCTCTGTTGTAAAGCCAGACATCAGCAACCACACCGCCGTCGCGATGGAGATACCCCCAGGCTACGCGCCCATCGTCTTCGAAACTGAAGGCCAACGGTAAAGTGGGATGGTGGATCAACTGCTCGATCATGACACTGACTTTTCCGTGCCATGTATAGCACAACACACCTATTTGTGTTCCTTGCCGCTCGCCAGCAAGGCGGTCAATGCGGCCAGGATCAAATAAGACAGCATCAGAGGCGCCAGGCCGATCAAGAGCGCGCCTGGAATTCCCGTGAATACGCTGCAAGGCAGGAATTGGTAAGCCGAGCCGACGAACAGAAACTGAATGCCGATAACAGCGGCGACGCCGAGCAACGCCGCCAGCGTTATCGGTCCGAGCGTTTCGGGGCGCGTGGCGCGCTCCAGGCGAAGGATGCCGGCGGAGAGATGCAGCCGCGACAGAGCGGAGCCCAAAAATACCAAGGCCATCAGCCAAGCGACGGACGACGCGAAGATGCGTCCGCCGTCCACGGCGCAAGAGGACAGCGCGCCGACCAGCGCACGCTGGCCGAACACCGCAAAATAGATGGCGGATTCGAACGCCTCGATCACACCGCCGGACATATGCAGCGGCGCGAAATAGATCTGATTGACGAAGCTCAAGATCACAAAAAGGGCGAATACCGCTTCGTTAAACCCGGGAAGCAAATGCGCCGGTTTGAGGCGCCCCAGCAGCGGCCCGCTTCCATGGCCAGCCGAAGCGCCGAAGCCGCCGATGAACAACAGCCCCATGGCCGAAAAAAGCAGCGTGCAAACGATCAATTCCGGCAAAGCGGCGAGCGGATCGCTGGAACTGCCGAGCACGATGAAAAGCTCATAGGCGCCCGCATACAAACAAACGAGAACCCAGCCTTTTGCCAGAAGACGCGCTACGCCCATCGCCTTCCACTACCCCCCACCAAAACGCCGCCTCAAGCCGATTGCGCAAATCCCGCGTTCCGCCCGGCTTTGAGACTTTCGGCCAACTGGAAGGCGAGTTCGAGCGCCTGACTGGCATTGAGCCGCGGATCGCAACGCGTTTCATAACGGTCGTGCAGATTGGCGGCGGTGATGTCCTGCGCGCCGCCCATGCATTCGGTAACGTTCTGGCCGGTCATCTCCAGATGCACGCCGCCCGGATAGGTGCCTTCGGCATGATGCACATCGAAGAAGGTTTTCACCTCCTTCAGAACGCGGTCGAAGGGCCGCGTCTTGTAGCCGGTGGCCGTTTTCACCGTGTTGCCGTGCATCGGATCGCAAGACCACACGACGTTGAAGCCTTCGCGCTTCACGGCGCGGATGAGACGCGGCAGTTTCTCCGAAATCTTGTCCGCGCCGAAGCGCGCTATCAGCGTCAGGCGGCCCGGCTCATTGTCGGGATTGAGGATCGGGACCAGCTTGCGGAAATCGTCCTCGCTCATGCTGGGCCCGCATTTCAGGCCGAGCGGATTCTTGATGCCGCGGCAGAACTCGATATGGGCGCCATCGGGCTGACGCGTGCGGTCGCCGATCCACAGCATATGCCCGCTGGTGGCGTAGGGCTCGCCGGTGATCGAATCTTTGCGGGTCAGCGCTTCTTCATAAGCCAGCAGCAACGCCTCGTGGCTGAAATAGAACGAGACGCTGGTTGTCTGATGCTTGACCGCATCGGCGAGCGAGAAGGTGCGCAGGAAATCCGTGCCTTCGGCAATCTTCTCGACGATGGCGACATAACGCTGCAAGAGATCGGGATGATTGTGATCGTTGAGATACCAATGTTTGGCGCGGCTGAGATCGGCATAGCCGCCCGTCGCAAAGGCGCGCACCAGGTTCGCGGTCGCCGCCGCCTGGAAATAGGCACGGATCATGCGCTCCGGATCGGGTTCGCGATCCGCGGCGGTGAAGTCTTCGCCGTTGATGATATCGCCGCGATAGGAGGGCAGCGTAACGCCGTCGCGCGTTTCGCTGTCGTCGGAGCGTGGCTTGGCAAATTGCCCGGCGATGCGCCCGACCTTCACCACCGGCAGATTGGCCGCGAAGGTGAGGACCATCGCCATGCTGAGGAAAACGCAGAATGTGTCGCGGATATTGTTGGCGTGAAACTCGCCGAAGCTTTCGGCGCAATCTCCGCCCTGCAGCAGGAACGCCTTGCCCTGGGAGACCTGGGCCAGCGCCGCTTTGAGGTTTCGCGACTCGCCGGCAAACACCAGCGGGGGGTGGGTCTTCAGCTTGGCTTCCACGGCCTCCAGCGCCGCCGGGTCGCGATAATTCGGGACCTGGACGATGGGCTTGGAACGCCAGCTTTGCGGGGACCAGGTTTGGGCCACGCGAGACCTCCTCGATTGGGGCCCCGGATATAGGGGAACCGCGTGGCGTTTACCAGCAATCGCGGGCGGCGTGGTGAATAGAGCGCAGGCGGCGTGCGCGTCATTTTGTGGGGTGGGCTGGGGCGAATTCTACAAGGGATTGATTGTCGATTTTTGCCTTGCACCCCTGCCACGCGATACGCACCACAGTCCCAACTCTGGAGATTAGACGCCTAGTTTGGGCGGTGTCGGATAAAGAGGCAGACGCAATTGCGAATATGGGCCGAGAAGCCCGCTATATTGTCCCAATTGCCTTGTGTAACAACATATTTGTAACTACATTCTTGTAGCTATACCGAGGTTCCATGCGCTGGACTTGGGATGCAAAAAAGAATCGTGCGAACAAATTGGCACACGGTTTGAGCTTCGAGACGGCATTGCTCGTGTTCGACGACCCGCTGGCGGCTTCTCGGCCCGATCCAGAATCCGAAGAAGAACGCTGGCAGACCGTGGGCATGGTTGGAACCGTTGTTTTGTTTGTCGTCCACACATGGCCCGAACCAGAAGAAAATGGAGAAGAAATTGGCCGCATCATCAGTGCCCGCAAGGCAACGGCACGTGAAAAAAGAGCGTATGAAGAAGGCGCCCTCTAAGTCGCTTACGGCGCGGCAGAAGAAGGAGCTGGCAGCGCTAGCCGCACTGCCTGAGGACAAAATCGATACACGTGAAATACCGGAAGTTCGCGACTGGTCGAATGCCAAACGCGGATTGTTCTATCGCCCTGTGAAACAACAACTCACACTGCGCTTGGACGCGGATGTCGTCGCATGGTTCAAGGAGCACGCGCCCAAGGGTTATCAGACCGACATCAATCGCGCGCTGCGAGAACATGTGGAGCGGAAGAAATAATAGGGCGCGCTGTTCGGGCGTCATCCCGTCGCGCAATTCTGAATAAGGTCGATGTCCGGTCGCGGCAGGGCACTCGTCGATGGCCTGGCTAGTATAGCCAAGCGACCCGCGCGACGGCAGAAAAAAGCCTACTTCCAGAGATGATCAATAATCATTTGATAAAAACCGTGCCAGTCCGCGGGCTCTGGATTTGTTTGAATGTGGGCCCTTTGCGAAGCTGGATCGAGAGCGCTGAACCAACGATAGAATTCATTATAGAATTGTTCTCCAGGCCCCATTCTCCAGCCCATTGAACCATGTTCCAATTCTGGAAATTTCTGCCAGGGAATTTTCATAGCATTCTACCGCCAGCTTACATCTTCACCAACATCTCCCGCGTCATAAGCTCGATGAGTGCGGAACGGGTGAGATTGCGCCGGCCCGCTTCGTGGTCCAGCGCGGCGAGCACGCCGGAATCGAGGGAAAGATTTGCCTTCACCGGCTTTCCCGTTTCGCGCACCAACGGTATGGAGGCGAGTTGCGCTCCCGTCGCAAGCGCCTGCTTCACGTCGCGATCCCGGCGAACCGCCTCCGCCGTTCGCGGCGCCGGAACCTTGGCACCGGATTCTTGTGTGATCTCCATCCAATCGCGCAGCGCCCCCGCCGCGTTGGTCATGGCGTCGTCAATCGTCTTTCCCATGGCGGTGCACCCCGCAAGGTCGGGGAACGACACGCCATAAGCGCCTGCTTTGCCATCGATCAACGCAACATAACGCATAGGAGTTCTCCGGTTCCCAAAATCGAAATTATATCCAACCTGCCGCCTTGGCGATGCTGCGAGCCACGCCGGGAGAGAGCGTTCGATGCCGGGGCAGGACGATCGGGTGAAGCTTATACGGGTGACGATACACATCGTGGTTCGCACCGTGCCGGATCAATTCCCATCCTTCGCGATGAAGTTTTGCGGCAACCTTGGCTCTGCTGGTTTCGGTTGGCGGCGCCCTTCTCTGTGCGCCTATATAGGCGCATCAACGGGCGATTTCAAGGACCAATTGCGCGCGCGACTTTTTCCGAGCCATTTATTCTTTCTTCGCGCTCGTCACCGCCCAACCATATCCCTGGATGCGCCAATGTCCGCTCTGCCGGACAAAGACGAACGCCCAGCCGCCTTGCTCGGAGAAATTCGCGCCGTCTTTTGTGCCGCGCCACGTCGTGGGCAGCGTGAAGAAGGCCACATCGCCGTCGAGGGAATAATCCTGCGGCGCCCCGAAACTGTGTTTGAGTTTGGAAATCCCGGCGGCGTGCGTGCAATAGGCGGTGGCCCAGCGGCCCACCGCGCCCTTGTCGGCGAAAATGTACGGCGCAAAATTCTCGATGATGGTGACACCGCGGTCGGCGAAGACATGGTGCAGCGCGGTCTCGTTGAGCGTTTCCATGAACCGCGCCACATGCGCAGTTGCTTCCAGCATCTCGGGCTCGGGGGACATCGTCATAGATCGCCTTTCTCACCACGGCCTGGGAACGATTTGGCCTGCAACGCCGCAGATGCGCACATTTCAGCTCACTGCGATTTCGCTGTCATCGTGCTTGCCCAAAGACAGCAGCCCCATCAGGCCCAGCGGCACGATGCAGACCGCCAGCGCCCAAATCCATCCGGCCGCCGCGGTGAACGTTGCCGCGGCCCAGGTCATCCCGACGAACATTTCGCCCATACTGGCGGCAAAAGAACCCCCGCGACGACGCACAAAATTCTTTCGCGGCTGGGGCCTTTCATACCAGAGATTGATCAAACCAACAGAATAGGAACTGGCGGCCACGCCCAACGCCGTCACAAGACCCGCCCAAGGTCGCAGTCCCACCACAATTCCAATGGGAACTGCGGATAACACCGCGACAGGCAGAAGCGCGGCTACAAGTTTCACGCGGCGAACAAAGCGCGGCGAAACCGGCGCCGAGCGCAAAAGATCGGGCGCGTCCTCTGCCGAGATCGTGATCCAAGCGAGGCTGCTGGCAATCTGACTGGCGAGGAGCACAACGGCGGCCGCAGCTCCGGCGACGGCGATCGAGGTTCCAAACCGCGCATTGCGCAACATGATAAAAGCCAGAGGAACGAAATAGAGAAGCCGCAACAGCAATTGCGAGATCAACGCCGGATCACGGCCGATCAGTCGAAGCTCTTTTCGGATCAGCGCAATGCGCAAACCGGAGCGAAAACGCCAAATCGGTGCGGAGGCGCGCTTGCCGCGCAATCCCGTAGAAACGCCGGCCGCGAGCGAAGCGTCGATGGCAAAGCGTGCGCCCAAGGCGTTGACGACAAGCGTGAAAAACAGCACCGATGCTGCGAAGAACAAAAAAAACGGTACGGGCTCACCCAGCAAAGCGCGCGCGGGCCAGGACAAGATGCCGTCCGGTCGGAAATAGCCGAGCTTTGCAGCGGCATTCAAATAAACGAAGAGACCGCGCCCATGTCCCGGAAGCAGGTTCGCGGCCTGGCTGACGAGAAAGATGATCGCACCCATGATGGCCGCTAGAATTTGCCCCACCGTTTTCGTGCGCCTTGGCCCGATCAAGCGGAACAGCGCCATGGCAAGCAGCAAACCGGCCGAGGCGCAGGTGAGACCCAGTCCGATCAGCATGCCGTAAGCTGCGAGTATCGGCCAATGGCCATCGGCGGCGAGTGGCAGCACGAATGGCGACGCCAGCAGCATATAGAAAATCAGCGGCGTGACCGCAATCGCCAGGCAGCGGACGAACAGCACCCGCGAAGGTGGGATCGGCGACGAAAGAAGTAAATCGAGGTCGACGCGCTCAAAAAAAGCGCGCGTCGTCATCGAAAGCGATTGTGACAAGATAAACGTGGCAAGCAATAGAATGGCGCCGTCGGCAAATTCGATAAACATGGGGGTCGGCACAATATTCACGTTGCGGAGATAAAGCGCTAACGGAAAGCCGGCGAACACAGACAAGGCGGCCAACAAGGTTGCGCCTATGACCCATGTCAACACTTTGCCCTTGGCGTTGCCGCGGAACATGAGCCTTAGTTCATGCGCCAGCAGCCAGGGAATGGACGGCGCAAGAAAACCGATCACGCCTGATCCTTTCCGGTGAGTTCGAGAAACACATCCTCCAGCGACGAGCCCAACAGGCCGGAACGGTTGCGCAATTCTTCCAATGTGCCCTCTGCCAGAAGCTTGCCCTTGTGGATGATGCCGATGCGCTCGGCCAAGCGCTCCGCCACTTCCAGAATGTGGGTCGTCAAGATCACCGTCGCACCGTCACGCACGCGCGACACCAGCAGATCCTTCACCTGACGCGCCACGGCCGCATCCAGGCCGGTCAGCGGTTCGTCGAGAATAAGCAGCTTGGGATCGTGAATGAGAGCGCCCGCCAACGCCGCTTTCTGCTTCATGCCGCGCGAGAAACCCTCGCAGCGCTGGTTGCGGTCGTCCCACAGATCGAGCCAACGCAAAAGCTCTTCAGCCCGCGCGGCCGCTATCCTCGACGGTACCGACCATAGACCGGCAACGAATTCGAGATATTCGAGCGGGGTCAGCTTGTCGTAGAGCATCGGCTCGTCCGGAACCCAGGCGACCAGACGTTTCGCCGCGATCGGATCAGTCAGGGAGTCGATGCCGAACACACGGATTTCACCCGCGTCGGGGCGAAGCAAGCCCGCCACCATGCGAAGGGTTGTGGTTTTTCCCGCGCCATTAGGACCCAGAAGCGCATAAAATTCGCCCGCCTGGATCGTCAGACTGATATCGTCGACCGCTGGCACCGCAAAACTTTTGCGCAACCCCTTCAATTCGAGTGCGGTTGCCATGCGATGACCAGATCCCCCTTGGCGCGAAGATATTTGCAGAAACAGTATTATTATTCACGCATAAAAATAATGGTGCGAAGTGAAGCGGCAGCGTCCGACATCTCGGCCTCAGAGAGTATCGCCGTGGCAGTCTCCATTACGCCGGCCCGGTCTCAGAAGGATTGCCGCTCCACACCGGCCTGACGAACTCCGGATAGAAGCGCGCCATTCGTGCCTGTGCCGCCAAGATCGCTTCGGGAATCTCGACATGTTCGATGTGTCCGAGGCCCATGGGGCCATATCCGCAAGCGTCGTCGCGCAAGCGGGGCAACTCTCCCATCACCAGCGAGACGAAACGGTTCAACGTCCAGCAGCCCGCGACGTGCTCGGCGAATGTCAATTGGCCGTCGCGCACGATCAGCTGCGGCACCCATGTAGGATCGTTGGCAAATTTGCCGTGACGGCCGGCATCGCGCCACACCTTGCGGAACCCGGCATCCGTGCGTCTTTGCATGGTGGGATCCTGCATCAGAATGAACGTGCCGGCATTCACGCCCTTCTTTTGCAGCAATTGCAGCGTGAACCGTGCGTTCTCGCCACAATTGGTGGACGCCGTTTCGAGCAGCAAACGCTCCGGCGCGAGGTTCCAGAATTCCCTCGCGATCGCCCCAAGCAATTCCGCCTCGCTTTTGCGGTCTATGGCAAAGGCGGCGTAGCGCGGATCGCTCCGCATCGCCTCTTGCAGGTAGTGGGTAGAATGTCCTCGCCCGCCCGCAATCAGCAATCGCTGCGCCAGCCCCGCCTGCATAGCATCAAAAGCATTTTCGGCTGTCGCCAAAACGCTATTCCCGAGCAGCACCAGAACATCCGCCCTATCCGCACCCAAAGCCTGGCGCAGTTCATCCCGGTCCCCTCGCGCAAAATCGCGCAAAGCCAGAAACGATGCCACCAAATTCAAATCCGCGGAAAACTCTGCGAGTGGATAATCGGGGGTGCTGCGCAGGTCATTACCCTCCCGGTCTCGGCACGATGTAAATTTCGATGCGGCGGTTGCGGGGTTCGGAAACATGATCGCCGGTCATCACTTTGAGATTGGTGGCGCCGAAACCATGGACCTCGGTCCGCGAATCGGGAACGCCGAGTCCTGTTAGCACATCGGCGACCGCAGCGGCCCGTTTCTGAGAGACGTCGAGATTTTGTTCGGGCGTCCCGCTGGTGTCGGTGTAGCCGTTCACCTGAACCAGCGTGTGATCGTATTTCCGCAGCAGCGGCGCGATGATTTCCAGGAACCGTTGCCCGGTGGAACTCAGCGTCACGCCATTGAACAATTTGTCGTTGGGGAATGTGACGAGCAAATCATTGCCCCGCCGCACCACCATGATGCCGCGGCCGCGCATGAGCGCGCGCAATTCGGCTTCTTGTGCATCCATGTATTTGCCGACACCCGCTTGCGTCAGCGGACCGGCGGTCGGAATTTGCGGTGGCGTTGCTTGTATTTGCGTTGCAGGCATGCGCACACCGGGCACAGCGGGCGGTCCCGGTCGTGGCGTCTCACACGACGCGAGCAAGACTGCGAGTGACGCTGCGGCAAGTGCCGACAAAACTTTTTTCATCGCACGTTCCCTTTTTCGCCCGCGCCGTGTCATGATCGTCGAGCTTTTCCTGGGAGAACAGCATGCAATTGTTCGATCTGAGCGGCAAGGTCGCGCTCGTCACAGGCTCTACCAAAGGCATCGGCGAGGCCATCGTGCATCGCTTGGCCGAGCACGGTGCCAAAGTCGTGGTGTCGAGCCGCAAAGCGGATGCCTGCGAGAAAGTCGCCGGCGATATCGATGGCAAATATGGCGCCGGCACGGCCGCGCCGATTCCCTGCAACATCAATTACAAAGAACAATTGCAGTCGCTTGTCGACGGGGCGCGCAAAATTTTCGGCAAGATCGACGTACTGGTGTGTAACGCGGCGCTCAATCCCTATTTCGGACCGGGAATGAATATTCCCGACGAGGCTTTCGACAAGATCATGGGCGCCAATGTGCGCTCCAATCACTGGCTGTGCCAGATGGTGCTGCCGGAAATGGTTTCGCGCAAAGACGGCGCGATCGTCATCGTCTCCTCCATCGCGGGTCTGCGCGGCACGCCGGTGATCGGCGCCTATGGCATTTCCAAAGCGGCGGATTTCCAGATGGCCCGCAACATCGCGGTGGAATACGGCCAATACAATATTCGCGTGAATTGCATCGCACCGGGGCTGGTGAAAACCGATTTCGCGCGCGCCTTGTGGGAGACGCCGGAAGCGGAGAAGCGCTCGGCCTTCGGCAATCCGCTGCGCCGGCTGGGCGAGCCCGACGACATCGCGGGCGCGGCGGTATTTTTGGCGTCGCGCGCCGGATCGTGGATGACGGGGCAAGCCATCGTCATCGACGGCGGCACGACGATCGGATAGTTTTCGCCTTCCTTGGGAGGCCTATTAATGCGCATGACATTTCTGGCGGCAGCAGCTGCAGTTTTGCTAAGCGGCCCGGCCATGGCGGACGATTCCGACGGCATCGACTGCAACAACGCGATGACCCAAATGGCCATGAACATCTGCGCCGACCGGGATTATCAAGCCACGGACAGAAAGCTCAACGACACCTATCGCGCGCTGATGGCCATGCTGGACGATCGCCAGCGTCAAAATCTTGTCGCAGCGGAGCGTGCCTGGATCGGCTTTCGCGACGCCCATTGCCGGTCGGAGACCCAGGAAAGCGAAGGCGGCTCGATACACCCGATGATGTATTCGAGTTGTCTGACCGATATGACAAAGGCCCGCATCAAGGAATTGCAGGCCTCACTCGCCTGCCAGCGCCATGGCGAGAAGTGTTACGATTGAGATGGAGCTTCCCTCTCCCCTTAGGGGGAGAGGGCAAGGGTGAGGGGGACTATACTCCCAACACCGCTTCCGCGCTTTTGGACGGCAGGTCTTGTGCGTCGCCCACCGCCTTGTAGGTCAGCGTGCCTTTGTAGACGTTCAGCCCGGCGCGCAGATGCGAATTGGACCTCATCGCCTTCTCGGCGCCCTGACCGGCCAATGCCAGCGTGAAGGGTAGCGTCGCGTTGTTGAGCGCAAAGGTGGAGGTGCGCGCCACCGCGCCCGGCATGTTCGCGACGCAATAATGCACCACATCGTGCACGCGATAGGTCGGATCGGCATGAGTCGTGGCGTGGCTGGTTTCCGCGCAGCCGCCTTGATCGATGGCGACGTCGACGATGACCGAACCTTTCTTCATCTGCTTGACCATTTTCTCCGTGATCAGCTTGGGTGCCGCAGCGCCCGGCAACAGCACGCCGCCGATCACCAGATCGGCCGTAACCACCTGTTCCTCGATGTCGCCGATGGTGGAGAACAGCGTATGCAGACGCGCACCGAATTGCAGGTCGAGTTCGTTGAGCCGGGGCAGCGAGACATCGAGCACGATGACATGGGCCTCGAGACCCATTGCCATACGCGCGGCGTTGGTACCGACCACGCCGCCGCCCAGCACAACCACCTTGGCCGCCGGAACGCCAGGCACACCACCCAGCAGCGCGCCGCGTCCGCCTTGCGCTATTTCCAAACAATGCGCGCCGGCTTGGATCGACATGCGTCCCGCCACTTCGCTCATCGGCGCCAAGAGCGGCAAGCCGCCGCGCGCATCGGTGACTGTTTCATAGGCGATGCCGATGCAGCCCGAAGCGAGCAAGCCTTTGGTCTGTTCCGGATCGGGTGCCAGATGCAGATAAGTAAAGAGTGTTTGACCCGGCTTGAGCCGCGCGATCTCGACCGGCTGCGGTTCTTTCACCTTCACGATCATGTCGGCGACGTCGAATATTTCGGCGGCCGTCGTCAGAATCTTTCCGCCGGAGCGCACATACATCTCATCCGTCAGACCGATGGCGTCACCCGCCTTGGTCTCGACAAAAACTTCATGTCCACGTGCGGTTAGTTCGCGAACCGCGGCAGGCGTCAGACCGACGCGGTATTCGTGATTCTTGATTTCTTTGGGAACGCCTACGCGCATAGCGACCTCTCGGCGAAAAGCGGAGTGAAGCTAGCAGGGTAAGGCAAAGGGTCAAGCGGCCCACGTTGCGCAATTGCGCGTTACAATGGTCACTCGCTTGCGCAGCGAACGCCCAGTTCGACCGAATGTTGCAGCGAGGGAAAATCGGCCCGGCGCCCGGGCGCCGAGCCGATGGAATCTTTATTTATGGGTGCTGGTGTCGCTGGAGCTGGAGCTGCTTTGGTGATCGCCCTGCGATCCGCCGCCACCACCGCCGCTATGCGAGCCACCCTCGCCGCCGCCACCTTGTCCGGCACCACCGGCGGTGTGCGAACCGCCTTGGCCGCCGCCGCCTTGTCCACCACCACCGGCGGTGTGCGAACCGCCTCGGCCACTGCCGGATCCACCCTGGCCGCTGCCATTGTGCGAACCGCCTTGTCCACTGCCGGATCCGCCGCCTTGGCCATAACCGCTTTGGCCGCCGTTGCCACCTTGGCCACTGCCACCTTGGCCATTGCCACCTTGATTGCCGCGGAACTGCCAACCGTTCATGCCGCCGCGATCGTTACCGCGATGGTCGTCGCCGCGACCGTCATGGTTGCCTTGATTATTGCCTTGGCCGAAATTCCCGTTTCCGCTGCGATCATTGCCGCGCCCGTTGTCGTCGCGGCGGTCGCGGTCATGGTCGCGATGCCATTGGCGGCGCCAATCGTCGCGCCAATGAAAGCCATGGCTCTCATAATAATCGATATCTAACGGCGGACCGTAGCGATCCTCGCACATGCCATCGGGGCGCGGACCGTTCCATTCGTCATAGCGCCAACCGCCGTGAACCCAGAACCTTGGACGCTCGCCGTCGCGGTCACGGCGATAATAAACGGGCCCCTGGTACCACTCACCGCGGAAAAAGACGGGGCAATAATAGACAGGATAATCCCAGAAACCGTCGGGACAGCCCCAGCGGTCGCAATATCCGCCGCTGTCATAAGAGAAACTGATCCCGCCGCGACCGATATTCATCGACATGCCTTGGGCATCGGCAGGCGCCATAAAAAGAAAAGCCGCGCCGGCCATCGCCGCCGCAGCAACCGTTGCTTTCAGAAAGGTCTTCATTGTGAGCATCGCCCCTTAGCTAGCTTGAATGTCAGTGTGCGCTGCGCGCAGCTTGTTGTTCTTGGTCGCCATAATTCCCCTCGCGGCTTTAATGCGCAAGCGCGGGAGACGCGAAGTTGCAGTACGCGTTGCAGTGTCATGAATGTTTAGTGGTGATGTCCGCCGCCGCCACTGCCGTGACTTCCACCACCAGACCAATGATTGTTACCGCCCCCATGATTGCCGCCCCAACCTCCGCGATCACGGCCCCATCCGCCGCGGTTTTGCCAGCGGATTTGGGGACGTGGGCCGCGCCACTGGTCTCTACGCCAACCGCCGTTCAACCAGAACAGCCGCTCGCCGCCTTCCCAGCGGTAGTAGATCGGACCGCGATACCAGTAGCCATCGAAGAACACGGGTTCGAAATAAACCGGATAGTCGCAGTAGTTCGGCGGCAAGCCCCAAGGCGGGGCTTCGTCGTAGTAATCGTAATAGGCGCAAGGATCGCTAAAGACCGGACCATAGCCGAACGAGAAACCCACACTTTGCGCCGATGCAGGTATTGCGGTGAGTGCCGTCGCTCCCGCGAGCAAGACGGCACTCAACACCACTTTCGCTGACCGTTTCATCTGTGCACGTCCTCGAGACGGCTCTTTGACTTAGTGGTGATGTCCGCCACCGCTATGTCCGCCACCGCCGCCGTGGAAGCTTCCGCCACCGTGGAAACCTCCGCCACCGTGGAATCCGCTGCCGCCACGGCCGCCACCGGGGCCGTTATGCCATCCGCCATGCGACCAATACTGACGATGTCCGCCGAAATCGCGATAGCGACCGCCGGTGTACCAAAAGCCATCGAGCCAGAACCCAGGTCCGTAATAATCCCCGTAGTCGCCGCAATAATACGGATCGTAGTAGCGGCTATAGGGATCGCACACTGCGTATGCGGGCGGCGGCGGGCCGTAGCCGTAATAGCCCGGTCCAATTCCGATTCCGATGGCGACGCGCGCATCTGCCGGCGTCGTCACCGCAAGAGCCGCGCCGGCCATCAACACCGCACCCAGTGCAAGTTTGGCGATTCAATTCATGGCTTGTCTCCTTTTCCGCCAAATTTCATGAGCCCATTTTGAGACGGAGCGGCTGAACCGCACATGAACGGTAATGACAGATTTGCGAAATTCGCCGGCGCCGCAAGATCAGGCGGAACGGCCCCTGCCTTCAATCGGCCATATTCCCGCAAGCATTTCGCCACGCACCACATGATAGCGGTCGTAAAGATTCACCGTCGGATCGCAATGCGGCACGACGCATGTGACAATATCGCCCGGCTGCAATTTGCCTGTCTCTTCGGAATAGAGAATACCGCCCTGCTCGTCGCCGAAGAAAAAATAACTGGCGCCGGAGGGCGCACCGGAAACGATGACGGGCGACCCGGCATCGGTCGCAAATGCTTTGAACCCCGCATCGGTGGTGGCAAGGCCGGTGCGGTTGGCGCTGATCACACCGGTCTGAACGAAGAGCGCGGTTTCGAAGGGCGGGTGTGCGTTCCACACATCATTGTACTGACGATCCATGAAAACATAGGAGCCGACCTGTAACTCGGTCAGAACGCGCGCCTCGGGATCGATGTCGAAAGTGCCGGTGCCGCCGCCGGAAATTAGCTTCGGTGCCAAACCCGCCGCCGCGAGCCGATCGCGCAACGCGCCGAGCTCTTTGAGCGCCGCCAGCGAAGCGCTGCGCCGCTCATTCGCCAATTCCATATGCTGCACTTGGCCGGCGTAACATTGCAGACCGGCATATTCGAGACCTTGCGCTTGCGCCACGTATTCTACCAGCGGGACGGCATTCGCTGTGGCGATGCCGGTGCGGCCAAGGCCCGGATCGATGTCGACGACGATCTTCAATTTCTTGCCGGCAACATGTGCGGCCTGATCGAGACGCGCTGCCACCACCTGGTTGTCGCAAACCGCCATGAGATCGCCGAGCCGCGCGTTCAGCGCCACCAGCCGGGCGATGCCGCGCTCGCTGACCACCGGCGAGGTGACGAGAATGGAATCGATACCGCCATCGGCCAAAGCTTCCGCCTCGCCCAGTTTGGCGCAGCACACCCCGAGCGCGCCCGCCGCAATCTGGCGCTTGGCGATCTCGACCGATTTGTGGGTCTTGGCGTGAGGCCGCAACGCGATGCCGGATTTCTTCGCATGCGCCGCCATCGCCGCGACGTTTCGTTCGAAGGCATCGAGATCGATCAGCAAAGCAGGAGTCGCCAGCTTGGCTCGCCCGCCGGGCTGGCCGATGAGGTCGGAGTTGAGATCGATCATTGCACACCTTTCTTTCCTCCCCCGTTTACGGGGGAGGTGCCGAGCGTAGCGGCATGTAGCACCAGCGTACATGCGAGGGGGCGATGGTATTCCCCCCTCCCCATCCGCATACGCTAACGCGTCTGCGGATGACCTCCCCCGTAAACGGGGGAGGAAAGTGAATTGAATGTTCGTCGCCCTGTGTCTCATCCTGTTTTCGGCTGCGATACATGCCGTCGTCAATATTCTGACGAAGCGTGCCGACAACAAATATGCCATGCGCCTGTTGATCGGCGTTTTTTCCGCTATCGTCGTGACGCCGGCGCTATTCTTCGTTCCCCTGCCGCAGGGGAAAGGTTCCTCATCGGCACCGCCTGCGTCCACGCCGTCTGTGAATTGCTTCTGGTGAAGTCTTACGAGAGCGCCGCGTTCTCGGCCGACTTCCGGGGTGAGCATATGACCTTGCGGCGCCGGCTGGCTGCAGGGGTCATCGTTTCCGGCGCGATTATGCTACAAGCAGGCTGACCACCGGCGAGACGACATGAAAACGTTCTATTCTCCACTGCACCTGCATCACGACCCGCTTTCGCAATTCGAACACGGCCAACTTCTTCCGGCCGTGGAAATTCCGGTACGCGCCGAACGGGTGCGCAGCGAAGTGGAAGCGCGCAAACTGGGGCCGATCCTCGCGCCGACCGATTTTGACGACGGGCCGATTCTTCGCGTCCATGATGCGGGATTGGTGGAATTCCTCGGCGTGTGCCACGCCGAATGGATTAAGTGCTATGGCGAGAATGCACCGGCGGCGCTGCCTTCGGCTTGGCCGGCCCATGGCTTGCGCGACGGCCGGCACGGCGATGTCGAATCCAAACTCGGATCCTATGCCTTCAGCGCCGACACGCCGATCATGCGCGGCACCTGGGAAGCCACCCGCGCAGCCGTGAATGTGGTGCTCTCCGCAGCGCAAGCGATCAAAAATGGCGAACGCAGCGTCTTCGCCCTGACGCGCCCGCCGGGGCATCACGCCGGTTCCGATGTGTTCGGCGGGTTCTGCTATCTCAACAACATCGCCATCGCGGCGCAATGGTTTGTCGATGCCGGCTTGCGCCCGGCGATCCTCGATGTCGATTATCATCACGGCAACGGTACGCAGGAGATTTTCTACAAACGCAGCGATGTGTTCTTTTGCTCGCTGCATGCCGATCCGAGTTTCGCCTATCCGCATTTCCTAGGTTTCGCCGACGAGCGCGGCGAAGGCGCGGGCGAAGGCGCCAATTTGAACTTGCCGCTGCCCGCCGGCACGAACTGGGCTGCCTTCGATGAAGCGATGTTGCACGGCCTCAAAGCCGTAGAGGCGTTCGGACCCGATGTGCTGCTGGTTTCGCTCGGTCTCGACACCTATATCGACGATCCCATTGCGGCCTTCGAGATCAAGGCCGCCGATTATTTGCGCCTGGGCCAGCGCATCGCATCGCTGCGCAAACCCACGTTATTTGTGTTCGAGGGCGGCTATAATGTAGACGCACTGGGACATATTACGGCAAACGTGCTCGAAGGGTTTGTGGGCAAATAGAATCGTCAAATGGTCTGGCGGAATCGGTTGCGAGATTCGGTCGCAACGAAGAAATGCAAGCCACCGCGCTGTTAAGCACCACAATGAGAACCGAAAAGGCGTTTCCCATCAACCGCTATAGTGGCTAAACTCGCCCTCAGAAGAACTAAGAATTACAAAGCGTTATTGTTTTGGGGGGCTTATGTGGTTTAATCGATTGGTTGCGGCCTGTGCCGCGATGCTTCTCATTTTTCCGATCGGCGCCATAGCGGCCGATGGCTCTGCACCGGCTGAACCAGTTACCGCAAAGCTTCTAACGAACGACATTCAAGTCGCTGCGGACGGCAGTTCGGTAAATACGGTGCATGCGGAGATCGTCGCCAGCAACGATGCCGCGGCTCAAAAGATCAGCCAAATCAGTATAGCCTTCGACGCGTCAATGCAGACCGTGGAGATCGTCGAAGCGCATACGCTTAAGAAAGACGGCACGACCATTCCGGTTGATGCCAGCGCGGTTTACGAACAACTTTTTCCGGGTCAGCCGCAAGTGCCGACATTTACCGCACTGCGCGTAAAAGTAATCGTGTTTCCGCAGTTTTCTGGCGGAGACACTGCCGTCTACACCGCTAGGATCACGTTGAAGCACGCGTTTTTCGACGGACAATTCCTTTATGGCGAACTGTTCGCGCGAACGGCGGCCTATGGGGAGGTCCGGGAAACAATTACGGCCCCAAAAAGCCTGCCGCTTTATGTCGAAAGCCACGAAGTGGAATTCAGCAAAAGGGAAACGGGAAACAATGTGGTCTATGCGTGGCACTACTCGGCGCCCAAGCCGGCAGCCGCCGAATTCGCAGCGGTTTCACCGATCGATCGTCTGCCACGCTTCTTCGTTTCCAGCTTCAAGAATTATGCCGAACTGGGGCGGGCCTATGCAGGTCTGGCCGCCATCAAAGCCTCAGTAACGCCCAAAATCAGCAGCCTGGCGGACCAGATCACAAATGGTGTGAGCGACCGCCGGGAGCAAGCGAAAAGGATATATGAATGGGTGAGTGTTCACATCCGCTATGTCGGCATCGAACTCGGCAAGGGTTCATTCGTTCCACATGATGTGGATAGCATCGTCGCGAATGGTTACGGCGACTGCAAAGATCACGACACGCTTTTGCAGGCCTTGTTGAAAGCGAAAGGTATCTCCGCCCAAAGCGTGCTCATCAATGCCGACAACGCCTATACGCTGACCGAGGTCCCCACCTTTTCTCAGCTAAACGACGTCATTACTTGGCTGCCCGAATTCAAGACCTATTTGGATAGTAGCGCGGGCTTGGCTCCGTTCGGCGTGTTGCCAATACAAGAATACGGCAAGCCCATTGTGCTGGCATCCACCGAGAAACCGGCGTCGGGCACGACGCCCATTCTTCCCGCCGGTTTGGCTAGTGTAATAACGACGACCGTCTCGCGGCTCGATAAAAACGGACAACTGGCAAGTACGACGACGACGACAGCCACGGGTCCCCATTCGATCTGCTTCGCGCAATTGGACTGGGTATCCAAGCCATGGGGCCGACCAGCGCTGCGTCACAAGTACTGAAAAGCTTGGGCTATGCTGGCGCCTCCGGCGAGTTCACCGAGGACTCTCCGGTCGATCTTTCGCCCAGCTATACGATCACTGGCAAGTTCACGGCCACGGGCTGGTCGGACCAAGTGTCTGGCTCTTCCAGCTTTGTTCTTCCGGGAGGACTTCGTGTGCTCGGCCTTACCGGCGATGGCATTATGGGGTCGTTCAGTCCCGGTGACATGAAGGATAGCGACGCAACGGTTTGTTACAGCGCGCACAGTTCCGAGATATTATCGCTGCAGGCTCCGCCCGGCGTCAAATTCACATCCGTTCCCAGCGACACGCGGGTCGAGACAGCCAATCTGCTCTTCACGGCGCATTGGTCGCTTACCGACGACACGCTTACGGTACACCGAGATTTTACGAGCAAGGTTGATCAGCCGCTTTGCACCGGTGCGGTTCGCAAACAGTCGGCCGACGCGTTGAAGAAAATATCGGACAGTTACGACACAAGCATCTCGTTCGAGCGCGCCACCGCCGACACCGACGGGGCAACCAAGACGAACCCAAACGATGCAGAGGCATTCGACAAACGCGGGATAGCTGACGCCGAATCCGGTCATAACGACCTGGCGATTGCGGAATACGGCCAGGCGATCAGGTTGAAACCGGACGATGCGCAATACTATAGCAACCGCGGCCTGGCATACCTCAACCTTAGCCAATACACGCGGGCCATTGAGGACCTCAACAAGGCGATTGCACTGAAGCCAGACGAACCGGATTATTATAGCATTCGCGGCTCAGCTTTCATCGGGCTCACGCAATACGCCAAAGCAATCGATGAATATAGCAAAGCCGTTGCACTCAAGCCTGATGATTCCGATGTTTTCTACAATCGCGGCCGAGCATATGCGATGTTGGGGCAGTTCGGTGATGCACTCAAGGATTTCGACAAAGCCACCGCGCTGAAGCCCGACTTCGCAAACGCCCATTACAGTCTTGGCTTGGTCCTTAGCCAACTGAAACAGTATAGCCGTGCGATTCAGGAATTCGATCAAGCGATAAAACTGATGCCGGATTCCTTCATTTCGTTCAAAGATCGCGGCGATGTGCATATTTTGATGCACAATTACGATCTGGCGCTACAAGATTTCGACAAAGCAATTGCACTGAGGCCCGGCGATGCCGATTTGTTTACAACGCGTGGCTTCGCGCACTTGTTTCTGCGCCAGCTCAATCGCGCCACAGAAGACTTCGACAGGGCGATCTCGCTTTCGCCGGATCTGGCGCGAGCCCATGAAGGGCGCGCCACCACCAGGCTGTCCCTAGGTGAGCACGACAAAGCGCTCGAGGATTACAACTGGCTGATCGAGGACGAAGGCAAAAAAATCGTAAACGACCCGAACAATTCCGAGCTCTATGTTAGCCGCGCCCATACCTATATTGCGGTCGGCAAATTGGTTTTGGCACTCAAAGACTGCGACCGAGCAATCGCGCTGAATCCGAATTACGGTTCCGCCTATTTCGCGCGCTCCCGGGTGAAACACGCGATGGGTGATCACACGGGAGGCAACCTCGACAGTACCAAAGCCGTAAAGCTCGACCCGATGATTGCAAAATGACGCCGCGGGACCCTCAATCACTTTGAAGACCGAGAATTGCCCGCGTCTAGGCCATATAACGGCAAACGTTCTGGAAGGATTCGAAGGAAAGTAGCCCGGCGATTGTTCCGCACGGGCAATTCCAAATCCCCGCAAAACCGAGTACCATTCCGTCATAAAAGGGACTAGTGCGGGGGTGAGTGGTGCGTAATTCTCTGGTGGGCGCTATCGCGCTGAGTTTCGTTTTGAGCGCGTCCAATGCGCAAGCCGCCGATGACGTAATCCCCATCACGGTCACCCTTCAGACCAACGACATCGTGGTCGCACCCGACGGCAGTTCCGTCGAAACGGTGCATTCCGAATTTCACGCCGAAAACGACGCCGGCGCCATTAAGCTGGGACAGGTTCCGCTGGAGTTCAATTTGGCGCGACAGGATCTGCAAATCATCGAAGCTTACACGCTGAAGCCGGACGGCACGAAAATTCCCGTCGATACAAATGCGATCTATGTTCGGCTTCCGCCCGACGAAGAGCAGCAGGGAATGATTACCGACCTGCGGCTAAAAGTGATCGTATATCCGCAAACCGCTGCAGGCGATACGGTCGTCTATACGGCGAAGTATGTGGACAATACGCCGATGTTTCCCGGGATATACACGTACGGCAGGGTTTTTTCTGCCGCGGCACCGTTTAAAGAGGTGCGAGACACGATCACGGCGCCAAAGAGCATGAACATGCGCGTGGAGTCCCACGATCTCGAGTTCAAGAGCGAGGATAAGGGACAAAACGTCGTATACAGCTGGCATTATTCCGTCGTCCATCCCCATGCGGACAAAGCAGTCCTGGTTTCGCCGATGGACCAGATGCCGCGTTACTTCGTCTCAAACGTCAAGGATTACGCGGAGCTGGGCCGCGCCTACAGCGCATTGACCAGCGGCAAAGTTGTTGTGACCCCGAAGGTGGCGGCGCTGGCCGATCAACTTACGGCCGGCGAATCCAATCCGCGCGAGCAGACGAAGAAAATCTACGAATGGGTGACCGCGCATGTGCGCTACATCGGGATCGAGCTTGGCCAAGGCACTATGGTGCCGCATGACGTGGACGAAATTCTCACTTACGGCTATGGCGACTGCAAGGACCACGATCTGCTGGTGCGGGCGCTTCTGAAGGCCAAAGGCATCGCCAGCCAAAGCGTGCTGATCAACGCTACAAACGCCTACACACTGACGCAGGTGCCGACCTTTATACAGCTCGACCACGTCATCACCTATGTACCCGACTTAAAGCTCTTTCTCGACAGCACTACGCCGACGACGCCGTTCGGCTCGCTGCCCTATTATGAGTACGGAAAGCCCGTGATTTTCGTATCCGCGGATGGTGCGGCCCTCGGGACCATGCCGGTGCTGCCGCCTGGCTTAGCCTCCGAGTACACCACCAACGTCATGCATCTCAGCGCTACAGGCGTTTTGACCGGGACCATGACCACAACCGCCGAGGGCCCGTCCTCGATCATGCTCAGGCTGATGGGTCTGGCCATTCAAGCCTCCGGCTCGGAAAAAGTCGCCGCCGCAGAGCTGGCGGCGCGTGGCTACAAGGGTGGAACCGGCAGGTTGTCAGCCGGGCCGCCGATGGTTCCCGGGCGCGGCTATACGATCAGCGGCAACTTCACAATACCGGGATGGGCGGCATGGCTCACGGGTCAGAAAGTATCGATCATGCCGGTCGGTTTGCGCATTCTGAACCTCACCGGCGATGGCCCGATGGGCTCTTTCGCGTCCATCAATTCAAAAGACATGAGCCCGACGCCTTGTTTTAGCATTCACCAATCGGAAGACAACTCACTCGAAATCCCGCCGGACACCATCTTTGCGGCCGTTCCGGGCGATGCACGGGTGATGACGGAAAACGTCCAGTTCACGGCGCACTGGACGCAGTCGAACAACACGCTGTCCGTACATCGTGAATTCATCAGCAAAATCGACCAACCCCTCTGCACAGGTGCGGTGCGTCAAAAGATGGCCCGGACGTTGCTGGAAATCGCCACCAGCTATTTAGGACAGATCAGGATCGTTCCGGCGACCGGCGGGCCAGCGCTTGTTTCGCAGAACGCGGCACCGCTTCTGGGGCCTAACCCTGTGGGCGGCTTTGACGAAATCGCTTTCAGTGATGGTATGGCCGCGGCGAAATTCGGCGACGCAGACCGGGCCACGCGCCTGATCGGCGCGCTTGCGGCGTCCAATCATTCCGATACGCACTCGACGCATTTGGCGCAGGGCCTTTCTTACCTGCAGAATAGCCAGCCGGCCCTAGCCGTCACGGAACTCAGCGAAGCGATCCGTCTCAACCCCGATGCGGGATCGGAATATTACAGCGCGCGGGCCTCGGCCTATTCGCTGATCGGCAAGAACAAGCTGGCGGTGGCCGATCTCGATATGGCGCTCAAATCCGCGCCGGACGATCTTCAATTGCGGCAGACGCATGCCGAACTGCTGATCCGTCTTCACGACTATGACGGGGCGGCCGCCGATTATAATGTCATCGTGCGTGCCAACCCCAACGACCCGGCGCTGATCCTCAAAAGAGCGGATGTCCGTTACCACGCCGACAAATACGACGAAGCGGTTGCGGATTATCGGCGCGCCTCGAAACTCGGCGCACCTCAGGCAGACGTGCAGCCGGGGCTGTGCCAGTCGCTGGCGCGGACGGAAGAGTTTGCCCAAGCCGTGAGCCCCTGCTCGCGGATCCTGCAACAAGACGCAGAGTCCGGCGCCGGACTTGAATCGCGCGGCTATGCCTATTTCCGGCTTGGAAAATATAGCGAGGCGCTGAATGATTTCGCCCGCGCGGCAAAATCCGATCCGCAAAGCGCCCGCTATCTCTACGAACGGGGCGTGGCGAAGATCAAAGCGGGGAACGCTGCCGAAGGCCGCAGCGACATCGCCGCCGCGACGAAACTGGTGCCCAATATCGCGCGAAAAGTCCCGGAGAAGATGGCGTTTTGATTGCCAGACGGAGTCACCCAGCGCGGTTCATTGCTGGCTAAGTGCAGCAGAGAATTTTCCTCCCCCGTAAACGGGGGAGGTGCTGAGCGAGCGCTTGCGAGCGAAGCGGAGGGGGGAATGCAGTACTCTCGCCCCCCTCGCCGCCTTCGGCGGCACTCCCCCCGTAAACGGGGGGAGAAAGGCAGTTCGCGCACTCGAGATAACTTCAGAGTTTTCTCTCGCCAAATTGCGTCCAGGTCTGTTCGAGGATTTTCCAGTCGCCGGTCTTCTGGCGCCGGAAGACGAACAGGTAATTGCCGCGCGGGTGGATCACTTTGTGGTCTTTGAGCGAGGTGATCGTCTCGTCATAGACGCCGCTGTCATAAGCCAGATCGCCCGAGGCGAAACTGCGCTGGCTGTGCAGATGCAGATCGGCCGAATATTGTGCGAGGACACCCGCGAAATTCTTGCGGATCGCAGCCTTGCCGACCCAACCCTCTGTCGATCCCGCCATGAACTCCGCGTTGGGGTCATAAAGCGACATCACAGCATCCAGATTCTTGCTGCTCCAATCGGCGGCCCATTCGGAGCCGACAGCAACATAAGGCGGAGGCGCGGCACCGGCGGGCCCCATGGCAGCCAGAAACGCCAATATTGCCGCGAACGTCGTTCGTCTCATGCCAGCACCTTTCTCGTGGAATCCCCGGCGGCCGAAGCTAAGGGATCGCCTGGCCTCCCGCCAGATTCTTACCAGATGCCGCACGTTTCCCTTGACCTTCCAGCGGGCCCTGACTATCTACCCCTCGTGACGGTTAGCACTCTCGAATCGTGAGTGCTGCCAGCTGGTGGCGAAGGCCCCAGATATGTCATCAACCCGTTGATATACCTAACCTTATTGAGGAGGCAGTCCCCAATGAAATTCCGTCCGCTAGGCGACCGCGTGGTCGTCCGCCGCGTTAAGGAAGATCAGAAGACCCCAGGCGGCATCATCATTCCCGATACCGTGCAAGAGAAGCCGCAGGAAGGCGAAGTCATCTCGGTCGGCCCCGGCGCCCTCGACGACAATGGCAAGCGCGTCGTTCCCGAGGTGAAGGCCGGCGATTTCGTGCTGTTCGGCAAATGGTCCGGCACCGAAGTGAAGGTCGACGGCGAAGAGCTCCTGATCATGAAGGAGTCCGACATCATGGGCATTCTCGAAGGGCGCAAGGCCTCCAAGAAGGCGGCCTAAGTGACGAATAGGGAGTAGCGAGTAGCGAATAGGGTTCCCTACTCGCCATTCGCGACTTCGCTATTCGCCTGCAAAAAGCAAATTCCCCGTTTAGGAGACAAATAGAATGGCAGCCAAAGACGTAAAATTCGGCTCCGACGCGCGTGAGCGGATGCTCCACGGCGTCGATATCCTCGCCGATGCAGTACAGGTGACGCTCGGCCCCAAGGGCCGCAACGTCGTGATCGAGAAGAGCTTCGGTGCTCCGCGCTCGACCAAGGACGGCGTGACCGTCGCCAAGGAAATCGAGCTTCACGACAAGTTCGAAAATATGGGCGCCCAGATGGTGCGCGAAGTCGCCTCCAAGACCAACGACGCGGCCGGCGACGGCACGACGACGGCGACCGTTCTGGCTCGCGCCATCGTGCGCGAAGGCTCCAAGTCGGTTGCCGCCGGCATGAACCCGATGGATTTGAAGCGCGGCGTCGAGAAGGCGGTGGAAGCCGTCGTCGCCGACCTCAAGAAGCGCTCCAAGAAGGTCAAGTCGAACGACGAGATCCGCCAGGTCGGCACGATCAGCGCGAACGGCGACACCACGGTCGGTAAGATGATCGCAGAAGCGATGGCCAAGGTTGGCAACGAGGGCGTTATCACGGTTGAAGAAGCCAAGACCGCCGAGACCGAACTTGAAGTCGTCGAAGGCATGCAATTCGACCGCGGCTATATCTCTCCCTACTTCATCACCAATGCGGAGAAGATGGTTGCCGAGCTGGAAGAGCCTTACATCCTGATCCACGAGAAGAAGCTCACCAGCCTGCAGCCGATGCTGCCGATCCTGGAAGCCATCGTGCAGGCCGGGCGTCCGCTGATCATCATTGCCGAAGAAGTCGAAGGCGAAGCCTTGGCGACCCTGGTGGTCAACAAGCTGCGCGGCGGCCTCAAGGTTGCGGCCGTGAAGGCACCGGGCTTCGGCGATCGCCGCAAGGCCATGCTGGAAGACATCGCCATCGTTTCGGGCGGACAGGTCATCAGCGAAGACCTCGGCATCAAGCTTGAGAACGTGAAGCTCAACATGCTGGGCACCGCCAAGAAGGTGCGCATCACGAAGGACGACACGACGATCATCGACGGCGCCGGCAAGAAGGCCGACATCCAGGCGCGCGTCGCCCAGATCAAGGCGCAGGTCGAAGAGACGACGTCCGATTACGACAAGGAAAAGCTGCAGGAACGTCTGGCGAAGCTCGCCGGCGGCGTTGCGGTGATCCGCGTCGGCGGCGCCACGGAAGTGGAAGTGAAAGAGAAGAAGGATCGCGTCGACGACGCGCTCAACGCCACGAAGGCGGCTGTGGAAGAAGGTATCATTCCCGGCGGCGGCGCGGCGCTTCTCTATTCCACCAAGGCGCTGAAGGATCTGGTCGGCGACAATGAAGACCAGAACGTCGGCATCTCGATCATCCGCAAGGCGATCCAGTCGCCGATCCGTCAGATCGTGGAGAACGCCGGCGTGGAAGCCTCCATCGTCGTCGGCAAGCTCTTGGAGCAGAAGTCGGTGAATTACGGCTACAACGCGCAGACCGAAGAATATGTCGATCTGATCGAAGCCGGCATCGTCGACCCGACCAAAGTCGTGCGAATCGCATTGCAGAATGCGGCCTCGGTTGCGGCCCTTCTGATCACCACCGAAGCCATGGTGGCCGATCGTCCGAAGCGCGAAGCCGGCGGTATGCCCGGCGGCGGCATGGGCGGCGGCGGCGGCATGGGCGGCATGGGCGATATGGACTTCTGATTTCGCGAAAGCGAAATCAGCCCGGCGAAGTCCGGCGAAGCACGTCAGTGCGAAGTCGGACGAAGCCTGGGTCGATCCACGCTCAGTCCAGAAATACGGAAAGGCCCGGAGGAAACTCCGGGGATATAGGAAAAGGGAGCTCAGGTGACGCCTTTGGCAACACCGGGTTCCCTTTTTCATTCTGGAAAGTCTGCTGACCTATATTCCTCGACCGTCAACTCGATTATGGGGAAGTCGGCCTTGGTGATTAGCCCGGTCGGTCGTCCGCGATGTCGTAGACGTCCTCGAATTTGCTGCGGATACTCTCCCAGCGCTTCTCAAATCCGGCAGGCACAGCCCCGGGGTTGAAGGAATAACGCCAGTTGGGGCCATCGTCTTTTGGCTTACAGCGTAGCGGTCGGGCCCAGAACGTCTTGGGGTCCCACCCAGGATGACTCATATGGGCTGCAATTTCGTCCCTCAGCCATGCTTCCGATACGACTTTGCGCATTGTTTGCCTCCGTTGAATGGGGTTCTCTGCCTTTGCAAAAGAGCCATCACTCAATCCTCGACGTGCCGAAAGGTTGGATAATACCTATGAAAATCGCGATAGCTCCTGAGCGCTTCAAGAGATGAAGGCACATCTCCAGCTGGAAGGAATTTCAGTGCGCCCAACATTCGTTTGGCGCCGCGATGAAGATACGCATCCAGGCGATACTGTTCCTTGGACGACAACACTGGAGCGTAGATCAACTGGATGTCGTCCCATCCATGGCATGCGAACTTCCATCGTGAGAACAACCTGTCTGGAAAGGAATGTTCGTGGCCCTTCTCGCTTACGGCACATGTTACTGTGAGCATGCGGGTGCCATCCTTGTAGGACGTTATCAGAACGGGTGTTATTTGAAGGTCGCGCTTTTTTGCTTCAGCGACGTTTGTCGCCAGTTCCATACATCTGGCCAACACGGCAGGGAACTCCGTGTCCGAAATGGTAGTGACATCGGTCGGCATGTACTCTTGAATCTGTGCGCGAAGACGATCAGCGCGGTATTCGCGTGGACTGGCGGCACCACTCTTTTTCCAATCCTTGTCAGGCCCGAGGGTTTGCAGATTTGCGTTCAGTGTGATGCGAAAAATGTCTCCGTGCTTCAGTTGCGTCAAGATTTGAATTGCTTCCTGAAATTGCGAACGTCGGTCGGCAGTCGTGTAGTCCAGCCAAACGATCAGGTTCTTCTTTCGGGGAAACTCGCTCCAGATTTGGTCGAGTCTTGACGGCAAATCGGCGGTGTTCATTTCCACGCAATGAGTTCGACCGGTCGGTCGGTTGAACATCTGTCGAGCGACCTCATTCGCATCCTTGTCGAAGGAATACTGGGCTTGTATTCCAAGCTCGTTATAGACGGCATGATGATCAATCAGATGTCGACCGCCCATTGAGACATAAATGTAATACTCCGGGCTCCGAGGAACGACCAATCGCAACAGCAACTCCATGAACATCTGTCGATCGATGAACTTATTGGGCCGCAACTGATACGGGATATCTGCTGCACTCATTTGCGGCTCACCTTCAACGTTCTGTCAAAGCATTCCTGACCAACGATGGAGGGGTTTGCGTCACTTTCGTTGAACAGATGCTCGGATACCTTTTTAATGGCGTCCTCCTTGCGCGTAAATGAAATGCGCCGCATCGGATTTCTCTTTTCTGGAACGGGCAACTTCGCAAGCGATTTTTTTGCCTTTCGATTGCCGCGAACCGGAATTCCGTGCTGCGCTGCCAGGTGCACTTCCGTACGCGCATCCTTTCTTTTCGCCTCTTCAAAATAGACTGACGCCTCGTCCTCCATGCCCTTCCATTTATTCGTAAAGGTCGTGCATTCTCGCAGCCCTTCCATGCAATACTGGCGCGCCTGCAAATAGATGTCCGCACCGACGTCGAGGTCACGCTTTGTCGTGGAGATCGGTAGCTTTTCGGGCGTGTCGGTCGAGAATATAATGAAGCCCGCAATGCCCCGGAACTGCGGATGGTACCTTGGAACGCCACCGTCCCCCCAACCTGTCTTCAAGGATGTATCATTTTCGAGAACCAATCTGTCGTTGCAGATGACAGATATTCCCGCTTGTTCATTCTCTTGGGGCTTCTCTGCGGCCTCATCGACTTCTTCTATTCTGGCTAACGGCCGATAGAATCCAACGGTCACGCGAACATGCACGCCGCCCTCATCGGATTCGAAATCGTACGGCCTTATACCCTCCTTCTTTAGGGAATCGAGCGAGTATACCTGTAAAGTCTTCATACGGACCTTCTCACCGTTTACCCAGATCGAGAAGCCCTTTTGCATCAAATATCCGAAGTGAAGTGATATCTTGCTGCGCAGTTCGTTTTGAAAAGCCCGATTTCCAAATTGCTGTGCAATATCAGGTTTGAGCGTCGGCACGACTATCGTGACGCCTTTCACTTTCTTGTTGTGCAATGTCTCGATCGGGAGTTCCCATTCATCATTTTCTGGATTGAGCCACGCTCTGTCGTAAGCGACCGAAAAAGCGCCATCTTGTGAGTACGATTCAACCGCGGCCTCTTCGCCAATCTTGAAGATGGCCCGCTTCATGCCGATGCCGTATACGCCAATGGTCGGGATGTTCTTGTCTTTATCGACCTTCGGGCGGCCCAAGAGAAACGCATCCTTGACCAAATTGTCCGGGATGCCCCCGCAATTGTCCGAGATGTCGAACGATTTCGAACTCAGGGTGAGTTCTGCTTTGTACCCATCGTAGGGTCGTTGCTGTCGAATCTTGCCTTTCAGTTGCCGGGTCGCCCCGTCAACACAGTTGTCAATAAGATCAAGGATCGCGTCGGTAAGCTGAATATCGCGCGTGAGCATCGACACAAAAAAGCGCTTGGTAGGGCCGCCCCAGATCGTCTGCGGCTCGTGTTTTGTCATGTCAAACTCCCCCTTTGCGATGTACAACTATAGCGGTACTGGGTAACTCTTGTCTTGTCCTCTCCGATTGGACCGGGACAGAGTCCACGGGCTGAGATAAGAAGGCACATCCAGGGGAGACTTCATGCATTCGATTTTGGACGTCTTTTCCGGCTGCGGGGGATTCAGCCTAGGCGCCCATGCAGCAGGATTTTCCACAGCACTGGCTGTTGATTCCGACCAGCTATTGTCGAGTTCTTTCCCAATAAACTTTCCGAAGACCAAGCTGCTACGGGAGGACGTGCGCAATGTGGATGGCGCAGCTCTGAAGGAAATATTGCCGCACCGCCTGGACGGCGTTGTCGGCGGCCCGCCATGCCAGGCTTTTAGCGAAATGGGTAGGCGTGCCGCCGACGATCCAAGGAGAGAATTGGTCTTGGAGTATTTTCGGATTGTAAAGTTGGTTCGACCGAAATTTTTTGTTTTCGAAAACGTTCGTGGCCTCGGATTCGAACAGAACATCAATCTGCTTGAGGCTGGCCTTGAATTGCTTCCTTCAAACTGGACTATCTTAGGGCCTCAAGTGCTGAATGCCGCCGATTTCGGAGCACCCACGCGTCGCCTTCGCCTGTTTGTTTTTGGATTTGATCGCAATGAAATGAACGTCCCGTTGGCCGATGCATTATTTGAGAAGACGGGCGTGTCGGTCTTCGTTAAGGACGCGATTTCCGATTTATTGACCGCTTCACCTTTAGGAGAAGACGGGCGTGGCTTCGATATTTGGAAATATGATCGCCGCCGGACAGTGAGCGAATATGCTGCAAGAATGCATTCTCAGTCCGGGCAATTAACGGGCCATCGCAAAACCGTTCACACACCAAAAACCTTAAAACGATTTAGACGCCTGCTTGAGGGACAAAACGACAAGATCGGAAAGTACACCCGTCTGTCGTGGGAAGGGTTTTGTCCAACGTTGCGGGCCGGTACCGGAAGTGATCGCGGCTCATATCAGGCAGTGCGGCCTATTCACCCGACAGAGCATCGCGTGATAACACCTCGCGAGGCGGCGCGGCTGCAGGGATTTCCCGACGGTTTCCTTTTTCACCCGACCGTTTGGCATAGCTGCCGCATGATCGGGAACAGCGTGTCACCGATCATTGCCAAGACTCTGCTTCAGCGGGTTGCCAAAGCCCTTGAGAACGTGCCGATGGTGGGGCTTCCGTTGGCAGCCGAGTAGTCAGCGATGGATCGACTTACACCCTCACGCAGATCGTGGTTGATGTCGAGAGTACGCTCGAAGGACACGACGCCCGAGTTAGCAGTTCGACGCCTTCTTCATTCGCTCGGCTATCGATTTCGACTTCACCGTCGCGATCTACCAGGAGTACCGGATATTGTCTTGCCGGCAATCCGAACGGTCATTTTCGTGCATGGATGTTTTTGGCACCGTCATCCGAAGTGCCGTAAAGCTTCGAACCCTTCGACGCGCGTTGAATTTTGGAAAGAGAAGTTTAACCGGAATGTTTTGCGCGACAAGGAATGCCGTGCACTTCTACGTCGGGCTAACTGGAGTGTTCTTGTCGTGTGGGAGTGCCAAACAAAGGAAAAAGAGCGCCTCTGCGCAAAATTGGAGGAGTTCCTTGGTAGTCGGATGGTCGAGCGGATTCGGCAGGGTATCGGTGGGGGCCGGAAACGGCGGAGCCGTCGATGAAAGGTGTTTTCGACACGAAGGCAGACTCCGGCTACGATGATGAAATCACTCGTCGCTATCATTTTCCGCCTCAGTATCGTGCGATTGCCAAGTCACTGATCGGTGATTGGGTCGTCTACCGCGAACCCCAGCGGAATGCAGGCCGACGCGCCTATATCGCGGCAGCCCATGTCGTTGATGTGGAGCCCGACCCGTCTCGTTCAGGCTACAGCTACGCTCATGTCTCCGATTATCTGCTGTTCGATACGCCGGTACCTTTCTCTGCAGGTGGCGTCTATGCTGAAGCTAGCTTGCGGGCTATCGGTGCACCCACAAAGGTTGGGGCTTACTTGCGGGGCAAATCAATTCGCACGATTTCAGATGAAGACTTTTGCTCCATCGTACGGAGAGGTCTAGACGAAACGTTGGCACCCAAGAATGCTGTTCGTCTTGAACTTGATCCTGCCAACGTCGATGCCGAAACCTTGAAGTTGGTTGCGGCGCCGATGTCGGAACAGGTGCGAAGAATTGAGCAGATTCTGATCAACCGAAAGGTCCGCGATGCCAATTTTCGTCGGCAGGTATGTGACGCGTATGATGATCGCTGTGCGGTCACTAGGCTGCGCATTGTAAATGGCGGCGGTAAGGCCGAGGTGCAAGCGGCCCACATCTGGCCGGTCGCGTTCGGTGGCCCGGACATCGTACAAAATGGCCTTGCCCTGTCGGGTACAGTCCACTGGCTATTTGACCGCCATCTGATTTCTCTGACTGACGACTATCGGCTTCTCGTATCGCATAACAAAGTTCCGACTGAATTAAGAATCCTCTTTTCAAAACAGCTCGAACGCATTCATCTTCCGAAGGACGTTAGGCTTTGGCCGAACCAGGCATATGTCGCGCGTCACCGGCAGGCATTCACGACGGCGTGACGAAATGTCGATCGAGAGGACCAATCAGCGACGGTGCACGGGTTGAAAATACCAACCAACTCCCGACCATAATCAACAGATCATGAAGCATTTGTGCGTCTAAGCCTTGGGACTGGTTAGGCGTATGCCCTCAACATCCCTTCGTAAGCGGATATAAACTCCACTTCCGCCTTGGTGATCGCCTCCTGCACAGCCGTGATCGTGCTTTGTCTCGGAACAACTGGTCGATCCTAAAGCCGGGTTGCGGCATTTTGCGAAGCGACAGCCTTGCCGGTCAGTTGCTGTCTGGACTATCCAGAAAGAACTTGGGTGCCCGCTTCCCGGCACGCACCACCAAAACGGCCTACGATTTGTTGCCGGGGCGCATCAGATCGATATGGCTGACGCCCAGGGCAGTTGCCAACTCAAATACAGTTATCACGGTGGGATTCCGTTTTCCCTTCTCCAGGCCGCTTATGTATTGCTGGCTATAGCCCGAGATTTCCGCAAATTGCTCCTGGGTCAGGTCTTTCTTTTGCCTGATCCGTCTGACGTTGTCGCCGACCACTTTGCGCATGTCCATACGCAAGAGTCAGCAAATCACACATTATAAGTTTATCAACTATAATATGTATAATTGGATGCCGTTCGATCTGCTTAGGATAGAATGCAAATGGGCTAAAAGTGGATCGTGGCGGTGGCTAGCGAATCAGTCTTACGGGCGGAGAAGATCATCATTGAATATCGCGCGCCCGCCGGTGTACTGGCCGGTGTGTTGGGGTGCGTTTTCGGCGTTCTCGGGATTTTCTTTATCGGGCTGATCTTCGTTCCTCTTGCCGCTTTGTGCGCGATCATTGGCTTGATCAGGGGCATCGGATCGGGCAGCGCCACAGCCGTCGGATTATCGATCATCGGAGGAATTCTCTGCTTCTTTGGATTTGCGGTATCGCCGAGTCTTTGGGTCCTGTTGGGAGTTGGACTGCTTGCAGGACTGATAGCTTCTCATCATGCAACGCCGACAATCGCTCCGCCTCCTGTCAATCCGCCTGCCGCGTATTATTATGCCGCGCCGCCATCGCCTGCCTACGTAACCCCAACTAAGTCATTTGACGATGAAACCGCAGAAACAGCTGGCAAACTTGCTGAGGCCGTTGGCCAATTCGATGCGGTTGCGGATCGCTACCGCACGGATATCTCGTCGGTAGACGCAAAATATCAAGCCATAACATCAAGAATGGACGACCTTCTCCAGCGTGAACGCGATTTGGTTGGCGATCCAAATGCCAGCGTTACCCGTGGCCAGCTCTCTGTCGCGATCAGCCAGGCTTCGATTGCGACTGACCAACTTCATAACCAGGTCCTATCTTTCGAGTCGCAGGTACGGGATCAAGTCAGGCCATTGTGGCAATCCGTGTGGCCAGTAACGCAAACTTGTCACCGTGCGCCGTCCCCTGATTTCAAGCCAGGACCGGAGAAAACAAACTGTCTTGCACTGCTAAGTGCGGCGGACACATTTACGCGAAATTTGCAGGACTTAAAGGATGGGTTCGCACACGCCGAGCAAATATTTCAGCGCGAACACGAAACGCAGGACGATTTGAAGGCTGCGTCTGAGCGGATCGAATAAGCCAGAAACGCATTACCTCAATAATTTGAGAAAATCCGCAATTACGCAATCCGCCTTGAGTCCGGACACTTGCGCCGCCACAACTTTTGCCATTTGCGGATTTAGCCGACACCCACCCAATCGGTTGATCGTAAAATCGCCCGGCGTGAACGTGTTGGATAAGGCGAATTCCAGCACTCTTCTATCCACAACGGGACGCAATGGCTCCATTAGGTCATATACTAGGGGAATGGGGTTGCTAATCCTGCGATGTGCGATGCCAATAGACGGATCAAAACCAGCGGCCACAATCTCAGTGCGGACTTGGCTGATAAGCATTCCGTATCCATAGTTGAGCATGGCGTTGATCGGGTGGCGAGCGTTATTCGATTCTCGTTGCCACACCATCGATCGTGTTCCAATTTTCGACCATGCTGCCGGTAGCGGCCTTCTCCACAGACCGGCCCATTTCAATGGAAGTTCGTGCCAGGTCCGATAATAGACAGATGCAGCCATTCCCTCGTATCCCAGAATTCGTCCATATGAGTGCGCCTCCCTGGAATCTAATACCTTTCCTTTCCAGGATTGAATCGCTGCAATTGCTTTTGGGAGCGAGGCATCATTCTGAAATATGGCTGAAAGTGTATCTGTGCATGCGTCGAGTTTTGTGGCGATTAAGGAGCGATTTATTTGGAGCGCCTTTTTTGAACCCCAAATTTCGCTTTGCAGTTGGACAAGGTGGGGAGCCGCCGCGAAGCCAGAATTTCCGCTGAAACTCACTTGGCCGCGCCAATTTAATTGCACAAGGGCGATTTTTTGGTCGGACATCCAGGAAAGAGCGTCGAAAGTAATTCCGCCGCTTGCGTCCAAAATAATAATTCGGTCGGGCAAATTCGGATCACCCGGAAAAAACCGAATTATTTCGCATTTTTGGGGATAGTGGGTGAAACCGGGCCGAATTAAGAGGGTATTTCGATGGACATTAATTCGAACTCCGTGCCCGCTGAGAAATAACGGCTCGCGATAATTAAATTTCTTGCGGCGCCCCGGAGTCTTCGGACGCCAGTCGGTCCAATATTCGCAACGTCTGGCCCATTCGAAGTCGTCGCCGACAATAATTTCCGATTTTTTGGCTCGGCCGGAAATTGTCATGCTGCTGGCCTCCGATAAATTCGGCAAAGCATAGCACCAATTTCATCTAAGCCATTGTATATTATAGACAATTATTGACTCACGACGTTTAACTCGGTCAAAAAAATGGGCTCTCAAGTGTCAAATTCACGGGTGGGGTCGAAAAAATAAATTTGGAAGAAATACCTGATCCAGGAAAATAGGCCCGCCCCAAGACCACAAAATCCCGCAGGTCCAAAATGGTCGCCAAAAGAAAGCGCCTCCCGGTGTCAAAGGCTTCTCAACCGATCAGCGCCGAAGTTTGTCCCAGCTCCAACCGGATGTGTTCTGTTCCCGAGACACCGAGTCTTGAGGAAGCTGGACAACTGCGCGCATGGGTGGAAGCGCTGTACCCTGCCAAAATCGTTAGTCAGATTGCGAAAATCGCGCGGCTTAAACGCCCGCAGGACATATCCGATCTGAGAGAGTTTCTAGTGCTAGCTGGGTGCTGGTTCACCGAACGCAGGGATGATCGCGATCCTAATGATTCGTATGAACCCGATAGAGACCAACTAGAGGCTATAGCGGCACAAGCGGCGAAGCTCAAAGAATCGCTCACCAGCATGAGCAACGTGTCCGCCGAATCACTCTGGCATCCATTTCATCAGATTTCGCTATTGGTTCTACGAATGCCGCCATCGGGGTTTGTCACCAATTTTGGCTTGACCGTATTTCAGCGCGCGCACGCCAATGGATCGTTCTCCATTGAACATCTACGGCCACACCAAATTGAGGAAGCTGTGCGTGTACTGCATCTATTGGCAGCGCAGGCTGCAACGTCTCTTCCAAAGCAAAAGGGTGGGCAGCGGCAATTCAGGCCCCGCCAAGATTGGGTCAATAGCGCTAGATATTTTTGGCGTTCCCACTCAAAGTACGCTTTTGACACCCGATCAGCTGCAGTCGATTTCTGCCATTTGGCCTTTAGGCAGTTAGATAAGAACGTGAAAGAGCAGGAGATTAGAAGTGCAATCCGCTCCGCCAATGCGTTGTATAAGGAACTTGAGAAACGACGGTCGCAGCCTGCGCAAGAATCACGCTAAAGATTCTTGAATACTTGTACGCGTTTGTTGCCCACCTGACCAAGAGCATCAATATTATGCCTGTCCGTTGGCTCAATCGGAGCAAATGGACATGGCCTACAAAAGCAAGAAGAGCGCACAGTCGCCACGCAAGCGACGAACACGCGCTCGGAAGCGCAAGACGCAAAAGCGTCGTGTACTCAGAACCTACCGCTTTAATTCTCGCCTTGAGGCGGGCCTCAGGCAAATGCGCAATGGCGCTTCTCTCTCGGAGGCTGCCGGAAAAATCGGTGTAACGGCCTCTCGTCTTCGCGAATACGTCCGTGCTACCGGCGTAGTTGAACGTAAGGACGGCAAATGGCATTTCAAACGAGATCGCCGCTTTAGACGCATGCCGATGTACAGCGATGGCAAGCGCATTGTCATTACCGTGCACAATTCAAAGACCGCGAGTTTGATCGGTGCCTATATGCGCGCAGTGCGTCTGTTCTTCGAGACTGAAAAGACCGCGCTGCTTAAGCCCTTCCATGAAAAATCCGTGCCTGATGTGAACGGCAAACGATACATCTTTGAAACCCGCAGAAACGTTTTGTTTCGGCTTGATGCGTCAGGCATCGAACCTTTCGAATTTGTCTACGCAATCGTGAAACCGGAGTAGGGGTTGAACAATGGAAGACGAAGAAAAGCGCCGCCGCGCTCGCATTCGTAAAGCCTATGCCCGCCTTGGAACGTCAATGCCCGCATGCGTAATCTGCGGGGAGGATAATCCCTTCTGTCTGGAACTCCATGAACCCGGCGGACGCAAGAATAGCGACTTCAGCGTCATCATCTGCCGCAACTGCCATCGCAAATTGGAGGATGATCGCCGTGATCATTTCCCAACGATTTGGACACCACCCGATCCGATTGAGCGTCTTAGCAAAGCTCTCATGGGTGAAGCCGACATGTTTCAACGCCTCGCCCAGAAACGTCGAGCCGATGCGCGAATGCTGCATGAACTGTCCCGTAAGGATGTGATCGAACCCGACGGTGATAACACGTGAAGCTCCGACAAAAATATTCGCCACCGGATTCAGCGGAAGACGATCCCACGGCTATTGCCGTGCGTGCCTATGCCAGGCGCGTCAAGGCCAGCAAGCCCAGAGCGCGAAAGCGTCGGATCGATCCGCTCAAGCCATCCAGCTTGGTTTTGGTCTTTGATACCGAAACGTATCTGAATGAGGCCCAACATCTGCGCTTTGGCACTTACCAAGTTTATGAAAACGACAAACTGGACGGACAGGAACAAGGTCTTTTCTATGACCTCAACACGATTGCCAAGCGTGATTTGCACGTGTTGCAGCGTTATGCCGAACGTAAGGGCCTGAAATGCAGAACTCTGAACGATTTTGTCGAGTTGGTATTCTACGGTATCGGTTATGACCTTGGTGCCACCATCGTCGGGCTCAATCTGCCGTTCGATATTTCCCGCGTTGCCCGAGGCCATAGCACCGCCAAGACGCCGTCCATGGCAGGCGGATTTTCCTTTGCCCTTTCAAGTGACCCTAGGCGGGGCCGGGTTCAGGTAAAAATGCTGTCCGGCTCGGCTCCTAGTATCCGGTTTGCCAGCCCAGAGCATCGCGTCCGCCGTCGTAGGGAAAATGAAGCCCCACCCAGCCAGGGGCATTTCGTGGATATCCGCGCCTTGGCATCGGCGCTGACCAACCGCGTCTTTAGCCTAAAGAGTTTGGCTGATTTTTTGAAGACCAAGCACCGCAAGCTCAATAGCGATGTTCTGGACGGACCATTGAATGACCGGACCATCGAATATGGCCTTCGCGACACGCAGGTCACTTGGGAGTGCTTCGTGAAGCTGCGGGAGCGGTATGCCGTGCATGAGCTGAGCGGCACCGAAATCCAAAACATCCATTCCGTCGCGAGCATGGGGAAAGCCTATTTCCGGCAGATCGGCATCCTGCCGTTGACGGCATTGCAGCCGGACATTCCACCTACGCTGATCGGCAACATCATGAGCTCCTATTATGGCGGACGTTCGGAAGTGCATTTGCGGCGGATGATGTGCCAAGTGGCCTATTGCGATTTTCTGTCGATGTATCCAACGGTCTGCACGCACATGAATTTGTGGCGCTTCATCACCGCGACAGGATTTACTTGGGCGGATTCCACCCGGGAGACCACGGCCTTTCTCAACGGGGTCACGCTGAAAGACATGCAAGACCCCGAGATTTGGAAGCGCCTCATGGTGCTGGTGCGGGTCATCCCGGAGGGTGACATCTTTCCTGTGCGCGCCAAGTATGGAGTCAAAAAGGACGCCAGCTACACCATCGGCCAGAATTTTCTAACCACAAAAGAACCGCTTTGGTTCACGTTGGCGGACTGCATAGCTTCCAAGCTGCGTACAGGATACCCGCCGAAAGTGATTGAAGCCATCACCTTCACGCCGGGGCCGATCCAATCCAAACTCAAACCAATCGCCATCGCCGGAAATCCAGACTACTGGATCGATCCGGCGCGCGACGATCTTTTTAAGCGCCTTATTCAGCTGCGCATCGAAGTCAAAAAGACGATGAAAGGTCTCAAAGGCCAAGCATGGCGCGTATTGGATATCGCCCAGGAATTCTTGAAGATACTGGCGAACAGTGCATCCTACGGTATTTTCGTACAAATCGACCCAGCGGACTTTGATAAGCGGGAATACGTCGATGTGTATGGTCCCCGCGACCGGGCCCATCGAATATTCACGAAGCGATATGAAACACCGGGGCCATACTTCCATCCGCTGCTTGCCACGGTGATAACCAGTGGGGCGCGGCTGATGCTTGCGATCACAGAGCAATTGATATTGGACGCTGGTCTAGATTGGGCCTTTTGTGACACCGATAGCATGGCAATTGCCAAGCCAGACGGGATGATGGACTCAGATTTCCATACTCGTGTTGAAACCATTAGGAGCTGGTTCACGCCTCTAAACCCATACGGTTCGGGTGAGCCCTTGCTGAAACTGGAAGACGCAAATTTCAGTTTGAGCGGAAAAGAGCTAGAGCCGCTATACTGTTACGCGATATCAAGCAAGCGGTATGCGCTTTTCAATTTGGATGCGAAGGGCAGACCAATTCTACGCAAAACATCGGCCCACGGTCTTGGACATCTGAGGGCCCCGAGCGATGCGTAACCAAGCCAAAAGTGATCGAGCCCGCCAACTTCCGCCCCGCGAACTTGGGGTATTGAAATGGCAGCGGGATTTTTGGCTTGCGCTTCTTGATCATGTGCTCGCAGCTAGGCCCGGCCCTCCCGACCTGACGCAACTAAAGGGCTTCGAAAGTCCGGCTGCCATTCGTTACGCGGTAACGACTCCCGATCTATGGCATGGGTTTCGCCGGTACAACGATGGCAAGCCATACCATAAGCAGGTTCGTCCGTTCGGTTTCATGGTCATGTTTCAGCAGGCGGAAGATACGGAGATGCCATCAACCCCCTTGCGCGTCATAGCGCCCTTCAATCGAAATCCCGCTGCCGCCGCGCGACACGCATTTGATCGCGACACCGGAAAACCTGTTTCGCGAAAAAACTTGAAGACCTATGCGGGGGCTTTGCGCAGTTATCACAACCATCCCGAGGCCAAATTCCTGAATGGAGAGCGCGGAGATCGCGGGCCCACACGCCGCCGCCACGTTATCGCGCGTTCCATCATCCACATTGGGAAAGAGGCGAATAAGCTTGAAATCCAGTCAGCACTCGGTGTCGACCCCGATGCGCAGGTGGAGTTCTGCGCGGTATCCGAAAGTCTGGCCGCGCGCCTCAAAGTCATCAAGGCCGCGATGAAACGATTTGGAACGGCCCGCTTGGCGCGACAGATTGGGCTATCGAGAAAACACTTATCGGGGTTGGCGAGTGGTAAGGCGACGGCGACTGAGGCGACACTATCCGGAATAGAGCAAGCGATTACCGCGCGTGAGGTGGTTGAAGTCAAACAGCGCCAGGATGCAGACGATATGCTCGTATGGCTACAAGCGGAGTCCAAGCGAATCGGTCTGCGCCGACTTGCGGCGAAATTGGGTTTTGATGCAGGGCTTCTGTCCCGGTTGCTGAGAGGGAGGCGCGTGCTATCCACCCAAATCATTCATAAAGTTCGACAGAGGCTCTGCTGAGTGTTTGATTTGATAGGGCCAGCTCCGTCGCGGAGCCGTTTCCTTTTCGGGTAGTAGTCTTCCCGGACATAGACACACATTCACTTGCCACAAGGCCCCACGTCGCACTGCCAATAGAAATGCGGCCATTAGCCCTCAAACTCCACGCACTACCAAATTAAACTTGTGGCCAAGTCGGTTTTGGACAACCACGTCAATTGCGGCTATCCTGCCGATGACAACATTGTATTCCCACGAACAAGACATCCAATCCCATCATGCCTTATCTTCACGACGTGTTTATAAGCTACAAGCGTGAGACGCTGTGGACGCCATGGGCGCGTGACCACTTCAAGCGTCTCTTGAATTCCTATCTTCAGCAGGAGTTAGGGCAGGAGCCTGATATCTTCGTTGACGAGAACATCAAAGTGGGGGCCGACTGGGTCAATGGCCTCGCAACCAACTTGGCCATGTCAAAAGTCATGGTTGCCGTATTTTCCAGAGATTATTTCGGCAGCGCCTGGTGTATTCACGAGCTGGATTTGATGCTAGGGCGTTCCCTTGCTGTTCAGAACCCGAGGCACAGCGACTCTTGTTTGATTGTGCCAGTGGTTGTGCACGACGGCGACCTCATTCCCGACAAAGTGTGCCGAATACAGCCGGCGGACTTTAAGAAGTTTCGTATCGCGTGCGTGAACGAAAATACGCCACTCTACCAGGACTTTTCCGTCGCGATGAGCGTGCTGGCGCCAGCTGTAAAGACCGCGATTGACTCGGCCCCAGAGTACGATGAGAAGTGGGAGGTTCTCTGCAAAAAGAGGTTCAATGAAATCTACGACTCCAAGTGCAACAACGGGGTCGTTGAACCCACATATTTCGTCGCGAAACGTCCACCTCAGCTCCTAAAGCCGCCGCGAATGATACTGGCGTCGCCATGACGATGAACAGCGGCCTGATAGTCACGTTTTTCTCATGGAAGGGTGGGGTTGGCCGATCAATGGCCCTGGCAAATGTTGCCGCGCAACTGGCCCGCATGGGCAACAATGTACTTATGATCGATTGGGATTTAGAGGCGCCCGGTCTTGATCGCTACTTCACGAATGACGACGTTGTTAGGAAGGCGCACGTCGAAGCGCTGAAACCAACCGATGAAAGTGGGCTCCTAGGACTTTTGGTGGATCCGATGGATTTATCAAAGGGCGTGCTCGGTGCGGATGCGTGGCAACGACGGCTTTGGAGAATCGCAGTTCCGTCAATTGAGCCGACTTATCGTGTATCAGCACTACCAAAGCCAGGTATTCTTCATCTTATGCCTTCCGGGATTGGATCGGGCGATTATGCCAAGCAACTTATCAGCTTCTCTTGGGCAGAGTTCTTCTCACAGCGGAAAGGGGGGCAATGGCTCGAGGATTTGCGCGGCGCGCTCATACAGGCCTACGACTTCGTTCTCATTGACTCGCGCACAGGTTTGACGGATAGCGGCGGTATCTGCACAATTCAAATGCCTGACGTGTTGGTACTTGTTTTCACTTCAAATGATGAATCTTTGGATGGGGGATTAAACGCAGTCGCCGCAGCTCAGCAAGCGCGAGCGGATTTCGCGTACGACCGCGCACCACTCATGGTCGTTCCACTTTTGTCGAGATGGGATGGTGAAAACGAAGTGGACCTCGCTGACGCTTGGATGAAGCGCTTCGACGAGAAGTTGCGGCCCATAGTCGCTAGTTGGCTACCACGTGAGTTTACACCTCGTCGTTTCCTTGAGCGTACACGTGTTCCACATGTAGCGCGATTTTCATTTGGCGAACCGCTGCCTGTTCTAACACACAGTCTTACAGACGCGAGTTTGCCAGGGTTGTCTTACGAAACGTTGGCTCGTTTGCTCAACTCCAGACTAGCAGACGCTGGTAAGATCATCGATCCTGCCTATGAGGTTCCACGAGTTGAGGCTACTTATACCGACGCGAACAGAATCAAACTCTTGTCACTGGCAGCGGACCAGACTGCTTTGGACCAGGAAATTGCTAGAATAATAGGTTTGTACGGATCACAAAGTGGAGAGTTGGCGAAATTTCTGTCGGCGGCAGCCGATGCGCTGAAAAGTTTGGCGAAGAATACCGAAGCAGAGACGCTCTATCGGCGCGCTCTAGCCATCGACGAGCAACGTTTGGGACCGGACCATCCCGAAGTTGCCGCTTATCTCAATAAACTAGCAAGTATACTGCGTGATTCGAACCGCCTTCCCGAAGCCGAAGCGCTTTTTCGGAGAGCCTTGGCCATCGACGAAAGAAGCTTTGGGCCGGCTCACCCTGCGGTTGCCACCGATCTCAACAACTTGGCCGGATTGCTGCGTGACACCAATCGCGTCGCGGAAGCCGAGCCGCTCTACCGGCGCTCCCTTGCCACGGCCAATTGGAAGCCTTTAACGCATTTGCAGGAATACCTGAATCTCGATTTGAACGAAGCTGCAAAGAAACTTGATGCAAGGCTAGAACTGGAAGCATCTCGTCGCGATGAAATTGGGTTGAGTGACATTGTCGGATCACAACCCAGTCACCTGACACCTCAGATGGCGCTCTGGTATCAGAGTACCATCGCGCCTGTACGAGACCCAGCCGTCGCCGAAGTCGCTCGCAGCTTCCGCGAGAAACTGCCTGACGGCGAAGAGCGCGGGTTTATGCTGGAAAAGGAACTTGCACGCCTCGATGATGAATTCCTTAAGGCGAAAATAGCTTGTCACAAGCGCTTGAGGAAGGAGTTCCAAGAACCGTTGCGTGAGCTAAGCGAACTGTCGGAAAACATTCCGGTCAAACGCAACTCCTACAATCTTCGCAAGGCTCAACTAGGACGGGATGCAAAGGTTCTTAATAATCCGCTCTACGCACTTGGTTTTGCGCTGTTGATTGCCACCGTTGCGTTCCTTGATCTCGCATCTTTTTCATCAATGAGTTGGGCCACGCCATTCATCGCCACGGGGTCGACCCTAATTGTTGCTGCTTTGGTCACACTCGCAGCGCATCTCCACGGTAGCACGCTTAAGCAGTACGAGTTTCATTTTGGCCCGGCGGCACGAAATAGTGTGAGGAACTCAGGGTGGCGTCAACTCGCGATAGGTTCCGCGGCACTGTCAGTGGCGCTGAGTTTTGTCTACTATGCGCGCGCCGCATACTTGGCGGAACTTCTTGCATCACTTGGTAAAGTCAGGCCCGACAGTCAGGTGTACAACCCCTTTTGGATTATTGGCGGCGCGCTGCTAGGAAACGTCGCAGCATATTTATCAGGAGTCTCTTGGGCCTACCTTCTGCATGATCATGACCCCATTTTTGCGCACCTAAAGGAGGACCTCGCACGCGACGAGGCTGACAGGAGGAAACTACTTGCGATTGTCGACACTAGACAATCGAGAGAGCTTCGTCAGCTATACGAAGAGTGGAAGAAGAGTGTCGAGGAGGCTAAGCGCGCGTACGCAATGTTCGTTGACCGACCGTTTTTCGCTGAACCACGCAGCGCATTAGCGGTGCTCCAGGCAAAAGACTCCAGCGTTATTGAGACACTCGAAAACTACCGGGCAAACTTGCTAACAAAAGCGAGGCGCGACGGTTTTTCTCTTAGATTTAGTGCACCGTCCGATGACCCAGCGGTAAGGGATACATGGACGGACACAATGTACGAAGTGCACCCGCTAAAGCTAAAATTCCTGGAAGAGTGAACATATTATCTTGCATGTGGATATTCTGTTCAGACCTGAGTTCAAGAAGAAAAAGGGAGCCAGGTGTTGCCAAAAGCGTCACCTGAGCTCCCTTTTCCTATATCCCCGGAGGAAACTCCGGGCCTTTTTGCATCGCGAGCTATTCCACTGGCAGCAGTCGGTCCTTGTCAGCTTTATTTTTTTTCCGTTGCCGCGACGGCGTCTCCGAGGCTCCATACCACCTGCGCCGACCAAGGAATGTCGGTAAGCTTGCCGTCCTTGATCGCCGGTTGATAATGCCACTTCGCCACGCAGTCGACCGCGGCATCGTCGAGCCGATCATAGCCGCTCGATTGCGCCACCTTCACGCCGTCGACCGTACCGTCGGCGTGAACTTGAAAGGTGAGATCGGTTGTTCCCTCCTGGCCCCATAAGTGCGACCAGAAGGGATAATCGTCATGACAATCCTGCGGCTGCGAAAGCGTCGGCGGCTGCGAGATTTTCTGCAGCACGGCCACCCGCTCTTTGACAATCTTCACCGGCAGCGGCACCGCAGCGTTGCCCGCCAGCACGATGCCCATGTGGTAAACGAACAGCAGAGAGGACGCGGTGGCAAGCACCCCCGCCGTCAACCAGGCATAGAGGTTGTGGCGAAAGCGCTCGTTGAAAAAGAGGCCCGAGGAAACAACGAAAACCAGAAACTCGATGACAATCATACCCAACCCGATGCCGATGCCGCCTGTCGCGGGCTGCCATCTTAGACCAGTCCATAGGGCAAAAAAACGGCACTTTATCGACCGCGGCAACGCTGCGCCTATGCGGTTGGCGGCAAGGGATTTGCCGGCACCGTCCGGCTGGGTGCACAAAGAGCGAGCGTATTGCGGGCCATCGTTGCCATGCGCCAACCCTCGGGCATTGCCCGAAGGGGCGCGCTTAACGCTCGATCGGGATCATGACTTCGTTGCGCCGCATGAACCAGAGGGTCCACGGCGGATCGTATTGGGATAGCGACGGCGGGCCCATAGCGTGCAGATGATGCGATTTGATAAAATCGACCAGCAACGCGGTTTTGGCATCAAAATCTTTTTGGTCGGCCCAGCCCGAAAAACGAACAACCGCGACCCGCGACGGGGGAAGTGTTGTCAATTGCACACTCGGATCGTTCGGTTTGGGAAGGGTGGCCAGGGAATAAGTGTGGGGCATGGTAAAGCGAACGACCCAAGCGCCTTCACGCTGCGTTTGGGTGACGGGCGCCGTCATGGCGATGCTCTGGCGTTGCGTGTTGCCTCCGAAAATGTAACCGGCGAGCAAGCGAAATCCCTTGTTGGCGGATTCCTTTTGGTCACCCGTGACGGTTACCTCCGCGACGACTAGCGTGCCGTAGTCGCGCACTTCAAAATCACCCTCATGGAGGACGACCGTGAAGGCTGGTTCTTCCGTGGCCATGGCAGGGGTTCCCAGAAAGACAACGCCGAATAGCAGGCACAACAGGATATGCTTCATAGCTGCCTCGTTCGATGGCGCGGCGCATTCCTAGCAGTTTGATCTGCAAATCCGAACGTTCGGAAACTACTCAACGCTATTGCGCCATTCGAAAACCGACGCCCCTCTATTATAGGGCAAAAAAAACGGCACCGTGCGGATATGCGGCAACGCCACGTTGCGCGAGCGCAAAACGTTGAGAGAATTCATGCTTTATTCGATAGGTACCGCGCGAAGGCCCGCGCGCGAGCGTGGGCCTTCGCATTACTGAATGATCACAATCAGGCTGCGAGAGCCGTCGCGCGTGCGTTGCGCTGTGAGGGGCGATTTGTACCGCCGCCCGAAGTTTTGAATTCGCCGACACGCCCGGCCAATTCGCGGGCAAAGCCGGCCAAGGCCTCGCTGGCGGCGCAGCTTTCCTCCGCCATCGCGGCATTTTGCTGCGTCGTCTGATCCATCTGGTTGATCGCGCTGTCGATTTCGCCGAGCGACGTCGCCTGCTCGCGCTGGGATGAGGCAATGGCGGTTACAAGCTCGTATATCGTCGCGATGTCGCCCACGATCTTGCTGAAGGCACCGCCGCTTTCTTCGACCATTTTCACGCCGTTTTCGACCTGTTCCTCACTGGTCGTAATCAGATGCTTGATCTGTTTGGAGGCCTCGGCGGAGCGTTGGGCAAGGGAGCGTACTTCGCTTGCCACCACGGCAAAGCCGCGGCCCGCATCGCCCGCGCGCGCCGCCTCGACGCCTGCGTTCAAGGCCAAGAGATTGGTCTGAAAAGCGATCTCGTTGATGACGCCGATGATCTGGGTGATCTCACCCGACGATTTGGCGACCAGCCGGATGGCCTCGACCGCGTTCTTCGCCACGGCGCTGCCGGTTTCCGCATTGGTTTTGGCATGGGCGGCGGCATCGTTGGCGTGTTTGGCACCGTCCACGGATTTGCCAACCGCCGAGTTAAGCTCGTTGAGCGCAGCCGATGTCTCTTCCAAAGCCGCCGCTTGCCGCTCGGTCCGCTGCGCCATTTCCTGCGCAGCGTGGGTAATTTCCTCCGAACTCGTTGCCATATCGCCGGCGCGCTTGTCGATCTCCTTCATCGCGGTTTCGAGTTGTGAGATCGCAGTGTTCAGATCTTCCTGCAGCACACGATACTCTTGGGGCAGATCGTGATCGAGACGATAGGTAAGATCGCGCCGGGCGAGAGCAGCAAGAGCTTCCCCGAAAGACGAAACCACAACCTTTATATGGTTCTCACGCAGCGCTTCTTGCTCCTTCATCGTCTTGTTGAACATCTGGATGACACGCGCCAATTCGCCGAACTCGTCTTCGCGATCGGTAAATGGTACGTCTTGCGTGTAGCGCCCGCTCCGAGCCTCTTCCATCAACCGGCTGAGGGGACCAAACGGCGCAAACAATTTGCGGAAGATGAAACTACCGATACCGGCGCAAAGCAGAACCTGGATCAGACCAGCTACTATTGCAATTGCCACGGCATTCATGAACGTCTTGCCGAATTCGCTTTTGTCGAACCCGACAAAGAGCACACCGATGATGTTGCCGCTGGCGTCTTTGATCGGCTCGTAAGCGGCGACGTATGGTTTGTTGAGGATTTTGGCCTCGCCGAAATATTCTCTACCTTGATGCAGCACGGCGTCATAGACGGGACCGGCGGCCAGTTTTGTACCCACGGCCCGCGTTCCATTGGCCTTCTTGACGTTTGTCGCGATGCGCTTGTCACCTTGGAAAATCGTCGCCACACCGCCGAAGGCCGAAACGACGGCGTCGACGCCGCTGTAATCGCCGGCCAGTTTGCGTTCGCCAACCCGCAGCGTGCCGTCCACGATGGAATACGCTTCGTGTTTGGGATTGATGATCAACTCGGCGGCGGTGAGATTTTGTTTCAGCCGGTCGGTTCCCAATACCTGACCAAAATGATTGAGCAGAAACGTGGTGCAGACGGCGACATTGACGATGATCAATATGACGGCGACGGCGATAGCTTTGGCCGGCACCGTCCGCACTCCAAATAGGGCTTTCATTTGGTCTTCCCAATTCTAGCAGCTTGTATGCGCGATGAGCGCCTCCGCCCGGTTCTTTGGCTTGAACCTAGGGAATTCCTCTAAACAAACAGAAAACCGAAACCGCGGGCTATTGACGCGGAGCAGCCATCATCTGTCACAAAATTCCGGCGTTTTGGCGCGATATTTGCGACAACTCGTTCTTGAAGCGCGATTTAATTTCCACGCATGCGTGCCGGCATGGCACGCTTTTTGCGTTTGTTGCGAATTTTAATCGCGCGATTATTGAGTGGCCGTCGGCTCGTCCTTGATATACGGCTCCACGGCCCCCTTCAGCTTGATCGTCATGGCGTTGCCATGGCGGTCGAGGCTTTTGCCGGCGGCAACCCGAATCCAGCCCTCGCTGACACAATACTCTTCCACATTCGTTTTCTCGGCGCCGTTGAAGCGGATGCCCACACCGCGCTCGAGCAGCGCTTCGTCGTAATAGGGGCTCTTCGGATTGGTGCAAAGGCGGTCGGGTAGCGTGTCGGTCATGGCCTTCTCTGGCGTAGGGTTGTGCGCGTGATAAGCGATTATCGCCAACCTGCCAACAGCGTCACATATTCAAGCTTGATCGCGGGCAATTTTGGGCGTCCAGTCCCCGCCGACCCCACCCATTATGGAGATTCCATGTCCTTTACGATCTACGATGCCTCCATTCCGCCGATGATCCGCACGCTCCAGAATCTTTCCCGAATTCTGGACAAGGCCATGGCGCAAGCCGAAGCCGAAAAGACCGACCCCGCCACGCTAACCGAAGCTCGCCTGGCGGCCGATATGTTTCCCTTTACGCGCCAAATCCAGATCGCCACAGACGGGGCCAAGGGCTGCGCCGCGCGGTTGGCCGGCCTGGAGATCCCGAGCTATCCCGATGAGGAAAAGACGTTCCCCGAACTCAAGGCGCGCATCGCCAAGACCATCGCGTTTCTGGAAAGCGTCAGTGCCGATAAGATCGTGGGCTCCGAAACCCATCAGATCGTCATCAAGACGCCCAACCGCACGCTCGAATTCAATGGACGCGATTATGTCACCGGTTTCGTGTTGCCAAATTTCTATTTCCACGTGACGACGGCTTATGCCTTGCTGCGCCACAAGGGCATTCAAATCGGCAAAATGGACTTTCTCGGCGGCTGAGGCCGTCGGCCAAACGGGCATGCAAAAGGCGCGGAGCATTATCCCGCGCCTTTTTCGTGAAGGTCCATTTGTCCCTGGCGTTTTTATGGATTATATCGGCTTGGGCGCCGAAATCGACGTCAGAATTTTTGAAGGGGGCAATTATGCGAATGAAAACACTTCTCGGAGGAATTGGCGTCGCCGCCGCACTCCTTGTGCTGAGCGGTCCGCCGGCTTTGGCGCACCAGTCGGAAAGCTGCCGCGAACAAATCGTGCGCGCCAAGGAACACACCAAGGATATGGCCCGTCAGTTTGGCCGCCACAGCGACCAAGAGCGTGCAGCACGTTCTCGCCTGGAAGAAATTCGCGACTGGTGCCGGACTCACGACGAATGGGACGCACGCCGCGATCACGATGATGAAGCTCATTAGGGCGATCATTGGTTAGAGTAATTTGCGACAAGGCCCGGGAGCAATCCCGGGCTTTTTTACGTCCTCTTCACCATCCCGAGCACATCCAGCCAATCGGCAAACAGTGTCGGCCAAATTGCAACTTGCGGCGGGTTCGCAGAGCGTATGCCGAACCCATGGCCGACACCGGTCAGCATATGCAATTCCGCCGGCACACCCGCTTTTTCGAGCGCGAGATAAAGCTCCGGCAGAGGCTGAGAGATCGCATCCTTTTCTCCCCCGATAAGAAATGCCGGTGGCGTGTCTTTTGTCAGGGTCAAGTTTGCGGGAAACAACCGCCCCACATAGGGGTAGATCAGGCCCATAAAACCGGGGCGGGAGCTTTCCCGATCGATGGCATCGGCCGCATTCGCATTGCCCAAATCGAAATGCGTGCCTGCCAATAGGGCCAATTCACCACCTGCGGAAAATCCCATCACGCCGATGCGATCGGGCGCGATATGCCACGCGGCGGCGTGCGAACGCACCAGACGGATTGCGCGCTGAACGTCGGGAAAAGAATCTCCCATCAGCGTGTAGGTCGATCCGGCTGCGGCGGACAGCCGGTATTTCAACACGAAAGCGGCAATGCCGTGCTCGGCGAAAAACTGGGCTTCCCGATAGCCTTCATGGGTGACCCAAATCTCGCGGTGTCCGCCGCCGGGAATGACGATTACCGCCGCGCCGGTGGCCTTATCCGGATTGGGCAGAAAGGGCGTGAGCGAAGGAAAATTGACGTTGGAGATCACCTGCTCGTCGGGCGGATTGATGCGCATGGTTTCCGGCGAGGTCTTTCCTTCCGAACCCGGTGCACCATTCGGCCATAATGGGATCGGCTCCGCCGCGTAGGACGCAGTCACCGCACATACCATCGCGCAAAGGATCGCAATCGGCGATTTCAAATCTCTCCTCCTATTTCTTTCCATTATGAAACAGCTTGTCCAGGAACGACAGTGTCTTCGTTGGGGCGGGCAGAACGCCGCATCTATGTAAAGTACGCTTGACACACGGAAGAACGAGCGTAATGTAAAGCACGCTTTACAAATTCACTGGAGGCCCCGATGATCGTGTCGCAATCTGCACTCGCCGGTCTCGCCTGCGCCGCGCTGATCTCGCTGCTGACACCCTTCGTATTCTACGCCGTTTGCCGCAGACGTATGGTGCTGCCGGCGCGCAATATTGCGCTCGGCGCCTTTGTTTTCGTGCTATTCGCGATGGTTCTCGAAGGCCTGATGCATTGGTATTTCATCAAGCTCAACCCGGTGACGGCGGCCTGGCTCGACAGCCATGTCTGGGGCTTTGTCGCCTATGCCGCCGGCGCTGCGGCCTTGTTCGAAGAAACCGGGCGCCTTTTGGCGTTGCGTTTCTTGGCCAAGCGCACAGGCGATGCGGGCACAGCGGTTGCGTATGGCATCGGCCACGGCGGCTTCGAATCTATTGTCGTCGGTGCCTTGTGGCAGGCCGGAGGTCTCGTCCTGGCGATCATGCTGAACTTGGGCAAACTCGACGCGATGTTTGCGCACAAAATTCCGTCCGCGACGATCACCAAGCTTTACGCCCATCTCGATTTTACCACGGCTTTGCTTGGCGGCGCCGAACGCGTCTCCGCGCTTTTGCTGCAAATTGCGTTGTCGCTTTTGGTATGGCGCGCGGTATCGAGCGGCAAAGCGCGCTGGTTCTTTGCGGCGCTGGCGTTACATATGGCGGTCAATTCCATTGGCGCCTTGTTTCAGAAAGGACAAATTTCGTTCTTCGCCTTGGAAGGCGCCGTCGGCGCCCTCGGCGCGGCGTTGCTAATCTTTTTTCTCTTCAAACTGCCGCGCAAGCTGCGTGATGTAAAGTTAGCTTGACATTTCTGCAGGTTGCGGTATTGTAAAGTGTGCTTTACATGGAGGAAACCGGATGTTTCCCGTTTCGCAAGCGCCCCGCCGTTATACCATCGAACTCAGCGCCGTCATGTTGCTCTATATGGCAACGCTGTTCGGACGCGTATACGCGCTCAAACAGATCGGCGATCCGGCGCTTGCAACGATCGTCAAATTGTCTCCGATCGTGCCGGTTTGTCTCGCAGCCTTGGCGATTTATCGCTTCTATCGCAGTGTCGATGAATATCAGCGGCTGCGACTGTTGAAGATGTTCGCCGTCAGCGCCGGGCTCACATTGGTCGTCATCATTTCGTGGAGCTTTGCGGAAGATGTCGGCGCGCCGCCGCTCTCCGCTTATGGAGTGCTCGGCATCATGAGCGGCATTTACATCGTCACGGCGCTTTTGTGGAGGGCAGATAACATGATGGACCGTAGCGGCCCGCTGAAGCAGCTGGCCATTGCCGTGGTCGTGGGCGGCGCAATCGCGACCGCCTACAGATTTGGCGCCGAAGCGGAGAGTTGGCCGATCATACCTTTCGTGCTGCTGGTACCGACTCTGGCATTCGTGATCTTTCTCGGGTTGCGGATGTCCGGCGGAAAAGCATCGTAACCCGCATTATGGAGATCACTCCCATGCCTCCCATCGCCCAAGCCCCGCGCCGTTATTTCATTGAGTTCCAGGGCTCTCTTCTGCTCTTTCTCGTCGCCGTGTTTGGCCGCGCCTACGCGGCACATTGGGTGAGCGCTCCGGCGTTCAAGACAATGATCCTGCTTTCGCCGGTTCTATTTATCTGCCTCGCTGCTCTCGCCGTGGTGCGTTTCTACCGGCGAATTGACGAATATCATCGGCTTCAACTCCTGGAACAGCTGGCCATCAGTGCGGGTGTTACGGCGGTGGTCACGATCAGTTGGATATTCCTGGAGGATGTCGGCTTCCCGCATCCTCCGATCTGGTATGCCTTCATGGTGCTGATGGGATGCTGGGGCATCACCGCGCTTTATTTCGGCTGGAAGGACAAATTGTCCGAAGGCAAAGGCTTCAGCGCGCTCAAGAGCGTCGCCGTGACATTGGTAGTGGTGAGCGTCGCCACCGCGGTCTATGCGCTGATCGCCAGTCAATCCGGCTTGCCGCATTCCTGGCCAGTCCTCGCGCTATTCGCGACGTTCGTTTTCCTGACCCGTATGGGCTATTTCATCTTCGGGACGAAATCGTCGTCATGTTGAACAGCCTGCGAGAACTTCGCGCCGAGCGAGGTTGGAGCCAAGCCGATCTGGCGGACAAGCTCAACGTCTCGCGGCAGACAGTGAACGCGCTGGAGACCGGCCGTTACGATCCCAGTCTGCCGCTCGCCTTCGCCATCGCGAAACTGTTCAAGCTTTCCATTGAAGAAATATTCCAGCCTTAACCCCGGAAGGACCGACCATGCTTTTCAAATCCATTTTGGCTTTCTCGCTGGCACTCGGTTTGACAGCTGCCGCAGCCTCGCCCGGAACAAAATTGTATTCCGACAGCACGCTTGTCGTGCAAGACCGCTTCAGCGACGAAATCGTGGGCCGGGGCCCGGACCTGGTCTTCATTCCCGGCCTGTCGTCCTCACGGGAAGTGTGGAAGGCCACGGCCGAGCGGCTGAAGAGCCATTATCGCCTGCATCTCATCCAAGTGGCGGCCTTTGCCGGCGAAGAGCCGCGCGCCAATGCCAGCGGACCGGTTCTGATCCCGACGGCAGAAGCGATCGACGCTTATCTCGTCGCGCAGCATCTGGCGCCCGCAATATTGGTCGGTCATTCGCTCGGCGGCACGATGGCCCTTTATCTGGTCGAACATCACCCCGAACATTTGAAGAAAGTCATGCTGGTCGATGCGCTGCCGTTCTATGGCGTTCTCATGGGTGGGCCGTCTGCCACACCGGAAGCGATGGCGCCAATGGCCGAGCGGATCCGCCATTCCCCGGCCAAAATGGCTCTCAACGACCAGGCGATAGCATGGATGGCCACCTCTGCCGCGAACCGGGTCATGATCCAAGCCTGGAGCGCCGCCAGCGACACGTCAGCCGTGCTGAATGCCACGGCCGATGACATGACGTTGGACTTGAGGCCGGGGCTCTCCTCTATCACTGTGCCGATCACGCTCGTTTATCCCGACTACGCGCCGGTCGGCCAGATGAAGGGTGGCAGCTCGACTCTTTATGGCGGTCAATATGCGCCGCTCAAAGACATCAAGCTCGTCCAGGTCGAGAATTCCGTCCACTTTATCATGTTTGATCAGCCGGCGCGTTTTGCAGAAGTGCTCGACGCCTTTCTGAATTGAGACTGGGAAACGCGATGACCTCAGTGGAGACTTTTGTTCTATTTGCAGCCGCCATCAATCATCAAGATGTCGAATCCCTGACGGCGCTGATGAGCGCCGATCATGTCTTCGTCGACGGCTTGGGGAACCGCGCGGAAGGTGCTGCCACGATGGAGGCCGGATGGCGCGGCTACTTCGAGATGTGTCCGGATTATTGGATTCGCGCCGACCATATCGTAGCAGACGGAGACCTGGTTCTGGCCGTGGGCGAGGCCGGCGGGACGATCGACGGGATGTCGTGGCGGACACCGGCAGCCTGGAAAGCGGTTGTCCGAGACGGCAAAGTAAACGAATGGCGCGTCTTTGCGGACAACAAGCCGGTCTACGAGGTTCTCGCAAAACGGGCCTGAGACGCCGCTTCGCTTGACTTGGAACGGCCCCCTGGAAGATGGTCCGGGCGCATTTCGTTCCAGGAGAAGCCCTTGTCCGCCTCAGCATCGCAAATCGTGATCACTTTGCCCGACGGCAAGACGATGACGTTTCCGCGCGGTGTGACAGGGGGCGAGATCGCGGCTTCCATCGGGCCGGGCCTGGCAAAGGCAGCATTGATCTTGGAAGTGGACGGGCAGGAATACGACCTGTTCCGGCCCATCGAGCACGACGCCAAAATCCGCATCGTCACCAAGAAGGACGACAAGGCGCTGGAGCTGATCCGCCACGACGCGGCGCATGTCCTGGCCATGGCGGTGCAGGCGCTCTATCCGGGCACGCAAGTGACCATCGGCCCGGCCATCGACGACGGCTTTTATTACGACTTCGCGCGCGAAATCCCGTTCACGCCCGAAGATCTGCCCAAGATCGAAGCCAAGATGCATGAGATCGTGAAGGCCGATCTGCCGACGCGCCGCGAGGTGTGGCCGCGCGACAAGGCCATCGCGCATTTCAAAGACATCGGCGAGAGCTATAAGGCGGAACTGATCGAATCCATTCCGCCTGGCGAAGACGTCTCGATCTATTGGCATGGCGATTGGCACGATCTCTGTCGCGGCCCGCACTTCGCAACCACCGGCAAGATCGGCGACGCCTTCAAGCTGACCAAGATCGCGGGCGCCTATTGGCGCGGCGACTCCAAGAATGCACAGCTGCAGCGCATCTACGGCACTGCCTGGCGCGACCAGAAAGAGCTCGACGCCTATCTGACGCGGCTCGAGGAAGCGGAAAAACGCGATCATCGCAAGATCGGCAAGGAGATGGAGCTTTTCACCTTCTCGCCCGATGTCGGGGCCGGCCTGCCGCTGTGGATGCCGAACGGCATGGTTATCCGCCAAGAGCTGGAATTTCTGGCGCTCCAAGAAGAGCGCAAGGACGGCTATGTCCGCGTAGCGACGCCGCATATCACCAAAGAAACGCTTTATCTGCGTTCGCGCCACCTGCCCTATTACGCCGACACCATGTACTCGCCGCTCGATATCGATGGCGAGAATTATTACCTGCGGCCGATGAACTGCCCGCATCACCACATGATCTATCTGGCGACGCGCCATTCCTATCGCGAGATGCCGTTGCGCATTGCCGAATACGGTCAGGATTATCGCTACGAGGCGTCGGGCGGCTTGACGGGGTTGATGCGCGTGCGCGGCTTCTGCATGAACGACGCGCATATCTATTGCCGCTACGATCAGGCGAAAGAAGAGTTCATCAAGGTCATGCATCTGCATGCCCGCTACTACGATTTGATGAACATCAAAGACTACTATATGCGCCTGTCGCTGCCGGACCTCGACAAGCTCGACAAATATGTCGACCAGCCGGAGAAATGGCTGACCGCGCTCGACATCATCCGCGAGGCGATGAAGGAATCCGGCTATCCGTTCGTCGAGGCCAAAGGCGAAGCGGCTTTTTACGGCCCCAAGATCGACTTTATGATCAAGAGCGTGATCGGCACCGAATACACGATTTCGACCAATCAGCTCGATTTCCTGGCGACCCAAACCTTCGGGCTTTCCTACATCGGCGAGGACGGCGGCGAGCATCCCGTTTATGTCATTCATCGCGCTCCGCTGGGCACGCATGAGCGTTTCACGGCGTTCCTCATCGAGCATTATGCCGGTGCCTTCCCGACATGGCTGGCGCCGGTCCAGGCCCGCATCATCCCGATCAGCGACAAGGTGGCGGACTACGCCCAAACCGTGCGTCAAAAGCTGTTCGACGTGCCCGTGGTCAACGGCACCGCCGGTCTGCGAGTCGATATCGACGTCACCGCCGAGCGCATGCAGAAGAAGATCCGCGACGCACAACTGCAGAAAATTCCCTATATGCTGGTGATCGGGGAACGCGAGGCCGCCGAGGGCAAAGTGGCTGTCCGGCTGCGCTCGGGCAAGGATTTGGGCCCGATGCCGCTCGAAACCTTCATCGCCCGTATCAAAAGAGAGGCGGAAACCCGAAAAGATGTGGCGGAATAGTCGGCGCTGTGGCGGAATAACTCTTGCGAAACAGCCCGCCATTCCTATTCTTACGCCCGTCAGCGGACCCTGCGCGGCCCGCGCCAACAAGGATATCCGCCCTGCGCCCATAAGCCGAAACACATTTCGCGAGGCCCGGACGGTCCTCGCGGGATATGCGGTCGCGCCATACAAAAGGAGAGAGTCATAGTTCCCAGACGTTTCGCATCGCAGGCCCCCGCTCCCGCCAAGGACGGCCCCCGCGTCAATGAAGAGATTTTTTCCCGCACCATTCTTCTGATCGGCGACGACGGCCACAAATATGGCGAGATCGGCATCGACGAAGGCCGCGCTATTGCGGAGGAAAAGGGCTTCGACTTGGTCGAGGTTTCCCCGGAAGCCAAGCCGCCGGTCGTCAAGCTGATGGACTACGGCAAGTTTAAATACGAACAGCAGAAAAAGGCCGCCGAAGCGCGCAAAAAGCAAAAGGTCATCGAGATCAAAGAGATCAAGATGCGCCCGACCATCGACGATCACGATTACGATGTGAAAATGCGCGCCATGCGCCGCTTCTTCGACGAAGGCGATAAGGTGAAGGTCACGCTGCGCTTCCGCGGCCGTGAAATGGCGCATCAGCATTTGGGCATGGAACTGCTCAACCGCATCACCAAGGACACCGAGACCTTCGCCAAGATGGAACAATGGCCGAAAATGGAAGGCCGCCAAATGATGATGGTGTTAGCGCCCCGATAGAGCGCGATTGTGCGAAGCATCGTAGCGCCAGCGTCAGGATGCTTCGCTATGATCGCGCGATAATCAAATAAGCGTGCTAACGCACCGCGCTAAGACGTTCACTGGCATGAAATCGAGAAGGGCGCCGCGGATTCCGCGACGCCCTTTGTCGTATTGGTATAGGGCCTAAAGGAACCGCGTCGCGGTGTGTATCACCGTGTCGCCGAGATCCTGCAACGGACCAAGCGGCTGGATGCGATCATGCATATCTTCGATCTTGGGACGGCCGCTCATCAATTTGTATTCCACTTGCCCGTCCTGCATCAGCAGAACGACTTCCGCCGACCACCCGCTGTCGAGCGTTTGGCGCTCGAAGCCGAGCAGATCGAGGAAGATGCTGCCTAGACGGCGCGACTCGATATGTTGCGGATGGAAAACGAAGGCCGAGCAGCGTTCCTGCGCGTTGATGCACGTCTGGACTTGCGGCGCCAGATGATCGAACGACAAGCTGTTGCGCGGCATGAAGCGCTCGATGACACCGAGATAGGATAGGATTTCGACATTCGGCGTCGTCACCGTGTCGAAGCCAAGTTTCTGCAAATCGGTCAGCCTGGTTTGCCCCGGAACGATGCCGGTGTAGGCCGCTTGGACTTGGTCATAAGTTTGGAAATTCGTATTTGCGATTTGCGTTTCGTGCGGGAGAAGTCCGAGCCCCCCGCAACCCACCAGTGAAAGCATGAACCCAACGCTGGCCACTATTTTGGCAGTCTTGAAGGGACCGCCAGACGCCCCGTTTATCATTTGCCCCAACCCAACTTGTCTAAAAGACATGAGGTTTTTTTGTTTTTTTGAGGCTAACGAATTTTTACGAATTTGGGAAGGACCGTGTGATCGAAACCACAACCCAATCGTAGAAATGGTTACCCTGTGCGCTAACTGGCCGCAGCGATCATGGCTATGTCGCAGTTGGCGCCCGTAAGGACCACCCCGATAGCGACGCCGAAAGTCTTGAATCGCCCGGAAATCAGCGCTGCAAGGCCTGCGGCACCGCTTGGTTCGACAAGCAATTTGAGGCGTGTCGCCGCGTAGGTTGTGCCTGCCAAAAATTCGCTGTCTCTGATCATGAGACTGTCATGCAAATGACGTGTTGCAAGTGCGAAGGGAATCTCGCCAGGGACCGGCGCCATTAATGCATCCGCAACAGAAGGTATGCCGCCTGGTGCGACAACCCTATGGCCCGCCGCCAATGACCTCTTCATGCCGTCGTAACATTCCGGCTCGACGCTAACGATCCGCGTCGCAGGACTCGCGGCCGCAAAAGCCAATGCGATGCCACCGATCAATCCGCCGCCGCTGCAAGGGGCTAACACGGCATCGAGGGTCACGTCGCGCGCCGCGGCTTGGCGCGCCATTTCCAAACCGACAGTCCCTTGCCCGGCCACAACATAAAAATCGTCGAATGGGCGGACCAATGTCGCACCCCGCTCTTTGCATAATGCCTGGGCGATGGCCTCCCGGTCGTCGGTGCGGCGGTCGTAGAAGACGACCTCCGCGCCCAAAGCGCGGGTGCCTTCCAATTTCGGCGCCGGTACGTCCTTGGGCATGACGATGAGCGCGGGCATGGAAAATAGCGCGGCGGCAGCGGCCACACCTTGCGCATGGTTGCCTGAGGAGAATGCCACAACGCCTTTGGCGCGGTCCTCGGGCGCAATCTGTCGGATGCGGTTGAATGCCCCGCGAAACTTGAAGGAGCCGGTGCGTTGGAAAGTCTCCAGCTTGAGGAACACCCGCGCCCCGACCCGCTCGTTTAGGTCGCCATGTTCGACCAGCGGCGTTTCCAGCGCATAAGGCGCAAGGGCAGCGGCCGCTTCTGCGATATCGGCGAATGTCGGAAGCTTGACAGTCATTGTATAATCCAACCTTGTTCGCTCCAATCTACCCCGAATAGACCATGCTCAAACAATTCTGCGCCGCTCTTTTGCTCCTCGTTTGGTGCGTGCCCGCCATAGCGGCCCCGCATGTCTTGGCGACCATCAAGCCAATCCATTCCCTGGTAGCCGGTGTCATGGAGGGCGTGGCGAAGCCGGATCTATTGATCGGTGGCGCCTTGTCCGAGCATTCCTATGCTTTGAAGCCGTCCGATGCCCGCAAGATCGAACATGCGAGCGTGATCTTCGAGGTCGGGCAGGACCTTGAAACCTATCTGATGGGGCCCCTCGCGGCGCTCGGCGGGCACAGCAATATCATCGCATTGGAACAAGCACCCGATGTGAAGCTGCTGGTGGCGCGCCGCGGCGGCATATGGGGCAACGATCACGACGAGGGACCAAACGATCCGCACATTTGGCTGGACCCGCAAAACGCCATCGCCATGACGGGCGCGATCGCCGACGCGCTAGAGCGCGCCGATCCCGCCCATGCAGGCCAATATCGCGTCAACGCCGCGCGACAAGTGGCGGCCCTGACCGTTCTCGACAGGGAGTTGGCCGCGAAGCTGGCACCGATCCGCAATCGGCCCTACATCGTCTTCCACGACGCCTATCACTATTTCGAATCGCGTTACGGACTGAAACCTGCCGGTGCCGTGACCGTGGCGCCCGACCGGCCCGTGGGCCCGCGCCGTATCACACAACTGCGCAGTACCATCGTCTCCGGGCATGTGGCGTGCATTTTTCGGGAACCTCAATTCCCGCCCAAACTCATCGAGTCCTTGGGCGAAGGGACCAAGGTGCGCATTGGCGTGCTCGATCCCTTGGGCGCCGAGCTGATGCCGGGCCCACGTCTCTATCCGGACCTGCTGCGCGGATTGGCGCGATCGTTAACCGGATGTCTCGGCAAAAACCGTTAGGGGCAGCCGGTTGAGCTGCCCTATACCTGCTTGCGCCATAAAGGCCGGTAAGACGCCTCTCAAATGAAGAACGTTCCCCTCGGCATCACGCTGAAGATTGTGCAAACGCTCACTTTTTCGCTGATGTACTCCGCGATCAAGCTGGCCGGCCCGGTCCCGGTGGGTCAGGTCGTTTTCTACCGCAGCTTGTTTGCCCTCATCCCGCTATTTGCATGGACCTTTTTCACGGTCGGACCGATTGCCGCAATCCGCACCAAACGGCCCATCTATCATGTCGGCCGTTCGACGATGGGGACGACGGCGATGTTTGCCAATTTCGCCGCGCTCAAATTGCTGCCACTGGCGACCGTTACGGCGTTCAGTTTCCTGCAACCGCTTTTTGCGGTGATGCTGGCGGCCCTGTTGTTGCACGAACGCGTCGGACGCTATCGTTGGACGGCCGTCGTGGTCGGCTTTGCGGGCGTCTTGATGATGATCGAACCGCATGGCGGGCTGGCGGCGATCTTGACGCTGCATTCCTCGCGCGGCGTGACCTATGCGCTGGCATTTTCGTTCCTCTCCGCCATGGTCGTCATCCTGATCCGTCAAATGAGTGCCACCGAGCGCGGCGAAGCGATCGTGTTTTATTTCATGGCATCGGGCGCCGTCGTGGGGGGCATCGTGATGATGTTCGACCATGCGACGCTCGGTTGGAACGCCATCATGTGGCTTGTGTTGAGCGGCTTGATCGGCGGCGTCGGGCAAATCTTCCTGACCTATTGCTATCGCTACGCCGAACCCTCGCTGCTCGCCTCCTTCGAATATATTTCCATGATTTGGGCGATGGTATTGGGCTATTTCGTTTTTGCCGAGATGCCCCAAACCATGGTGCTCGCGGGTGCAGGCGTTGTGATTGCGTCCGGCTTGTTCATCGTTTTGCGCGAGCGCCGACTGCATGTCGAACGGCAGATCGCAGGGCTTACCTAGATGTGAGCTTTCAACGTGTCGAGGGCCAAAATCAGCTCCGCGCCGAAATAATACGCTAATTCGCCGCGCACGCCTTCGTAGAGCGTTGGGCCATCGCCCGAGCAAACTAAGCTGCCATCGGTGACTTCGGCGGACGGACGCAGCACGCCATGTTCGAAGGTGACAGGGAACAGGATACTGACCATCGGCTTGTAGAGGTGATAATCGAGCCCGCTCTGCAAACAATAAGCATGGATTTTGCAGCCACGTGTCTTGCGGTTGGCGAAAATGCATTTGCCGTCCGGTGCGCGCGTGCGTCCGTGCTTGCCGGAAGGAAACTCCGCATCGTCGACCAACTGCGCCACAAACCATTCGGCTTGCGAGGTACCCGAGAACGCCTCGAAAGCGGGACCAAGTCCGCGCAAGCGGTCCATATTGGCGGCATCGATATCCACGCCGTAATTGCAACACTGATCGAAGCAGAACCCACAGGACATGCAGTGCGCAAAATAGCGCAATGAAAAAATCGCCGGATCGACGGCGCGAATGATCGGCGCCGAAAAAATAGACGGATATTCCCGGCCGAGCGCGATCACGCTCATGCCAGCGCTGCCGTAACAATTCTCTCGATCAATTCCGCATAAGGCATTCCGGCATGCGCAGCGGCCGCCGCGAAGCCGGCATCCGGCGCGATGCCGGGATTGGGATTGACCTCGAGGAGCAGTGCGTTGCCCTTACCGTCCACGCGAAAATCCACGCGCGCCGTGCCGCGCAGCTTGAACAGAGACCATGCGCATTCCGAATAATGGCGCAAAGCCATGGCCAGACCGGGCTCCCGGTCCTCAACGCCGAATTGGCGCACCGTGCGGGTGGATTCGAACGAGGCATCGTCCCACTTCGCGATATAGCCGACGATCTTGGGACGATTTTCGGGCCACTCCTCGAACGTCATTTCCGCCATGGGCAGCACGCGCGGGGCGCCGTTCTCTTCCAGCACCGCGATGTTGAACTCGCGCCCGTCGATATAGCGTTCCGCAAACCACGGACCGCCGAAACGGCCCATGCACAATTCGGCGCGCGCGGGAACATCGCGTCCCGAAACCACCGAGGAATCGTCGAGCCCGACCGAGGCATCTTCGTCAGTGGACTTCACGATATAGCTGGCGTCGGCATAAAGACCCTGCCAGTTCGGCGGTTCGGACCAATCGGGCGTGGGCAGGGCCGCATCGCGAAACATGCGTTTCGACGACGGCTTGTCGCTGGTGGCGATCAGCGCCTCGGCACCGGTACCGGTGTAGCGCACGCCAATCTCATCGAGCAGCCGCGGCGCGACATAGGCCAACCGGCCCTTGCCTTCGATCCCTTCCACCATGTTGAACACGGCGGCGGGCTGATGGCGCGCGACCAGCGCACGGATATAGTCCAATTCGGGTTTGAAGACCGCCAGCGGCGCATCGTAACCGCGCGAGACCAGTGCTTGCGAAATAGCTTGTGCGGCGATCAGCGTATCCTGATCTTCCGGCGGCGCGTCGGGCGGCACATCCGAGTGAAGGATCAGGATTTTCATTTGTAGGAAGCGCTGACCCGCTTCTTTCGTCCCCCGTTTACGGGGGAGGCGAAGCGACCGGAGGGGGCGCCCCCCTTGCCGCCTTCGGCGGCACTCCCCCCGTGAACGGGGGGAGAAAGGGTCTGCGCCAGCTCAGGATGGCGCTTGAAGAAAGCCGTCATGATCTTGCCGATAAGGTCCTGATAGCTCAGTCCCTCGAACTGGGCGATGAGGCACAAATCAGAATGATTGGGGCGCAGACCTGCCAGGGGATTGACCTCGATGAAATGCGCTGCACCGTTGCCGTCGCAGCGGATGTCGATGCGCCCGCCATCGCGGCAGCGCAACGCCCGCCAAGCCCCAAGCGCCACTCGGCCCGCCGCTTCGGCCTCAGGCCCGCGTGACGGACGAATTTCGACCTTATCTTCCCAACCTTCTGCTTTGTTTTCGAAACCGTAGCCGGCGCCGACGAATTTCTCCTTCGGCACGATCTCGGTGATCCCCAGCACTTCAGCATCTTCGCCAGTCCCGACGATGCCGACGGTGAACTCGCGCCCCGGCAGGAAGGTCTCCACCAGCACGGGTTGATCGAAGCGCGCCAGCAGATCGGCTGCCACCGCCCGTAGCGACGCGGCATCGGCGACTTTGGAGCGGGCATTGATGCCCTTGCCGGATCCTTCCGCCACGGGCTTGAGAAACAGCGGATAGGGCAAGGCGACGTTCGCGATGTCGTCCAGCCGTTCGATCAGGGCGAAGTCCGCCGTCGGCACGCCAGCGTCGCGCACTACCCGTTTGGCCATGGCCTTGTCGAGCGACAGCGCCAGGGTCAGCGGGTCGGAGAAGACATACGGAATGTCATAAGCCTCAAGCAGCGCGGGGGCCTGGGCCTCACGCCCCACCCCTTTCAGCCCTTCGCAGAAATTGAACACCGCGTCCCAGCGCTCGCCCGCCACCAGCTTTTCGGCCAGCTTGCGGATGCCTCCGATGCGCACCGGCTCGTGACCCATGACGGCCAGGGCCTCGCAGATCGCCGCGATCGTGACCTCGCTGTCGAACTCAGCCGTTTCCTCCTCGCCGAAACCCATGGCGAGATAGTCGGTCCTGAGGTCGTAGGTGACCCCGATGCGCATGAAGGTGCCCCGCTACTCCGCCGCCTGCGGGCGCTTGCCGCGCCCCAACGTGCCGCCGGGATCGGGATAGCGATAGACCTTGCCCTCAAAATTGCGCAGCAGCAGATCGTCACCGTCGCGGCCGACCACCGGATCGGGCGCCAGCTGGATCTTGCCACCACCGCCCGGCGCATCAATACAGAACATAGGCGTGGCGTAGCCGGTCGTGTGGCCCCGCAGTGCCTCGATGATTTCCAGCCCGCGCTCGACCTTGGCGCGGAAATGGGCGGAGCCGCGGATCGGGTCACATTGATAGAGGTAATAGGGCTTCACGCGCCGCTTCAAGAGGCCCTGCATCAGCGGGACCATGACCGCCGGGCTGTCGTTAATGTCCTTCAGCAGCACCGTTTGAGAGCCGAGCGGGATGCCCGCGTCGGCGAGCCGCGCGGTCGATTCGGTCACTTCGTCCGTCAGTTCGACCGGATGGGTGACATGGATGCTCATCCAAAGCGGGTGATGCTTCTTCAGCATCTTGACGAAGTCCTTGGTGATGCGCTGCGGCAACACCACGGGGATCTTCGTTCCGATACGGAGAAACTCGATGTGCTTGATCGCCCGCAGCCGTGTCAGCAGCCAGTCGAGCTTGTCATCACCGATGGTCAAGGGATCGCCGCCGGACAACAGCACGTCGCGTATTTCGCTGTGGGCTTCGAGATAGGCGAGCGCCTTCTCCCATTGCCGGGACGATAGCTGATATTCGCCGCCCGGATTGCCGACGACGCGCGCGCGCGTGCAATAGCGGCAATAGGTCGAGCAGGTTCCCGTCGTCAAAAACAGCACACGGTCGGGATAGCGGTGGACCAAGCCGGGAACCACGGTGTCATGGTCCTCGCCAAGCGGGTCGTCGTCCTCGCCGGGGCTTTTGATGTATTCCGAGCCCGTCATGATGTGCGTGCGGCGCAGCGCTTCGCTGGGGTCGTCCAAGCCCATCAGGCTCGCGTAATATGGCGTAATGCCTACGGGCAGAGCGCCTTCATGGCGCTCGACGGCAGAGCGTTCGTCCTCGGACAAATGGAATATGCGCGCCAGATCATCGAGGGTGCGAATGCGCGAGCGTATCTGCCAGCGCCAATCGTTCCATTCCAGCGTCGAGGTGCCGGGATAAAAGCGACGATAGAATGCGCGGGTATCTGGATTTACGGGGAAGCGAAGCGCGGTTTTATTTTTTGCCGCTGCAATGCTTGTGACTGTGGTCGCTTCCTGGAGCGAAGTTTCGGAGGCTAGGGCCGGTCTTGGTCGGACGGGCCGTAACGGAGGCTTCAGTTCACGCCCCCGTGCTACTTGGAGACTCATCGTCGTCTCAGAACGCTCCGAAGGTTGCGACCAGCGCGAAAGCCACCGCGACTCCCCATCAACCGATGCAACGAACTGGCGGATAATTAGTAGCTTCCGACGGCCCGTCAAGAGACAGGGTCTCAATTACTTGACCAAGTGTGAACCCGAAAGCCGAGATGAGATCGTCGTGAGCACCCTCATTCGGGTGGGGGCAAGGTCGTCTCGTGCAGCGGGGTGACGCGATAGATGTGGATGTGAACCGGTCGGCCACGGGAATAGTTGTACCCCGAGACCGCACCGACTTCGCTCGCATCGGTCTCGAGTTCGGCCAGATGCGCCATGAACGCCGAGCGTTCGGAATCCTCGACAAGCGCCAATCCGCCTTGTGCCGCGCCAGCATCGGCAGCGCCGTGCCCGTCGGTCTGCCGGGTCTCGGTCCCGAGCAGAAAGACGAGGCTGGGTTCGACATAGCCTGCCAACGCGGGTGGTGGATCGCCCGGCCGGCTGAGCACGCGTTCGGCGGCAGCGGCGCGCGGACTGACCCATAACTGTTCCAGACCCGGTCCAACAAAAGCTGTGAGCAAAGGATAAAACGCGAGCACGGAGACGAAGGCCAACATCGCCGCGGCGAGGTTTGCCCGGCGCAAGAACGCGATCAATGCGATCAGCGCTATGACCGCGCCGGCGGCAGAAGCGATCGGCCACCACACCGCGCCACCGCCATAGAGCCTGGGCAAGATGATTGGGCCTGCCGTCAATAACCCCGCACCGACGGCGAACTGCAAAGCGCCCACATAGCGCAACAGCTGCTCCCACCAACGTGACGGCGCTTCACTTTGGCCAAGGGCCCACACAGCCCCGAGCATCGCCAGTGCCGGATAAACCGGCAGGATGTAGTGTGGCAGTTTGGTCGGAACGCATTCGACCATCAGCCAATACGCCCCCACCCACACCAACAGAAAGCGCATGGCAGGTTCGGTCCGGGCCCGAATGGCGCCGGCGAGGCTTGGCAGCAGAAACAGTATCGCCGGCCAGAACGTCAGACTGACCAGCGCCAGATAATAGCCTGGCGGCGCGCCATGGCTTTCCTGTCCGCCTTGAAGCTTGTTGGCAAAATCCTGACCGAGCGACTGTTCATAGAAGTGGCCGTGACTGCGTAGCGCGATCGCAATCGCCCAAGGCGCGACAATGGCAAGAACGACTGCGACGCCAAGCAATGGTCTTGTCTGGCGCAGCCAGCGCCAATCGCGATCCCACAGCGACACGCCCACGATAGTGAGGCCGCATACGGCGAAGACGAGCGGGCCTTTCACCAGCACTGCCAGCCCAAACGCCACCCATCCGGCCAAAGCCAATCGGAGCGAAGCTTGTTGTCCCTCCGACTGCGATAGGTAAACGCGAAACAGCATTCCCTGTGCACCGAGGATACAGGCCAGAAGTACGGCGTCGGTTGTGGCGATGGTCGCTTCGGCGGCGAGCAGTACGGTGGACCCCAGAAGCGCCGCAGCAAGCAATGCGACCTCTGCTGTCGCAAAGGCCCTCGCACACCAGAAGGCAAGCCACACCGCCGCCATGGCCCCCAGCAAAGACGGCAGACGATAGGTCCAAATATGGCTGTGGTCGCCAAGCCCGGCCGCCTCGGTGGCCGCGGCCTGCATCCAATAGATGCCGACCGGCTTTTTGTAGCGGGGCACGGCACCAAAACGGATATCGATGAGATCGCCCGACTCCAGCATCTGCTTCGAGGACTGCGCAAAACGGCTCTCGTCGCGGTCGAGCGGCGGCAGCGACAAAACGCCGGGTGTCCACAAGGTCAGACAAAGCAGCGCCAACGCCAGCAACGGGCGGCGCGACAACCAGCCCAATATCCCCGCAAACCGCCCCCTCGGCGCATCCGCCACCGCCGTCTCGCTCATATGGAATGCCTTTTGTATTGCGCCCCTAGAGGGGCATCGGACCAGAGGATACGGGGCGGCAAATGGGTCATTCCGGTACAAGCCTGTTTCTTGGCGGCGCGGACCTGTATAAGGCGCGCGCCCATTTCGACCGCCTGAAGGTTGCGCGCCGGGAAAAGGCGCGGCCGACGGCAACTCTAGTCTACGACGGAATCGAACGGAACCTTAGCATGGCACTCGCTTTATCCGTGGTCGTGCCCGTCAAAGACGAAGCCGAGAACGTCGTTCCTCTGGCGCGTGAAATTGCCGCTGCCATCGCCGGCGAAGAGCAAGCAGAAATTATCTTCGTCGACGACGGTTCGGCGGACGGTACCGGCGACGCATTGACTGCGTTGAAATCCGAGATTCCGGCGCTGCGCGTGATTCGTCACGGCGGGAATCTCGGGCAAAGCCGCGCCATTCGTACTGGCGTGCGCGCGGCGCGTTCCGACATCATCGTCACGCTGGACGGCGACGGCCAAAACGATCCCGCCGATATTCCCAAATTGCTGGCAGAACTGCGCAGCGACAAGACCGGGCGCAGCGTCGGCGTCGTGTCCGGGGTGCGCGCGCGCCGCCAGGACACATTGAGCCGCAAATTGGCATCGCGCGCCGCCAATGCGGTCCGCGAAGCATTGTTGCACGATAGTGCAACCGACAGCGGCTGCGGTCTTAAAGCCTTTCGCCGCGAAGCGTTTCTGGCGCTACCCTATTTCGATCATTTGCACCGCTTCATCATCGCGCTGATGATTCGCGAAGGTTATGACGTGCGGTTCGTGCCGGTGAACCATCGCCCGCGATTGTTCGGCCGCTCCAAATATACAAACCTCAGCCGCATGCTGGTCGGCGTCCAAGACCTGCTCGGCGTGCGATGGCTGCAGCGGCGCTATCGCACTCAAACCGAGACCGAGGAATTGTAGGCAATGGCGCTCGTCAATGCGTGGCTCACCGTCGACCACATTTGGATCACGGTGGGATTTATCGGCCAAGCCCTCTTCGCCTCACGCTTTTTCATTCAGCTGTTCAAGAGCGAGATGGTGGGACGCAGCGTCATTCCCGTTGCGTTCTGGTATTTTAGCATCGGCGGCGGGATCATTACGCTCGCCTACGCGTATCATCTGGGCCAGGTCGGACTGCCGTTCCTGATCGCACAGATTGGTGGACTCGCCGTTTATGCCCGGAATCTCTACCTGGTTTTCCGCGAAAAAGCCGCCCAGCGCGCCCTTTCTTCATAGCGCGTTCAACACCTTAACCATGTTGTCACAGCCGGGCCTTACACGGGCCCCAGTTTCGCCCCATTATGGTACAAGCTTGGTTGGGGCTTTTCATTCGACACGGGGAGGAATTCCATGCTTCGTTTGTTTCCGTTGCTGATCATTCCGGTGATCATCTACAATCTGTTTGCCTTAGGCGGCGGCGTTATCGCCGGTCACGCCGTCCAATCTTTGGGAACGGCCAGTTTCACGCTGACGATGTTCTCCGGCGATAAGTGGAACATCAGCTTCTTCGATTTCTTGCTTTTGCTGACGCTGGCGCTGCTCTTCATAGAAGTGGTTAAGGCAACGCACACGACGTCTGCCGAACTCATCAATCACGGCCTGTCGATGCTGACCTTCGTGATTTGCCTGATCGAATTCATCACGCTGAAGGGTTTCGCGACGACGACATTCTTCTTCATCATGCTGATGTCGCTGTTCGACACCGTCGCGGGCTACACGATCTCGATCGTGGCCGCGGAGCATGATCTGGGCCTGGGCAAGGCCGGTACGGATTAGCCGCAGAGGCGTTTTCTGTGCTCTTTTCGGCAAACGGGCGGCCTAGGCGGGCCGCCCGTCTTGCTTTGCAGGCCAATTCCTATAAATGGCTCCGCCTTGAGACGCGGACAGGTGGCCGAGCGGCTGAAGGCGCACGCCTGGAAAGTGTGTGAACGGTGATGAGCCGTTCCGTGGGTTCGAATCCCACCCTGTCCGCCACTTCAGTACTGAACTGCGAACGCCGGGCGTAGCCGTTTTCCCGCCTGCGGCGGCCATTAAAGTCCCAAGCAGATTGCTCTTCGATCCCATGATCCTAACTTCGGTGTCGGCGATCTCGACGCGCTGGGCCAGAGCCCGCAGATGATCGCGGCGGTAGCCGCCTCCATCGATCCGCATCCGCTCGCGAGCCGTCTTAGCGAACCTCGCAAGCATCGCAGGGGTGATCGTCTGCCCGGAGTTCTGAAGTGTGGCCTGGGCGCGCTCGGCATCGACTTGGGCCTGATCTCGCGTCGCCTTGAGACTGGCGATACGCTCCTTCAAATCGGGATCATCCAGATCGGCCACGCCGCTTTCGATGGCATCGTACAACCGCTTGAGCCGCGCGTCCGCCTCGGTGGCCCGCTTGTTGAGTTCGCCGATATGATGGCGGCGGCGCTCGGAGCGTTCTTGGCGGCGGTCCAGGACCGAGGCCAGCACCTCTTCCAAACGGTCGGGCTGTAGCAGGCGTTCCGCGATGTGAGTGGCGACAAGGTCGTCCAGCTTCGCCATAGGGATCGACCGGCCCTTGCAGCCGGTCTCTCCCTGCCGGGCCTTGGTCGAGCAGGTGTAGTAACGGTAGCGGTTTCCCTTCCCGGTCCTCAGTGTCATCGCGCCGCCGCAGGCGGCGCAAAAGCAAATGCCGGTCAACAGAGTCGGGCCACTGGTGACGCGCGCTGGGGTAATGGTGGGATGACGAGATTTCAGATGGACCTGAACGGCGCCGAATGTTTCCGGGTCGATGATGGGCGGGACGGCAACCGAGATCACCTCGCTTACCGGCTTGAGCTCTTTGATCTTGGATCGCTTGTTGAACTCGTGGCGGCCGATATAGGTGGGACGGGTCAGGATGCGGTGCACTTGCCCCACACCCCACCGCCCGCCGTCACGGGTGAAGAGGCGACGGCTGTTGAGATAGCGCACTACCTTTTTGATGCCCAAGGGTCCGCTATTGCCGTCCCCATGAAGGAACAGGCGATAGATCAGCCGTACCGTGTCGGCGTGCAGTGGATCGATTTCCAGCTTCTTCTTGACTTTCGCACCGCGCTGCTCGGCTGCGACGACGCGATAACCGATGGGCGGCAGGGAGCCATTCCAGAACCCCTGCCGGGCATTCTCCTTCATGGCCCGCAGGACGTGCTTGGCATTCTCCTTGGACTGGTACTCATCGAAGAGCGACATGATCTGGCGCATCATGACGTGCATCGGGTCGTCGCCTATCTCCTGGGTAATGGAGACCAGCTTGACGCCGTTCTTCGCCAACTTCCTCACATAGAACTCAAGCTCGAAATGATCGCGGAAAAAGCGCGAGAAGCTATGCACCACCACCACGTCGAACGGCGCGGGCTTGCTGACGCCTGCCTCGATCATTTTCTGGAACTCGGGCCGCCGGTCGTTGGTGGCCGACGCTCCCAGTTCCACATAGGTCTCGACCAACTGATACCCGCGCGAGGCACAGTAGGCTTCGCCCTGCCTCTTCTGGTCGGGGATGGAGACATCATGCTCGGCCTGACGGGCGGTCGAGACCCGTAAGTAAAGAGCAGCCCGGGTCGCGACTGCTTTGGTTGGCACGGTCACGGCGATCTCCTAACATCAACGGCACGGCCCAAACAATTCGTCGAACAGATCGCCGAACCAGGCCTCGAACACATCCACTTCCGCATCCGTCACCGGCATACGCTCGGGCCAGTCGTCGCTGACCTTCCAGGTCGCAAGGTCATGTTTTGACGGTCGACCGGGGCGCCGTGTCGGTAGGGCGGCATAGTCGTACAGATTATCAGGAAGGATTCTAGCGAGCGAGGGCTTCTCTGCGCTTCGTATCGGTGGATCGTTTGATGGGAGGCGGCGCTCGGTCATGCACCAATCGTCGTGCCGTCTTGGCCAAAGTAGAATGGCCAATTCATACGCCAAGGTACTTTCCGCTCCCACTATCGCGACCGGAGCGGCTCGCTCAGTTCGAGCCTTGGCTGCTCCCAGCCCTCCGCCGGACCGGCAAGACGCGCAGTCAAGGGTGCGCCGCAAGCGGCGCATCGCAGCGCGACGGCAAAGCCGCCCTTTACGGCGCGGCTCCGGTCCGGCCTTTGCGGAACAGCCAAGGCTATTTTGAATCCAAACAAACTCGATGACTTTCACGCGGACGAGACAATCGTCGTCAAGGCGCCGTCGATATTTGCATTGATTAGATTGAATGATCGGACTATGGCGCCAGTCGCGGCGCTTTCTGGATGGCGCTGTAAGTAATTGATAACAACGACCAATGCGCCAAACCGATGGCGGCGCTTTTATCTCGCGTTCCTAATTCCACCCCCATCCCGCTGTCAACGTTGCCGGTTCTCCGACGATCTGTTGGCCTGTCCGCCGAAGCGGTCCGGTAGCGTCAGCGTGCCGGACGAGCGAAGGCGGATCACCTTCCGTTCCAACGGCACGTCGCACCAACACTTCGCGGCGCACGTTCAGCGCATGCCGACGGCGCAGCGGACACCATCTCAAAGAGCAAAATCGGAGCACCGGAACGGCGCCAACATCACCGTGCGCGAGGCAAATTGGCGGCTAAAAAACGATGCCGGATCGGTCGCCGCCACGCAGATTCGAGGTCTCGAAGCGAAGGGGGACGCATCGATCACTTGCAGATTCAAGCTCACCGCCGAAGCAAAATCACGCATCGGAATCGAGCGCAGCACGCAAACCGTCTTCGTCAGAAGGCACCAGAATGAGATGAACATGATTGGGCATCAGGCAGTATGCCCACACCGCCGTGCCTGCCGCCCGGCAACTCTCGGAAAGAAGCGATTTGTAGAGGGCGTAGTCGTCTTCGCCAAAAAAGACCTGCTGGCGCCGGTTGCCCCGCTGCGTCACCTGATGCGGCACGCCAGCCGCAACGACTCTCGCCAACCTTGCCATGCGGCAACATTAGCGAGGAGCGTCACGAATGTAAATTAAGTATTGTGTCCCCGGAACTCCCTGACCCAGAGCAGTCTTCCTTTTGGGGATTAGGTAAGGCGTCGCCGGTTTCGCGGATGGTTATTTTCTCTGCACACCTTTGCGACAGGTCCCACGATCTGTATCCGGACCACGGAGTTCCGTATTCAAAATCACTGCGGTTTTGACGTACGTGCCTCTCATCTTGTCTATTCCAACGATCTCAACGACTTTTGTCGGTCCCATATAACCTTCATATGAGTCAAAGTTTGTGGCGACTAATCCTGTCGCGTTATTCTCGAATATTTTGTAATGGGTGTCCGTACCGAACAGACTAACAATTCCATTCTCAACTACATATCGTTCGTGAACATCCTTTCCGTTGTCGAGTTGTTCGATATGAGAAGTGCAATCCCATATCTCATTTGCCGAACAGGGTTCAACTAAAGTAGGGGCGATGAAGCACAAGAACATGTATTTCAGCATTTTTACCTCTGGTTGTGAAACGCTTTGTATACTTGTTCGTCTGCGGTGCTATTCGTAACAGCCCCGCCGCCATTGGCGCCATAGAAGTAGCTGGTCGAGGTGACATTGGTATCATATGTATGGGTCGAAGAGTTGTAGATGACCGAAGTGACCTTATCGCTCTGCACTTGGTAGGCGTTGTCGTAAAGCGTCACGCTGCGCTCATAGACCGGGTTCGAGTGGGTCGCGTTCGGCCCGTTTTGGTCGTACTCCTTGTAGTCGGTAACCCGGCCCATCGCATCGCGCGTATATTCAGCACGCACCGTGCCACCTATAGTGGTCTGCGCCAAATAACCGTCGGCGGTGTAAGTGTAGCTCTCGGCGGACGTCGCATCCGTCATCGTCGCGCGTTCGCCAGCCGCGTCATAGGTGATGTCCGAGCCGTTGGCTCCGCGCACGATGCTGCCCGAGCCAGGTGTTCCGACGAACGTGCCCTTCGTCGTCGCGAACCGGCCTGTCCGCCGTAGCTTAGCGAAGGCGGATTCATGGAATTCGTATCTGTACCAGTCGTCTTCGCGCTCGCGCTCGGTGTCGTGGCCAGCTTCTAATTTACCATGTCAAAGAGCGAGCAATTATCGCCAGCCGCAGCCAGGGGAAAGTTTGGAAATTGATTTCACGTCCCCGCATTTCTGGATCATCCGACGGCTTTGTGGCTCGCGCAGCAGATCACGGAAGCGTTTCCGCGGGATACTGCGCCGACCTTTCTCGTATGTGACAATGACGGTGCTTACGGTGCGGTCTTCCGGCGAAGAGTCCGGGCCATGGGAATCCGCGATCATCCCATCAGGCCGCATTCGCCCTGGATGAACGGTCATGTCGAACGGCTGATCGGCTCCATCCGGCGTGAATGCCTTGATCACGTAATCATTCTCAACGCCGACCATCTGCGCCGCGTGCTGAGCAGCTACGTCGATTATTACAATTTCGACCGCACGCATCGCGCGCTCGACAAGGACGCACCAAATTTCCGGGCCGTGGAAGCACTCGGCGCGATTGTTTCTCGTCCTGTCCTCGGCGGATTGCATCATCGATACGCCAGAATTCCGGCGAAATAAGGTTTTCGGTACACGCAGCCGTTTACGGCAGGGATAGTTGTGCCTTTAGACGCTCTATTTTTTTTGCCTCCGTCAACTTGCTCCATTCGCGATGGGTCACCGGTGGGACTTCAATCTCTACCCACTCCGGTGGCTTCTTAGAGCGCCATGCGGTTACCGCCTGAGCGCGACAATGAGGGCAGGGAGGATAAACACCAATCTCGAAGGGAGTCTCCTCTGCATCCCAATCGCAAGCAGCCGGTCCATATACGCGTCGCAAATATGTTGCGCGTTCGAGGGGGCGCAACGAAGCCAGGATCGGTATGCGAGCCAATAGCCCATCCACTTCCATGAAAGTTAAATCCTTGAATGAATTCAGGTAAGCAAGTGTTCCTCGCTTCGACCACAACAAAAATTCTCCGTACGATCCCTGTTCTCCAAAACCGGGAGCGTCAAACGTAACGCCGCAATTTCCACAAGTATACTCATTGAGTTGGAGCTTCACGGTGCCACCTGCGTTTGCTCTACAGGGCGCAATATCTTATTGAAATCGCTCAGGATCGCCAAATTCGTTCCTCCCTCCGCTTGCTCCGAATTGTACCTTATTGCGTTGTACCCCGCGGCCTTGGCATCCTCTCCGATTTGTCGTGTTGCATCGGTAATCGGGCCGCCCTTGTATCCCCATTCCTCCGCGACTTGAGAGTCCGTCAAATCTAGCGCATTGAGACTGTCGGCGTCCACTTCGAAGCGAACAACTGCGGCCGGAGTGCCGCCGTTACCTACGACCTCCGCCATCGCAGTCTCTGGCTGCTCGCCGATATAGAAAGCCGCTCCAAATCGACTTTCTGGATTGAGACGCGCCGGATTAACTCCATTCTGCATGATGTCTTCTGCGGCCTCCGGCGAAGTGGTTACGTGCCAGACTGACGCGGCTTCTGCTTCCCCGGTCGCCTCCATCTCAACCCGCGCGGTGGCTCCGACTGCACCTGCTCCTTCGGCAACTCCTACCTCACCTACGGCCTCCGCCCCCTCAAGTTCTTCGGTGTCGGTTGCGACTGTAGCAAAGAGAACCAACCCGTGACCGAGTGCACTACCAAAATACTGTGGCAGAGTTCCATTCGCCTGAGCGGCCATGTATCCATTACGAATACCGTTCCATTGGCGCTGTATTCCATTCCCGATGTCCTCACTGTGGTTGTTGATCAACACCCTATCGAACTCGTTCGCGCCCGAGAGCGCTGCGGAATAGGTGCCGTTTACAACCGCGTGGTAAGTCTCGATCGGATGTTCAATGGCATATTCGGCACTGTGGAAAATACCGCCGAGGTCAGTCCAAGCGGTCCGACCGGCGGTGACGACGACCGTTTCTATAGTGCCCTCGACGGATTGCACGGCTTGCTGGGTTTGGGCGGGCAAAGCTTCGCCTTCCTGCACGACCGAGTTGTAGACCGCGCTGGCCTCTCCTTCGAGCCAACCGATAGGATCATCCCAGAAACTTGGAATTTTCGATTGCGGATTCTGTCGCGATGCGACAGCCGCGGGTGCAGCTGCGCCGCCGGCATCTGTCGCGACGTTTGGATTACCGGCAATCGATGCAAGCTCCATAAGCCCGGCAGTTCCTTGGTCCTGGCTCTGATAGTAATCGAAGCGCCGCATCATGTAGTCGGCGTAGCTTTCTCCCGGTAGCGCATCGGGATTATCCGCCGCTGACGACGGTTCATTGACCCCGCCCGCAATCGCATTTCCGATAGTTTGGCCGAATATAGTTGGGTGGGCATGTCGTAGATTAAGGTCTGGAACGACGGCGTCGCTGTCGACCGGCTTTGCGTTCGCCGAAGGCTCGCGGACAGCCTTTACAATGGCGGATTCTTGGCACGCAAACGGTGAAATTCATAGGGCTATAGCGTAGACATAGTGCTCATCATCGTCGGTCGTGGCCCGCCAAAACGTGAGCGATTTGCCGGCACCCTTTGACGGCGATGTTGACTTTGGCAGGAAGATTGATCTGCGTTGATTCACGCGGCGCGTTGTTGCGGGCGGAGGTTTTCGGCCCAGGTCCATGGCAGAAGCTCGTCAAGACGGGCGTTGGGCCACAGATTGACGAGCCGGGCGAGAACATCGGCAAGGTAGGCTTGAGGATCGATGCCGCCCAACTTGCAGCACTCAATCAGCGAAGCCAGGATCGCCCAACTACGGCCCCCGTCGTCGTTGCCCGCGAAGAGCGCATTCTTTTTCGTCAAAGATTGGGGCCGCATGCTCCGCTCGACGATGTTGGTGTCCATCTCGATGCGCCCGTCGTCGAGGAAGCGGACGAGCCCGTCCCAATGATGGAAGGCATAGCGGATGATCTTTGCCGTGTCCGATTGGCCCGGCAGACGTGTGTGCTGTTGCTCAAGCCAAGTCCTGAACTCTGCGACACGCGGGGCGGTTTCCGCTTGCCGGACGACGCGGCGTTCATCGGCGCAGCGGCCTCTGATCCTTGCCTCGATCCCATAAAGCTGGGCAATCCACGCAACGGCTTCGGTGGCAACCGGCGCATCGCCGCGCTCGGCGATTTCGAAGAAGTCCCTCCTAAGGTGGCTCCAGCAAAAGGCGATCATGATCCGGTCGGCCGGCAAGTTCTTGTACGGCGCATAACCGTCGCATTGCACGATGCCGCGGTAGTTTTCGAGCAGATCTTTGAGGTATTGGCCGCCGCGGCCGGGTGCGTAGCTATAGAAGACAGCGGGTGGATCGGGTCCGTTCCATGGTCTGTCGTCGCGGGCCATGACCCAGAACCAGCCTTGTTTGGTTTTGCCGCGGCCGGGATCGAGCACCGGTACCGGCGTTTCGTCGACCGCCAGCTTGGCCGATGTCAGAAGGTTCTGTTTCAGCCGCTCGTAAAGCGGCTCAAGCTCCGTCGCTGCGTACCCCACCCAGAACGCCAGCGTCGAGCGATCCAGCTCGATACCCTGGGACAGCAGCATCTTGGCCTGGCGGTAGAGCGGCAAGTGCCAGCCGTATTTCGACACCAGCACGGACGCGACCAGGTTCTCGGTCGGAATGCCGGATTTGATCAAGTGCTCGGGCGCCGGAGCCTCAACAATAGTTTCGCAGGCACGGCAGGCCAGTTTCGGCCGGTGCGTGACGATCACCCGGTACAGTGCCGGGACAACGTCGAGCCGCTCCGAGGTCTCTTCACCGATGACATGCATCGGCTTGCCGCAGCACGGACAGTTCGTGTTGTCGGGCAGGGCCGTCTCATGGATGTGCGGCAGATGGGCCGGCAGCGCCCCGCGATTGATCTTCCGGCGATGGTCACTGGTGGGAGCCTTCTTCTCTTCGATGGCCTCATTCCTGGCAATCGCCTGCTCGATGTCCTCCAGCGCCAACTGCAGCTGATCGGGCGGCAATTTCGCCAGCCGCTCGCTCTTGGCCTCGAACCCCTGCGCCTTGCGCAACAGGCGGCGCAGACGGTCGTTGATTTCCACCAGCTTGTCGCGCTCGGCGACCACGGCATCGCGTTCCGCAACCGCCGCCAGCGCAAACGCACGCAGCGCGTCAATATCGTCAGGAAGTAAATCGGCAAGCGATGCCATGCCCGAAGGGAAGCACAAAATACGCCGATTGTAGCGCGCTTTCTTGCATCCAATTCACTTCACCGCAGGTCACTGCACAGCTTCCGGCGCCGGAACGCGGCGAACATGTACGCGCATCCAATCGAGACCTTCAATCAGCGCAGAAAGCTGCGCCGCCGACAGACGCATCACGCCGTCTTCGATGCGGGGCCACACGAACTTGCCCTCCAACCGCTTGGCAAAAAGGCAGAGACCTGTGCCGTCCCAAAAAATCAGTTTCACTCTGTCAGCACGGCGAGAACGGAAGCAGACGATCACACCCGAGAAGGGATCAATCCGCAGCTGTTCCTTCGCCAGCGCCGCAAGGCCGAGTATCCCTTTGCGGAAGTCCACAGGCTTCGTCGCCATCACCACCCGGACCGGCCCCGGCGGAATCAACATTCCGCCGCTCATGCCGACACCCGCTTGACCGCCCGCAGCACTGCCTCGATGGCGCGCGCGTCAACACCGCCCGGCACCTTCACCCTCACAGAGCCGATCGTGATCTCGATGGATGCAGTCCGTTCCCGCCCTGCCGGTCTGCGCCTGCGCTCCGGCTCGACCGACACCACCGGCACAAATGCCGGCACATCGTCTGCCTGCAACGCAAAATGCCCATCCTTGGCTGCTCTGATCCAGTTCGACAGATGCTGCGGCATCAGATCGTGCTGCCGCGCCACCTCCGCAATCACCGCCCCCGGCGCCACCGCCTCCGCAACGATCCGCCCCTTCTCTTCGTCCGTCCAGCGGCGCCGGCGGACAACGCCAGTTACCTCGACATGCCGCCGAACCGGCTTCGTGTCGTCACTAATGTCGACCATATATGATACACGACCCCAAACAACTCACCACGCATCCTGCGCGTCACGTCCGGCGATCAGCAACGTGGGATTAAAAGAACGCTCACGCCAAAACTATCCTACGGCGCGATACGACCCACCAAAGCTACGCTTCCTTACAGCGGCAATCGGCGCCGGACACTGGCACGTTACGGCATTGAATATGGCATCGAATGGTGCTATATATCGTGCCTCAATGAGGAATTTTAAAGATGCGCACGACGCTCGCGCTCGACGATGAATTGGTTGCCAAGGCCCAGGCCTTCACGGGCGTGAAGGAGAAGTCTAGCCTAGTCCGTGAAGCCCTGAAGGCTCTTATCGAGCGCGAAAGTGCCCGGCGGCTGGCGCGTCTGGGCGGCAGCGATCCAAGCCTCGACGCCCCGCCGCGGCGGCGGCCGAGCGCAAAATGATCCTGGTCGATACCTCTGTTTGGGTCGATCATTTTCGCGTAGGCGACAAGGTGCTGGCCGGCCTGCTAGATGCTGGGATGATTCTCGCGCATCCATTTGTCGTCGGCGAGCTTGCTCTGGGCAATTTCCGACAACGCCAAATCGTGATGAATGCTTTATCGGGTTTGCCTCGTGCTAGCGTTGCCACCGAAGGGGAAGTCCTCCATTTCATCGATCATCACGCCTTGTTTGGGCGTGGGGTCGGATATGTCGATGTCCATCTGCTCGCCGGCGTGCGACTGACTGCGGGAGCGGAACTGTGGACAAACGACAAACGCTTGCACGGCATTGCCGTCGAAATGGGCTTGGCATTCAAAGCGCGGTAGCACCGCGCTCATAGTGCAACAGCGTAGGCATAGTGCTCATCATCGTTGTTCGCGGCCCGCCACCCTTCGCTTGTGTCCAGTCCGGAGACATAGGTAACGGACTGTTCCTAAGACATGGGTGACAACCTTGGGCCGAAGGGGTTGTCGAGGGGCTGCAAAGTCCTTTGTTCCGGATCGATGTATCCGAGATCGTCATACATGAAGGAGACAGGCCAGGTGCCGTCTTCGACCTCGCTGAAAGGCATTCCCGAGGTCCGCGCTTTCGGAACGTGACGTCGACAAAGGCGATGCTAGCTGGTGACGCTGAGAGCGCACTTTGCCTCACGCACAAGAGCGTTGCCGAGCTTGGCCAAATCCTCTGTCCCCAAAGTTTCGTGGTCGAGAAGCTGATGAGCGCCCGTTTCGAGGATGGGCCGATTTCGCTGCAGTGTCCCGCGTGCGAGCTCGAAGGCCTTTTCGATGAGACTTTTCACCGCTTCATCGATCGCGTCGGCAGCGTCATTCCCATAGGCGCGAGGCCGCCAATTCGGCACTTGACCGCCGAGATAGCTCGCGGTTTCGGGCTCGTACACGACCTGACCGAGCGCCGGTACCATGCCGAAACGCACGACCATGTTGCGGGCAATATCGGTTGCGCGCGTTAGATCGTCCGCGGCGCCCGTTGAGACTTCGCCATACACGAGGGTTTCGGCCGCGCGGCCGCCCAACAGCACAGCGATTCGGTTGAACAGCTCCGACTCACTGATAATAAAGCGGTCCTCGATCGGGCGTTGGATCGTGTAGCCGAGCGCGCCAATGCCGCGCGGAATAATGGATACTTTCTGTACCGGATCGGTTCCCGGCAGCGCCATGGCGACAAGGGCGTGCCCCATCTCGTGATGCGCGACGACGTCCCGTTCGTGCGGATTCAGAATTCGGCTCTTTTTTTCCAGGCCCGCAACAAGGCGTTCTATAGCCTGGGTGAAATCTTCGAGCGTGGTCGAGTCCGCCTGGCGGCGCGTCGCGACCAGCGCCGCCTCGTTGACCAGATTGGCGAGATCGGCGCCCGTGAAGCCCGGGGTCAGACCGGCGACCGTATCGACGTCGAGCGTTGGGCTTACGGAGATCTTTTTCAAATGAACGCGCAGAATTTCGGCCCGGCCTTTGCGGTCGGGGCGATCGACCAAAACCTGGCGGTCGAACCGGCCGGCGCGCAGTAGTGCGGGATCGAGAATCTCGGGCCGGTTGGTCGCAGCAAGCACAATTGTGCCGGCACTCGGATCAAAACCGTCCATTTCCGCGAGGAGCTGGTTTAACGTCTGTTCCTTCTCGTCATGCCCGCCGGAGGGAAAATCGATACCGCGCGCACGGCCGAGCGCATCAAGCTCATCAATGAAGATAATTGCCGGCGCGCTGTCCCTCGCCTGTTTGAAAAGATCGCGCACGCGTGCTGCACCAACGCCGACGAACATTTCGACGAATTCCGAGCCCGTGATCGAGAAGAACGGGGTACCTGCTTCTCCGGCAACAGCGCGCGCCAGCAGCGTCTTGCCGGTGCCGGGAGGGCCTACAAGCAATAGGCCCTTGGGCACGCGCGCCCCGAGCCGTCCGTAGAAGCCGGGATTCTTGAGGAAGCCTACGACTTCTGTGAGCTCTTGCTTGGCCTCATCGACGCCGGCCACATCCGCGAATGTCACTTTTATGTCGTGCTCCGCAAAAATCTTGGCACTGCTGCGCCCGACACCCATCAATCCGCCAAGATTCATTCCGGACCGGCGCAGAAGAAGGAACCAAAACCCGGCGAACAAAATCATCGGTAGTATCCACAGCGTAAATCGTTCGAGCCAGCTGGCCGGTGCTTCGCCGCTGAATTTTACGTTGTGCTTCTGGAGTTCGTCGGCAATCGAGGGCTCGACGAGGGTCGTGGTGAAACTCTTCGGTTCGCCGTTCTTGGCTTGCGGTTTGATCGTGCCTGTGATGGAGGACGGCCCCACCACAACATCGGAAATCGCATTCTTCGCAAGCAGGGTGCGGTATTCGCTGTAGGGAATCTCCTGGCCAGCCTCGAAACGCGTGCCGAGCGTATTAAGGAAAAAGAGCAAGCCGAGAAGACCTAGCGTGTACCAGATCCAGTCCGACTGACTTGCCGGCTTTTTCCCGGACCCATTCTTGTCATCCATGGCACCCTCGCGATTGAGTGTTACGATTCTGTGGCTAACTCGGGAAAGTATTTGCCTAGAGATAGACTCGCACGTTCGACACAAGCGCGCCCTTCGGCAATCGCCTCGCGTCCGCGCTGGAATTCCATCCAGTTTAGATTTGTCAGCTGAGGACGTAGCAGCACATGTGGCGGCTCTCCGGCAAGGCGCGCCCGGGTAATGTGATCCTCCATGATGTCGAGGGCGTTGGCGAGTACCTCAAAATAGCCGGGAACGGGCTCTCGAGGCGACAGCAGGTCCGTGGCGATGGGCTTTATTCGGTCCCTCATCATGGCAGGAAGCTGTTCGATGATATGTTCGGTGAATTCGCGGCGGGCACTCGTAGTGATTTCGCGAACCCAGCGCTTGGCGAGCCGATCGCCATTGAGGTCGACCGCGATGATGATGTCGGCGCCGAGCGCCCGGCAGAGCGACACCGGCACCGGATTGACGAGGCCGCCGTCCAGGAACCATGCATCATTCATGCGGTAAGGACTGAACACCCCAGGAATACTGATGGAAGCGCGAACGGCCTTGTCGATTGGTCCGGTCTCCAGCCAGATCTCGCGACCTGTCGTCAAATCGGTGGCAACGGCGGCAAAACGCTTGCTGCAGGCCTCGATAGGTCCGGAAATGCCAAGATCGCGCAGAAACGTTTCAATGCGTGCGCCTTCCACCACCCCGCCGTTGGACATGCGCACGTCGATCAAAGAGGCAATCTCGCGCCAATTAAGCTGTTCGATTCTGGCTCGGAGCTGCGGCAACCGATCCGCGGCATAGGCCGCGCCCACAAGAGCGCCCGCAGACGTGCCGCAAACGATATCCGGCACGATTTTTTTATCGAGCAAGGCTTCAATGACACCAATATGCGCCCAGCCGCGAGCAGCTCCGCTTCCCAGTGCAAGTCCGATCTTGGGTTGAGTCATCATGCGATCCTCGTTCCAGGCGCCTTAGCTAGTGACTACGAAGTCAGGACAACACTCCGACGCGTTTGTGCCACTGGACCTGACAGGGCGCCATCATACTTCGCAAATGTCGCCGCCGGAACCGAGGATGTGGTTAGGGCTGGCGGCGAGGAAATCTCAAGAAGAGGAAGCACGTAGGTTGCCGGTTTGCCTTCGACATAAGCGGCGCACTCCGCGTGAAACTCATCCTCGAGTTCCGCCTTTGCTCTCAGCCAATGCACTTCTGCTTTGCCTTCCGGGCGACCTTCGCGTTCCCAGATCATGTTGGCTCGTGCGCGAATGCTTTCGTCAGAGGGGACAGGTTGCTTTCGGAAGGGCATCGCAGCGGTACGCTCCTCCTCAAACTCCAACGCAAGTTCCGCTTTTGCCCTCAGCCAATGCTCTTCTGATTTGCCTTCGGGGCGCCCTTCGCGTTCCCAGATCAGGTGGGCGCGCTCGCTGATATCGTCCTCGGAAGGAATGGGTGGTTTTCGATGGTACATGGCGTTCTCCTATTCGCCGCTGAAGAATTTGTTTCCTTTCGTTCTCGAATTTCGGCTCCTTCGAGAAGCCTAACGGCCACAAAAGTCACAGTGCCTCAGCGCGCAATTAGCCTCTCCGTTTCTAGTGTTTGATCCGCGTCGTTCGCCGTCTCGGCGATCGGCGTGGCTCCGCTCAGTTCGCGATACAAAGAGATGTATTTGGCGGCGCTGGTGTCCCAACTGAAGTCTTGCGCCATCGCGTTCAATTGCAGTCGCCGCCATGTCAGTGGCTCGCGGTAGAGGGCCAAGGCTCGGCCAATGGCCGACACAAGGCTGGTTGTGTTTGCATCCTCAAAAACGAAACCGGTCGCAGTCCGATCGACCATCGTCAGAGCGGTGGCGTCCACCACGGTGTCTGCCAAGCCGCCGGTACGCCGCACTATCGGCAATGTGCCGTAGCGCAAGGCATAGAGTTGCGTCAGTCCGCAGGGTTCGAATCGCGCCGGTGCCAGCAATATGTCGCTTCCCGCTTGAAGGCGATGGGCCAGCGGTTCGGCATAGCCGATCGTCACGGCCACTTGATTGCCATACCTCGCTTGCGCTTCCTGCAACGCCGCTTCGATCGCCGGATCGCCTTCTCCGTCGATCACCAATTGCGCGCCTTGCTCGACGATCCACGGCAATGCAGACAAGATGATGTCCACCATCTTTTGCTGCGTCAGCCGGCTGACGAACCCGACGAGCGGTGTTTCGGGGTTCATCGGCAATCCAAGTTCGCGCTGTAGCTCGGCCTTGCAGGTTTTCTTTCCTGCGATGCTGCTTGCGCGATAAGTCTGCGGCAGATGGCTATCCGTGGCTGGGTTCCACAGATCGTCATCTATTCCGTTGAGAATTCCGCAGAAATCGGTGTTGCGTTGCCGCAGCTCGCCGTCCAGGCCACAACCAAATTCAGGCGTAAGTATTTCTTTGGCGTAAGTCGGACTAACGGTTGTGACTCGATCTCCGTAGCGAAGGCCGGCCTTCAGAAACGATATCTGTCCGTAGAATTCGATCGCGCTGGCGTCGCAGCAATGTTGCGGAACGCCGATGGCAGGCAGCGTTTCCCGCGCGAAATTCCCCTGGAAGGCCATATTATGGGCGGTGAACACGGTGCTCGGCTTGAGCGCGGTTTCGAGCGCAAGCAGCAACGGCAACAACCCGGTGTGCCAATCATTGGCGTGCACGACGTCCGGTTTCCAAGCGACACGTGTTTGCTGCATCGCCAGTTTTGCGCCGGCATGCGAAAGGAAGGCAAAACGCAAGGCGTTGTCGGACCAATCCCGGCCGCTCTCGTCTTGATAGAGATTACCGTCACGCTGAAAGAGCGTCGGTGAATTGACAAGCCACACCGGCAAATCCGTTTCGGGAAACGTCCCTTCAATGAGCGTGGCATCCGCGATCCCAAGCATGGGGCCAAGTTTGGCGACCGTGTGCGGTCTTTCGATTTTTGCAAGGGCGCTGGGATAGCAGGGAAGCAAAAGCCGGACATCGACGCCGTGGCGAGCAAGCGCTATCGGTAGAGCCCGCGAGACATCGGCAAGCCCACCAGTCTTGGCAAGGGGATAAGCTTCGGCAGTGGCAAAAAGCACTCTCACAACAGTCCCTCCCGTAACTGGAACCCGGATTCCTCGGCACTCTGTGGCAACGACCTCGCCGCTAGGGGCTTTACCGCGAGGCCGTTCCACAGCGTCGGCTAACCGATTACCAACTTGTCTTTGACCTTAGTTACTCTCGGCGCTGACGAAGCCGTATGTCCCACGCTGGAGCAGAATCAGAAAGGCGCGCGTCGGCCAATATCCAGTCCAAACTGGCCATAATGAAAGCAAACGATTTTCAGGTGTTCGGTTCACGTTGCGATCTCGGCCAACGCCGGATTCAGCGCGTGATTTTCGCACGATCGTTCGGAGGCTAATGCCGCCGCGGCAACATAATCGGAATTAATGGCAGAGAAGAACCGGCAGGCTTGCGTCGTTCAACACATGGCGTGTGAACCCGCCGAATATCAGTTCACGTGCACGGCTGTGGCTATATCCGCCCATGACCAACAAATCGGCCTGTTCTTGGTATGCGCAATTGAGAAGTTGTTCCGGGACGCTTACGGACTCAGCGATAAGGCGCCGCAATTCCGTATGAACACGGTCCCAGCGAAGTGTTCGCACGAGCCGCTCCGCCGATTCGATCGTCTTGGCCACGCTGCGACCTCCCTCGTCCGCCGAAAGGACAACAATCTTCTTGGCTCTTGTTAGGAACGGCATGGCCGCAGTCAGTGCACGCGCCGCCTCGGCCGTATCCTTCCAAGCGATTGCGACGGTTGTGGCAAATGTTGGCGGAACTTGCCGCGGCACCAGAACAAGCGGGCGCCCACAGCCCACCAAAACAGCGCCAATCTGGCCTTGGGAAACAGTCAACTCCGAGCCACGTCCCAGAAAAATCATTTCGCTGACGCGCCCAAACCGAACGATCTCGTGTACGACGTCGCCAGAAGTTTCCAGCCATGCAGCGGTCACGCCATTCGACGCCCACGGTGTTTCACCAACCGCCACATTTCTTTGGTTGCAGAACTCGTCAAATATATTCTGTGCTCGCAATTTACGGACGTTATCTGCCTTCTCCATTGCGGTCCAAAGGTCAGGGGTCATCACTGGAACGCCCATGTCGAGCTCGATATTCGGCGCAAGCATCTCTTCTGCGTCGGGCCGGACATAAAGGCATTCAATATGAGAATCAAAAAGTTGCGCAGCGAGATGGGCGCCCTCCAACACAGCTTTGTCACTGATCGATCCGCTCAGCGGCACCAGAATTGTCCCAACCATAACGCCTCCATAGAAATAGGGTTCGAGATAGCATCCGATCGTTCCGGTCGTCGGATTGAGCTGAGAGCATAACGTCGTAATTTCAATTCACTTCGTTTCCAGCCAGGTAAATAGCGTCAGGGACGTCAGAGCGAGGCACACCCATTCGTACTTCGGCGCTTCGTAATCGGGCGGGTCGGTTCGACACATTCCGACGAACGCGCCTCCCATGAACGTTAAGGTCAGTAACCCGGCCATCAGGTGCAAACTCATGTTTACCTCCTGTCCTCTGCATTAGCGGTCGCATGGTGTTCTAATACTCCCGCAATTCTTTCAACGTGGGCGGCATGATCGAAAACCAGTCGAACGCGAACACACGCTGCAGTTCCGCCGGAAGCTCATCGCTCCGACCGACGGTCCACCTGCTCGACGGCTTGCCTGTTTCCTTTTCGACCACCAGCGAAGTCAGCGCCGGCAGCCCTTCGCGGATACACCAGTTCACGAGACGGCCGAGCGGGCCGCAAACCATCGGGCCGATGTCATATCTAATTTTTTCGCAGAGCCGCCAGTAGGCGATCGTTTGGTGATTTGCCGCAAGCCCAATGAGGATCAGATAAATCTGATATGCTCGTACTTCGTGGGAGCTGTTGTCTCCAAAGGTAAGCAGCATTTTGTCCTCCAGTCGGCGGGCTTTATGTCCTTGCGTAGCGGTAGAAAAGGTTTTTGACGATTTCGACCAGCGCCAGATATGCCACCGTCGCGCCAATCAGATATACGAAGAACATCGGCGGCGGTGTCACAAAGCCAAACCAGCGACCCATCGGCAGAAGAGGAAGTGCGATCGCGAGAGCGACAGCCCCTAGTGCCATGGCAATGAGGAATCGTTGCGGCTTGCTCTTGAAGAATTGGCGCCTTGTACGAATGGCAAAGACGACCAACACCTGCGTTGTGATTGATTCGATAAACCAACCTGTCTGGAAAAGCGCCGCGCCCGCGCCGAACAAATACAGCAAAGCGTAGAAGGTCAGAAAGTCGAAAACGGAACTGACCGGTCCGAAGATCAGCATGAACCGCTCGATCAGCTTGATGTCCCATCGCACCGGAAGGGCAATAGATTCCGGATCGACGTCGTCGAACGGGATCGCAATCTCCGACACGTCGTAAAGCAGATTGTTCAGCAATATCTGGATCGGCAGCATCGGCAGGAAAGGCAAGAACAACGCGGCGCCTGCCATGCTGAACATGTTGCCAAAGTTCGAGCTTGATCCCATGAGCACATATTTCGAGACATTCTGAACCGCAGCGCGACCGCCGACCATGGCATCGCGCACGACCGAAAGATCATGTTCGAGCAAGATCAGATCGGCCGCCTCGCGCGCCACATCGGCGGCGCCATCGACCGAAATCCCGACATCTGCGGCGTGCAATGCCGGCGCGTCGTTGATGCCGTCGCCCATGAAGCCGACGACATTGCCGAGCCGCTTGAGCGCCAGTAGAACGCGATGCTTTTGCTGCGGATTGACGCGGCAAAACAAATTGACCCGCGGCAACTGTCCCAACAGCGCATCGTCCGAGAGACGGGTCAACGCGTCGCCCGTGAGCACGCCTGTAACCGGAACGCCAATCTCCGCGAAGACATGGCGGGCAACCAGCTCGTTGTCACCGGTCAACACCTTGACGGAGACACCTGCCGCCTCCAAGGCCTTGATCGTAATGCCTGCGCTTGCTTTCGGAGGATCGAGAAAAACCGCGAAGCCGGAGAAAACAAGATCGCATTCGTCGTGGATCGCAGCGGTTGCGTGGCTTTCATCGACCACACGGGTTGCGACGCCCAGGGCGCGCAAACCCTGCGCACCAAGACCGTCAAGAGTCGCCTGGAATGCTTTACGAGTTTCGGTGTCGAGCTGCTGCTCCGCTCCGTTCGCGTCTTCATATCGCCCGGACAGCCGCAAGAGGTCCTCGGGCGCGCCCTTGACGATCAGACGGCGTTTGGCCTCGTGTTCGACCAGGACCGAAACGCGTCGCCGTTCAAAATCGAAAGGTACTTCGTCGATCTTTTTCCAACTCGCCATGTCGAGCGGATGGGCGGCCAGAATTGCTTCGTCCAGCGGGCTCTTCATGCCGCTTTCGAACCGGCTGTTGACAAAAGCATAGGCATAGGCGCGCTGGCTCTCTTCGCCGCGGCCATCGATGGCGCGTACCAGCTTGATGGTTGCCTCGGTCAGCGTGCCGGTTTTGTCCGTACACAGCACATTCATGGCGCCAAGGTCATGGATGGCCGAAAGGCGCTTCACGATCACCTTTCGCTTGGACAACTCCATTGCCGAGCGGGCAAGCGTCACCGTGACAATCATCGGCAACAGCTCCGGTGTCAGCCCGACGGCAAGCGCCAGAGCGAACATCAGCGATTCCAGCAACGGCCGATGGAAAAAGATATTTACTGCCAGAACAAACAGCACCATCAACACGGTGAAGCGCATGATCAGCATACCGAAACGTCGAATGCCGACGGCAAAATCGGTGGCAGGCGGCTTTTCCGCCAAGCTTGTGGCAAGATTGCCGAGCGCCGTTTTGCCTCCGGTCCGGCAGATCACAATCGTTGCCGTACCGCTGATTACCGAGGTACCGGCAAAGACCGCGTTCGAGGCACCGGCAGGGTTCTCGGCACCCGATGCAGCATCGCTGGCTTGCTTCTCGGCCGGGTACGGCTCGCCGGTGAGGAGAGCCTGGTTGACGAACAGATCGCGGCTTTCGAGCAGCCGCGAATCGGCAGGAACGAGATCGCCGGCGATCAGCTCGACAATGTCGCCGGGGACCAATTGGTCGATGGGAATCGAAAGGTTCTTACCGTCGCGCCGTACGGTTGCCTGCACGGCCACCGACCGGCGCAGTGCTTCCACCGCATTCTGAGCCCTAGTTTCCTGGATGAAATCAAGGGTTATGCTCAACGTGACGATGGTCGCGATAATGAAGAAGCTCGCGACGTCGCCCGTTGCGGCAGACAACGCACTGGCAACGAGCAGAATGATGACCAGGGGATTGCGGAAGTGGGCGAGGAATTGCAACCAAAGCGGCGACCGCTTGACGGTGGCGGCATCGTTGGGTCCATAGGTGATCAGCCGAGACCGCACCTCGGTGCTATCAAGACCCGCAGCAGACGTCGCAAGCCGCTTAAGAAGGCGGTCTACGGGCTCCTGCCAGATAGTTTCCGGACCAAGTTCGTCACTTGCGGTGCTTGTGCGAGGCGGGATGGGCGCTTGTAACGAACCGTTCATTGTCTATTGCCCCTTCGAGTGCATTGGATCCTCTTTCCCACTAGTGTCGTGGTTTCGAAGTTCGCGATATCATCGATATCGGTACCATTTGCGAACTTCGAAACCGAAACGACACTAGCATCAATGGTTTGGCTAGTGTCCTATCGATTCCGAAATTCGAATGAGTCCGATATCAGATACAACGAATTTCGGAATCGGGACACTAGCCGCAGTGAGTTGCCTGCCATCTTATCATGTTTGCAACTGATTCAGTGAGGTGTCTCCTCTACCGACTTGTCTACTAAGCGCGTGATGCGGCGCCCGGCGATTGCCACCATCACGACCGCAAAGCCCGACGTGATCAGATTGACGCCGACGAGCAGTCCCAACGCCCAGTTTGCGGTCATCGGCCAGCCAAGGATGATAATCACCACCAGCACCAAATCCGCGATGCCGCTCGTCAACATCCAGCCCCATGACTCGCGAACCACATCGCGATAGGCGATTGACGTCGCGATCTGAAAGACGCCCTCAACAAGGAAGAGGACCGTCAACAAGATCGTGAGCGATTGGGCACCGGCGACGGGATGCCAGATGAGCAAGATACCGATAGCGGTCGACAAGGCTGCAGTGACGAGATTCCATGTAAAGGCTGGGATGTTTCTGGTCGAGAATATCGCAAACAGACCCACGATGCCGCAAACCAGAAAAAGCCAACCGATGAAGATGTCTACGGCGATTGTCGCAGCAACCGGCAATGCGACAGCAAAAATGCCAAGTGCCAGCGTGACCAAGCCTTGGAACAGAAACAACCGCCAATGAATGCCCAGCGCATCGCTTATGGCGCGGTGCATAGTGCCGGACTTTTGTTTCTCGTGAGCCATTCTATCCTCCTAATGTTCCATTTCTCCGACCGATGCGCAGACGCCGTTCAACCGACATGACTCACACCATTTAGCACGGCGGCGAAGATGGCTTCCGCCAGTGGGTTTAGATTGATCGCCGCCAGTGTCATCTTTTTGAGCTTCTTTGCTTTATCGAACGCCAGGTGCACGACGATGGGAATGGCGGCGTCTGCGGTATTCTCGACCATCGACTGTCTCGCCAAATTACCCAGCAAAACGATGTCGCTTCCGTTGACCAATTTGGTATTCACGGAAAGACCATTCCTGATTTCGCCGTGGACGGTCTCCAGCACGCGCAAGGCATTTTCGCAGCCAAATGCATGAGTGACGTTGCAATTCTGGGTGATGCATTTGGTTCCCGGTCTTATCGACAGAACGACATCGTCTGCGAGAAGCTCATTCCATTTGGCCCTGTCCCAGTCTCCCGTGAACAATCGAGCCACTCTGCGTGCAAGGCCTTCAATGTGGTCAATCCGTGCAAGGTCTATCGGAGTCATGCGCCGACGCTCTTTGTTCTGGGATTCCAAACAGCTTGCGATTGACCCCTACGGCGTGCGGACGAGATCACCTGTGAATCGCCATGTTGGGCGCAGTTTTTTTGGTTGGCGCTGAATCGGCGTCGTGCCGGGCAAGCCAAGCCTCAATCGCCGCCTTTTCGACCTCATCCACAGCCGCCATGGCAAGATCAATTGCCGCCTCCGCGTATCGTTCGGCCTTGACGGCGTGGCCCTGGAGTTTGCCGAGATCGCGCTTGGCCTTCCATTCGGCGATCTTGTCCTCGGTTACGACCTTCTGGCTTTCCGCCCAGACTTTCACTTCGGCCTGCGCCGCCGAGACCTTCTTTGCGTCCTGTTTGATACGCCAGCGGACGTCATCGAGATGAAGGCGGACTGCCTGTTCGATTTGCTGGGACTTGCCGTCGATTTTGGCTTTAAGGCCGGCGAGTCCGCTGTCGATATTTGTGAGCTTGATTCGAAGATTCTCGCAGAACTGATCGATCGGTTCACTCATGATGATATCCTCCAATAGGGATAGTTGCGTGACCACCCCAAAATAGGTGCTTGGAGGAAAGCCAAAAGGATCGCAGCGGCCAATATCAGGTCTAATCCGGCCATAGCAAAGAGAAAGCGGTCGGACGCGACAAGCAGCAATTTGGCGAAAACGTGGCGGCAGCATTCCAGAGTTGGGCGCCAAAAACCTCAGTCAGGCGATTGGGAGTAATGGACACCGTTCCGCGAACGTTGTCTGAACTCAAGTGGTCCATGATTTGTCCAACGCCGAAATGCGCGCCGGAAATTGGCCGCATCCTTGAATCCCAGAGCGTAGGTGATTTCTTCAATCGTCAGGTCCGTGTCCCGGAGATACTTGATCGCAACCTGCATCCTCAATTCATCCACCAGCGTATGGAAAGACGTGTTCTCCTCGGCGAGTTTCCTTCGTAATGTGCGCGCGGTCATATTCAGATGTTTTGCGGCAGCTTCCAAGCCTGTCGGACGCATCAGGTTGACAAGAAGAATTTCGCGTACCTTGCCGACAAGGCCGACGCGGAGCCGCACTTCCTCCATCAATTGGTCACACAGCCGCAGGGCAATGGCATTGGTGATTTCGTTCCCCACCTTGGGTTCGCGATCCAGCCACGCCGCATCGAAGACGAATCTGTTCTGCGGTTGGCCGAAATGCACTTCGCAGCCAAACGTCTCCGCGTAGGTCTGCGCGTCCCCCGGAGCGGCATAGGTGACGTGCAGTTGTCGCGCGGCGAACGACGGGCCCATCACGTCGCGGTGAAGCGATACGTGAATGCCGAATTGCATCTCGACCAGAAACTTGTAGAGGGACGCGTCGATACTTGGGTGCGCAATGGGGCTTATGAACCACGTCGCGCGATCGCCTTGTTCCTTGAGGGATATATCGCAGAGTGGCGTTGCTGACAGATCGTGATACTTCTCGGCAATACGCATGGTTTGACGGAAGTTCATGCTGCTGAGGATCGCGAAGCCAAGCGCCCCGTACGCGGATACGTGAAACCGCAAACCTGCGTGATAGGCGAAATATGGATCGCGCGCGAGCCTTGAGGCATTGCGGCAACATTCGATGATCTGATTTACGGAAACGCGAGTGGCGGGTGATGCCATCTCGGGTGCAGATAACTGAACTCCGCGCAAGGCATCTGTGGGCGAGGTGCCCTCAGCCGCGAGCCCATCCACGATCGTCGCAAGCTTGACGACGGGATAAATCTTTTCGTCCGGACCGGCTTTGAGCATCGTCGTTACGTGAATCGTCCGCTCGACCAGCGCAACCATTGCAATTGGATAATAGCCCAAAATTCGGGGATCGGCGCGTCAATACGCGCAACATTTGTGCTTCCGCCACCCCATTGATTGCGCTGAAAAATTCCAAAATGCACATCTTCACGCTTGGCTGCTCTGCCGAGGGCTTTCTCAATACCGCCAGCTTGTCAGATCCGCGCCCTTCGGCGCCGTCGCTTTGATGCGCGCAAGGATTTTCGGCAGATAGAACGTGTCGTAATGCAGGCGCGAATACGCATTCGCCAGCTTATGATCTCCGTTCCAGCAATGCTCCGCCCGGTCGCCGTAATCCACTTCACCGCCATAAGAGGGGGCCTTCAACGCCTCGAGCGTCGCATGCGCGAAATAGACCGCGTCGTTGAGGTAATAGGTATCCGCGCTTCCCACATAGATATGGATTTTGCCCTGCAGTTTGGGCCCTAACTTCGCCCAATCGCGCTGGATGATATGCGTCAGATCATAATGATCGCGCCAATACGCCACGACCTTTGGATCGATCGCACCGGTGATTTTGTCGAACACCGGCACCGGATAACCGTCCGCACCGCGCGGCCCGAAGACGGCCGCCCAGATGTCATATTGGCCGCCCGAGCGTCCGCGATCGCCCGCCGCCAATTCGGCATAGTTCTCGTCGCGTTGGGTGGCGCTGATGTCACCGAGATAATTGCGCATGGCGGGGCGTTCGATCGAAACCGCCTGGCCTTGCAGCGCATAGGCATTCTTGTCGCTGTAGAGATTGATCACCGTATAGGCATGAAAATCGATCGGATCAGGGCAGGCCGCGAATGTGCCGTTGTACATGTCGGGATAGAACACTTGCGTCGCCAGCGCTTCCCAGCCGCCGGTCGACCCGCCATAGGTAAAGCGCGCCCAGCCCTGCCCAATGCCGCGGAATTTTTTCTCGATAAAGGGGATCAGCTCTTTGTTGATGGCATCGCCATAAGGTCCAAGATTGGAGGAATTCACCGCATAGCTGTCGTCGTAATAGGGATTGGCGTGCTCGATCTCGATGACGAGGTAGCGCGGAAAACCGGGCGAGATCCATTTGCGATAAAACGCATAGGCTTCCTGCTGCTGGATGCGATTGTAGCCGGCAAGATGGAAGCGCTCGGAATAATCCGGTTTGAGATTGGGGTCTGGCGGCGTCGTGCGGAATTCGGAAATGTCGTCCGGAAAATGGCCGTGGAACACCATCAGCGGAAAATGCGCGCCCGGATGCGCATCGAACCCGGAAGGCAGCAGCACATGCGCGCCGATATAGATCGGACGGCCCCAGAACTTCGACAGCAATTCGCTCTTGATCATCACATGGCGCACGAAGGGCGTATCGGGCTTGGGCGCAATAGGCCCGATTTCCTGGTCGAGCACGACGCGGAATTGTCGCGGATGCGCCGGATCAATGCGAACCCGAACCGGTTTGGAATAGAGATTGCCCGGCTTGCGCGTCCAATCCTGGCCTTCGCCCTTGTCCGGCGGCAATTTGACGACGGCGCCGTCGGCCCGATGGAAAGTCTCATAGCGATTGAGAACAATCTGGACGACGTAGTCGCCGCGTTTGATCGCAGCAAGACTGTGAACGGGCCAGCCAAACGCTGCTCGGCCCATGATCGCCTGCTGCCCCGGTTTCAGCCCATTGACGGTCTGGCCGAACATCCATGGCGATTTGAGCATTTCGTCCAAATCGACTTGCTGGCGAGGTTCCTTGGATGCGTCCGTCGAAAGCAAAAGGATAAGGCGTCCGTCGAGCGCCGCGGCGCTGCGGCTTGCAGGGAACGACACCGAGAAGCTTGGCGTCGATCGCGGCTGGGCGTGGAGCGCTCCCGCCGTAAACATCGCGAGCGAGGTTGCAAGTGCGATCCGCCGTGACTTTTTCATCGATTCCCCCTGCCGACTTGCAGAGGTTGGCCTGCTCGTTGAAAAGGCGCAACGCGTTTTTTTGATGGCGATGTCTCAACAGCGGAGCGAAGCTAATCGCGCGACCCTGACGCGGGCATATCTTCCAGTAAGCGCAAACGGCGGACCGTGAGTTCGTCGATCTCGACGTTTTGCAGGCGAACTTTGCGCGCCGTAAGACGCCCGATCGTCATTTTGCCGATGGCAAGCGCACCAATCGCCAGCGCACCAATCGCCAGGGTGCCCAGCGCGATGGCGGCAATGGGAAAACCTGCGAATGGCGCCATGGTCCGGCACTCACATTTCTTCACGGCAGCAGCCTCGCGCATTCTTACCCTCTTTACATAAGCGGCTTGATGCCGTTTCGTTCCACCATCACGCCGCTGGTCGACAATTTTCCGTCCGCCCCCACCGAAGCCGAAAGCGAAACGGCCAATCCGGGCATTAGCCAAGATGAATCGCCCAGAACCCAAGACATAACCGGAACCCCCGGCGCCACCTCGATCTCGGTTTCGCCTGTGCAGGTTCCCGCGCCTGGCGCGGTCGCGTGACCCGTGCAAGTTCCATCGGCCGCCGTGCTCGAGCCGTGGAAGGTGAGCTTGAGCGACCCCGCATTCGTCGCCACGCCATTGACCAATACAACCGTAGCATTGGTCATGCTGCGATTCGGCGCGTCCATGCTGTATTGGCCCTCGCCCGCACCCCGCAATGCTTCGGGAAATATCCGCACCTCCTGCGCATGCAATTTGCCGTCCCTGCCTTTGACGGCGGCCGAGGCCACGAAATCACCCGGCTTGATATCGGCGACCGTTCGCTTTTCGTTGGCGATGATGCGAGCGTTCGCCAACAGCGTGACTGTCAAACTGGTCCCGTCCGCCATCGTCACGCTGAGCGCTTGCGTCGCCGGATCGAAGAATTCGACCGTGCCGCGTATGCGCTGCGGCATTGGCGGCGGCGCTGCCGTCTGCGCCAAGGCGGGCAGAACCAGAAGAGCGCCGGCAAAAGCGGCAGCACCAAACAATACACGCATGAGGGAGCTCTCCTGGTTTGCCAATCAATGTTTGGCGAACGGCCTGCGGAACTTCAAGATGAACTGATCGGTGTGGCCGCGGATCTCTTTGTCGAAAACCTTGAGCGTGCGCGCGTCGTCCTTGTTGCGCAGAACATTGCTCTCGCCGACAAATTTGAAGCCTGCCGCTTCCACTTCCTTCTTCACCACGGCTTCGTCGATACGATGCAGCGTGTCGGTATCGCGAATGCCCGAACCGTTTTCCGCCGAATGATCGAGCACGATGTAAAGACCGCCCGGCTTGAGCGCGTCATAGACGGCCTTGTTCACAAGCGCAGTATCGGCCGGGGCGAAGAAGCTGTCTTTGAGGTCGTGGTAATTCTGCGAGGTCCACACCACGTCCAGAGGCTCCGGCGCCACGAGCTTATTGACCGAGCCGCGAATGACGCTGACATTGGGATATGCCGCCGCCACCGCTATGACCGGCGGCTGTTTGCCGTCCTTGAGGAAATGATCCAGTTCGGTCGGCTGGAAAGCATAGACATAGCCGTTAGCCCCAACCGCTTTGGCGAAGATCCGGGTGAAATACCCTCCTCCGGGAATCAGGTCCATCACGCGCGTGCCCGGCTTGATGCCGGCAAACACTACCATGTCGGCAGGTTTGCGGTCCGCGTCGTGCTTTGTGTCCGTGTCGGGCCTCGCCGCGTCGTTGACCGCTGCGGTAACATAAGCGGGAACCGGCGCGGCCATCGCGCCTCCACACAACATCACGGTCGCAACGACCGCCAGCAGACAACTGCGTTTCATGTTTTCTCCCCGTTTTTGGCGTTTCCACATTATGGCATGAAGCCAGCGGTCGCGCGAGCAATGATGGCTCGTCAACCCGCCTTTCCCGCGTGAATCGCCCTGCGGATCTTCAAAATAAATTGATCGGCCCGGCCGCAATTGACCCTACTTTTGCCTTTTGCCCTGCGTGGGCCGGTCGGATTGCGCATCATATTCCCCGTCCGCCGAATTGTGGTACGAAAGTATGCCATGGCACGGCACAGCGGATGACACACGATATCACATGGATTTGATGGGCTCAGACGAAGAGGTACCGGCCGCGCTCCGCGCCATGGGGCTGCTCGGCGACAGCGAGCCTTGCGAAATCCGCGTTTTGCCGGGCGGCGTTTCCTGCGATGTGTACGCGGTCCAGACAAGTAGCCGCAAATTGTGTGTCAAACGCGCGCTTCCCAAATTGCGCGTCGAAGCGGAGTGGCGCGCGCCGGCAGAACGCAGCGAATCCGAAGTGATGTGGATGCGGCTGGTGGCCGGAATTGATGCACGTTGGGTACCCGAAATTCTCGGCGAAGATCCGTCACGCCATATCTTCGCGATGTCGTATTTTCCGCCGGAAGAATATCCGGTGTGGAAGATGCAGCTCTCTCAAGCCCGGGGCGACACGGTATTCGCGGCGCGCGTCGGAGAAGCGATCGCCCGCATCCACACAACGACGGCGGGCCGCCAGGACATCGCCCAGACTTTTGCCAACGACGCGCAGTTCCACGCGCTGCGCATCGAGCCATATCTGCTCTACACCGCCGAAAAACATCCCGATGTCGCCGAGCGGATCAAAACTATCGCGCAACATGTGGCGCAGGCGCGCATTGCGCTCATGCATGGCGATATGAGCCCCAAGAATATTTTGTGCGGACCGCACACCCCGGTGTTCCTTGATGCGGAGACGTGTTGCTACGGCGACCCCGCCTTCGATTTGGCTTTCTGCCTCAATCATCTTCTTCTGAAATGCATTTGGCAGCCGCAGAACACGGAGGTTTATGTCGCGTGCTTCGCGGCGCTGAAAGCCGCCTATTTTCACAACGCGCATTGGGAGACGCGCAGCGATCTGGAAAACCGTACGGCGGGATTGCTGGCGGCTATTCTATTGGCGCGTATCGACGGAAAATCGCCCGTCGAATACATCAAACTGGATCGCGACAAACTTTTCGTCCGCGCCATGGCCAAGACGTTTCTGCGCTCTGAAGATATCACCTTGGGCGAGATGTCTGCGCGCTGGGCACGGTTGGTTTTGGCGCGTCAATAGAACAGGCGCGAGAGAAGCTGGAACTGCCTTTCGGTGACATGCGGGGAAACGTTCGCGATCATGCGCTGAGGCCGCGTCGAATCCACCACGATGAATTCGCCGGTGAATTGCAACCAAGATCGTGCAAACCAGGTTGCCGCAAGCGTTCCGGATGAACCATTCTCGCTCGCCAGTGACGGTGACGGCGCGTGCGTCTGGGTGCGAAACAGATCGACGCGTGCCGCCAGGCGCCAAGAATCGAGATCTATCCCTGTCAGGACATAGGCCGAGCTGAAATTCGTCGTGGAATAGTACGTTGGCGAGGGCTGAATTTTGGTACTGCCGGTCATAGCCTGGGCAAGCAAGGTCACGTTCTCGATCTGCTTGCTGAACCCGGCGTTCCAGAAATTCGTATGCCAGGCGAATTGTCCTGCGCTGCGGACTTTCGGATCGGCGTCGTTGTCATAGCGCATGATTTGAAACTTGCCGATATGCGCCGGTTCCCAAGACAAGTTGAGATACCAGCCGGGCGTATTGTCGAGTTCGCGGAACAATTCCGCCTGCACGGGCGGCATCTTGTGCTGCGATATCGCGGCAGCATCGGGGATGCGTTCATGTTCGAAGATGCCGCTAACACGGTCGTCGAAGCTCCAGCCCCGATCGGCTATGAGCACGCCCGCCGGATCGTTCCAGCCGAACAATGCTCCGGTAAGCGCCAGTGTGCCGTCGTCGCGGCGCCACTCGATCCGGCCTTCGGCGCCGATCGTGCGCAGCTCGTAGCCGATCCAGGAGTTTATGGCAGATGGCGTGATCGTCCAGGCGCTGGTCCAGCCGATCTGATCGTTTTCAAGCGAACCGGGCGGAAAGAAAGCGCCCAACTTCACCGACCAGCGCCACGCCGTTGTCGAGACCGGGCGATAGCGCAGATAGGCTTCGATGAGATCGACCGCAGGCCCATATTGGGCATTGATCCGTCCCACCGCGACCGCCATGAGTTCCGGAACGATTTGCATGTGTGCTTCGCCGACGATGTCGCCGATTTTTGCCGCCACGCTGCCGTCGTCATAGCCATAGCGCAGCTTGCCCAGATCGCCATAGGTGGCGGAGCCCTGGGTCGAAGGCACGACGAAGCGCAAATCGGCATAGCCATCGAAATGAAAATCGGCAGCTTGGGCCGAGCCAAAGCAAGTCAGCGCTAGGATCAAAACAACGAAGCCACGCGCGATCATGCGGCCTCGCTGATATTCGAGCCGGCGAGCGGCAGCACGATTTCGACGGTCGTTCCGGCATGCAGGGCGCTCTTGATCTTGAGCTCGCCGCCGTGAAGCGCCACGATGGCGTGTGCATAAGGCAGACCAAGACCCGCGCCTTGGTGACGCCCGTCCAGCGCATGACGCAAGCGGTAAAACGGCCGTATGACCAGCGCAATGTCGGCTTCGTTCATGCCGATCCCGGTGTCTTCGATGCGCACCACAAAACGTCCGCTCTCGGCCGCTGCGGACACAAGAACGCAGCCACCGGAGGGCGTGAATTTTACGGCGTTCTGCAGGATATTGGTGAAGGCTTGGCGCAAGCGTTGCGCATCGCCTGTCAAATGCCAAGCTTGTGTTTCACCGGCATAAGAAACGGCGACATTGGCGATCGTCGCGGCCAGCTTGACCGAAGCGACGCATTGCGCCAGCAGATCGCCGGCGTCGACATCCCGCTTGGCGATGGTTAGCGTGCCCGCTTCGACATCGGCCAGCTCCAGCATTCGCGATACCTGACCAAGCAAATGTTGACCGCTGCTGCAAATGTCGTTCGCATACTCGACATAGCGCGGCACTCCGAGCGGACCCAAAACTTGCTGCTGCAGCATTTCGCCGAAGCCGACGATGGCATTGAGCGGCGTGCGCAGCTCGTGGCTCATGTTGGTAAGGAACTGCGATTTTGCTTCGCTGGCCGATACCGCTTCGTTGCGGGCGATCTCTAGCGCGCCGATGGCCGAGGTCAGCGCCGCTTCGCGTTCGGCGATGCACTGCGTCATAGTGCTGAGTGCCTGCGAGAGCTGGCCGATCTCGTCGCTTTGCGTGAGCAATAGCGGCGGCGAGTAATCGCCACCGGCAATGCGCCGGGCCGCACCGGCCAACGCCTCCAAGGGGCGCGAGGCGCTACGCACCACCAGAAAAGCACCGCCCACAGCGGCCAGCAGCGCCAAGGCCAGCACGATCAGCACCGGCACGACAACGACGCGATAGGCGGCGAAGGCTTCTTTGAGCGGATACGCCAAAACGGCGAGAACGGGCGCACTGTCTCGTGCCGCGGTAAGCCGCGTCGTCACGGTGAGATAATCGCCGTTGTCGCCGCTGATGGCTTTGGTTCCCGCAAATCCCGCGACCGTTTCGGGCAATGCAATAGTCGCCGGGCCGTTTGCGGTTCTCCCGACGATCATCCAGTGACCGGCGCGGTTGGTGGTCGCCAAGGCGATGGAGCGCGACATCGTCGACAAAGTGCGGAGCTTTTCCAGCAATGCATCGTCGACCGGAATGCAGGCGGCAATAAAAGCGATCGGCACCGGCGCACGCACCGGCACGACGACGATCCAGTAAACCTTGCCTTCCAGGTTCGCGAGCGCCGCGCTTTCGCCAGTGTTTGCCGCATTGCCGAGAATGTCCGAATAAGCGAAAGCGCGTCCTGTGGTGCTTGCCGCGCCTGTGTCGGCGGTAATTGTGCCGTCCAGCCCCACCAGCATCATACGCGTCGCTCCGACGCGCCGGCCTTGGTTGCGCAAAGCGGACAATTCCGTTCCGTAGTCCTGCTGTGCAATGGCCTGACGCAAGGCATAATCGAGCGAGAGTATTTCCACGTCGCCGGTCGCGCGTTGGGAAAGAATGTCGAGCTGGCGCATGAAATTGCCGGTGGCGTCGACAAGCTCGCGCTTGGCCTTGTCGACCAGACTGGCGCGCAAATACGTGTAGGCGCAGATCGCGGTCAGAGCCTGAATGGCCGCCAACGTCACGATCAAAAACAGAGCGAGGCGGTAACGAAAATTCATCGGCGCCCCGTTCAGTAATCCATATGCATATGCTTCATGCCGCGCGCATCGGGCGCCAGAAGGGTACGGAAAAAAATACGTGGGCGCCGTCGCCGGTCACCGTCAGCGGCTGGACCGGCCAGGCGTGTCCCGGCGGCAATTGCGGATGCCACAGACTGGCGCGATAGGCGCCGGCCGGCACGTCTTTGAACTCGGCGCGGCCGTTGGCGTCGGTCATCGCCGCAAAAGGCGCATCGGCGACATAAACATAGGCGATCATCTGATCGTGAATGTTGCAGCCGATCGCGGCAACGCCCGGTTTGTCGAACACCACGGGCTTGGAGACCTGCCCCTGGTCGATCTCGAATTCGAATTGTTTGATCGGCGCGAAGGAATAAACCTGATGCATGGTCGTATCGTTGTTGGTGAAGACGACCTCGCCGCCGCGCCGCACGACGACCACAAGCGGTACGAACATCTCGTCGCGCTGGGCGATGATGCTCTTTTCAGGCGCATGCACCGCGATTTGTGCGCCATCGCTGGGAGTCAAACTCACCACCGCATTGGCGGCGGGCTTGCCATGTTCGTCCGCGACCGCAACCGTCACGGTCGCAGCCGATGCGCCAGCCATTGTGGATATCCACAATGTTAGTATGAATATAGAACGGTGTAACATGCGAATTAGACTAATGCGAAATGGTTACCGTCCCCTTTGCGCGTAATGTAAGACGCGATAAGCGGGGAACCATGAGCATCTTCAATCGGCGCAAAGGCATCGACGGCATCGCGGACCATGTGGGCAGCGAAAAGCTAAAACCCACACTGTCCTGGCCCCATCTGGTGGCGCTGGGGGTCGGCGGGATCGTCGGCACCGGCATCTACACTCTGACCGGCATCGGGGCGGGATTGGCCGGGCCGGCGATGATCGTCTCCTTTGCTATTGCCGGCGCCGTCAGCGCATGCGCGGCACTGGCATATGCCGAAATGGCGACCATGATGCCGGCGGCCGGCAGTGCCTACACCTACACCTATGTCGCGATCGGCGAGCCGGTCGCTTGGTTCGTCGGTTGGAGTCTGATTCTGGAATACACCGTGGTTTGCGCGGCAGTAGCTGTGGGTTGGTCGGCTTATGCCGGCGGTGTGCTCATGTCGTTGCACATTGCGTTTCCCACCGCACTGTTGGCCGGCCCCACTGCCGGCGGATGGATCAATCTGCCCGCGGTTTTCATTTCATTTGCCGTGGCGGCGCTTTTGGCATTGGGCACACGCGAAAGCGCCACTGTAAATTTCATTCTGGTGGTCATCAAACTCGCCGCGCTGGTGGCGTTCGTGGTTCTGACACTACCTGCTTTCGACCCTGCCCATTTCCATCCCTTCATGCCCTATGGCTGGGGCAGCCTGTCGGCCGAGGGCGCCAAGCTCGGCGTGTTGCCCGCGGCGTCGGTGATTTTCTTCGCCTTTTACGGCTTCGACACGATCTCCACGGCCGCCGAAGAAGCGAAGAATCCCGGCCGCGATCTGCCCATCGGCATTGTCGGTTCGATGTTGCTCTGTACGCTGATCTATATGGCAGTGGCGACGACAGCGCTCGGCGCCGTGCCTGCTGCGGACTTTGCCAAAAGCGCGGAGCCGTTGGCGCTCATCTTGCGCAGCTTGCAGCATCCGCTCTGGGCGACTGTGGTCGCGGGCGCGGCGATCCTTGCCTTTCCCACTGTCATTATGGTGTTCATGTATGGCCAGAGCCGCATCTTCTTTGTGATGGCGCGCGACCGGCTTCTGCCTCCGAGATTGGCAAAAGTGAACTCCTACACGGGCACACCCATAGCGGTGACGATCTTCACCGGCGTTGTCGCGGCGGCGATTGCGGGTTTGGCGCCGCTCAAGCTGATCGTCGAACTCGCCAATGCCGGAACGCTATGCGCCTTTATCGCCGTGGCACTGTCGATGATGCTGCTACGGCTGCGCAAACCGCAGCCCAAGCGCGTGTTCTCGACGCCGCTTTGGCCGCTGGTCGGCACGGCCGCGATCGCGGGCTGCCTTTATCTGTTCTGGAGCCTACCAAGCTTGACGCAGCATTTGTTCTTCGCCTGGAACGCGTTGGGCATTCTGGTCTACGCACTCTACGGCATGCGCAAAAGCAAGTTTGCGAAGGGTTAGCGCTTCGTCGCCGGCTCGATATCCGTTTCATCGAAATCGCCGCCAACATACAACAACGGGGCGGCGCGGCTCTTGGCAAGGGCGTAAGAGCGGCGCGCGACATCGTGCGGTGTCTGCGTGACACACCCGAATACCTTCAGTCCCGCTGCGAGCGCAAAAAAATCGAGATGCTGTTCGCACACTTGAAGCGCATTCTGCGGCTCGGACGACTTCGACTACGAGGACCCTGCGGCGCCCGCGACGAGTTCACCTTGGCTGCGATAGCTCAAAACCTCGGAAAGCTCGCCAAACTGATCCCAATGCCCCAGCCCGCCATGGCAATCTGAAGGGGGCAACCGCCTGAAGCTGTATCCAATCAGACCTTCGACATGGTCCCTGCGCCGTCGGCGTCGAGTTTTTCAACAATATCCGCCAGAAACGGTCATTCCCCGCGGCAATTGTCCGATGGGCCGATGGCTGCGGTGCAATGGCGCACGCGCGGCCATTTCTGCGGCCTCAAGAACTACGACACGAGGCGCTTGTGTGGGTCGACGAGGACCACTCGCCACGCACAGAATCGCGGCGTTGACCAAGGCGCGGCTGGGCAACGACGTTAGATCATCGGTGCAGGCGGCACACCGCTGCCTTGAGCCGATTTCTACGCAAAGCGTTCAAAGCAGGGGGCTGGAAGGCCGATCTATACGGAGGGCTGAGGAGAACAGCTTAGGAAACGCTTAGGAGCGACCGGCATAAGGTGGACCGCAACAAAACCCAATGAGCAGCTCAGGTGAGAGCCTTCTTGAGGTCGGGCACGCTCCGGTTCGATGTCATTCGGTTCTTCTGGGCCGTGCTCGCCGCCCTATTGGTGCAGACAGCCGCTTCGGCGCAAGACCACAATAATTCCACCGTCGCACCCGCCGGCAACACCCAACTATGGACCGTCTCGGTCGAAGCCGTTGTTCTGGAACGTACTAGCGGCGCAAAGCGAACGCTGGTTGAGCGCGTACCGGGCACCGTTCCATTCTACGCCCCTGCGCCACTCTACGATACCGCAAACGCCCCCGGCACCGAGGCTCTCAACAGCGCCGGGCTTCATCACGGTTTCTCCGTCGGACCGAAAGTTCGTCTTACGTACCATGACGTTTCCGGCTACGGCGCGGAGTTGGTATATTTCAACACATTCGACGAGCGCACGACGCGCACCATTGGTCCCGACGATCCGGCAGACTGGCTGGTGATGAAGGCACCCGGCACGTTCTGGCAGACACAAGACTTCCCATACCAAGCAATGGCGTGGAGTTCCGCTACGAGCCTTTACAGTGCCGAGCTCAACGGTCGGCGGGATTTTTCCCTCGGTGTGACTCTTCTGGCGGGGTTCCGTTGGCTGCAATTGAATGACGAGCTTGAGGGCTCGGTGACCCCCGCCGACCGGACGGTGCCGACCTGGAAACTGACTTGTCCCGTCTGCGACCTCTATCACGTCACCGAGAGTGCCACGCCGGGAGGGAATTATCCTCCGTTCTGGACCACACACACAACGAACAACCTCTACGGCGTCCAGATCGGCGCCGCAGGGACAATCCTCCAGCTTGGCCGCTTTTCGTTCGGCGGAGAGCTGAAGCTCGGTCTCTTCGACAACAACGCCGAGCAGACAACGGGGGTCAGCATGCGCAAGCAGATATTCCCCTCGCATTCGGCGACCAACCGCGCCGCATTCGCTGGAGATACCGGCTTGCAGTTGGAATATCAAATTCTCGAGGCCCTGGCGTTGAGGGCTGGTTACCAGGCGCTTTGGTTCGGCGGGGTTGCCTTGGCGCCCGGTCAAATCCAGGAAACCTCTACGTCTCAGACGACGGTTCGCACGCTCGGCGTCAACCGCGGATCAAATGTGCTCTTCCACGGAGCTACTCTCGGATTGAAGTATTCGTTCTAGGTTCATCACGGCGTCAGCGCATTGGGTCACCGCATTTTGGTGCAAAACGCCTCACTCGACGCGCGATCACACACGAAGGTCGGACATCGTCCCCACCCGACACGCTGTCGCGCGTCGACCTCGCCGCAAGGGGGTGTGAAGGTCCGACTCTGGCGCGCTTTCCCGGTTGGATGAAAGTCCGATCCTGACCCGTTTCCCGCCATAAGCCTTTGCGTGAAAGTCGCCAATGGCGGTCATTCGCATTCTGGTCGTCCCCGGATAGAATGACTGCCATGATACGACCTTGAAGACCATTGATGAGCAACGCTCCAAGATTTAAATCTGAATTTCTAGAGGGTCTGGCTTTTGCATTTCGCAAACGTCGAAAGTCGTTAAGCCATCGCGCGTCCGGCGCCGAATGCGTCAAAGTCTATGAGTTGGTTGGCGACGAGCGGATGGAGCGATTGGAAATCTACCTGCCCAAATACGGCAAAGTGATGTTGCGGCTTCATGCTTGGCCTGACAGGAAAATCTGGCTTGACGCTCGCCAGTCCACCAAGAAGGGATGGGCCTGGGCTTGGACGCGCGAAGGACGCCTGCTAGGCTCAAGTGGAGCACCGGAAGCGATCGCTGCGCTGGAGACGACGTTTGACCGGCTTTTTGAAATGACCTCTTCGCGAACCAATGAGTTGAGTGAGCCTTGGGCAACGTTAATCGCGAACGGACCAAAGCCAGTCAGGTAGCAAAACTCGCACGCCGTCCCGAAGGGAATGACTGGTTGTGGTGCGAAGCGGACACCGCTCCGGTTCTACGCCTTTATCTCTAACGGCACGCCGGGTTCGGCTTTGGCCGCGTGGATGACCAGCGCGGTTTTTACACTCGCCACGTTCTTTTCCGCGGTCAGCGTCTCCGTGATGAAGGTCTGAAACGAGGAGAGATCCTTCGCCACGCATTTGAGAATGAAATCCACTTCGCCGGACAACATGTGGCATTCGCGGACTGCGGGCCATGATCGCACGCGCTCTTCGAACTGCTTGAGATCGTGATCGTGTTGGCTGTTAAGGCCGACAAAGGCAAAACCGATCACCTCGAAGCCGAGCGATTTGGCATCGAGATCGGCGTGATAGCCTTGGATGTAGCCGGCCTTTTCCAGCGCCCGCATGCGCCTTAGACACGGCGGCGCCGTGATTTTGGCGCGACGGGACAATTCGACATTGGTGATACGGCCGTCAGCTTGCAATTCGGCGAGGATGCGAAGGTCGATGGAATCGAGCTTGTGATGCTCCACGGGGATACCTGTGCGATGGGAAACGGCGGCTTTTAACCCAAAAGCCCCCCCTGGAGCAATAATATTTCCACAACAAGGGCAGTTAAACACGGAGGCGTGAGTCGGACAGTTTTGCCCCTATCGGCCGGAAAACTGCACCTAAGTCCCTATTGCACCAAGAAGATCGGCCGCGCTTGACCTTTGGCTCCGAGCTTCCGATATCAATACCCCGACCAGATGGGGGCATCCGAGTCTGCGCGGGGAACGAAAGCACCTGCCTTGTCTTCCGATCAGCCTTCCAAAGTCGTGATTCTGGGGAGCGGCCCGGCCGGCTGCACCGCCGCCATCTATGCCGCGCGCGCCATGCTCGAGCCGACACTGATCGCCGGTATTCAGCCGGGCGGACAGCTGACGATCACCACCGAAGTGGAAAACTATCCCGGGTTTGCGGAAACCATCCAAGGCCCTTGGCTGATGGATCAGATGCAAGCGCAAGCCGAGCATCTCGGCACGCGCTTTGTGCAGGACATTATCGCTTCGGTGGACTTGTCGCGGCGCCCTTTCACCCTGATCGGAGATTCCGGAACCCGCTATCACGCCGAGGCGCTCATCATCGCCACAGGCGCGCAAGCCAGCTGGCTTGGGCTGCCGACGGAAGCGCGTTTCCAGGGCTTCGGCGTTTCGGCTTGTGCGACCTGCGACGGCTTCTTTTACCGCGGCAAGAACGTCGCGGTGGTCGGCGGCGGCAACACCGCGGCGGAAGAAGCGCTGTTCTTGACCAATTTCGCCGAGCGCGTGACGCTGATCCATCGCCGCGACGCCTTGCGGGCGGATAAGACCAACCAAGCCCGGCTCGCAGCCCATGACAAGATCGACATTCTCTACGACACCGAAGTCGCCGAGGTCCTGGGCACCGACAATCCCAAAGGCGTCACCGGCCTGACCTTGCGCAACACGGTGACCGCGAGCGTCCACCACCTCGCCGTGGACGGATTGTTCATCGCCATCGGCCACACGCCGGCGACGGCCTTGTTCAAAGATCAGCTCGAGATGGACGAATCCGGCTATATCAAGACGGCACCGGATTCGACGCATACCAGCGTGGCGGGCGTGTTTGCCGCGGGCGACGTGAAGGATAAGGTCTTCCGTCAGGCCGTGACCGCGGCAGGCATGGGCTGCATGGCAGCGCTGGAAGCCGAACGGTTCCTGGCGGGAGCGCATTGATGGATTGGGACAAGCTGCGCATTTTTCACGCGGTGGCCTCGGCGGGGAGCTTCACCCATGCCGGCCAGATGCTGACGCTCAGCCAGTCGGCGGTGAGCCGGCAGATCAGCGCGCTTGAAGAAGAGATCACCACACCTTTGTTCCAACGTCATGCGCGCGGGCTGACCCTCACCGACGAGGGCGAGATGCTCTACGCCGCAGTGACCGATGTGTTGACGCGTTTGGCACAGGCCGAAGAGGCGCTCAAGAATGTCCGCGAAGCGCCGCGCGGCACGCTGAAGGTTACCTCCAGCCACGGCATCGGCAATTACTGGCTGGTTCAGCGCTTGCACGCCTTCCTCAAAGAATGCCCGGAAGTGGAAGTGCATCTGATGCTGGAAGACCGCGAGCTGGATCTAGCGCAACGCGAAGCGGATCTGGCGATCCGCATGCGCGCGCCGGTTCAAGCCGATCTTATTCAGCGCAAGCTGTTTACCGTGCACTATCATATCTATGCGACGAAGGCGTATTTGGACGAACACGGCACGCCCAACGTCATGGACGATCTCGCCGAGCACACGATCGTAATTTATGGCGAGACCGCCGCACCGGAAATCCGCGAAGTGAATTGGCTGATCGAACAAACGCGCCGCTTGGCGCGTCCCGGAAAAGTCGGACGTACCATCCGCATCAACAATGTGACGGGCATTTTGGGCGCCGCTCTATCGGGGCTCGGTATCGCCACGGTTCCCGATTATGTGGCCGCATCTTATCCTCAACTAATCCGCGTTCTGCCGGAGATTTCCGGTCCCAGTTTCGATGTGCATTTGGTTTATGCCGACGCCTTGCGCCAATCCAAGCGCGTGGCGGCTTTCCGCGATTTTTTGGTCCGGGAAGCCAAGGAATGGCGGTATTGAAATGCCGAAAACAGCCCTTACATAAGTCTTACGGCACGGCCTCCCCCCGGGCACTGCCGACGCGAAGCCCCCCTTCGCGGGAGCCTTGGGCGGCATTGTTGCCGCCCGGCTCGGCTCGCGCCCCAAATTCGCGGGCACCCCAAGCATACTGCCGGGACGCGCACCGTCCCGGCATTTTTTTGAGAGGTCGCCGCAGCACGCTCTGTGCTACAAGCGGCGCCGGAACGGTTGGGAGAGGCATCATGTCGAAGGCGTTGACGAGATTTGCGGGCCGCGTTGCGGTGTTGTGTGCGATCGGTTTTGCATTGGCGGGTTGCGGCATCAACACGGTGCCGACCCAGGACGAACAGGTCAAAGCGGCCTGGAGCCAGGTGCAAAACGAATATCAGCGGCGCGCCGATCTGGTGCCCAATCTGGTCGCCACCGTGAAGGGCTATGCCACGCACGAAGAAAACACCTTGAAAGAAGTAACCGAAGCACGTGCCAAGGCTACCCAGATGGTGCTGCCGCCCGACATCCTCAGCAACCCGCAGGCCTTCCATCAGTTCGAACAGAACCAGGCGCAGCTGTCGGGCGCGTTGGGACGGCTGTTGGCGGTCAGCGAATCCTATCCGCAATTGAAAGCGGATCAGAACTTCCTGGTGCTGCAATCGCAGTTGGAAGGCACCGAAAACCGCATCGCCGTGGCGCGTAAAGATTATATCGACGCCGTGCAGGCCTATAACACGACGCTGCGCACGATCCCGAGCCGCTGGATCGCCGCGATCTTCTATCCCGAGGCCAAACCGCGCCAGACCTTCACCACCAGCGACGACGCTCAACACGCACCCAAGGTCACATTCTGATGCATCATCCTGCGCGGGCGCATGCGTTTTTCGCCGCGCTGATCGCTTTGTTTGTTGCGGTCGGCGCGGCGCATGCCGCCCCGACATTTCCCCCGCTCAGCGGCCGCGTCGTCGACGATGCGGGGATTCTTCCCCAAGACGTGCAGGACCAGCTCACCGCCCTGCTCGCCGAGCATGAACAGCAAACGGGCCATCAAGTCGTCGTCGCCACGATCAAATCGCTCGAGGGCAATGACATCGCCCAATACGGCTATCAACTCGGCCGTGCTTGGGGCATCGGCCAGAAGGGCAAGAACACCGGTGCAATCATCATCGTTGCGCCCAACGAGCGCAAAGTGCGCATCGAAGTGGGCTATGGCTTGGAAGGCGCGCTGACCGATGCGCAATCCAAACTGATCATCGAAAACACCATCCTGCCCTATTTCAAAAAAGGCGATTACGGCTCTGGCGTGCTCGCCGGTACGGTGCAGGTGCTGCAAGTGCTGGGCGGAAAGCCTTCGAATCTCGACCAATTGCCGCAGCCGCAGCCGGACGTGCAGCAAAGCGGCCACCATGGCGGCATCCCCATTTTCCTGATCGTGATCATTTTGTGGGTAGTATTCGGGCGCTTTTTCTGGCCGTTGCTCTTCCTTGGCGGCATGATGGGCGGACGCGGCGGCGGTTTTGGCGGCGGCGGCTTCGGCGGCGGCGGGGGCGGTTTCTCCGGCGGCGGCGGTTCTTTCGGCGGGGGAGGCGCTTCGGGAAGTTGGTGACCGGGATGCATCTTTCGGCAGACGAACGCGCACGTGTCCACGCTGCCACACGGGCCGCAGAGGGGCGAACCCATGCGCGCTTTGCTGTTTCCGCCATTCACGTCAGCAATCGCTACGCGTTGTATCCCGTCGTTTATGGCGCGATAGCGGGACTGCTGGTATTGGGCGTGCTGGCGATTTTCTGGCCGGAAGCAAATCTGCGCATTGCTTTTACGGTGGCCGCCAGTGCGTTTGTCTTGTTGTCGCTGTTACTCGAATGGCTGCCCTTGCGCCTGTTGCTGGTTCCCAAGCACGTCAAACATCACCATGCACACGATTTCGCGCATCGCGAATTCGCCGCGCATATTCTGGCGCCTGCCGACCGCAGACCGGGCATCGTCTTCTTCGTCTCGCTTTGTGAACGCTATGTCGAGATCATCGCCAACCGCGATGTCCATCAGCTGGTGGAGCAGCCGGTATGGGACACGATCATCGCGGAATTTACCGATGCCGCGCGCCAGGGGCGCGTAGCCGATGGCTTGGTCGCCGCGGTGGACCGCTGCGCCAAATTGCTGGAAACGCATTATCCTGTAAAATAAGTCCGTCTTTCCTTTTGAGGATCGCTTTCGCTGAAGCGTCGGTGTGACTTGCTTGGCTTGATATGACTGGCACGGCCAAAAGGATGGCTTATCTGTTTCCGCTTGGCGCGCCGAAGCATAACCACATCAATGCGCGGATCGCTTCTCGCCAGCAGATCTCTAAGAGCGCCAATTTGTCTCTCACGGCATTGCGTTTCGCCGCGCGCCGAACCTCTGCGGCGTCTTTTTTTCTTTGCCGAAGAAAGTCTTTCAAAGCCGGGTCCAGTATGCCGCGCCGGTCCGCCATTTGGTGAAGCCGCATGTCGGGCGTCACATTCGCCTCGACCAAGATGACCCCTGAATCGACGGGCGCAATATCCCAGCCGACCAGCGGCAACGCCTCGAGTACCTTCGCACAATCGATCGCGAGGCGCTTCACCTCTTGCCAGTTTGGAACAAAGGTTCCGGTGATGAGCATTCCGCTGTCGGGATGATGGGTGATCTCTTCAAAAGCCGTCCCGCTTGCGCGGATGACGCGCATCACGCGCCCGCTCTCAAGGTCGAGCTGCGCAAGGAGATTTCCCGGGCGCCAAAAATTGTCGGCCGTATGCATCCCCGCCGGAATCTTCCAGCAAGCGCGCAGAATTTCCGGCTTGCCGTTTGTCACGATCGTCAACACGCGCACCGTTGCCAATCGATCGCCGCACATTTCGCGCACCGTCGCATGCGGGCTGATGCGCGCTTGGAACTGGTAGCCGGAACTGGCGTGCGTCTTCACATAAGAGATGAAATTTTCGAGGCCGATTATGCGCCCCGTCGTGGTCATCAGACAGTCGCGCGCGGCGTCGTAACTTTTGATACTTGCCGATCCGATGCTCTGATTTCCTTCGATCGGTTTTCCGAAAAGAGGATAGTGCTCGCTCGTTCTCAGAAATGCGCGCAATTCGCCGTCGCTTCCAAGCAGGCGCGCATTGGGCCTTCCGACCTGTTCATGGAATATGGCGAGAGTCGGCAAGATCGGAAGACCGTGTGCAGCGAACAAGATGGCGGACGCGATTTTGTTGTTCGCCAGAGCAAAGAGATCGACCCTATAATTTGCCTGAAACCAAATCTTGCGGTGGCCTTTCGATCCGACATAGGCCTTCTTGTCCGTGTCCTTGTGGATGTCGTTGTCGAACAGCTCAAGCTCGAGATACTCGTCCAACGACAGACGGCCGGACCCGAGCCCGAGCCGCACAATCTCGCTCAGCATGGCGAAATAGGAGCGCTTGCCGTCTGCCGCAACCCGAGACAGCCTGCTTGCCGATGTTCGGGCGCGTTCGGGCTTCGGCATATCGACGCAATTCGGATCGAGGCGCAAAGCTCCAGCTGTCATGTTTGCCTCCAGGCCCATGATCTACAAACGCAAAGCAACACTTCGGCGATCCATTCGACACGCTGACAGCGCGGCATTAACAGGTACTTAACTATGAAAGACGATGGAGGCGCTGCCTTGGTTCGCCCGCTTCATGAAAACACCGGTAGAACATAATTACGATAGCGGAGCGGGCGCGGCTCACTCGGGGTCTTTGGCGAGATCCGGATTGGATAGAATCGTCTTGTTGTCGCCAGGTTGCAGCATGATTTCCTGTACCAGCGTTCCACCCATATCGTTGGGCGACATGAAAGGAATGCGCGACGGTTTTTGCCACGCGACATGCGTCAGGACGATCCAGTTTCTCGGCTGCAGATTTTCGAACGCGAAGTATCCCGAGCCGTCGCAGATCGTTTTGTGATCGTATTTGTAGGCTCTCTTATTGTAATTGGCGGCAAGGCCCTTACCGGCATCCAAGCCTTCTTCCAGCTCCATGTTATAGGCGGTGGCCGGTTTCAGGGACACTTCGGTGCCGGCGCAGGTCAAAAGCCGCCCGTCAGGGAGCCTGACAAAGGCTTGGCCCTTCAGATTTGCCGAGCCGGTTCCCGTCCAGCCTGTGAAATCATTGTCGGAATAAGGCGTGAATAGCCCGTACGTATCGGACGAGCCGCAGCCCGCAAGTGTCAGCAACGAGACTGACGCAAGTAAGGCACGAAACATGGGCATCCTCCCGCGGCGGCGGGCCAACAACCGCTCTGCATCGCCTAATAAAGGATGAAATGGTAAGTTATTGGTAAAGAGAGGCCGAAAACGAGCCGGCGCCCCGCAGAGAATCCGCGAAGCGCCGGCGCACAATCATTTTACCGGCTATGGGCCTACCTATGCCGCCGCTTTGTCCGCCTTATGCGCCGCCACGATTTGATCGGCAATCTTGCCGGTCAATTCGGCCAGATGATCGAACTCCATCTCGAAGGTGCCGACGCCTTGGGTCAGGGATCGAAGATCGATGATCAGCGTGCCCAATTCCGATTGAGGCATCTCCGCTTCCACGGTGTCCCAACCGTTCCAACCCGCGCGCACATCGAAGCCCAGCAACTGGCCCCGCCTTCCGCTGACCACGGCATTGACCTTCGCCGTCGCATCGCTCGGCACGTGAATCTTCACATGCATGATCGGTTCGAGCAGCACGGGCGAACATTCGGGCATACCTTCCTGCATGCCGATCCGCGCCGCCGTCTGGAAGGCCGCGTCCGACGAATCCACCGTATGATACGAACCGTCGTTCAACGTCACTTGGACATCCACCACAGGAAACCCGAGCGGACCGCATTTCAGAAACTCGATGACGCCTTTTTCGACCGAGGGAATCCACTGCTTGGGCACCACACCGCCGACGATCTCGTCGACAAACTGGAAGCCCGAGCCGCGCGGCAGCGGTTTGATCTCCAAGACGACATCGCCGAATTGGCCGTGCCCGCCCGATTGGCGCTTGTGGCGCCCGCGCTGGGTAACGCTTTTGCGGATGGTTTCCTTATACGGGACGCTGCCGGGATGCGTGTTGAGCTTGAGACCGTATTTGCTCATCACTTTCTCCACCGCGACTTTGAGATGGATTTCGCCCTGCCCTGCCAGCGCCATTTGGCGCAACTCGGCGTTCTGTTCGAAATGCAGCGAGGGATCCTCTTCCACCAGCTTGCCTATGGCAGCGGTCAATTTCACTTCGTCTTTGCGGTCGGCCGCTTCGATGGCCAGCCGGTAGACCGGCGGCAGCATTTCCACGACCGGCTTGGCGGGTACCGTCTTTCCGCTCGACAACAATTCGCCGGTTGCCACGCCTTCCAAGCGCACCAGTGCAACCGTATCCCCGGCTTTGGCTTCCGCGAGCTTGCTTTGCGTTCCGCCGGTCATCGCGAAGATGCCGCCGACGCGCGCTTCGTTGCCGTTCGCCATGCGCAGCACCGCGCCGTCCTTGACCGTGCCGCTCATGATCCGCGACAGGCTTAGCTTGCCGCCATGGGCGGAATATTGCGTCTTGAGGACTTGCACTACGGTGTCGCCGTTGCTCGGCAAACCCATGCGGGCCGCGGCTTTGGCGACTTCCGGAACTTCGTGGCGCAACGCCTTCAACAGACGGCGGATGCCGTGATCGCCCTCGGCCGAGCCAAACAGCACGGGAACGATCAATCCGTCGGCCAATTCGCGGGCCAGATCCGTGAATATCTCATCACGCGGCGGATCGACATCGGAGAGCAATTCTTCCATCAGGTGCTCGTCGTAATCGGCGAGCTTTTCCAGCATCGAGAAGCGCGCTTCCTTCTCGCGGTCTTTGTCGGTGACTTCGACCATTTCCGAAGGCGCGTTCTGACGATAGATGTAGGCGCGCTCCAGTGCGAGATCGACGAAACCGGCAACGACTTCGTTTTCCCAGATCGGAATTTGGCGCAGCAGCAGCGGCGTATCGCTGGCTTCCTGCAGCATGGCGAGAATATCGCGCAGCGATCCGGTCGCCTTGTCGATCTTGTTGACATAGAGAAAATGCGGAATACGCAGATCGGCGAGCCGCTTCAGATAGGGCTTCAGCATCTGCACTTTGGCGGGCTCGGGCTCGACCACGACGACGGCCGCATCGACACCCTGGACCGCAAACAGCGTATCCTGGAGGAATTCGATCGATCCGGGACAATCGAGGAAGGTGAGGCTCTCATTCAGATACCGCGCCGTTGCGCAGTTGATCTCGACACTCATCTGGCGCGCGCGCGCTTCGGGGGTGGAATCGCCAACCGTATTCTTCTGCGCGATCGAGCCTTTGCGGGGTACGGTTTCGGTGACAAAAAGAATGCTTTCGAGCAGCGTAGTCTTGCCGCTGCCATAGGGTCCTACCAGGGCCACGGTGCGTGGCCCTTTTCCTCCATTTGACGATGACATGAAGCGCCTCCTTTGAGCCCTGTGCTCAGGGTCCCCGGGGCGCGGCGGGCGCACCGTCCCGGTCGGCCGGGCAGCGTCACGCGCCCCATCAATGCGGGCAAATGCTCGCGCCGTTGCGGCGTCTTGGCAAGGGGTGGACACCCCCCATTCCCATGCTATCGATACGGGCCAACGCACTATACTGTCGCATCTGTAGTCACCCTTAGGTCTCCCGTGCCCGAGCGTATGACGCCTTCCTCCACGACCCATCCGGTCGTGTTCCTGATCCTTTTCCTGCCGATGGGCATTACCAACGGCTATGTCGTGGTCACGCTGGGTTACCTGCTCACCCATGCGGGCATCAGCGTTGCCGCGGTCGCAGGATTGGTCGCCGTGAGCCTTTTTCCGCAGACCTGGAAATTCCTCTGGGCACCGATTGTCGATACGACGCTGTCCAACAAGAGCTGGTTCCTGATCTCGGCCGTTGTGACGGGTGCTTTAATGATCGGCACCTCTGTCGTTCCACAGTCTTCCGCCAATCTATTGTTGATCGAAGCGCTCGTACTGGGATTCAACATCACCTCGACATTCAATATGATGGCGGCCGACAGTTTAATGGCCCATGCGACCGCGCCGGAAGACAAGGGCCGCGCCGGCGGCTGGAGCCAGGCGGGCAATCTCGGCGGCACCGGATTGGGCGGCGGCGCCGGACTGTGGCTGGCGCAGCATGTCGATGCACAATGGATTTCAGGGACGGCGTTGGGCATTGCTTGCGTCGTCTCTGCGCTAGCCGTCTTGTGGCTTAAAGAACCGCCGGCCGAACATCGCGCGACGCACTATCTGCAAAGCCTGAAGAATGTCGGCAGGGACGTGTGGTCGATCATACGCGTGCGCACCGGCTTTCTGGCGTTGGTCTTGATGTGCTTGCCGATCGGGACGGGCGCGGCGCAGAATTTGTGGGCGGCGGTGGCCGGTGACTGGCACGCGTCGGCCGATACGGTTGCACTCGTCAACGGAGCGCTGGGCGGCGTCATCTCGATGGTAGGCTGCGTCGTTGGCGGCTATATTTGCGATGCGATGGACCGCAAAATGGCGTTCAACGTTTTCGGGCTCCTACTGGGACTTTGCGCCGTTGCCATGGCGATCGCGCCGCGCACCGAGATGATGTTCATCGTTTTCACCGTCGCCTATGCTTTCGTCACCGGATTTAGCTATGCCGCCTTTGGCGCTGTCGTGCTCGAAGCCATCGGCAAAGGGGCGGCCGCCACCAAGTACAATGTGTTGGCCGGAATCGCGAATGCGCCCATCGCTTATTTGACCCTGATCGATGGCTGGGCGCAGACGAAATGGGGTGCGACCGGTCTTTTGACGGCTGATGCGCTGGGTGCCGTCGTCGGCGTTGGCGTCTTCATCGTCATAGCACTCGCGACGCGGCGGTTGTTCGAGCCGACAGCGATAACGGCACCGACCACCTAATTCTGTTCGGAGCGCGGCGGCATTGGCACAGGAGCGAACGTACAGCGCGACAGCTCTTCCAGCATCGCACTCAGTATGGCGGCAATCGCGGCCTCGTCCTTTCGGCTAACAGGATCTGCCAGATCGTCGTTCAACAGGATATTTGCCGGGAAATGTGCAACGGGGCCGGGAATAGCCAAAAAGACCGGAATTCTTTTTGCCACCAGAATGCAAACCAGATCGACAAACGGCTTTTGTTCGAGCACTCGCGGCGAGCCGATCAAAAGTTCGAGACCGTTCCGGTTCTCGAAATGAGCGGGAATGGCCGCACCGGGGGCTGATATGAACACACCGCTCTTGTCGGGCCGCCAATCCTCACCAAGATCGTGCATAGTCATCCAGCCGCAGTAATAGGCGCGGCAGATTTGCGGCCGCGTTTCATAAATCGTACAGCCGCCCTCTCGGGCGCAATGAAGGCAGGAAACCCCCGCCTGCTTTTGGATCTCGGCAGTGTCGATGGGCAGAACTTTGCAGCACACGCTGCAACCGCCGCATTGGCGTCCCGGCACCAATCCCACCCTCTACCTCCATCGCGAAGGCGATAGTTTGCACGCCCATCGTGCGGGTGTCTAAGAGCCAGTATTTTTGTCGTCGATGTCGAGCAGAATGAGCTCCGTGCCGCCGCTCGCATCCAAGCCTTGCGCCCGCTCTTCCAATTCCGAGGCTGTGCGCAGCATCAGATCACGATAATGACCCGGCGCAGCCTCGTCCGCGCGCTTACGGAATCTTGCCGCCAGCTCTCGCAATTCGTTCGATCCGACCGAGCGCAGTTCCACCATGATCCGGCCGCTATACAGTCAAGCATCGTTGGAAAACGACGCACCCTATTGAGCGTGCTCGCAATCTTGTGGCGAGTAAAGACGGTAGTGCTACCAATTACTGCAACTATTAGTTGAATTTGGAGCTAGCCGTTAAACCAAAGGGTAGGCGTTCGCGCGGCGGTGCTTCTTTCAGCTTAGCGCCGCGCAGAAACGTTGGATTCGCCGGCAGGCTTCTTCCAACAATTTGTTCGACGTTGCGTAGGAAATGCGGAAGAAAGGCGAGAGCCCGAATGCGGCACCATGCACTACGGCCACACCTTCGGCCTCGAGCAATTCCCCGGCGAAATCGCCGTCCGTCGCAATCGTTTTGCCGGAAGGCGCCGTCTTGCCGATCAATTTGCGGATCGAAGGATAGACGTAGAACGCTCCTTCCGGCTTGGGGCACTCGATGCCATGTGCTTGATTGAGCATCGACACCACGAGATCGCGCCGTTCCTCGAACACTTTCTGGAATTTCGGAATGAAATCTTGAGTACCATTCAGGGCTTCTACGCTCGCCCATTGCGAGATCGACGTCGCATTCGAAACCGACTGCGATTGCAGTTTCGCCATCGCCTTGATGAGCGGCTCGGGACCGCCGCAATAGCCGATACGCCAGCCGGTCATCGCATAGGCCTTCGATACACCGTTCATCGTCAGCGTGCGGCCATATAGGCGCGGCTCGACCTCGGCAATGGTGGAGAACTGAAACCCGCCATAGACCAAGTGCTCGTACATGTCGTCGGTCAGAATCCAGACATGAGGATGCGCAACGAGCACATCCGTCAACGCCTTCAGTTGGGCCCGCGTATAGCAGGCGCCGGTCGGGTTGGACGGCTGGTTGAAGATCAACCATTTCGTCTTGGGTGTGATGGCTCGCGACAGCGCTTCCGGCGTCAGTCGAAAACCATCCTCGATTTTCGCTTCGACGATGACAGGTGTTCCACCGCCCAAAAGCACGATATCGGGATAGCTGACCCAATAGGGCGCGATACAGATCACTTCATCGCCCGGGTTCAGCGTCGCCATCATCGCGTTGTAGATGATCGCCTTGCCGCCGGCCGCCACAAAAGTCTGCGCCACCGTATAGTCTAGGCCGTTCTCGCGCTTGAACTTGGCAGCGATCGCCTTACGCAGCTCGGGAATGCCTTCGACGTTCGTATATTTGGTTTCGCCGCGCCTGATCGCTGCAATGGCCGCCTCCTTGATGTTATCGGGCGTGTCGAAATCGGGTTCGCCCGCACCCAGGCCGATGACATCGCGGCCCGCGGCCTTGAGCTCGCGCGCCTTTTGGGTCACGGCGATGGTCGGAGAAGGCTGGATTCGGCCAAGCGATTCGCTGAGGAACCCCTTTGGCAATGGTATGGATGTCCCGGACATGGCCGCTCCTGCGCGCTGGTGTCGTGGTTCCGAAGTTCGCGACACTGTTGATATCGGTGCATTACGCGAACTTCGGAACCGAAACGACACTAGATTCAATGATTTGCTAGTGTCCTTTCGATTCCGAAATTCGCCCGAGGCCGATATCGGGAGTGGCGAATTTCGGAATCGGGACACTAGCAATCAGGCCGCTGACCTAACAACCCGGCGCCACTCCAGGCAAGCCTGGAATGCGGCACAAACCAAGCGCTTAACAGCTATTACGGATTATCAACCCATTACTGTTATGATCCCCAAACTGAGGAGTACCGCCATGCGCCGTCTGGCGACCCTTTTGTTGGTGAGTCTGGCGCTTATCGCCTGCTCAAAACCGTCCCCCCCGACGGGACGCTGGATGGCTCATTTTGAATCGCCGGGCACGATGATCGACGCCCGCCTTGAGATTCTTCCGAACGGCATGGTTCGCGCCAGCGCACCCGATCTGGTGGATGTCCGAGTCGACTCCGATGAAGACCGCATTGCTATGCACGCCCAACTCGCCGCCCAGCTTGCCGATGGCTGGGGCCAAGCGATTCCCAGGCCGATGGAATTCGACGGCCATATTTTCCACAAGCCCGGCGGTTTCGCACCGCAGATGGAGTGGAATTCTCACACCAAATTGATGAAGCTTGTCTTCTATTTCGGCACGCAGCACCACATCAGTATTCCGATGCAAGCCGTCGACGATTTCAATAGCGACCCCTGGGCAAAGCCTGCGGACCCAAACTAAACCTCACCATTCGTGAAAAGACGAAAAACGCGGCCGCCGCGCGAATGCGACCATGCGATTCCATTCGCTCGACACCGAGATAGGAAATGGAAAACACAGCAAAGACCGCCAGCGTAGAGAATTCCAATGCGGTTTGCGGGAACCGCCAGGCAATATTCGAAAAACGTGAAACCCCAACTTACTGGGATGACCAGCCAAAACGACGCGGACGCGCATCTGCCGAATAAAGCGGGGTAGACAGCGATCACATTTTGCATCCCAGTCGGGCTGAGGAAGATTTTGTTCGCTATGTCTGGCCGAGCCCGCTCGCACACGACAGTCTGATACAATTTCAGGGCGATCGGTCTCTTCCGCCCGCGCCCAGTGCGTTCCAAATTATGGCTGCAATTACAGCGAGACGGCTGGAAAGAGTTCTGTGAACGCCATCGCCCCTCGGGAGCATCGGCCCTCCGATTGTCCCGGTATGCGGTGTCTAGGCTGTGCCCCTGTCGGCGCTCCACCAAATGGGCGCAGTCGCACGGACGGCCGGACCTCTTCGGCGCCCCCAAGACCGAAGTAAGGTCCGGCCGCCTGACTTTTAGGGCAAAAACGGGGTGGATGAGGCCTCTTTCAGTCAGAGATTCATGTTGTCGAAGGTGCGACACACCCCATATTGGCTTTGAGTAGCCCGTCCTGGCATAAGAGCGGTATTAATTTGCCGCGAATGCAGTGAGTATTCCTATGAATTTTCTCCTACGTTCTGCCTCTCCGTTGGTTCTGACGCTGGCCTTGGCGGCCTGTTCCACGACGCCGCCTACGGCCATGAAACCCGACGAATTGCCAGGTGCTTTCACGGCGCCCACCACTGCGGGTGCGCCACAGGACATTTCCACAGATTGGTGGAAGAGCTTTTCCAGTCCCGAGATGAGCGATCTGGTCGCAACGGCGCGAACCAACAATCTCGATTTGGCCGTGGCCGTTGGGCGCGTCCTTCAGGCCCAAGCCCAAACCGGCATCGCCACCTCGGCGCTATTTCCGGATGTCACTTTGAACGGCAGCGCCAGGCGCGCAGGCAGCAAGACTCCCCCTACGCCCGGGACATTCAATACCTTCGGCATTTCAGCCGCTGCCAGTTATGAGCTCGATTTCTGGGGCTTGGCGCAAGACAATATGCGCGCCGCCCGCAACTCTGCGCGTGCCGCGATCTATGCCAAAGACCTGGTGCAATTGACCACCACCGCCAACACGGCGAACGCCTATATGGACGTGCTGTCGCTGCGTGAGCGGATCGCGATCGCAAAGAACAACGTCGATGCGGCCAAACGCATTTTGGAAATCACCAAGGCAAAAGTGACGAACGGAGTTTCTTCCAATTTGGACCTCGCCCAGCAGACGGCGATCGTAGCAGGTGAGGAGGCGCAGATTCCCGCGCTGGAAGAACAGGAACGCGAAGCGCGTTACGCATTGGCGATCCTTCTTGGCCGCGTGCCGGAAGGTTTCGATGTGAAGGCGAATGTGCTCGCAGGCATCATCGCCCCTCCAGTCACCCCCGGGATGCCGTCTTCTTTGTTGCAGCGACGCCCCGACATTGCCGAAGCCGAGGCCAATCTTCTGGCGGCACACGCCAATCTCGATGCCGCGCGCGCCGCTTTCCTGCCGGCCATCGGATTGACGGGCCAAGGCGGTTACAGCAGCCCTCAGATAGCCAATCTGATCAATCCATCCAGTCTGGCCTGGAGTATTGGTGCCTCATTGCTGCAGACGATCTTCGATGGCGGCCGGCTGACTTCAGAAAGAGATTCTGCGAAGGCACAAGAGATGCAACTGGTCGCCACCTATCGCAGCACCGTGCTGAATGCGCTGTCCGACGTCGAAACCCAACTTGGCAGTGTGACAAGCCTTGCAGAGCGCCAGCGGCTGACACAGGAGCAAGTCGACAATGCTGCAGAGGCTTTCAGGATTTCGGAACTGCAGTACCGCGAAGGCGTCATCGATTTGTTGACCGTGCTGCAAGCGCAGCAAACCTTGTTCACCTCGCAAGACACACTCGTGCAGATCAAGCTTGCGCGGCTTCAGGCCGGCGTGGGTCTGTATCGCGCATTGGGTGGCGGATGGAGCGTAGCGTCGGAGGCCAACACGCCGACCCGCAATAATTTTATACCGGTGCCGGATCTTACGGACTTGCCGGTAGGGAACCCATTTTAGCCTCGCGTCTGATGGCCCAATGGTTGTCGCGCTCCGTGGTTGTTGACATATTGTCAACAACGATGAGGGAGCCCTGGGAACATGAACGCGCCTTTCCGCGCGTCCTCGCAGGAGGACGACATACTCGACGTTGCGATCATCGGAGCTGGATTTTCAGGCTTGTCGATGGCCATCGCACTCAAGAAAGCGGGCCGCAATTCTTTCCGAATCTTCGAGAAGGCATCCGATATCGGCGGCACCTGGCTGTTTAACGCTTACCCTGGCTGCGCCTGCGACGTGCCATCGTTCCTCTATTCGTTTTCGTTCGCACAAAATCCCAGCTGGTCGCGGTCTTATTCGCCGTCCGAGGAAATCTGGCGATACATGAAAGGCGTTTCGGACCGTTTTGGATTGGCGCAGCATCTGCGCTTCAATACGCCAGTCACCCGGGCGCAATATGACGAGGCAGCCCGGAACTGGCGTCTGACTCTCGGTTCCGGCGAGGCGGTTGTGACGCGCGCGGTTGTCACGGGGACCGGGGCGCTTCACGTGCCGCAATTCCCCACGATCAAAGGTCTTGAGAATTTTTCGGGCCCCAAATTCCATTCCGCCGAATGGGACAAGAATTTCGATTATACGAACAAAACGATCGCTATTGTCGGAACGGGCGCCAGCGCCATTCAGATCGTTCCGGCCGTCGCCGACAGCGCGAAGAAAGTCACTGTTCAAACGCACGCCGGCTGTGGGCGCTGCCGCGGCTCGACAGAAGAACGCCCGGCTGGGCAAAGCGCTGTTCCGGTACCCACCGTTGCTCCAAAGATTGTACCGCGCTTTCA
>CAVXZV010000025.1:0-8788 GCA_963766355.1 uncultured Alphaproteobacteria bacterium
GATTTGACACCCAGCCACTCTACATAATCCCGAACTCCGCATAATCCGCGTTATGCAGTGCACTGCGTAACGAGGAGATAGGCGCCACTTCACCCGATAGACGGAGAAGAAAGAGGAGTATCACTCGCTCAAGCTCGACGATCCGAGTTCACCGCTCCGGTCTACGCCAACCTGGTCAAGGACAAGGACGGCGACACCTACAGCGCGATCTGGTCGCGCAGGCCCGGCAAGCGCAGCGGCAGCTGAAGCGCCTTCCTCCAAGCCCCGCCCGGTTCGCCGGGCGGGGTTTTTGCTTGATCTCGACCAGATTGGAAATGCCAGATGACCGCGAAGGGGCCGAATGCGGTTCGGCTATATCTTGGCGAGCGCTGCGGCCGCCGATGAGGCCAGGAGAAACAAACGGCGCGGTTGTAGCGGAAACCTCACAAAGCCATATGCCTCGTAGAACTTTGCCGCGCGCTCGTCCTTGGCATCGACCACAATGGCAAACACCGCGAGTGTCTTGCTTGCACCCAGTATGCGGCGCAAAGCGTCCGCCAGCAGCAACTCGCCGATCCCAAGTCCGCGGGCCTTCTCATCGCGCGCCAGCCGGCCGATCAGCGCTGCTGGAATGGCATCATAGCGCGGCAGCTTGCGGGCGATCTCGTCTGGAAGACTTTCCAGGCTAAGCGTGAACGAGCTGAGGCTATAAATCCGACAACACCCAATGCATCGTCCACGGCCACGAACACGCGCGCCACATTGCGCCGCTCATCCTGGCTGGCCCGCCTGCGGAACCAATCGTCGAGTTCGCTTTGCCCGCAGGTAAAGCCGGCACGCTCGTGCTGCTTTCCGAGCGGTTCAATCCTCAGCGCCAATCGTCAGCCTATCACGTCGCGGTGCCGGCGCAGAGCCGCAATCAATTTGGGCGCAGGCTCCGGCGGATTGAGAACGGCAGCGAGGAATGCATCCCGGTTCGCGCCGGTGAGCACCATGCGCTCATGCTCATCGAGAACCCGGCGCGCGCCTTCATAAGCAAGATCACCGGCGGTCAAGCCGCTCACCGCCATGGCGCGCTGAATGAGCGCTTTGGCCGAGGTGGCAATGCGCAACTCCAACCGGTCCCTTTTGAGTTCTTTGGCCGGCGGCTTGCGGCGCGATGTGGCACGCATGGAATTCTCCTTCGCAAGCAATGTACGGCAAAACGCCGTGCTTTTCAAGAGGCTTTGCTAGGACTTGGTTCGCCGGCGCCTCGGGGCCTTCACATTGAGGCTCAGAGCCGTTGCCGGGGTTTTTTCATCCAGAAAATCCGCCGCGCGGCACCCCAAAGCTTGCGAGGCCTGCCATAGCGTCAGAAGCGTGACGTTTTGCTGTCCGCGCTCCATGCTGCTGACATGCGCGCGGTCGACGCCCATTCCCTCGGCCACCGCTTCCTGACTCAGGCCGGCGGCTAGCCGGATACGCCGCAGATTGAGCCCGAAGACCTTGCGAATATCCATCCGCAGGATGGATGCCAATCGCGTATTTTATTGCTACGTATTTCTCTATTCGTCAAACGCCACGTTTTGCACGCGATGTGGAGCGAGGCCCTTTTTGCAGAAGCTCCGCGGCTTCAACCCCCAGTTCCTTGGCAAGTCGAGCGAGCACATCGATGCTCGCAGCATATTGGCAGCGTTCAAGTGAGCTGATGTAAGTACGATCGATTTCTGCGCGATGGGCAAGTTCCTCCTGAGAAAGCCCGGTGATCTTCCGGTACTTCCTCAGGTTGGCTGCCAAAATCTCCCGTATCTCCATGGATACGAGAGGGTAGTGGGTCAGTTTGATTTTTCCGGCTTATCCGGGCACGTCCGGTTGGTCGTTATCGCCGCGCTCACCAATAAAGATGCTGGCAACGTCCGCTGAACGGGGTATTTTTGGAGGTATGCATCCACGGCGTCTTGCACCTGTCCTGTTTCTGTATCCGGCCGGCCCTCGGCCCATGCCCTTGGCGAAAGCATCGCAGTACGGCCTTCTGTGAGGCTGCCATGAGCTCGATCATCGACGCGATCACAAACCCTGTCGAACAGCTGCCGCGGTGTTGGATTTGCGGCGGCCCTGGTGATAGCGGCGAGCACAAGACGAAGCGATCGGATCTCAAGGCTGTTTTTGGTCGGCCGACGCAGCAGCAACCGTTGTTTTTCCACGATCAAGCGCGCAAAAATCAGAGGGTCGGGAGTTTTGACGCAAAGCTGCTCAAGTCGCCCGGCCGGATTTGCCAGCATTGCAACTCGACGCGTACGCAGCCCCACGATCTCGCCTGGCAAAAACTCTCGGAATATTTTTGCACTGCCGCGCCGACGATCGCGCCTGGTGCGACGGTGCGGCTCAACCGCGTGTTTCCCTATGACACCCGCAAGCGGATGCTGGGCGTGCACCAGTTTTTTGTGAAGGCGTTCGGCTGCCTGGTAATTGAGGGATCCTTGCCGATCGATCTCAGCGGATTCTCGGATGCGATCATGAACGACCGCGCGCACCCGCTCGTGCACCTCAAATTTGGCGTCCCGTCGGCCAGCGATCGCGTCACGGCCGGCAAATCCGACGTATGGACTGCGCCGACAGGCGCCGACCGCCAATCACGATTTGTGTCGTGGTTCTATGATCTGCCGCATGTCTGGGTGCTGGTGATGTTCGCCGCTCCGGACGAGCGCCGCGACGGCCTCGTCGGAGCCTGGCATCCCAGCAGCGGCCAAAAGGCGATCACGATGGCGGATTTTCGCTATGCCGATGAGCTGAAGGCGCCATGATGCGCGACGCCGAAGATCCGTTTCACGAGGGCATGGCGCTCGACGCCGTGCTGCGGCTCATCGAGGAGCGCGACGGTGTGAAGCGCAGCCGCGGTTTCGATCCAGAGGCGCAGCGCCATGCGTCGCCAGTCGATTATTGCTGCACGCTAGGCGACGAGCTCATCGCACTCGAGCATACCGGGATCGAAGCGTTCCCCGGCCAAATCAGAACGGGTCGCGAAACGAGCAAGCTGCTCGATCCGCTCATGGAACGTTTGAAGGGGTTTGCGTCGGCGACTGAGTGCTTTCGTCTCTACGTGCCGATCGAGGCCACCACGGGAATTAAAACGAAAGACGTCCCAGCGGTGCGAGACGCGCTCGAGACCTGGATACGCGCCACGGCGCCGGCGATCGAAGCGACGCGCTATGGCAGCCGCTCAAAGCATCCCGCGACGGCGCGGCCCGACGGCGTTCCTTTCGATGTGACGCTGCGGCGCTTTTCGGAAGCGCAGGCGATGGGCGGCGTGTTTTGCTATCAGCGCGTCACCGGCCCCGTTGAAGGTGCGCGCGCCGAGCGCCTCGCCACGAGCCGCGATAAAAAATTCGGGAAACTCGCGGCCTGGAAAGCCGAGGCAGGCGCAAAGACCATCCTTGTGCTCGAGGATGTCGACATGTGGATCTCGAACGAGCAGCTCGTCGCCGAGACGTTCGCAAAAATCGAAGCAGGCCACGCCGACCAGCCCGACGAGATCTATGTCGTCGCGACGTTCGTCGATCTCTGGCACGTCACCTGCCTCCGGCGCTCGGGCAAGACGTTTTGGGATGACGGCGAGAGTTCATGGCCGGTCGAGTCGGCGACGCTATCGGATCTGACCGGCAGATAGGCGGCGACAATGAGCCGGAACACCATGCCGAGGATGTACGAGATCCGAGATCTGCTATCGGATCCAAGTCGCCCAACTCGTTTTTCCGAAACTTCGACGTCTCGATAGCCGAGATCGCCGTCAAGCGGAAGATCTTTACCGATCTCGAGGCCGAGCTGCAGGGCTTGGATGATGCGGCGTGGAATTATCTCAAGCACCAGGTCGCGCCGCTATTCGAGCGGCGAAACCCGCCGCGTGGCTGGCAGGCTACTTTCGATAAGCTGAATCAGGCCAAGGCGTACAATCATCTCGCTCGGAGCGGCTGCACTGACGTCGAATTTGTCGAGGAGTCGACTCAGCCAGGCGCAAAGACGCCCGATCTGCAGGCGATGCAAGGCCCCGACAAGGTCCTGTGCGAGGTGAAAACGATCAATCCATCCGACGTCGAGGCCGTAGCGCGAACAACGGGCGCTGCGCGCGGGGTCCAGGGAGAGTTGCAGGCGCCGTTTTTCGATAAACTGAGATCGACGATCGAGACAGCACGACACCAGATGGCGGGCTATCACGCCGGCATCGCGAGGCGCATCGTCTATGTGATTCTGAATTTCGACGACAACTTGCACGAATATGTCGCGAGCTATGCCCCGCAACTGCAGGCGTTCGCGAGCTCGAGCGCGGCAGAAGGTCTTGAGATCGTGTTTGATATTAAGCCGAAATTTTACACCGCGACGGCGTGAGTGCGGCGGTCGATCAGCTAAAATCCGCAAATTCGCGGGTTTCACGAGCGCCCCGCTTTCCACTCATGCCGGCTAACTTTCGGCAACGAACTCGTCGCCATTTTGGCAACGAGTTTGTTTATTGCGTCCGACCGTTGCATGCCGAAAGCGCATCACCTATCGGCGGACTGACGGAGCGTCCGTCGCGTACCTGAAACATCGGGCCAGGATGCTTCAATGGTGGGCTAACTTCGTCGTCCAGTAGACAAATGTTTGTCGAATGGCAGCGTAATAACTTATTCCCACGCGAATGCGCGGAGATCATGAGGTCGGAGGACCGAACCTTTAGTGTGGTTCAGGAAGACCAATACTGTCGCCAATGCCGTGCCTCTCGCATCCTTTCTCAAGCTTCCACGCGAGCGTTATCCAATTCCCGGAGGCCGCGCTGATTGAACTTGATGAACCTCAAAAAACATCACGACATGTGTTGCCGGCGGCGGCTGTAAGGCTGGCAAACCCTCAGAAGGCCACAGCGGATATCCAGAACTGCGATTTCAGGTGATTACATATAGCTTACATCTGCGCGTCTGACTGACATGTAAGCAGATAATGGGTCCGGATATACAATCATAACATACTGATTTTACTTCATAATCTTGGAGCGGGCGAGGCGAATTGAACGCCCGACCCTAACCTTGGCAAGGTTGGGATATACTCTTTCTTGTAGATCTCGTGAAATTCCTGCAGAGTGATATTTGTTCCAATGTCCTTATAATCATTGCGTTATAAGAGCGTCTTTGGGACATCAGTCAACCGAGAGGAATTGCAGGATACCTGTTCTAAAAGTTCCCCCGTGGTTCCCCAGAACGAGTGTCGAAGGAATGGTGAATGGCAAAACTTTCCGATAGCCGCGTTGTAAACGCGTTCCGGCCCGATCCGAGCGGTCGGGACATTATCCACTTCGATGACAAAATCCCCGGCCTTGGCGTGCGCGTGAAGCCGTCAGGGGTCAAGTCGTGGTTATTAAAGTACCGGAACAAGCATGGTGACCAGCGGCGCTATACCCTGGGGCGGGCCGGCGTGAACGGACTTGAGCCCTCCAACGCCCGCGAGGAAGCAATCAAGCTTAAAGCGGCGATATCGAACGGTGCGGACCCTTCCGCCAACAAGAAATCCGAGAGAGGCGCCATAACCGTCTCCGAACTTTGCGACCAGTATCTGGAGGACAAAGAGGGCCAAATCAAAGCCAGCACGTTGGCTATGGATCGCTCCCGGATTGCGCGACACGTCAAACCGCTTCTCGGCACACGGCGAGTGGCGAGCCTGACACCATCCGATATCGAAAAATTCATCAAGGACGTAAAAGCAGGGAAGTCCGCGCCCAAAGAATTGGGACTTAAAGGTCTCGAAAGGAAAGCGGCCACGCGGCGGCAAGACGACGGGTGGGCCCGGTGCTGCCTCCCGAACTTATGGGATGCTCCGCACCATCCTGCAGCGAGCGGTCCGTGACAAAACCATTCTCTCCAACCCTGCTCGGGATATCGAAAAGGCCGCGCGCCCCAAGGACCAAGTTAAAAGACCGCCTTTCTCGCTCGACGCGGTGGAGTCCCGGCGTCGCTTTGCGCGAAATAGAAGCCGACGCCGAAGACATGACCGGTCTGCGTGCTATCCGCTTCCTGTTGCTCACGGGCTGTCGGCGTATGGAAGCGCTAACTCTGCAATGGGAGACGGTGGACCGCCAAGCCCGATGCCTTCGGTTCAAGGACACTAAGTCAGGAGCGCAAATCCGGCCTATTGGCCGGGCTACGCTCAAATTTTTGGGAAGCTTTCGGCCCCTTGATGCGAAGGATTTGGACTTTGTATTTCCGGGTAATTCCAAATCTGGCCACTTTGTCGGCTTGCCGAAGGTTTGGGGCCGTGTGGCTGCACGCGCCGGTATCAAGGACGTTTCCATCCACGGCCTGCGCCATTGGTTTGCGAGCGCTGCCACCGAGCTTAATTATTCTGAACTCACCATCGCAGGTCTACTTGGACATCGCATCAAAGGCGTGACTGCTCGTTACGCCACTGCGCCTGACACGGCACTTCTTGCCGCCGTGGATCGCGTCTCGTTAAGGCTCGATGAAACCCTGGCAGGCAGGAAAAAACGTCAAAATAAGAAGCCAACATCGCCGCCGTGAGGCTCAATTCCCATGAATCTCCTGGTTGTTTCAGCCGAATGGAAAAGTGCAGCGGAGATAATGACTTTAGCGAGAACCGTCTGAGTATTTCAGCGGTTATTGGCAGCAGCATATTATAGCGGATGCATTACAGGTAAAAAATCAGTACACGAATTATGTTTGAGAATCACGTGTGAGTTTGCGGTCTTTTGCAATCATTTTTATTTGAGTTCACAAGACCTACGTGAATGTTTTTGTTGACCAATATCTTCTATTTCGGGAACCGCAAAACGCTATATTGATCTCTGACTACGCAAAGAAAAAGGGCCGCAGGTCTGGAACACCGAACGGCCCTGATCTTTGTGTTTCGCGCTCAAACGGAGCGGGAGTGCGAGTAGAGAGCGATTTGCAGGCAGAATCTGGGCCATTTCTCTATCTAGGTCAACTCGCTTCTTGAACCGTGCCGCCCTATGGCGCGCGGGAACATAGGAGTGCGGCCATGGCCGACAGAGTCCGGATCATGTGTATTGTGAAGCGCGGGGGGCACTATAACCCCCATGAGCGCATTGAATCCGTGGGAGGCACCCACGGCGGAACACGCTGGAAACTTTCTGAAAGATGAAGCCGTCGCGGGCATTCGTGCCGGCAAGTGGGACTTCTTTGTCCACAACGGCGGACGAGAGGTGGACGTCGTTATTGCCTATCACGGCACCCGCGCATATCTCAAAACGCGGGCCGACAACTATCTTTGGGACAATCTTCTGGCATTGCCGGACTGCCCCTAACAAAGCCGAAGTTACCGCCGGGGCCTTTCGGTCCTGGCGGTTTTCTTTCAATCCCCGTTTCGAGCAATCATATCGAGTATGAAACCGTCCATCCCTGTTCCGGTGCGGTCGGCGTCAGCGCAGGTTCGGTGGAGCGATAGAAATAGCTCCGAGCTGCATATTGACCCTTGTACATTAGGCTATGTGTTGACACTTCCTCGCCATGCACCGGAAATCCGCAGAATGGGCACGGCGCGTCTCTCGGTGGTTCATAAGTTGGTTCAGTTTGAGCTGGATCATCCAACCATCCATAAAAGATATTTCCGGTTTGAGGACAGTGGGCGCTATCTTCGGGGGTCGCTGCGGATTTTTCGCGCATGACAATTGCTCTCCGTTCGTGTAGCTTTGATTCGCTACACGTGGCATGGAAAGCGTGTGTGGCCGATCCGCAGGGTTGCAGCCCAAGCGAATGAACCTTTCGAGATTCCTTGAAATCAAGCCTAGCCGCAACCCCTTACGGGTCGGTGGCGTTTCACGGCATACCGCCAACGAAGCCGCTACTGTCTTCGTTCTTTATCAGACTGAGACGGACCCCACATGCCGACAGCCGGGCTCGGGCAAGCAAGATTTTTCGCAACCCCATCGAGCTTAACGTCCCGGTGAACGACCTTCAGCAAAAGCTGGATAGGACTTTGCAGCCACATATGAAGGCACCGCTGACAAGTGGCCTCAATCACCAAGCTATCGTCCAAATCCCGAAGCGCCATGTCTTCCAGCCACGTCACCAGAGTCTCTCCGCTGACGGGATGCGGTTGGCTGCCATCTTGCCGCCCGCATAGCCTCCCGGCGGCGGTGTCCATGGGCCTACCGTAACGACACGCTTGCCGAACTTCTGATTTAGGCGGTCAATCGTATTGGTGAGCAGTTCACAACGCTGGCGGTCTTTATTGTCCAGGAGCATATCAAGCTGGCGCTCTGTGGCCCGCGTCAGGCTTGAAAGCGTGACGCCGACGCGCACAATCTCTGCCCGGCGCGCAATTTCACTACTGGCCTTTTCCCAAAGAGCTTCTAACGCCCTGAGACAAGCTTGATCGTCCTGCACAGCATGAAGTTCGCGCTGCCAGAACCATCCGCCGTTTCGTATATCGAGCCACAGCCACAGAAGTCCCGCATAGTAACCGTCACGGCGCATCCGCCGTGCCGCTTTGGTCAGGAGCAACCGCGAACAGGAGCGGGCGTGATCCGCCGTGCGCCATGAAGGTGGTAAGACGCGACCATGGCCAAACATCCCGCGCGAGGTCGGCATGGCATGGAGGGCGTAGCCGTGGATCGCGTACCACATGCGCTCGCCATTCACGTTTCCCCAGAGCGCCCGCAAATGCTTCGGCTGTGAACGCCACAGATCGTCCATTGTGACGATCCCCGCGCTGTTCAGGCGAGACTTCATACGCGAACCAATGCCGGGCACCGTTTCCAGGGGCAGCACCAGCAACGGGGCTGGCATTGTCTCTGGGGGCCAAATTGTGACGCCGCTGGGCTTGTCCA
>CAVXZV010000026.1:0-4745 GCA_963766355.1 uncultured Alphaproteobacteria bacterium
TCACGCCGGACATCGTGTTGATGTCCGCTATCCTGACTTTCAATGCGTCGATGAGCGCTGATTCCGTCGCGCAAATGTCGAAAATCGCCTAGGCTCAGTCGAAATCCTTCGACAATGCGGCGCGCACGGCATCCGTCACAACCGCCATATGGCCGTAATTCCCATGAGCCACACCGAGCACAATTCTTTCCGCACCGCTTCGTAAGCGCGCGATTAGTTCGGGCGTCAGGGTGAAGCGCAGCCAATGCACCGATGACGTTTTTCCGTCCGCTGTGGTGCGGTCGTCATATTCGGTGGGTGTCGCGGCGATGCGATCCTTGCCGATCTCGAGGTAGATCGTTTCCTCGATGCCGCCCAGCGTCAAAAGCGTTCGGTCGCGGATGACCGCATCTTCGATCTCCAGCATCAGCGTGGCGATCAGTTCACGACCTTGCGGGATCAGCGGATTATAAGTTTCCAGCTCGCCGTCCAGCTGTTCGGCACCGCCCTTTTCGATGCGCAGCATTTCCATAACCTGCAGCCACATCGTGTCGTAGTTTTCGAAATAGAAGGTTGCAAACGGTCCCACTTCGACGCGCCGGTTCTTCTTGGTGGCGATCATCGCTTTGCGCAAAGCGTCGCGTTGCGCCGCATAATCGGCATCGCAAAGAATATCGGCCGGAATGATTTTGTGCGCATTTGCAGGCATTCAGGCCTCCAGCAATCCAAAGGCGCGCGCCATGATCTCGATGGGATGTTCCGGTTCGCTCACTTTGGCCACGCTCCCGTCCTTGGCGGCCATCGCTTTGACGTTCTCGACAATGTGCAAAGCAGCCAGCGGGCAATCCGAAACGATATGGCCGAGGTTTTTCTCCTGCGCTTGGCGGAACACGGGGCGGCCGATTTTTTGTGCCGAACTGTGCGTTTCTTTCATCACGCCGAAAGTTCCGCCATGGCCCGAGCAACGTTCCATCATCTGCAGCGGCGTGTCGGGAATGAGCTTCAACATCTCCATTGCCTTTGGCCCCATCGCCTGGGCGCGGGCATGGCAGGGAATGTGAACGCTGACGCCTTCCGGCAATGGCTTCAGCCCGGTTGGCAAACCTTCTTTCTTCGCGACGTCCACGACATATTCGTCGATATCGAACGTCGACTTGGCAAGCTTCTGCACGCCGGCGTTTTCGGGGACGATCAACGGCCATTCGAACTTCAGCATCAACCCGCAAGACGCGGTGAGCGCCACGATGTCGTAGCCTTCGTCGATCAGCTTCACCAATTCCTGGGAAACTTTCGCCGCGTTCTGCGCCACGCGCGCGAGATCTGCTTGCTCCAGGAACGGCATGCCGCAACAGCCCGGATAAGCGACGCGGGTTTCGACGCCGATATGATTAAGCACTGCGCGCGCAGCAAGACCGGTCTCCAGTTTGTTGTAATTGACGAAGCAGGTGGCATAGAGCGCCACCTTGCGTTTGCCGAACGCCGGCGCCGCCTTGTTGGGAGCGATCGGATCGCTGCGATCGGCCGCCACAAAAGTTCTGCTATGGAATTTCGGCAAGACCGCATCGCGATCGATTCCGGCAATCGCTTCCATCGCCGGCCGGGTCAACCCATTGCCCTTCTTGGACACCCAATTGACGATGGGCGAAACGAAGCGCGCCAGCCGGCCATTGCGGTCCATTTCGGCGAGCTGGCTCTGGGTGAAATCCTTCTTTCCCTGTTTGGCTTCCACGGCCCGGGCGCGCAGCATCAGATGAGGAAAATCCAGATTGAAGGCATGCGGCGGCACATAGGGACATTTGGTCATGAAGCACATGTCGCACAGCGTGCAGGCTTCGGTGACATGCGCAAAATCTTCCGACTTCAGACTCTCGACATCCTCGTTCGGATTGTTGTCGATCAGATCGAACAGGCGCGGAAAGGAATCGCACAGATTGAAACAGCGCCGGCAACCATGGCAGATGTCGAAGACGCGCCGCATCTCGGCATCGAGCTTTTTGGCGTCGTAGAATTCGTCATTCCGCCAATCGATCGGATGACGGGTGGGTGCTTCGAGACTGCCTTCATGGGACATGGTGTGACCGCGCAAATAGCGAAGGGCGAGTAGCGAATAGGGTCCCTATTCGCTATTCGCTAATCCCTATTCGCTTTATTGCTATTTGCCCAGCGTATCGAGCGCTTTCTGGAAGCGTCCGGCGTGGCTCTTTTCCGCCTTCGCCAGAGTCTCGAACCAATCGGCGATTTCGTCGAAGCCTTCGCTGCGCGCGGTCTTGGCCATGCCCGGATACATGTCCGTGTATTCGTGGGTCTCGCCCGCAATCGATGCTTTGAGATTCAAGGTCGTATCGCCGATCGGCTCGCCGGTCGCCGGATCGCCGACGGCTTCGAGATATTCCAGATGGCCATGCGCATGTCCGGTTTCGCCTTCGGCCGTGGAGCGGAACACCGCCGAAACGTCGTTGTAGCCTTCGACGTCCGCCTTCTGCGCGAAGTAGAGATAGCGCCGGTTGGCCTGGCTCTCGCCGGCAAAGGCGTCTTTCAAATTCTGGGCGGTCTTGCTGCCTTTCAAGGATGGCATCTTTCTTCTCCTTAAAGTGGTGGATTCGCGTACAGGATTGCGCGCGCAAAATTGCGTCAGCACAATGCCTAAGTCAATACCTTAGAATAATTCTAAAGATAATCAGTTGCAACAGAAGCGGCTATTGGCGGCGCACCCGCACCACGACATCGACGCGGGACACTTTGGTGCCGTGAGGCGGCAGCGGAACACCCGCGACAGCCAGATCGCGTACCGGGATGTCGGTCAGGATGCCGTCGTCTTCGTGATAAAAGTGCTGATGTTCGCCGGTGTTGGTATCGAAGTAGCTGCGCGTTGCATCCACAACCACTTGGCGCAAAAGACCAGCTTGTGTGAATTGATGCAGCGTGTTGTAGACCGTGGCCAGCGATACTTTCACACCTTCCCCGACCGCTTCCGCGTGTAGGGCTTCGGCCGTCAGATGGCGGTTGCCGTTACGGAACAGCAGATGCGCCAGCTGGTTACGCTGGCGCGTCGGTCGCAATCCGGCTTGACGCACCCGCATGGAGGAGGCTTCGGTTTGAACTTCTCTGGGCTTTTTACGCATCGCAGACCTAGCTGTTGTTCTCGCTGTTTCGACCCTGTAAACCCTTGCGTCTATGACACTCGAGCGCCATCTTTGCTAGAATGGTAGAGCAATCGTTAGAACGTTTCTAACTTACAAATCGTCGCAGGCGCCGACGGTGTCAAGAGCATGAGCTAAGGCATTGAAGGACTGGAGCAAAGTGGACCAACCGACCCCCCCGCGTAGATCGCATTTCGATATGGCTGGCCTGTTGGCCTGTGCCAAGGGTGAAATGTTTGGACCGGGCAACGCCCGTCTGCCGATGCCACCCATGTTGATGTTCGACCGCATTGTGCGAATCGCCGAGCGTGGCGGCAGCCACGACAAGGGTGAAATTCTCGCCGAGTTCGATGTGCGTCCCGATCTTTGGTTTTTCAAATGCCATTTTCAAAACGATCCGGTGATGCCCGGTTGCCTCGGATTGGACGCCATGTGGCAGATGGTCGGATTCTTTCTCGGCTGGCTTGGCGGTCTGGGCAAAGGCCGCGCGCTGGGCGTCGGCGAAGTGAAATTCTCCGGCATGGTTCTGCCGTCCGACAAACTGGTAAGCTACTACATCGATTTCAAACGGGTGATCATGCGCCGTCTCGTCGTCGGCATCGCCGATGGCATCATGAAAGTCGACGGCAAGGTGATCTACGAAGCGAAGGATCTGCGCGTCGGCCTTTTCCATGACGTTCCGGAACCCGCCGGAGCCTAAGCGTCGTTTGCCCGCGCGCGGGCCGCTAACAGAGGACATCCACAATGAGGCGCGTCGTCGTCACTGGGATGGGCATCGTCTCGTCCATCGGCAACAATACGCAGGAAGTCACCGCCTCCTTGCGCGAGGCAAAATCGGGGATCGTCGCCGCCCAAACTTACAAGGACATGGGCTTTCGCTCGCAAGTGGAAGGCGCCGTGCATATCGATCTCGATGCGATGATCGACCGCCGGGCCCGGCGCTTCATGGGCGACACTGCGGCATATGCATGGCTCGCGATGGATCAAGCGTTGCGCGATTGTGGCCTCGAAGAAAAAGATATCGTCAACGAACGCACCGGCTTGATCGTCGGCTCGGGCGGCCCGTCCACCAGAGCCTTGATTGCGGCTTGCGATACGGCGCGCGCTTCCAGTCCCAAGCGCGTCGGTCCTTTTGCGGTACCCAAGGCGATGTCATCGACCTGTTCCGCGGTGCTCTCCACCTGGTTCAAGATCAAGGGCGTCAATTATTCGATCAGTTCGGCTTGCGCCACCAGCGCACATTGCATCGGCAATGCTTCCGAACTGATCCAGTTCGGCAAGCAGGACATCATCTTCGCCGGCGGCGGCGAAGAATTGGATTGGAGCTTGTCGGTGCTGTTCGATGCGATGGGCGCGATGTCATCGAAATACAACGAGACTCCGGCAAAGGCTTCGCGCGCCTTCGACAAGAACCGCGACGGTTTTGTCATCGCGGGCGGCGGCGGCGTCGTGGTATTGGAAGAACTCGAACACGCCAAAGCGCGCGGCGCGAAGATCTACGCCGAATTGGTCGGTTATGGCGCGACCTCGGACGGTCACGACATGGTGGCTCCCTCCGGCGAAGGCGCGGTGCGCTGCATGCGTCAGGCACTTGCCACGGTCAAAGGTCCGATCGATTACGTGATT
>CAVXZV010000027.1:0-160417 GCA_963766355.1 uncultured Alphaproteobacteria bacterium
ATTGATCCCTTCTCGGGTGTGATCGTCTGCTTCCGTTCTCGCCGTGCTGACAGAGTGAAACTGATTTTTTGGGACGGCACAGGTCTCTGCCTTTTTGCCAAGCGGTTGGAGGGCAAGTTCGTGTGGCCCCGCATCGAAGACGGCGTGATGCGTCTGTCGGCGGCGCAGCTTTCTGCGCTGATTGAAGGTCTCGATTGGATGCGCGTACATGTTCGCCGCGTTCCGGCGCCGGAAGCTGTGCAGTGACCTGCGGTGAAGTGAATCGGATGCAAGAAAGCGCGCTACAATCGGCGTATTTTGTGCTTCCCTTCGGGCATGGCATCGCTTGCCAATTCACTTCCTGACGATATTGACGCGCTGCGTGCGTTTGCGCTGGCGGCGGTTGCGGAACGCGATGCCGTGGTCGCCGAGCGCGACAAGCTGGTGGAAATCAACGACCGTCTGCGCCGCCTGTTGCGCAAGGCGCAGGGGTTCGAGGCCAAGAGCGAGCGGCTGGCGAAATTGCCGCCCGATCAGCTGCAGTTGGCGCTGGAGGACATCGAGCAGGCGATTGCCAGGAATGAGGCCATCGAAGAGAAGAAGGCTCCCACCAGTGACCATCGCCGGAAGATCAATCGCGGGGCGCTGCCGGCCCATCTGCCGCACATCCATGAGACGGCCCTGCCCGACAACACGAACTGTCCGTGCTGCGGCAAGCCGATGCATGTCATCGGTGAAGAGACCTCGGAGCGGCTCGACGTTGTCCCGGCACTGTACCGGGTGATCGTCACGCACCGGCCGAAACTGGCCTGCCGTGCCTGCGAAACTATTGTTGAGGCTCCGGCGCCCGAGCACTTGATCAAATCCGGCATTCCGACCGAGAACCTGGTCGCGTCCGTGCTGGTGTCGAAATACGGCTGGCACTTGCCGCTCTACCGCCAGGCCAAGATGCTGCTGTCCCAGGGTATCGAGCTGGATCGCTCGACGCTGGCGTTCTGGGTGGGGTACGCAGCGACGGAGCTTGAGCCGCTTTACGAGCGGCTGAAACAGAACCTTCTGACATCGGCCAAGCTGGCGGTCGACGAAACGCCGGTACCGGTGCTCGATCCCGGCCGCGGCAAAACCAAACAAGGCTGGTTCTGGGTCATGGCCCGCGACGACAGACCATGGAACGGACCCGATCCACCCGCTGTCTTCTATAGCTACGCACCCGGCCGCGGCGGCCAATACCTCAAAGATCTGCTCGAAAACTACCGCGGCATCGTGCAATGCGACGGTTATGCGCCGTACAAGAACTTGCCGGCCGACCGGATCATGATCGCCTTTTGCTGGAGCCACCTTAGGAGGGACTTCTTCGAAATCGCCGAGCGCGGCGATGCGCCGGTTGCCACCGAAGCCGTTGCGTGGATTGCCCAGCTTTATGGGATCGAGGCAAGGATCAGAGGCCGCTGTGCCGATGAACGCCGCGTCGTCCGGCAAGCGGAAACCGCCCCGCGTGTCGCAGAGTTCAGGACCTGGCTTGAGCAACAGCACACACGTCTGCCGGGCCAATCGGACACGGCAAAGATCATCCGCTATGCCTTCCATCATTGGGACGGGCTCATCCGCTTCCTCGACGACGGGCGCATCGAGATGGACACCAACATCGTCGAGCGGAGCATGCGGCCCCAATCTTTGACGAAAAAGAATGCGCTCTTCGCGGGCAACGACGACGGGGGCCGTAGTTGGGCGATCCTGGCTTCGCTGATTGAGTGCTGCAAGTTGGGCGGCATCGATCCTCAAGCCTACCTTGCCGATGTTCTCGCCCGGCTCGTCAATCTGTGGCCCAACGCCCGTCTTGACGAGCTTCTGCCATGGACCTGGGCCGAAAACCTCCGCCCGCAACAACGCGCCGCGTGAATCAACGCAGATCAATCTTCCTGCCAAAGTCAACATCGCCGTCAAAGGGTGCCGGCAAATCGCTCACCTTCTTTTCCGCAACGCTCCGCATTGTCGGAAACCGCCGCGGTACGCTGAGTATGCCAGGTGGTGTGGGAGGGGGGGCTCGCAAGAGCTCCTCCTACCCGATTGCCAGGCATGGCGTTGATCTGGGAGGTGGAAGTCCTCTTTGGGCCGGTTGGCCGGAACTGATAGCGGAAGGCAACTGCGTCGCCGCGAGGCGGGGTGGGGAGGAAGCCGGAAGCAAAACTCGGAGCTGACGAACAGGAACCGGATATCAGGCCGGTGCGGTGGGGTAACCCGGCAACGGACGGGGATTCCCGAAAGCCAAACAGACACGCGCATTGGTAAATCCGGCGGCGACCGAGCGAAGGATCAACGTCTTACCCTGGGAGATCTCTTTGTCTCTCCGGCGATCGGAGTAGGGCGACGGCAACGTCGTCCAATGGATGGGGAGAAGTCAGCAGAGGCCATAATAGTCCGGGCAACTGGATGAAGGGCCGAATTCGACAATCAAGGAGCAGGTTCAACCCACTCGATAGATGCCCAACAGCAGCAAGGAAGTGACGCTCTCCGATGGAAAGGTTACTTCGCCACGGCATTACCGGCGAAAGCGGAACTGGGTCTGGTGCGCGTGTGGAGCGGATCAGCATCTACGGCGTTGGTCGAATACCGAGCCTTGGCGGCGCTTCTTTTCCGCAACGCTCCGCATTGTCGGAAACCGCCGCGGTACGCTGAGTATGCCAGGTGGTGTGGGAGGGGGGGCTCGCAAGAGCTCCTCCTACCCGATTGTCAGCGCGATCGTGTCGCCCCAATTCATTCTTGATCGATGGCGGAGGATGGTGTACCGAAGTCTATGACACCGGTGTCATAAGTGTTTTGCCGCCCTGTCGCGCCGTTGCGCGGACGTGAAAACATGCGGCGCAATAGATGTTGCTTGTCCGGCGGAAGGTTGCTGAATTGCGGGCCTCCGCCAAAACCAGGGAGTGCAGAGAAAATGGCAAAAGACCGTTTGGCCGTCTTGGCTGCGATGATGGAACAAGGCGTAATTCCGGTTTTCTATCATCCCGATGTCGAGGTCTGCACCAATGTGATTCAAGCCTGTGCCGATGGCGGGGCAAAATGCATCGAGTTCACGAATCGAGGCGACTTTGCCTCCCAGGTCTTTCTCGAGGTGGCGCGCCATTTCGCCAAAGCGGACAAGAGCGTGATCATGGGCGTGGGTTCGGTAGTGGATGCGCCGACTGCCGGCATCTTCATCGCCAATGGCGCCAACTTTGTGGTCGGTCCGATCCTCAACACCGATGTGGCGAAAGTCTGTAACCGGCGCGCCATCCCTTACAGTCCCGGTTGCGGCTCGGCTTCCGAAGTTTCCTATGCCCAAGAACTGGGTTGCGAGATCGTCAAGGTGTTTCCCGGCTCTTGCGTCGGCGGACCGGAGTTCGTCAAGAACATCCTCGGTCCCATGCCCTGGACCAAGCTGATGCCGACCGGCGGTGTCGATCCGACGGAGGAATCGCTCTCCAAATGGTTCGGCGCCGGTATTGTGGCGGCAGGCATCGGGTCAAAATTGATTACCTCGGACCTCCTCAAAGCCAAGGACTACAAAGGCATCGAGAAGAAGGTTGCCGAGACCATCGCTCTCATCAAGAAAATTCGTGGGAAATGACAATGGCTGATGAAATCTTGAAAATCCGCGCCGCCAAAGACTGCAAATGGGATTGCGTGTCCTTCGGCGAGGTGATGCTGCGCTTCGATCCGGGCTTCGGCCGCGTGCGCAATGCGCGCCAGTTCACGGTGTGGGAGGGCGGCGGCGAATACAACGTCGCGCGCGCCATGCGCAAATGCTGGGGCAAGCGCTCCTCGGTCGTCACCGCGTTGCCGCAGAACGATCTCGGCTGGCTGGTGGAAGATTTCATCTGCCAAGGAGGGGTCGACACCTCGCACATCATCTGGCGGGACTTCGACGGCATCGGCCGCAACACCCGCGTCGGATTGAATTTTACCGAGAAGGGCTTTGGCATCCGCGCAGCCTTAGGCTGCTCGGATCGCGCCAACTCCGCCGCCTCGCAGATCAAGCCGGGCGAGGTGAATTGGGACAAGCTGTTCGGCGAAGAAGGCGTGCGCTGGTTCCACACCGGCGGAATCTTCGCGGCGCTGGCGCCCAACACGTCGGAAACGGTGATCGAGGCGGTGCAGGCCGCGCGCAAGCACGGCACAATCGTCGCCTACGACCTCAACTACCGCGCCTCTTTGTGGAAGAGCCAGGGCGGCAAGGAAGGGGCGCAGAAGGTCAACCGCAAGATCGCCGAATATGTCGACGTGATGATCGGCAATGAGGAAGACTTCACCGCCTGTCTCGGCTTCGAAGTGGAAGGCCTCGACGAGCATATTTCGAAGATCGATCCGGCGAACTTCAAGAAAATGATTGCAACCGCCGTCAAGCAGTTCCCGAACTTCAAGGTGGCGGCGACCACGCTGCGCAACGCCAAGACGGCGACCTTCAACGATTGGGGCGCAGTAATCTGGGCCGGCGGGAATTTCTATGAAGCGCCCATGCGTGAAAATCTGGAGATCTATGACCGGGTGGGCGGCGGCGACGGTTTCGCTTCGGGCCTTGCTTACGGCTTCTTGGAAGGCAAGGGCCCGCAGGCCGCCGTCGAATACGGCGCCGCCCATGGCGCACTGGCGATGACGACGCCGGGCGACACCTCCATGGTCAATGTCAAAGAAGTCGAAGCCGTCATGAAGGGTAAGGGAGCCCGCGTCATCCGATAATCGGCGCGGCCAAGCGTTCAATGCTCCGCCGAAAAATGTCATGATCCCGGCAGCGCTTCGCACCAGGCGCAGCGGGGCATCGGATGTCTGTTTTGGCAATTCTGGGTTTGACGGTTTGCACAGTTGCCTATTGCGGCGTGTGCTATGCAATCCTGTCTGCGGCATTCGTAGAGCGTTTCGCGCGACGAGCGATATCCGCCACTGCGGATTACCCGCCCGTATCGATTCTCAAGCCGCTTTATGGCGAGGAGCCGGGGCTGCTGGAAAACCTCGCCACGTTCTGCGTTCAAGATTACCCAGCGCCCGTCCAAATCGTTTGCGGCGTTCATGATCCGCTCGATACGGCGGTTGCGGCGGTTGAACGGTTACGCGTGCTTCATCCCGGCGTCGACATTACGCTTGTTGCCGACGCCAGCCGCCATGGCAGCAACGCCAAAGTCTCGAACCTCATCAACATGCTGCCATCGGCACGCCACAATTTGTTGCTGCTCAGCGATAGCGACATCGCGGTGCCTCCGGATTATTTGCGCCGGGTGGTGGATGCGCTCGCGCTGCCTGGCGTCGGTGCGGTAACGTGCCTATATACGGGCAAGCCCCTTGGCGGCTTGGCGGCCCAGCTGTCGGCGATGGGTATCGATTATCATTTTCTTCCCAATGTGTTGACGGGCATCTCTCTAGGCTTGGCCAAGCCCTGTTTCGGTTCGACCATCGCGCTCGACCGCGTTGTTCTGGAGCAGATTGGCGGCCTTCAGTCCTTTGCGTCCGTTCTGGCGGATGACTACGAGATCGGCCGTGCCGTAAGGGCGAAAGGCCTTGGCGTCACTTTTCCTGCCTTCGCGGTCGGCCACACCTGCAGCGACAAAACGATCGGGGAATGGCTGGCCCATGAGCTTCGCTGGGCCCGCACGATCCGCGTCGTCGATCCCGCCGGCCATGCCGGCAGCATCGTTACCCACGCCATTCCCCTAGCGCTGTTAGGGGCAATTCTGTCCGGTTTTACCTTGTTTGCCACTGCCTGCCTTGTTACTTCCGTGGCCGCCCGCGCCGTGCTCAAATGGCGCATCGACCAATGTTTTGGATGCAACGGCGGACCGTTATGGCTACTTCCCCTCAGGGACGTGCTATCTTTCGGTGTGTTTCTGGCATCGCTGGTCGGCGGGTCGGTGGAGTGGAAAGGCGAACGCCTGCGTGTCGAGCGCAGCGGCGCGCTGTGGAAATCATGAGGTTTGGGTAATGCGGTCTTTGTTCCTTCAGGCGCCTTCTTTCGACGGATATGACGGAGGGGCCGGTGCGCGCTATCAGATGAAGCGCGAGGTCAAATCGTTCTGGTATCCGACTTGGCTGGCCCAAGCTGCGGCCATGGTCGAAGGCTCCAAGCTGATCGACGCGCCGCCGCACGGCCTGAAATTCGCGGACATCGTCGAAGACGTAAAGGCGCACGATTTCATCGTCATCCACACCTCGACGCCCTCCTTCAAGTCCGATTGCAAGACCGCTGGCATGATCCGCGAATTGAATCCCAAAGCGATCATCGGGTTCATCGGCGCCAAGGTCGCGGTCGAGCCGGAGGAAAGCCTCAAGGCCTGCCCGGCGATCGATTTTGTCGCCCGCAACGAATACGAATTCACCATCAAGGAACTTTCCGAAGGCCGCGACTGGTCGACGATCAAAGGCATGTCCTATCGCAGCAAGGACGGCGCCATCGTGCACAATCCCGAGCGCGAAATCCTGATGGATATGGATCAGCTGCCGTCCGTGCTGCCGCTCTACAAGCAGCTCGACACGCAAAAATACTTCGGCGGCTATCTCAAGCACCCTTACATTTCCTACTACACCGGGCGCGGCTGCAAATCGCATTGTACCTTCTGCCTGTGGCCGCAAACCATCGGCGGGCACAAATACCGTTTCCATTCCATTCCCCGCGTGGTCGAGGACATCAAATACATTCAGAAGAATTTTCCCGAAGCGAAGGAAATCTTCTTCGACGACGACACGCTGACCGACAACCATGATCGCGTTGAAGAGCTTGCCAAGGAATTGGGCAAGCTGGGCGTCGTGTGGTCCTGCAACGCCAAAGCGAATGTGCCGCGCAAGACGCTTGAAGTGATGAAAGCGAACGGGCTGCGCCTGCTGCTGGTCGGTTACGAATCCGGCAATCAGAAGATCCTGCACAATATTAAGAAGGGTCTGTTGGTCGATGTGGCGCGTCGCTTTGCCAAGGATTGCCATCAGCTCGGCATCATCGTTCACGGCACCTTTATTCTCGGTCTTCCCGGGGAAACGCGCGAAACCATCCAGGAAACACTGCAATTTGCCAAGGACGTGAACCCGCGTACCCTGCAAGTCTCGCTGGCGGCGCCCTATCCGGGCACCTTCCTGTACAAGCAGGCGAAAGAAAACGGCTGGTTTGCGTCAGACGTCGATCTGTTGACCGAGGATGGCACGCAGATCGCGCCGCTCAATTACCCGCATCTCGGCCATACGGAGATTTTCGATTCGGTGGAAGACTTCTACAAGAAGTTCTATTTCCGCCCCTCCAAGATCGCCGAAATCGTGGGCGAAATGCTGACCTCCCGCGACATGCTGGTGCGCCGCTTACGCGAGGGAGTCGAGTTCTTCCAGTTCCTGCGCACGCGCGAGGACATGATCGTTTCTTGAAAGGTCTAATCGTCACTGCGGATGATTTCGGCGCCGCCGGCCAGGTCAATGACGCTGTCGAGCTGGCGCATCGCGAAGGGATTCTGACCGCTGCCAGCTTGATGGTGAGCGGACCGGCATCGACGGACGCCGTGAAGCGCGCCAAGGCCATGCCGAAGCTGCGCGTCGGATTGCATCTGGTGCTGGTCGAGGGGCGCCCGACACTTCCCGCCTCGGACATCCCGGCGCTTGTCGACAGAGACGGTTTTTTCCGCACCAATATGGTGCGGACCGGGGCGGCGATGTTTTTTCTGCCGCATGTCCGCCGCCAATTGGCAGCCGAGATCGAAGCCCAATTCAAAGCTTTCGCGGCCACGGGTTTGGCGCTCGACCACGTCAACGCCCACAAACATTTTCATCTGCATCCGACGATTGCCGGTCTGATTTTGCGGATCGGGCGCCGTTACGGCTTGAACGCGATGCGCGTGCCTAATGAGCCGGTGAATGTGTTGCGGCAGATCGAGCGCAATGCGCGCGGAAGCAGCATTGTGGAGATATGGGCGAAGCGTTTGCGCCGCCGGCTTGCGGCCGCGGGCATCTACACGCCCGATCGCGTGTTCGGTCTGGCATGGTCGGGTGCGATGACGACAACGCGTCTGGCGGGTCTGATCGCCCATCTGCCCGAAGGAGTCAGCGAGATTTACATGCACCCCGCAACCAGCCCTCTCTATTCGGGCTCGGCGCCAGGGTATCTCTATGTCGAAGAACTGGCCGCCTTGACGTCATTGCAAGTACTTGATTTAACGAGGAAAGCTTCGTTCCGCGTGGGACCTTTCGCCGATTTCGTGCCATCCTCGGATGGACGTAAAATCGTGCTGGGACACGCTTCGCCCGCCTAGGAGTTTTCCGTGAGAATCGGCGCCGTTCTTGCCTTGCTCGCTGGCTTGGCGCTGGCGATTTTTCTGATCGTCCATGTCGGCATAGGACCGGTGATCGGTGCCGTGACGAAGGTGGGTTGGGGCGGCTTCGTGTTGATCCTTTTGGCGGCCGTGCCGATAATCTTTTTTCTGGCACTCGCTTGGCGTTCCGTGGTGGGCCCTTTGGCGCCCTTCTGGGTGTTCATGGCCTCGCGCCAATTGCGCAACTCGGCAAGCGATTTGTTACCCTTCACGCAGATCGGCGGCGTGGTGATCGGGGCCCGGGTTGGCGTATTGGGCGGCATTCCACCGGTGATCGCTTTTTCCACGGCCGTGGTGGACATCACCGCCGAGATCATGGCGCAGGCTGCTTTCACCGTGCTGGGACTCGCCATCGGCATGGCGCAGTTACGGGCCGCCCCGGCTCTGGCACCATACGCCGACGTCATGATCCTAGGCACGGCACTGCTTGTACCCGCCATCGCAGCCTTCGTCGTGCTGCAACGGCGCGGCACGGCGCTTGCGGCAAGATTGACCGGACGGTTTCTGCCCAAAGCGGTGACCCAAACCGAAGCCTTCACGGCCAATATCGAAGCGCTTTACCGCCAGCCTTGGAAATTGGCGTTGTGCTCTAGCTTTCATCTGCTGGCCTGGCTGGCCAGCGCCGCCTGGTTGTGGGTGATGTTGCTGCTTTGCGGCGCCGAGGTCAGTTTCTTTTCCGCTATTGCCATCGAAGCTCTGTTGTCGGCCCTGCGCAGCGTGCTGGTATTCATTCCTGGCGCGATCGGCGTGCAAGAGGCCGGCTATGCGGCATTGGCACCGGTGTTCGGCATGGGTCCGGAGATCGGACTGGCCGTTTCGCTGCTGAAGCGGGCGCGCGATATCGTGATCGGCATTCCCATTCTTCTCATCTGGCAAATTGTCGAGGGCAAGCGCGCCTTTGCGCAAAAGGACGAGACGGTGCCGTCATGAGCGATCTCGTCCTGGTGACCGGCGCATCCGGTTTTGTTGGTTCCGCATTGGCCCGCCATTTGGCGGCGAAAGGTTTCACTTTGCGCCTTTCGGTGCGCCAGAGTAGCAAACGCGACAATCTCTCCGGGCTCGCCGCGGAGGTCGTCACCGCCGACATGCGCGATGCTGCGGCGATGACCAAAGCGATGGCGGGTGCGCGTTATGTGTTTCACGTCGCCGCCGATTACCGGCTGTGGGCGCGCGATCCGGAAGAAATCGTGCGAAACAATCTGGACGGCACCCGTGCGGTGATGGAAGCGGCTTTGGCTGCAGGTGTCGAACGCATCGTCTATACCAGCAGCGTGGCCACGTTGAAGCCGCATGATGACGGCACGCCGGCGGACGAAACTTCGCGCCATACGGAAAAAACCGCGATCGGCGCCTATAAGCGGAGCAAAGTCGTTGCCGAGCGTTTGGTCGAGCGCATGGTGGCCGAAAAGGGACTGCCTGCAATTCTTGTCAGTCCGTCGACCCCCATTGGTCCACGCGATATCAAACCAACGCCGACCGGCCGTGTGATTGTCGCGGCCGCGTTGGGAAAAATCCCGGCTTTCATCGATACGGGCTTGAATTTGGTGCATGTCGACGATGTGGCAGCCGGGCATTTGCTGGCGCTGGAGCGCGGCCGCATCGGCGAAAGCTACATTCTTGGCGGGCAAGACGTGGAATTCCGCGATTTGGTCGGCGCGATTGCGCAAATGGCCGGGCGGCGCGCGCCCAAAATCGGATTGCCGCGCAGACCGCTCTTTCCGCTCGCCTATGCCGCGGAAGCAATCGCAAGGCTGACGGGCAAAGAACCTTTCATCACCGCCGATGCGCTGAGAATGGCGAAGTATCGCATGTTTTTCTCTTCGGCGAAGGCCCAACGCGAGCTGGGATACTCGGCGCGGCCCTATTGTCAGGCCCTCAGCGATGCGCTCGATTGGTTCGGCAAGGCGGGATATCTCGCATGATCGCTGCCTCGTTGATCGTTTTTCTATCCTTGGCGATTTGGTTGGTGCTGTTGTTCGGCCGCGGATTCTTCTGGCTGGCGCGCGAACGCGACGACCGCGAAGAAGCGCCACCGCCGCAAAACTGGCCATCCGTTATTGCCGTTGTTCCGGCGCGCGACGAAGCCGATGTGATCGTGCGTTCCATCGGAAGTCTCCTGGCGCAGGATTACCCGGGCAGTTTCCGTGTGATCTTGGTCGACGATCAAAGCAGCGACAACACGGCCCTGGAGGCCCAAGCGCTGACCGACAAGCGGCTCGAAATATTGCACGGGGCCGCACATCCGCCAGGCTGGACGGGAAAACTATTTGCCGTCAGCCAGGGCGTCGCGCGCGCCAATGCCGAAAACGCTGCGGATTACCTTTGGCTCACCGACGCCGATATATTCCATAACCCCGATAATCTTCGCCGGCTTGTGGCGCGCGCAGAGGCTGGAAAACTTGTTCTGACCTCGTTGATGGCAAAATTACGCTGCGAGAGTTTTGCCGAACGCTTTCTGATCCCCGCCTTTGTCTTCTTCTTCGACATGTTGTTTCCCTTCGGCTGGGTGAACAATCCGAGGAAGCGCATGGCAGCGGCGGCGGGCGGCTGCATGCTGGTGAAACGGGCAGCGCTGGCGCGGGCGGGGGGGATCGAAATTTATCCGCAACGAAATCATCGACGATTGCGCGCTCGGCCGCCGCCTAAAGGCCCAAGGCCCGATCTGGCTGGGTTTAACGGAGCGCGCTGTCAGCCTGCGTCCCTATCCTCGGATTGCCGATATTCGGCGCATGGTGTCGCGCTCCGCCTATGCACAACTTGGCTATTCGCCGCTGACCTTGGTCGGTACGGTGTTGGGCATGACGCTGCTTTACATTATTCCCTTGGCGGGCCTGGCGATGGGCGGTTTGGCCGCACTGGCCGGAGCTCTCGCCTGGGCGGTCATGACTCTAGCATACCAGCCAATGCTCCATTTCTACCGGCGTTCTCCATTCTGGGGCGTGGCGCTGCCACTGATCGGCGTATTCTATGCCGCGTTCACCGTCAATTCCGCCGTACAGCATTGGCGCGGCCGCGGTGGCATGTGGAAGGGTCGCGCCCAAGCGATAGCGCGGACATGAGCGAACAAGCCTCTTCATTGTCATCCGGCAAAGGCCATACCGACGAGAATTTTCCCGTCGCTTCGGTGCTCATCCATCCGCGCCATCGCCCCGCGATTCTCGCCTTTTATCGTTTTGTGCGAACCGCCGACGATGTTGCCGATCACGAAACCGCGCCAGCCGACGAAAAACTGCGTCTGCTCGAAATTTTGCGCGCGAGCTTGATGAGCGAGAGCGATGCCTCGCCGGAGGGCTTCGCGTTGCGCAAAGTGCTCGCCGAGCGAGAGCTTACGACCGATCATGCCGCCGATCTCTTGGAAGCCTTCCGCCGCGATGTCACGAAACTGCGCTATGCCGATTGGAACGAACTGATCGATTATTGCCGCTATTCGGCGATGCCGGTGGGACGCTATGTGCTGGACGTGCATGGCGAATCCCGTGCGATCTGGCCGCTCTCCGATGCACTGTGCGCCGCGCTCCAGATCATCAACCATCTGCAAGATTGCGCCAAGGATTTCCGCGGGCTCGACCGCGTCTACATTCCGCTCGACACCATGGCGACGCACGGCATGACGCCGGAAGACTTGCGTGCGCTGCGAGCTTCGCCGGCTCTTCGAGCGGTTATAACGGGACTCGCCCGGCGCAACGCAGCGTTGCTGGCGCAATCGGCCCCTTTCGCCGCGCACATAAACGACCGGCGTTTGGCGTTAGAGGTCAGTGTCATCCAGACGTTGGCAGAAGACCTCAACAACCGGCTGCTTGTTCGCGATCCTTTGTCCGAGCGTGTCCATCATCGCAAGAGCGAGCTGCCGGGGCTCTTGATTGCAGCTTTCGTTCGCTTCCTTGGCGCCCGGCTTAGCTCTAAAAGGGCGGCCCAACCCCCGCGCGCCCAATGACCGACACCTCACCCGCACCCGAAATCGAAGCCGTGCGCCGCAAGGCCTCCGGCAGCTCGTTCTATGCGGCTATGCGGCTGATGCCCAGGGCAGAGCGCGAGGCGATGTATGCGATCTATGCCTTCTGCCGCGCGGTCGACGATATTGCGGATGATGGCGAGGGAACGCGCCCCGAACGCCATGCGGCGCTGGACGCCTGGCGAGCCGATATAGCGGCTCTTTTTGCCGGCAAGTCCGTAGGCCGGGCCGCTTTTCTCGCAGATGTGACCGCTCTCTATGCGCCCCGTATGGAGGATTTTCTAGCGGTCATCGACGGCATGGACATGGACGTTACCGCCGATATCGTGGCGCCAGATCTGGCCACACTCGACCTTTATTGCGACCGCGTAGCAAGCGCGGTTGGCCGTTTGTCGATCAAGGTCTTCGGTATGGAAGAGGGGCCCGGCTTTGCGCTTGCCCACCATCTGGGTCGCGCCTTGCAGCTCACCAATATCCTGCGCGATCTGGATGAAGACGCCGCCATCGAGCGTCTCTATTTGCCGCTCGAATATCTCCAAGCGGCTTGTGTCGATCACCGCAATCCGCATACGGCACTCGCCAATCCGGCGGTCGACAAGGCGTGCAACGATGTGGCCGACCTTGCGCACAATCATTATGAAGAAGCGGACCGCATCTTGCGTGCAAGGCCAAAAGGCAATTTGCGCGCTCCGCGTTTGATGGCCGCGGTCTATGTGGAAATATTGCGCAAGATGGAGGCGGCGGGTTGGGCGCCGCCGCGTCAGCGGGCTCGTATTCCCAAGACGCAACTGGCAATGATCGTGTTGCGGCACGGTCTGGGCGCATGAGCACGCCGGTGATTTATGTGATCGGTGGCGGGCTGGCGGGACTTTCCGCGGCGGTGGCGCTTGCCGACAAGGGTGCTCGCGTCGTGTTGTTCGAAGCGGCCGGGCAAGCGGGCGGGCGCTGCCGCTCGTATTTCGATCCCACGCTCGATTGTGTCATCGACAACGGCAATCATCTCGTGTTGTCGGGAAATCGTGCGGTGCGGTCCTATCTTCGCACGATCGGTGCCGAGCAGGCGCTGGTAGGTCCCGACCACGCGGAATTTGCTTTCGTGGATTTGGCGAGCGGTGCGCGCTGGCAGCTGACACCAAACGAAGGACCGCTGCCTTGGTGGATTTTCTCCTCATCCCGCCGCGTGCCCGGAACCGAGCCGATCGACTATGTCCGGCTGGCGCCGCTTATGATGGCGGGTTCCTCGCGACGCATTGCCGATGTGATTGCCTGCGAAGGCGCCTTGTGGGACCGGCTGATGCGCCCCTTCCTGCTGGCGGCCCTTAACACTGAGCCTGAAACGGCTTCGGCCTCTCTCGCGGGCGCTGTTCTGCGCGAAACATTGGCAAGAGGCGGACGGGCGTATCGTCCGCGCATCGCGCATCCGACTCTAGCAGGCGCGTTTGTGCAGCCGGCACTCACATTCCTTGCCGCCAAAGGTGCCGATGTCCGTCTTGGCGAGAGACTACGGCGGATCGTGTTGGACAATCGCCAAGCCGTGGCGCTCGAATTTCCTGACAGCACACTTCCTTTGACGAGCGACGACACTGTGGTGCTGGCGACGCCGCCTTGGGTGACACGCGAGCTGGTACCGAAAATTTCCGCACCGGACGAGTTCCGCTCCATCGTCAACGCACATTTCAAGATCGCCCCGCCACCAAGCATACCGCCGATGCTCGGGGTGATCGGGGGAACCGCGGAATGGATATTCGCCTTTCCGGATCGTGTTTCGGCAACGATCAGCGGGGCGGACGCCATCGTCGACAAGGAACGCGAGGTGCTGGCGCAACTTATCTGGTCCGACGTGGCCCGCGCCTATGGTCTATCGAGTGGATTGCCGCCTTGGCAAATCGTCAAGGAAAAGCGTGCCACCTTTGCCGCGACGCCCGAACAGGACGCAAAACGGCCCCAAACGGCCACCCGTTGGCGCAATCTTTTGCTGGCCGGGGATTGGGTCGATACGGGTCTTCCGGCCACGATAGAAAGCGCCGTACGCGCTGGTCACAAGGCTGCCCAATTGGCATGGACGCGGACAGCCGTATAATCGCCGAAAGGAGTGTGCGGATGAATCAAATGGCTATGGCAAAGGAAGGTACGCTCGCGGTCGATGCAATCATCCGCGATGCCACGGCCGCTTTGCTCAAAGAGCAACGCCCCGACGGTCATTGGGTTTACGAATTGGAAGCCGATGCGACGATTCCCGCCGAATATGTCTTGCTGGTGCATTATCTGGCGGAAACACCCAATCTCGAACTGGAACGGAAGATCGGTGTCTATCTGCGCCGCATTCAAGGAGCCCATGGCGGCTGGCCGCTTTATCATGCCGGTGCGCTCGATATCAGCGCCACGGTGAAGGCCTATTTCGCGCTGAAGATGATCGGCGACGATCCCCAAGCGCCGCATATGAAACGGGCGCGCGAGGAGATTCTGAACCGCGGGGGCGCGGGCAAGGCCAACGTCTTCACCCGCATCCAGCTGGCGCTTTACGGCGATGTGCCGTGGAACATCATTCCGACCGTGCCCGTCGAGCTGATCCTTCTGCCGCGCTGGTTCCCCATCCATCTCTCGAAGATGTCATATTGGGCGCGCACGGTGATCGTGCCGCTGTTGGTGCTGGCGGCGAAAAGGCCATTGGCGAAGAACCCGCGCGGCGTGCATGTCAAAGAGCTGTTCCTTCCGGGCAAAGTGGCCTCCAAGCGCGCGCCGCATCAAAGCGCGTTTTGGTCGGCGTTCTTCGGTGCGCTCGATTGGGTGTTGAAACGGCTGGAACCAATTTGGCCGCGCGCCTTACGCCAACGCGCGATTAAAGAGTGCGTGCGCTGGGCGAGCGAGCGCTTGAACGGCGAGGACGGATTGGGCGCTATCTATCCGGCCATGGCCAACAGCGTGATGATGTTCGACGCGATGGGATATCCGCCAGCGCATCCCGACCGCGCCATCGCCCGCAAATCGGTCGAAAAACTTTTGGTCGTGAAAGAGCAAGAGGCTTATTGCCAGCCTTGCGTCTCGCCCGTTTGGGATACTGCGCTGGTCTGCCATGCGCTGATGGAGACACATACGACAGAGGCCGATGCCGCCGTGGCGCGCGGGCTCGAATGGCTGAAGCCGCTTCAGGTTCTGGATGTGAAAGGCGATTGGGCGGAAGAAAAACCGGGCGTTCGTCCCGGCGGCTGGGCCTTTCAGTACAACAATGCCTATTATCCCGATCTCGACGACACAGCCGTGGTGGTGATGGCGCTCGACCGCGCCAAAGAGAGCGTCGCGCCGAACGCGGATTACAAGGACGCCATCGCGCGCGGTCGCGAATGGGTGGAAGGCTTGCAGAGCAAAAACGGCGGCTGGGGCGCCTTCGATGCCGACAATTCTTATTACTATCTGAACAATATTCCCTTCGCCGATCATGGCGCGCTGCTCGATCCGCCAACCGAGGACGTGTCGGGCCGCTGCATCGGCATGCTGGCGCAATTGGGCGAGCCTGCCACCAGTCCGCGCATGAAAGAGGCGATCGACTATCTCGAACGCGTGCAGCGGAATGACGGAAGCTGGTTCGGCCGATGGGGAGTCAACTACATCTATGGCACATGGTCGGCGCTGGCGGGATTGAACGCGGCCGGTCTGGATGTGCAGACGCCGATGGTCCGGCGCGCGGCAGATTGGCTGATCGCCACCCAGAATGCGGATGGCGGCTGGGGCGAGGATTGCAGCAGCTACAAGCTCGATTATGCCGGTTACGAATCCGCGCCTTCTACGGCTTCGCAGACCGCTTGGGCCTTGTTGGGCCTCATGGCGGCGGGCGAAGTGGACCATCCCGCCGTCGCGCGCGGCATCGCTTATCTGCAGGCGACACAACAACATGACGGATTATGGCCGCAAGAGCATTATACCGGCGGAGGGTTTCCGCGGGTATTCTATCTGCGCTATCACGGTTATCCGAAATTCTTTCCACTCTGGGCCGTTGCCCGCTACCGCAATCTGAAGGCCGGCAATTCGCGCCGCGTCGCTTACGGACTCTGACAGTGAGCATCATCGCAGTCGTCGGACTTGCCAAAGAGGCGCGCATCGCCAAGCGCGCTGGTCTTGTTGCTATTATTGGCGGGGGGGATTCGCAGCTATTAAGAGAACGTCTGCACGCCGCCGCATCGGATGCCACAGCAGTCATCAGTTTCGGTATTGCGGGGGCCCTGGCGCCATTACTCGACACCGGGGACGCGGTCATCGCGACGCATGTCGTGACCGAAAGCGAGCACTATCAAACCGATGTTCGCTGGTCGCAAATTCTCCGAACCAAGTTGGAACAGGCGCAGTCGGTAGGCCTTGTCGGCGTCGATGCCGTGGTGGGCCATATTGCCCAGAAGAAGACGCTGTTTCGCGTCACCGGGGCGCATGCCGTCGATATGGAATCGCACATCGCGGCGCGTTTCGCCAAGCAGCACGGACTGCCCTTCGCCGCTTTGCGGGTGATTTCGGACAAATCCGATCACACGCTGCCGCCAGCGGCATTGGAGCCGCTCAGGCCCAACGGCAAGCCGCGGCTCCTCTCCGTTCTAAAATCGGTGGTGCTCGAGCCTTCTCAAATTCCGGAGCTGATGCGCACCGGACGCGAAGCAGGCAAAGCGTTCAGCACTTTATTCCGCTGCCGCAATCTTCTCGGCCCCAGCCTTGGCTGCCCGTATCTCGGCTAGTTTCTTGTCCACGTGGCGCGAAAAGACGAACTCCGCCGGCCGTTGATTGGCCAGCGAAATGTCCGGTGCCATCGGGCCGTCGGTCTTGATTCCGCGTAGCGCAATCGGAATCATTTTGAGCGGGTTCTTGACGGAGTCTTTGACAGCCGTGCCTTCGAAACCGCAATGGACCATGCAATTGGCGCATTTTTCGTAATTGCCGACGCCGTATTTGTCCCAATCGGTATCTTCCATCAGCTCCTTGAAGGTCTGCACATACCCTTCGCCGAGCAGATAGCAGGGCTTCTGCCAGCCGAACACAGTGCGAGCAGGCATGCTCCACGGCGAGCATTCATAGGTCTGATTGCCGGCAAGGAAATCGAGGAACAGGTCGGATTGCGTGAACGCCCATTTCTTGCCGGCATTGCCGCGTCCAAGAATGTCGCGGAACAATTTGCGGGTGCGCTCGCGGTTCAGGAAATGCTCTTGGTCGGGTGCGCGCTCATAGGCATAGCCGGGCGACACCGTAATGCCGTCGAGGCCCATCGCCATCATTTCGTCGAAGAATTTCGCAACACGCTCGGGCTCGGCATCCTGGAACAGCGTGCAGTTGATTTGGGTACGGAAACCTTTGGACTTGGCCAATTGGATCGCCGCGACGGCCTTCTCATACGTGCCTTCCAAGCAAACGGATTTGTCGTGCATGCCCTTGTCGCCATCGAGATGGATCGACCAGGTGAAGTTGGGATTGGGTTCGTAATCGTCGATCTTTTTCGCCAACAACAGTGCATTGGTGCAAAGAATGACGAATTTGTTGCGCTCCAGAAATCCCTTCACGATTTTGGGCATCTCGCGGTGAAGCAGCGGCTCGCCGCCGGCGATCGACACCGCGGGTGCGCCGCATTCATCGATTGCTTCCATGCATTCGTCATAGCTCAAGCGCTGATTGAGGATGTCATCGGGATAGTCGATCTTTCCACATCCCGAGCAGGCGAGATTGCAGCGGAAAAGCGGTTCGAGCATCAACACCAGCGGATAGCGTTTTCTACCGCTGATATGCTGTTTAAGGACATAGGCGCCGATACGGGCCGCCTGCATTGCCGGAATACCCAATTTTTGCTCCTAGCCTCTGAGTTCGGGGGGAAGCCGAAACTCGATGTGTTCTTTTTTGCCGTCCATTTGCGAGACCTCGACGTCCGGGTCGATTTCGCGCAGGGCGGCGATCACGTTCTCCACCAGGGCTTCAGGCGCCGACGCGCCCGCCGTCAAGCCAATGGTCTTCTTGCCTGTCACCCAGGCAGCATCTAATTCGCTTCCGTCCGCAATCAAGTAAGAGGGGACGCCTTCCTCGATGCCGATCTCGCGCAAGCGGTTGGAATTCGAACTGTTCTTGGCGCCGACGACGATGATGACTTCGGACACGCGGCATAATTCGCGCACCGCGGATTGCCTATTCTGCGTGGCATAGCAGATATCGGTGATGTCGGGCCCCACGATGTCGGTGAAACGGCGCTTGAGTGCCGCGATAATGTTTCGCGTGTCGTCGATGGAGAGCGTCGTCTGCGTCACATAAGCAACCGGCGTTTCGCGCTCTATCCCGAGTCCTTCCACGTCTTCTTCCGATTGTACAAGATGCACGGGCGCGCCGACCTGGCCCATGGTACCTTCCACCTCGGGATGTCCGGCGTGGCCGATCAAAATCAAGGTACGGCCGTTGCCGACGTAGCGCTTGCCTTGGCTATGGACCTTGGAGACGAGCGGGCAGGTCGCGTCGAGAACGGGAAGTCCGCGCGAGGATGCCTCCTGAACGACCGTCTGGGCCACACCATGGGCGCTGAATACCGTCACTGCGCCGTCAGGTACCTCATCTAGTTCTTCCACAAAGCGCGCGCCCTTGTTTTTGAGCGTTTCGACCACGTGGCGGTTGTGGACGATCTCATGGCGCACATAGACGGGCTGGCCATATTTTTCGAGGGCGCGCTCGACGATGTCGATCGCCCGCACGACGCCCGCGCAAAAGCCGCGCGGCTGGGCAAGGACGACACGCATCATTCCGTCTCCAGGCGCAGGCCCCTTTGTGAGCTAAATCCCCAGCGCCAAAGGGGAAATTCGATTGCCCACCCGCTACGACACATTTTCCTGGAAGCTGTTCGCAGACGCAATGACTTTCTTGCCACGCTTGCCGCAGCAATGTACGGCGACTTAGCGTCGTTTGCCTTGGCGCGGGATTGCGATAGACAGGCGGCGGCTGCGCCCAGCGGGGGGAGAAACAGGGTGAGGTGGTATGAATAGCGCGCAAGGCGGTGATTTTTCGCACCTAACGGGCGCCATGGGCGAGGTGGCCAAAGCCGTCGAAAAGGTGCTTGAGCAGACTTTACCAAAGCCCCATGGCCTGCATGGACGTATTCACGAGGCAATGCGCTATGCGACGTTTGCCGGCGGCAAACGGCTGCGGCCGTTTCTGGTCGTACACAGTGCGAACTTATTCGGCGTTAACCCTGACAACGCATTTCGGGCGGCAGCCGCGATCGAGGTACTGCACACCTATTCGCTGGTTCACGACGATTTGCCGTGCATGGACGACGACGATCTTCGGCGCGGCCGGCCCACCACGCACAAAGCGTTTGACGAAGCCACTGCCGTTCTGACGGGCGATGCGTTGTTGACGATCGCATTCGAAATTCTCGCCCATACGGATACCCACAAATCGGCAGAAGTTCGCTGTCAGCTGATCTCGCGTCTGGCGGAGGCCGCGGGCTCGAACGGTATGATCGGCGGACAGATGATCGATATGCGCGCCAGCGAGAGTGCATTCGGGGCGGACGAAGTGATCCTGCTGCAGAGGCTGAAAACCGGGCAGCTCTTCGAATTCTCCTGCGAGGCCGGAGCAATTCTCGGCGAAGCCGGGGCGGAACACCAAAACCGCCTGCGCAATTATTCGCGGGATATGGGCTTGGTGTTTCAAATCACCGACGATCTTCTCGACGTCACCAGCACGGCGGAAAAAACCGGAAAAGCGGTGGGAAAAGATAAGGAACACGGCAAAGCCACATTGGTGTCCATCTATGGCATCGATGGCGCCCGAGCCGAGGCGGAAAACTTGGCCAAGCGGGCCATCGAAGCGCTGATGCCTTACGGACCGGAAGCGGACGCTTTGCGCAGCTTGCCGCCATTTTTGCTGGATCGTGAAACGTAAATGGTGTTGCGCGAACCAAATTCTGCCAAGAATGTCCTGCTATAATGCGTGACAGCGGTCAGGAATCCAAAGAGGCACTTATGAGAATCGATAACGTGAAGAAAATCTTCGTTGCAGCAATCCTGCTTGGCGGTGCGATAACTGCTTCGACCGCGACGGCACAAGTGTCCGATCCCGCCGTCCAGCAGGTGCAGACGTTTTACGACGCTCTGCTCAATTCCATGAAGCATGCCAAAGAACTTGGCACGCAGGGCCGCTACAACAAACTTAAGCCGGTGATCGAACAGACATTCGATCTGGCGGACATGGCTGGCATATCCATTGGCCCGGACAAATGGGCCGCATTGTCCGCATCGGATCAACACGCATTGCTGCTGGCTTTCGAGCGTATGACGGTCGCCAGTTATGCTAAGAATTTCGACGGCTTTAGCGGCGAGAAATTCGTTGTCGATCCGGCCAGCACGACGCGCGGAAGCGATCGCGTGGTTCAAAGCAAACTGGTCACCGGATCGCTGACAGTCCCGTTTGGCTATCGCATGCGCCAAACCGGCGGCACGTGGAAGATCCTCGACATCTATCTGAACGGCAATATGAGCCAGCTCGCCATTCAGCGTTCGGAATACGGTGCTACCTTCGCTTTGGGCGGGGCGGCGGCTTTGGCGAAGAGGCTCGACGAGAAATCGGCGCAGCTTCTGGGGAGCTGAATGCCGGGTGCGGTCCCAGCAGCGCCGGTAGGTAAAACAGCGTCGTAAACAGCGTCCAAAAGAGCGAAATGATCAGCAACTCGCCCATGCTGGCGGTGCCGGGATGGCTTGACAGCCATAACGAGCCGAAGCCCGAGGCTGTGGTCAGCGCGCTGAAGACAACCGCACGCGTCAGGCTCGACTGCAACAGATTGTCGGTGCCCGCCCGCCACGACACAACAAAATAAATATTGAACGCCACGCCGATGCCGAACAACAGCGGCAAAGCAATGATATTGGCAAAGTTGAGTTCCAACCCGATCGCCCGACAGGTCGCCAGCGTCAACAAAGCGGTGAGCAGGAGCGGCATGATCGTCACCAGGACGTCGCGGACCCGGCGCAGTACAAGAATCAACAGGAAGGTGATGGCTATGAAGGACCAGACGCCAGCCTGAATGAAGGCGCGAACGATCGTCTCGCCGGATTCCTAAATCGTGATCGGTGCACCCGTCGCCTCTTGGGTCACGGCCAATACGGCTTTGCTGAACCGCTTGAGAGATTTGTTGTCGTAAGCATTGGTTTTGGGGAACACCTCGATGCGCGCCGTGCCATCCTTGGCGACCCATTCCGCCACCATATCCGGCGGCATGGTCTGGATGCTTACAGGCCCCGCCTGCAGCGCCCGGCGCATTTCATCGAGAAGCGTGTCGAGCCCCGGTATCAGGGCGTTCGCCGCCCCAAGGCGCGCGGGTTGTGGGCCGTTTGCGAGCGTTTCAAGCGTTTGCGCCAGATCACGGGCATGCTGCGCTTCGGGTGTTTTCGTGTCTCCTGCCGCCGCTTGCAGCCTCTTCGCCGTCGTCTTCAAGCTTGCAACGATTTCCCGGTCTCCCGGAGGTGGTTTGACGACAAAGGGGTTCAGGGCCGAGTCCAGCAAAAAGGACGCGTCCGTGATCATAGCGAGTTTTTTGGGCTGATCTTCGGGCACGAAGCTTTTTAGCGTCAGAACCCGTCCGATTAGCGGATCTTTCTCGAGCTTGTCCGTCAAAGCGTCCGTGGCGTCCAGCGAGGGCGCCAGCACGTCAATCGTGTTGGGCGAGGTGTCGGGATCTTGCATCAGGTCGAACAGAGTCGCCATGGATTCGACATGACGGCTTCTGAGATCGAGTGGATTGAAATCGAATTGAAGAAAAGGAACGGTCGCCAAGCAGACGAGGGCGGCCAGAGCACCGATCATGATGATCCGCCGACGATGCATCTTCATATAGCCGTCGAGCGGCGCAAGGAAGCGAAAGCCGATATGCTCTTCTTCACCGGCCGGATTGACGATCATGATCAGCGCCGGCAACAGGGTGATGGCAAGCGTGAAGGCGACGACCATTCCAATGCCGGCGACCAGACCCAGTTTGGCCACGCCAACATAATCAGTGGGCAAGAACGAGAAGAAACCAGCCGCTGTGGCTGCAGCCGCCAACGCCAGCGGCATTCCGATATAGCGGCCTGCATGCGTCAGCGCAGTCTGCAGATTGTTGTCGCGATAGCGCGCGGCGCGATATCGCACGGAAAACTGGATCGCGAAATCCACGCCCAAGCCCACGAACAAAGCGATGAAGGCGATAGAGATGATGTTAAATACGCCCACCGCCATCAAGCCGAGTGCCGTCGTCAACAAGAGACCGGTAGCAAGCGTGAGAAGAATACAAAAGATGATGCGGAACGAACGGACGGCCAGCCAGAGCGAGAAGGTGACCGCGAGCAACATGGCCAGGCCCATAATGCCTGCGCGCTCGGCCAAGGTGGCGAACTCTTCGTCTGCGAGAGGGACGGGGCCGGTCAAGCGTACGCGTACGCCTTTGTCTGGCGTTAGGCCGAGCGCGCGCGCGGTTTGGCGGATGGTGTTCTCTGCGGTCTCCCCCGGGGAGAGAGCTGCGTAATCCAGTTTGGGCTGCACCTCGATAAACGCCCGCAGCCGCGCGCCGCCGACCGTGCCGGTGAACATTGTGCTCCAAGACAGAAAGACAGCTTTGCCCCGCGAGGCCTTGTCCAGTGTGTCGTTAAAGGCGACCATCGGCCGATCGATATCGGACAGCGTCGCCTGTTTGTGTTCGATGCCTAGAAGCGCGGCGCCCAACGCGTCCATTACGCCGCGCAAAGAAGGATCGGCCGCGAGTGCGCCGAGAAACGGCTGAGCGGTGATCAGTCTTTGCGTCGTGTCGCGAACTTCCTGTTCCGACAAATATAGAATTCCATGCGTGTCGAAAAACTCGCCGCCGTCGGGACGGCGCACGGCGGGAAACAGCGTTTTGTTCTCGGCGAGTTTTGCGGCCAGAGCATTTGCGGCACCTTGGGCGCGCTCCATGGTGACGCCGTCGAGTACAACTAAGATGAGATTGTTGCGTTGCGGGAATAGCTTGTCGAAGCGCGCTTCTTTTTGACGCCAAGGCAGTTTTGCCGAAATCAGCGTCTCGCTGTTCGTGTCCATGGCGAAATGATTGGACGCGTACCACAGAGCGCCGACCGACAAGAGCAAGCAGACAGAGATAATTCTCGCGGCGTTCTTGCAGCAATAAGCGACAATTCTTTCGATGATGGTCATGCCGCTATCTTCGAAGTAAGAGGAGCCGGGAGTTCAATGGCCAGCCGCAACGGGCCCGTCATCGAGATTGCGGATTTCATTTTCCCGCTTATGCAAGTAAAGGCTACGCATCGCGGCATAGTAGTCGATCGACGTCCGTTCGACATCCTTCAACTCTTCAATACGGCGCGATCGTTGATCCACGATATTGAGGAAGGTTTCGGTCAGCGAGACATAGAGCTTGCCGTGATAAGTTATATAACCCAATGGGTTGAAGTAATGATCGACCAAGATCCTACCGGCCAGATCGCGCGGTAAGCTCGATCCCAAAAGCGGCAAAACCAAATATGGACCTCCGGGAACGCCATAAACTGCCAGCGTCTTGCCGAAATCTTCGTCGCGTTCTGGGCATCCCATATCGGTTGCCGGGTCCAGGACGCCAAGAATGCCGACGGTGGTGTTGACGCCAAACCGGCACACCGACTCGCCTGCTCGCGTCGATTGGCCTTGCAACACGTCGTTGGCAAAGGTTACGGGCAATTGGAGGTTGGACAGAAAATTGTGCACGCCGTCGCGCAACGGACCGGGAAGAGCATTCTTATAATAGCTCGCTGCGGGAAGTGCCGCGTGCTTGTCAAGCGTATGATTGAAATCGAAGACTTCGCGGTTGATGGGTTCCAGGGGATCACGAGCTGAATCCGATTGACCCTCGCCCGCGCAACCGCAAAGCAAGAGACACAATACAACCCCACCGCAATAAGTGCGCTTTTTCACGTCCCTACGCTCCACGCGTTTTCTGGAGACTACAAAGAGTCGCGGGGCGCCGTCCAATCCCTTTCGCGGCGTGTGTCCTTTGCACCACCCGATGACGAAATTGTGAGTCTATAAAGGCCGGGGGGCACCTCTCGGTTGAGGCCAGGCGCGCATGATTAATTGTGCGGCAAGGCGTGGCTGGCGCCGCCCCCTTACATCACTGCGCCGATATGCCAGGGCACGAATTCCATCTCGCCATAGCCCAATTCTTCGCTTTTGGTCTTTTTGCCGGAGGCGACCTCAAGCATGTAATCCAAGATTTCTGCACCTTTTTGTGGGATCGACTGATCGCCTGTGGCGATAGTTCCACAGTTGATGTCCATGTCATCGCGCATGCGCTCGTACATAGCGGTGTTGGTGGCCAGCTTGATTGAGGGTGTGGGCTTGCAACCATAGGCCGAGCCCCGACCGGTGGTGAAGGCGATCAGGTTGGCGCCGGACGCCACTTGCCCGGTCGCGGAGCAGGGATCGAGGCCCGGGCTGTCCATGTAAACCAGGCCCCGCTTAGAGATCGGCTTGGCATATTCGATCACCTCGTTGAGCGGCGAGGTCCCCGCTTTGGCGACGGCGCCAAGCGATTTTTCAAGGATAGTGGTCAACCCGCCAGCCTTATTGCCCGGCGAGGGGTTGTTATTCATCTCCATATTGTTGAGACGTGTGTAGTTCTCCCACCAGACGATGCGCTCCCTGAGCTTCTTGCTGATCTCCGGAGATGCCGCGCGCGCGTAAAGCAGATGTTCGGCGCCGTAGATTTCAGGCGTCTCGGAAAGAATGACCGTTCCGCCCAGCGCCACCAGCCTGTCCGAAGCATTACCCAAGGCTGGATTGCCGGTGACGCCCGACCAAGCGTCCGAGCCGCCGCATTGCAAACCGACGACAATCTCGCTGGCAGGTTGCTCGCTGCGCGTTGCACGGCCCGCCTCCGGCAGAATGTCTTTGAGACGCGCGATTCCTTCCTCCACGGCTTTTCTTGTGCCGCCGACATCCTGGATCGTGAAGGATTGGAATTGAGGTCCCACCTGGATGTTGTAATCCTTTTGGATGCGGGCGATTTGCGGCACCTCGCAGCCAAGACCGACCAACAGCACAGCGGCAAAATTTGGGTTGTTTGCCGTCCCCCAAAGCGTGCGGACAAGAAGGTCGTAAAGTTCGCCTTGAGAGGCCATGCCGCATCCGCTTTGGTGCACGATCGGCACGATTCCATCGACATTGGGATGGGCTTGCAGCAGTCCGCGTTTTTGCGCTTGCTCGGCGATGAACTTGGCGACCGTGGCCGAACAATTCACGCTGGTGAGAACGGCAACGTAGTTGCGGGTGCCGACCCGTCCATCGCGGCGCTTGTAGCCCATGAAACTGCGCGGCTGCCCGTCGGCATGGAAGGTGGCAATCTTGCCCGCTTCTTCGCGCAAATCGGAGGTCGTGAGGTTTTGCACATGCACGTGGGCGCCCGCAGCGATGTCCTTTGTGGCTACCCCGATGACTTGGCCGTATTTGCGTACCGGCTCGCCTTGGGAAATGGCGCGTGTCGCAATCTTGTGGCCGAAGGGAATGGCATCGCGTGTCGTGATGTTCTCGCGCGCGATCTTCAGCCCCGCGGGAAGCGCGTAAGCGGCGACCACGACGTTGTCACTGGCATGAAGACGGATGATACCGGTGTCATCAGATTGGGTCGCATTCTCGGACACGGCTTTCTCCTGAAATTGGGGCTGACAGGGTCATTCTAGAACCAAATCCACCTTGGAGGAAATGGGCCGAATGACGCTTGCCGGCCCTGTCGGCCTCACGCTCGGCCGAGGGCCAGATCGCTGACAAACGGATTGGTTTGGCGCTCCCGGCCGAAAGTCGAGGTGGCGCCATGGCCGGGCACAAATTGCATGTCGTCGCCAAGGGGCCACAGCCGATCGGTTATGGAACGGATGAGTAGAGCGTGGTCGCTGCGCGGAAGGTCCGTTCGTCCGATAGAACCCTTGAACAAAACGTCGCCGACGAAGGCGATTCTGGCGGCGTCGTGGAAAAAACAACATGGCCGGGCGTGTGGCCCGGACAATGGCGAACGCCAAACGTCACTTCGCCGAACGTGACGGTATCGCCGTCGACGAGAAAACGGGCGGGGACGCAGGGCTCGGCTTCGGCAAAGCCGGGCCGGCGCGTATTCTCGCCCAGAGCCTCCAGCAAAAATGTATCGTCCGTATGCGGACCTTCTATCGGCGTGTCCGTTTCGCGCGCCAGTTTGGCGGCGCCCGAAGCGTGGTCGAGATGTCCATGGGTGAGTAAGATTTTTTCAAGCGTGATGCCGTTGGCGGAAACGAATTGCTTTAGGCGCGCGACCTCGCCGCCGGGATCGATGGCCACGCCCTTTCCTGTGGCAGTGCACCAAACGATGGAACAGTTCTGCTGGTAGGGGGTAACCGGGAGAATCGCGGCTTTGAAAGGTGGGGTCATGATGGCGTCTGACTTATCAAGACAGAAGAGACGATACAGCCCCGTAGGACGCGCTTCCTCGAAATTCTCGCTGCTAGGACTGCCTGATTACGAGCACATATCCTGCTCAGGCCCAATTGTGGAACAATAGGATGGGGTTAAAGGGCATGCAGCCACAGGATGTGCTTCTTTCCCAACGCGTGTGGTTCTTAGGATAATGTTAGGTCTGTTCGATTTGTATCCCCAAATGTTGCTGCGATGTCACGCAAAAACCCATGGAATCCTTGAATTTTCTACCTAATCTCTGATAAATTCACCCAGATTTTGGGATGCAGCAAGAGCAACTACGTGTCATGAGGGGCCCATTCAACCGTGCGCTGATGATCGCCGCGGGCATTGTCGCCGTTGTTGCGACTGCCTCGTCGTCGCTTGCGTTCGCGTCCGGCGCAACGGGGACTGACAGCGCTATCAGTGCGCCTCCCGCACGTCTGGCCGGTTCGTCCTTCTCGCTCGATTTGCCGGTTCTGATGCCTGCGCTTTCGACAGGGCCTCAAGATTTATCGCGTTACGCGACGAACGAAGTCTTCAGCGAAATTCTTTTGTTCGACGGTATCGGTATCGACACGGGTTTCAACGTCGACGTTGCACGTGTGCTTGATCGTTACGCACCGACCGCCGGTGCCTATGACGGGCTGTTCTATTCGGCGTCGGCGTTGAATTCGCCGTTCGCCTCTTTGGCAAGCGGCGGTTCGCTGATCGGTACCACGGTGACATTGGCGGACGATTTGCATTTTCATTTTGGGCTGGCGTCGCGTGAGCCCGGTCTAAATCCGTATCTCGTCAGCCCACGCTTGGCGGTCGCCGGACTCGGCGGCGCCGGACTGCCGTACGATACACGGCGCACAAATGCATTGATCGCCGGATTGTCTTGGAATTTCGCAAAATGGGGCGGTTTGGGCTTTACGGCATCGCAAACAGCGGAACATGACGGCGCATTGGGCACCAACAATTCGTCCATCGAAACTGCGCGCACATCGGCGCTGGGCCTTACAGCGCATGTCGGCTTTGGCGGTGGCTGGGTGACAACCGCGTCCTATAGCGAATCCTCCACGCAACTCGACCTTAAGCCGGGGGCGAACGGCGCCGAGACCAGCCTTCACGCTCAGGCCTATGGTATCGCAGTTGCCAAGCATGGTCTGTTCGGCAATGACGCACTTGGCGTGGCGCTATCGCGGCCGGCGCCAGCCTATGACACAGGATCGTACTCTTCGGGAACTTCGAACGATCTGCAGTTCTTTGGCCACGATAAATTGTTCGCCGGTGCGGCTCCAGAAACCGACATCGAATTGGGTTATGTGACCTCATTCCTGGACGGTGGCTCCGTCGCTTTGCAGACCAACGCCTCGTATCAGATGAACTTTGGCGGCCAGAACGGCAACAATGCGCTTACGGTACTGAGCCGGGCGAAGATCAAGTTCTAGTAGTCTTTGGCCGGGCTTGACCCCGCCACACAGCGATCTAAAACCCGCACACCCCAAATGCTTCCCGCAAAGGAACCGACCATGGCCGGCCCGCAATTCGTTTTCTTCATGAAGGAAATGTCGAAGACATATCCGGGTGGCCGTCCGGTGCTTAAGGACATTTGGCTGTCGTTCTACCCCGGTGCGAAGATCGGCATCGTTGGCGTCAATGGCTCGGGCAAGTCGACATTGATGCGGATCATGGCCGGCCTCGACAAAGAATTCACCGGTGAGGCGTGGGCGGCCGACGGCGTGCGCACAGGCTATCTGCCACAGGAACCCCAGCTCGATCCGACCAAGGATGTGCGCGGCAACGTCATGGAAGGCGTGGCGGCCAAAAAGGCGCTGATCGACCGCTTCAATGAAATCTCGGCGAATTACAGCGACGAGGTCGCCGACGAAATGGCCACGTTGCAGGACGAGATCGAAGCCAAAGGCCTGTGGGATCTCGACAGCCAAATCGATCAAGCGATGGATGCGCTGCGCTGCCCGGACGGCGATGCCGATGTCGGCACGCTGTCGGGCGGCGAGAAGCGCCGCGTGGCGTTGTGCCGGCTGTTGCTCGACGCGCCGGATATCCTGTTGCTCGATGAACCCACCAACCATTTGGATGCCGAATCGGTCGGCTGGCTCGAACACACGCTGCGCGAATACAAAGGCTGTGTGATCCTCGTCACCCATGACCGTTATTTTCTCGACAACGTCACCGGCTGGATTCTGGAACTTGACCGCGGCCGTGGCATTCCGCATGAAGGCAACTATTCTTCCTTTCTCGTCGTGCAGGAAAAACGTCTACGGCAAGAAAGCAGCGAGGAAGCATCGCGCGAACGCACCATTGCGCGCGAACGCGAATGGATTTCGCAATCGCCCCGCGCCCGCCAAGCAAAATCCAAGGCACGTATCAACTCCTATGAAGAATTGCTGGCGAAGTCGCAGGAGCTGCGCAGCGGACCGGCACAGATCGTCATTCCCGTGGCGGAACGCCTGGGATCGCTGGTCGTCGAAAGCGAGGGGCTGGCCAAAGCCTATGGCGATCGTCTGCTGTTCGAAAATGTTTCCTTCAATCTGCCGCCCGGTGGGATCGTCGGCGTGATCGGCCCGAACGGCGCCGGCAAGACAACCTTGTTCAAGCTTCTCACCGGCCAGGAAAAGCCGGATGCCGGCACGCTGCGCATCGGCGACACGGTGCATATCGGTTATGTCGACCAGTCGCGCGACACGCTCGATCCGAACAAGAACGTCTGGGAAGAAATCTCCGGCGGTACCGATGTGCTGGAACTCGGCAAGAACAAGGTGCAAAGCCGCGCTTATGTCGGTGCCTTTAATTTCAAAGGCGGCGATCAGCAGAAGAAGGTCGGCCAACTATCGGGCGGCGAGCGCAATCGCGTTCATCTCGCCAAGATGCTGAAGTCCGGGGCGAACTTGCTGCTGCTCGACGAACCGACCAACGATCTTGATGTTGAGACCTTGCGTGCCTTGGAAATGGCGCTGGAAGAGTTTGCCGGTTGCGCCATGATCATTAGCCATGACCGCTGGTTCCTCGACCGTATCGCCACGCATATGCTGGCCTTCGAAGGCGACAGCCACGTCGAATGGTTCGAAGGCAATTTCCAGGATTACGAAGCCGATAAGAAGCGCCGGCTCGGCATCGACGCTGACCAGCCCCACAAGATCAAATACAAACGGTTCGCGCGGTAGCGATTATCTCTGCTGCTGCGCTTTGGTCTCCAGGATCGCGCTCAAAGCGCTGACGTCGCCGTTCTTCTGACCGAGGACGGAGGTGAAATCGCTGCGCTCGGTTTCGCGCAGCCAAACGCCGGCCACCGAGAAATCGACGACGGCCGTCCGGCCGCTGGCCGTCGAAACCCGGAAATTCACTTGCAGCGGATTGGGATCATTGCTTTTCGCGGGATCAATCATGATCGTTTTGACCACGGTTTCATCCGACGCCAAAGGATAAGAGCCGGTGACCTGCAACGTCTGGCCCGAGAACTTATTGAAATAGGTCTGATAAACCGCGAGCGCATAGTGCTTGAACGCTTCGTCAAAGGTCGCGATCTGGGCGGGTGTCGCTGTGCGCCGGTATTGTCCCAGCGTGTATTCGGCAATCGCTTTAATATCGGTCAGGCCGACGAGGAATTCCTGAAACTGCGAGCGGCGCTGCTCCTTCGACAACGATTTGTTGTTTAGGATCGACAACCCGTGCTGCACATTGTCGCCGATGAATTGTTCGGCGGGTGTGGCCGCCATTGCCGGCGCGGTAACACTCGCGAACCCCGCTGCCAGGACGAACATCACGAAAACCAACCGAAGTGGGCGCAACGCCGCCCCGAGACTATGTCTTGTGAAAAAACTGCGCATTGGCTGAAAACCCCGATTCCTACCGCTCCACAGGTAATGGTCGGCTCGCCCTGTGGCAAGTTCGTGGCGGCACCGAAGAAATCTTATGGCGCTGGCGGCGCTTCCGCGCCATTGCGGATTTCGCTGGCCCGGTACTGCCGGTAGAGGCTGCGGGTCGTGGCATAATAATCCAGCGAATTGCGCTCGATATCATCGAGCGTTTCCAAGTTGCGCGCGCGAACATCCACAAACGTGGCGTATTCGCGGCCCATCACCCACCACAGATGTTGCCTCATATGAATGTAGACAGTGGGATCAAACAGGATATCCACGCCTTGGCCTAAAAGATCGCGCGGCGGATCTGGACCGAACAGGGGTAAGACCAAATAGTTCCCCTCTCCGACGCCCCAAACCGCTAGCGTTTGGCCGAAATCCTCCGTATGCGCTGGCACGCCAAAACCGGACGCCACATCGAACAAACCCCCGACTCCCAAAGTCGAATTGATCGTGAAGCGGGCGACTGTTTGACCGGCGCGTCGCGGTTCGGCCTGCAGCAGATCATTGGCAAAGGTTTTTGGAAGATCCAGGTTCGTCAATAGGTTATGTGCCCCCTCACGGATTGGATCGGGAACATATTTGGAATAGGCCACTGCTGTCGGTTTTAGGGTCCAGCTGTCCAATTTCTGATCAAAGTCGAATATCTTTCGGTTCATCGCCTCGTTGGGGTCGTTGTCGAGATTCCCGTCGGCTCCGCTTTGCGCAGAGGCGCAAGCCGATAGGCCCAAAGCGGCGAAAATTGCCGCAAATTTCAAGAAGTTGCGCATGTCCCCCTATGCCCCAGTTGCTTCCAAGCAACGTCCAAAAATGAGGCATTCCCCTGTCCCCCTTCTTAACTCCTTTACGGGTCGCCGTCATCTTGAAGGTTTGCTAAGTCATATAAAGATATGTTTATATGTATCTGGGAAGGAGAAAAGGCCATGGAGCAGCTTGTCGTCATGTTGCGCGCCGCCGGCGACCCTACGCGCTTGCGCCTCCTCCTATTGTTGCGCCAGGCCGAATTGACGGTCAGTGAGCTTATCGTGATCGTGGGCCAGAGCCAGCCGCGCGTGTCCCGCCATCTCAAACTGTTATGCGGTGCCGGTCTGATCGAGCGGTTCAAAGAAGGAAGCTGGGTCTTCTATCGCGCCACCGATGAAGGGAAGGGTGCGGCATTAGGCGCCATTCTTTCCCAGCTTGCGGCGGGCCCCCACCAAACCGATCTGACTCGGTTGATTGCGGTGCGCGAAGCGCGGGCTGCCGAGGCGGCTGCCTATTTCAAAGCCAACGCCTCGGAATGGGGTCGCATCCGCGCACTCCACGCACCCGAAAAGGACGTCGAAAACGCCATCATCCGCCATTTGGCGGCGACACCTATCGAACATCTCTTGGACGCGGGGACGGGAACCGGCCGTATGCTCGAACTTCTGGCCCCGCATGTGAAACGCGGTGTCGGCGTCGATGTCAGTCCTGAAATGTTGGCGATCGCACGGGACCGGCTGATGCGCGCAAATTTGGCCCATTGTCAGGTCCGGCTTGGCGATACCTACCGTCTGCCATTTCCGGCTGGCGGCACGCTGACGGGTTTCGACGCCGTGATTATCCATCAAGTTTTGCATTATCTCGACGATCCCGGCGCGGCCGTCTTGGAGGCGTCCCGTGTGTTGCGTGCTGGCGGGCGTCTCCTGATTGCCGACTTTGCTCCTCACGAGCTGGAATTTCTCCGTGAAGACTTCGCCCATCGCCGCCTGGGGTTTTCCGATAAAGAAGTACAAGGCTGGTTCCAGGCCGCGAATTTGCAAACGCTGGCCGGCGAGGCCATCGCCCCTCAAGTCCCATCAAAGGAAAAACTGATCGTGAAAATTTGGCTTGCTGAGGCATCCGCAAAAGCGCGGGCGGAGGCGGCATGAGTTTGAAAGACCTCGTCAACGAAGTGCGCTCGATAGGCGTATCGTTCGAATTCTTTCCGCCAAAAACCGCGGAGATGGAAGACCAGCTCTGGCGCGCCGTAAAGCGGCTGGAACCGCTATCTCCCGATTTTGTTTCGGTTACCTATGGCGCAGGCGGGTCGACGCGCGACCGCACACACGCCACCGTAAAGCGCATCGTCGAAGAAACTTCGCTCAAGCCAGCCGCGCATTTGACCTGCGTCGCGGCAACGCGCGGTGAGCTCGACGACGTTATTCGCGGCTATTGGAGCGCGGGCGTTCGCCATATTGTGGCATTGCGCGGCGACATGCCGGAGGCCGGTGCGCCCTATGCCGCCAACAACGATGGTTACGCATCGACGCCGGCCTTGATCGACGGCATCCGATCCATCGGAGCATTCTCGGTCAGTGTGTCCTGTTATCCCGAGCGTCATCCGGATTCGCCCTCTTTTGAGCACGATCTCGACCTTCTGAAACGCAAGGTGGATGCCGGAGCTACGCGCGCCATCGGACAGTTCTGCTTCGACAACGATGCCGTCGCCCGTCTGCGCGATCGCGCCGACAGATGGGGTATTTCGATCCCTATCGTTCCCGGATTGATGCCGTCGACGAATTTCAAAGGTATTGCGCGGATGGCTTCGCGCTGTGGCGCCAGCGTGCCCAGCTGGCTGTCGCGGCTCTATGACGGGCTGGACAATGATTTGGAAAGCCGGCGCGTCGTGGCGGCGTCTGTCATGGCCGAACAAGTGATGGAACTGCACGCGCACGGTTTTGACCGGTTTCATTTTTATACGCTCAATCAAGCCGATTTGACCTATGCGACGTGTCGCATTCTAGGATTGGCCCCAAAGGAATTGTCATGAGTTTCGATCGTGCCGCCCGCATTCGCTGGATGAAAGAGGAGGTGCAAAAGCGCATCTTGCTGCTCGATGGCTCTTGGGGCGTGATGATTTAAGGCTACAAGCTCGGCGAGGATGATTTTCGCGGCAGCCGTTTCGGCAATCACAGCAGCGAGCTCAAAGGCAACAACGATCTTCTGACGTTGACCAAACCCGAAATTATTCGTGAGATCGGCAATGCCTATCTTTCGGCCGGTGCCGACATTATCGAAACCAATACCTTTACGGCGACCGAAACCTCGCAAGCCGATTACGGTTTGGCGCATCTGGTCGGCGAACTGAACCTGGAAGGCGCGCGGCTGGCGCGCGAGATCTGCGATGGGCGCAGCACCTCCGATCGCCCGAAGCTCGTCGCGGGAATTTTAGGCCCCACCAACCGCACGGCATCCATCTCACCGGATGTCAACGACCCCGCTTTCCGCAATATCACCTTCGACGAATTGCGCCGGACATACAAAGAGGCGGCTCTGGGTTTGATCAGAGGCGGTTCGGATCTGTTGATGGTCGAGACGATCTTCGACACGTTAAACGCCAAGGCCGCGATCTTTGCTATCGAAGAAGCCTTCGAGGAATTGGGCGAGCGGTTGCCGGTTTGGATTTCCGGCACGATCACCGATCTTTCCGGCCGCACCCTAACCGGCCAGGTACCGGAGGCGTTTTGGCATTCGGTGCACCACGCAAATCCTTTCGCCATCGGTCTCAATTGCGCGCTCGGCGCCAAGGAAATGCGCCAATATGTGGCGGAGCTTTCCAATGTTGCCGACACGCTGGTCAGCGCCCACCCCAATGCCGGATTGCCGAACGAATTCGGCGGTTATGACGACACGCCCGAGCAGATGGCGGAAAAGATCGGCGAATTTGCGCGTTCCGGCTTGGTCAATATCGTCGGCGGCTGTTGCGGCACGACGCCCGAACATATCAAGGCCTTCGCCGAAGCGGTCAAAGGCGTGCCTCCGCGTGCCATTCCCGAGAAGCCGCGCTATCTGCGCCTTTCGGGGCTCGAACCCTTTACGCTCACGACGGAAATGAATTTTGTGAATATCGGTGAGCGCACCAATATCACCGGCTCGGCAAAATTCCGCAAATTGATTGCGGCGGACGATTACGAGGGCGCTCTCGCGGTTGCGCGCGGCCAGGTGGAAAACGGCGCGCAGATCATCGACGTCAATATGGACGAGGGCTTGATCGATTCCGAGGCGGCGATGCGCCGCTTCCTCAATCTGGTCGCCGGCGAACCCGATATTTCGCGCGTGCCCGTGATGATCGACAGCTCCAAATGGAGCGTGATCGAGTCGGGCCTCAAATGCGTCCAGGGCAAATGCATCGTCAATTCGATCTCGCTAAAGGAAGGCGAAGAGGCGTTTGTCGCGCGCGCCAAGGAAGTGCGCCGTTTCGGCGCCGCCGCCGTGGTGATGGCGTTCGACGAACAGGGTCAGGCCGACACGCGCGGGCGCAAATTCGACATCTGCAAACGTGCCTACGATATCCTCGTGAACCAGGTCGGATTTCCGCCGGAAGACATTATCTTCGATCCCAATATCTTCGCGGTGGCAACCGGGCTAGAAGAGCACGCGGAATATGGCGTCGCTTTCATCGATGCGGCGGCGCGCATCCGCGAGGAATTGCCGCACGTCCATGTTTCCGGCGGCGTCTCCAACTTTTCCTTTTCGTTCCGCGGCAACGATGCGGTGCGCGAAGCGATGCATTCCGTTTTTCTGTTCCACGCCATCAAGGCCGGAATGGACATGGGCATCGTCAATGCCGGTCAGCTTACCGTCTATCAGGACATTCCGACACCACTGCGCGAAGGCATCGAGGACGTGCTGTTCAACCGTCGCGCCGACGCCACCGAACGCCTGCTCGATCTCGCCAGTCAGTACAAGGGCGGTGGTGCGGTCGCCGAAGTGGAAAACGCCGCTTGGCGGTCTTTGTCGGTGCAAGAACGCATCACGCATGCGCTAGTGCATGGCATAGACAGTTTCGTGGTCGAGGACACCGAAGAAGCGCGGGCGCAAGCGGTGCGTCCGCTGGACGTCATCGAAGGGCCGCTGATGGCCGGCATGAATGTGGTCGGCGATCTGTTCGGATCGGGCAAGATGTTCCTGCCGCAAGTCGTGAAATCCGCGCGCGTAATGAAAAAGGCCGTCGCTTATTTGCTTCCTTATATGGAAGCCGAGCAGGCCAAGAACCAGATGAAAGAGCCCGCCGGCCGCATCGTCATGGCGACGGTGAAAGGCGATGTGCACGATATTGGCAAAAACATCGTCGGCGTCGTGCTGCAATGCAACGGTTACGAAGTGATCGATCTCGGCGTCATGACGCCGGCACAGAGGATCCTCGATGTGGCGCGCGAAAAAGGCGCAAACATCATTGGACTATCCGGTCTCATCACGCCCTCACTCGACGAAATGTGTCACGTCGCGTCGGAAATGGAGCGGCAGGGCTTCGATATTCCGTTGTTGATCGGCGGCGCCACGACCAGCCGCGTGCATACGGCGGTGAAGATCGATCCGAATTATCGCCGCGGCCAGACGGTCTATGTCACCGACGCCTCACGCGCGGTGGGCGTGGCGTCGAATTTGCTGAGCAAGACTGCGAACGCCGATTTTGTCGCGAATATCCGCAAGGAATACGAGGAAGTTGCACGCAATCATGCGGCGCAGCGCGCGCCCGGGCGCCGTCTGTCTCTGGCAGAAGCGCGCGCCAACAAGCTGAAAATCGATTGGTCGAAATACACGCCGCCCACGCCGACCTTCATGGGCGTGCGCAGTTACGAAAACTACGATCTAGCCGAATTGGCGCGCTATATCGATTGGACGCCGTTCTTCCAGACTTGGGAACTGGTGGGCAAATATCCCTCCATCCTCAAAGACGACAAATATGGCAGTGCCGCGCGCAATCTTCTCGCCGATGCGCAAAAAATGCTGGCGAAAATCGTCGACGAGAAATGGCTCAACGCACGCGCCGCGTTCGGATTTTTTCCTGCCAACGTGCAAGGCGAGGACGACGTCGTCGTGTTCGGCGATCAGGAGCGTAAATTGCCAATCGCCACGTTGCACACGCTGCGCCAGCAAATGTCGCGCGACAGCGCCAAACCGAATCTGGCGCTGGCCGATTTCATCGCGCCTTCCGGCGTGCCCGATTACATCGGCGCTTTTGTGGTCACCGCTGGTCACGGTGAAGAGGAGCACATCAAGCGCTTCGAGGCCGACAAGGACGATTACTCGGCGATCCTGTTGCGCGCCTTGGCCGACCGTTTGGCGGAAGCCTTCGCCGAGCGTCTGCACGAGCGTGTGCGCCGCGAGTTCTGGGCTTATGCGCCGGATGAGAATTTGACCAATGAACAACTCGTTGCGGAAACCTATCGCGGCATCCGCCCCGCGCCGGGCTATCCCGCGCAACCCGAGCACACTGAAAAAGGCACGCTGTTCAAACTGCTCGATGCAGAAGCACGAGTTGGTGTAAAGCTCACCGAGAGCTTCGCAATGTGGCCGGGCTCCTCGGTATCGGGATTTTACTTCTCGCATCCCGAAAGCCGCTATTTCGGCGTCGGCAAAATCGAAAAAGATCAGGTTGAAGATTATGCCCGCCGCAAATGCTGGGCTCTTGCGGAAGCGGAACGCTGGTTGGCGCCGATCCTTTACTACAATCCGCGCGCGGTCGCCGCAGCCTGATTTCGGCTCGGCCAGTTGCCAACGGCCAATTGCGCCCTTATGATTTTCAACCTGTGGGGGAGTGGTCGTGGTTCGCTATTCTTTCGTCGCGTTGGCTTTTGCGTTCGGTCTGGCCTATGCGGCCAGCTATGACGATTATTTCCGCGGCGTGGAAGCGATGCGCGCTTCCAATATCGACGTTGCGATTTCCGCCTTCACGAGCGCCCTGAATGCGGGCGATCTGGCGCCGTCTTATGTTCCAAACGCCTATTTCGGTCGGGCACAAGCCTATATGCGCAAGCTGCAATGCGCTTCGGCGATGGCCGATTTAGATGCGGCGCTCAAAATGCGGCCGAAATACCTGGAAGCGTATATTCTGCGGGCAAATGCCAATCGCTGCCTGAACAAGCCCGATGCAGTGCTCGCCGATTTGACTGCTGCGATCGCGATATCTCCGACGGCACCGTTTTACAGATTACGCGGCGAATTTCATTGGTATCACGGAGAGTTCGCGCTCGCCGCAGACGATTATTTGCAGGCTTCCAAACTTGCGCCGAAGAACGGCAACTACCTGCTGTGGTTCGCGATTTCCTCCGGCCGCGTGGGCAGCTTCGATGCCGCTGGTTTTGCACAAAAAGTCTCCGATCTCGATTTGGACGATTGGCCGGCGCCGTTGTTGGATTATATCCGCGGCAAAAAAACGGCCGACGATGTCTATCGCAAAGCCGCCCGCGGCGACGGCGACGTGCCGACCAACCAAAAATGCGAAGCCGATTTCTACATCGCGGAGTGGCGCCTTGCCGGCAAAGACCCTTCCGCCAAAGCGCTGTTGCAGCAAGCGGAGAACGAGTGTCCGCATAACTTTGTCGAATATGCCGCGGCGCGCGAGGATCTCAAGAGAGTGCCGTGATCACCGGCTGGGATGGGGAGAGGCATGCGAAAATTGACCTTTGTTGTGCTCGCGTTGAGCCTTCTCAGCGGACCGGCGCTGGCGGATGAGAAATGCCACTTGCTAAGAGTGACCTCGCTCGATATGGGGTCCCTGATCACGCATGTGACGGTGCCGGCCTCGATCAACGATCAGCCTCTGACGATGCTGGTCGATACGGGTTCTCCATTCACGATGATATCCGAGAGCAAGGCCAAGGCGGTTGGTCTACGCACGGAAATCGCCCCAGATTTCCGCGTAATCGTGTTCGGCGGCATTGTCATAAGACATTATGCGACATTTGCAGGTTTCACATTGGGCACGATGAAGGCGCCATCCTTCACCTATCCCTTGCTGCCCGACGGAATATTCCCGTCTGATGTCGATGGAATACTGGGAGCGGATTTTCTGGCCAATTTTGATCTCGATTTCGATTTCGCGAAAGCCAAGCTCAGCCTTTTCTCCAGGGATCATTGTGACGGCAAGGTCGTGTATTGGACGCATGAGCCAGTTGAGAAGATTTCTTTCACCAAGGACAAAAACTACCACATCTTCATTCACGTTCAGCTCGACGGTCACGATGTGAAAGCGCTGGTCGATACCGGTGCATATAGTTCGGCGATGAGCCTCGAAACCGCCGAATATCTATTCGATTTGCGCGACGACGCGCCCGAGCTGAAGCATGTTCCGGGTCCTAATGGCACCAAGAATGCCCGTCATTATCCGTTCAAGCAGCTTTCTTTCGCCGATGTAATGGTCAGCAATCCGGATATCGTACTTGTTCCGGATCGCGAAGCCGGCATGGGTCCCCACGGACCGGACATGATCATCGGCATGGGCATCCTGCGTCAGCTGCATCTCTACATCGCGTATGGCGAAAGAAATATCTATTTATCCGCAGCCAGTACGCATTAGACGCGGGCTCAGCGGAGCGCTTCTCTCACACAGGCTTAGGCTGTAATACGTCGGTCGTGGCCGCCGTATGGGGGCCATGGTTTGCCGACCTAACGCCGCTCCGGCCATGCCAAGCGCAAAGCAAGGCCCAGCATCACACTCGCGGAAATCCATCCGAGGAATCTTCCGATCGCCGGATTTGCGCGCAACCGCCGCGCCAATTTGCCGCCACCCAGTGCGACCATCGAATTGACGAACGTGCCGGATATGTCGAAGGCAATTCCCAGCACAAGAATTTGCATCCAAGCAGGTCCGGCGCCGCGCATCACGAATTGCGGCAGGAATGCTATGAAGAAGATAGCCACTTTCGGATTGAACAGATTGGTCACCAGGCCTTGCCGAAACGGCGTATGAATTGGCTGTTCCGCGTCGGTCGCTCTCAAATGCGGCGGATGGCTGAGCAATCCGACTGCGATCCAAACCAGATAGGCCGCGCCTGCATAGCGCACGATGTCGAAGGCTAGTGGCCAGGCTGCGAACAACGTTGCGAGCCCGAAGGCGGCCAAGGTCATGTGGAAGAGTGTGCCGGCGCCGATACCGAACGCGGCGGCCAGCCCCGCGCGCGTGCCGCGATGGGCTGCTTGGGCCAGCACAAAGGTCATATCGGGACCGGGCGTTACATTCAGCGCCAGCGCACCCGCCATGAACAATGCGAAAAGATGTATATCCGGCATGTCGTTCCCTGGATCTTACCGCGAAGCGTGTCTATTCCTTGAGGCGTCCGTAAACCAGACAGTCACGCCGCTCTCCATCGCGCAGGATGTAGCCGCGCATGGTTCCTTCGTGACGAAAGTTCAACCGCTCGATGAGTTTTACCGACGCAGAATTGCCTTTGTGAATACGTGCCGTCAGACGTTCAAGTCCAAGCGCGCCGAAGGCGTAGGCGATGACTGCCCGAGTCGCTTCCGCAGCGTAGCCCTGCCCCCAATAGGCGCGTGCGAACAAATATCCTACCTCCGCGCGGCGATGCTGACGGTCGATTGTGTTGAGATCGCATTCGCCGATGGCAGGACCGTCAGGAGCAAGCGCGACGGCCCACCACAGCATACTTTCGTCGGAAGGATCGGGCGCATAGCGGCGCAATACGTCTTCCACATCGGCCACGCTTTGTTGTGTCGGCCAGTCCCAAAAGCGCATGACCACAGGATCGCCGCGCGCAACAAACAACGCGCCAGCATCACTGACCGCGATTGGGCGCAAGATGAGGCGTGGTGTGCGCAGATCCATATCTGAGGCCTTAAAGATCATGAGGCGGCCGGCGCGATTGCGCGCCGTAACCGCCTCATGCTGCCCCCTTCATTGTGGACCTTCTTTTCCCCGGAACAGCGACCCCCTGAGCCTTCGTTCCGCGGCGGCGCGAAGTAGTCCAAAGTTGGGACGTTGACGCAACGGGGGCAGCCAGATGTCCCTACTATTTCCGTGGCTGTGTGGATTTAGTGCAACAATTTAACATGGTTACCGCGTCAGGGCGTCTTGAAGTGTTTTGAAAGCTTCAAACCTTGGCGCTGATAGTTGGAGCCGAGCGCCGTGCCATAGATTTCCGGCGGCGGATCTGTCAGCCGCTCGAAGATCAACCGGCCGATAATTTGGCCATGTTCCAGGATGAACGGCACTTCGCGCGAGCGTACTTCCAGCACGGCATGGGCACTGGGCGGTTTTCCGGCCTCAAAGCCGAATCCGGGATCGAAAAAGCCGGCGTAATGAACTCGGAATTCGCCAACCAACGGATTGAAGGGAACCATCTCTGCGGCGTAATCGGGCGGAATCGACACCGCTTCGCGCGAGACCAAAATGTAGAATTCGTCCGGATCGAGAACCAAATGACCGGTAGGGACCTCTTCGATCGCTTCCCAAAAGGCATGCGCCGGCAGGGCGTCCACCCGGTCGACGTCGATCAAGCCGGTGTGGCGTTTTGCCCGCCAGCCGATAGGGCCGTTGTGGTGGCCGCGCAAATCGATGCTGAGCGCCAAGCCATTGTCGATGTCGGCTTCGCCGTCCACCAGCGGCGACTCTGCATGCAACCGTTTCAGCTGCGTGTCGGTGAATTGCGGCGAACCTCGGCGCACGCGCAATTGATTGAGACGTGAGCCTTTGCGTACCAGTACCGGGAAGGTGCGCGGAGAAATCTCGGCATAAAGCGGGCCGTGATATTGGGGTTCGATACGGTCGAAAGCTTGACCGCGGTCGGTAATCAAGCGGGTGAAGACGTCGATACGTCCGGTGGAACTTTTGGGATTGGCGATGCCCGAGACGCGCCATGAAAATTCGACATGCTCGAGCAACGGCACGATATAGACGCAACCGGTTTCAAGAACCGCGCCGTTGGTCAGATCGATCTCGTGCATGAAGACTTTGGACAGTTTCTCTTCCACCGTTGCATTCGGTCCGGGAAGAAAACTCGCGCGCACGCGCCACGCCACCGCGCCCAGCCTCAGATCCAAGCTCGCCGGTTGGATTTGCTTGTCGTCGATATCCTCGGTGGCAAGGACTTCGCGTCGCGAGCAAATCAGCCGCTTCAGCACATGGCCCGGCAGAATGCCGGTCGAATGGCGCCCGTAATGTTCGCCATCGCCCGCCTCGTCGCTGCCGAACAGGGATTCTTCTGCCTGGATCATGGGACTTATATTAAGTGTACCGGGCCCCGAGGTCACTTGGACTCTGCAAGAAACCCACGGATTTCGCGCACCGCCTCCGCCAGCCCGCAGCGCAGCACGGGGGCTTCGGCCGGAAACGCGCGGAGAAGGCGCGATGGCGTGGCACCCTCGAGGATGACGAAACAGCCTTTGTCGCCGGCGCCCCGGATCAGCCGTCCAAAGGCCTGTTTGAGGCGCAATCGGGTCAACAAGTCATCGTAGCCTTTTCCAAATCGCGCCCGGCGGGCTTTGTGCAGGACGGTCGGCTTGGGCCAAGGCACCTTGTCGAAAACGACCAGCCGCAAGGAGCGGCCCGGGACGTCCACACCATCGCGCAAAGCATCGGTGCCGAGCAGGCAAGAATTTTCCTCGCTGCGGAACAAATCTACCAGCGCGCCGGTGTCAAGCCTGTCGACATGTTGGGCATAAAGCGTGAGGCCCGCCTCAGATAGCGGGGCAGCGAGACGGCTTTCGATAGCGCGTAAGGTGCGCACCGATGTGAACAGGCCAAGGGCACCGCCGCCAGCAGCCAGAAAAAGTTCGCGATAAGCCGCCGCGAGCGCGTCCGCGTCGCGCCGCACGACATCTTTCACCACGAATACACGCGCTTGCTCGGCATAGGAAAACGGCGAACCGAAACTGGCGCGCTTGGGCGGCTCCGGCAAATGCAGCGCGCCGGTTCGCACTTCGGCGCTTTCCCAGTCGCTTTCGCCATCGGAAGCGTCGCGCAACGTGGCAGAGGTGATGAGTGCGCCATGGGCATGCGCGAGCACTTCGCTCGCCAGCGGTATGGTGGGATCGATCCAGTGACGCTCGAGGCCGACATCGATATCACGCCCGTCTTCGCGGACGATCTCGAACCAATCGGCAAACTCGTCTGGTATCTCGCCGGTTTCCAACGCCTCCAGCATTGACATCCACGCCGGGAGCAGAGTGCGCCCGCGCCGCTCCAAACCGCGCGCCGCCGCTTCGATCCGCGCCCGCTGATAGGGTTCCAGTTCAGCCGCCTTGTCGTTCAACTGCTTGCGCAGACACTTCGCCAAGCCCATCAACGGCGCGGTCAATCGCTTTATAGCGATGCTCAAATGTTTGGCGGCATCAATGATCTGCTCGCTGGCTGGCTGGGTATCGGCTTCCAGCGAATAGAACCCGTCATGATCGTCGCTGCGGGCGCGCACATGGCCATAAGCCGCAGCGAGGAAAACTTCGCCCGCTCCGCGCGGGCTGCTCAGGCGAGACAATGCGCCGTCGCCCGCCAACGCGCCGGCCGCCAGCACCGCGTCATCGAGCAAGCGGCGCGCGTCTTCGTGGGTTTCCACCAAATCCTTCAGCCGTTCCTCGAGGCCGCGCATACGGCTTCGCGCTCGGCCCTCCGCGCCGCATATCCAGCGCCGCAGCTCCGCCATTTCCGCGCCTGAAATACTCGCAGAAAACCCACTATCGGCAGCGTCGAACAAATGATGGCCTTCGTCGAAGACATAGCGTACGCGCCGCTCGGCGGGCGTGTCGGTCGTTTCGTCGATGCTCTGCCAATCTTGCGCCGCTTGCGCGATCACCAACGCGTGATTGGCAATAACGATCGGCGTGTTGCGTGCCCGCCGCACGACGCGCTCGATAAAACATGTGCGATAATGCGGACACGCCGCATAGATGCATTCGCCGCGCCGATCGGTGATCTCGCGCAGTGGCAGGCTTGTCGTCAGGAAGGCGGGGAAGCCCACACCTGAAGTGTCGCCATCCGCCGTGGCCGCGATCCAACGAGCAATGAGTGCCAGCGCCACTGTGCGTTGGCCGGGTGCCAATGCCGTGCGTTTGACGGCATCTTCGAAATTCAGCAGACAGAGATAATTCTCCCGCCCTTTTCGGACGACGGTTTTCTCTTCGCGTTCTTTGGGATCGGGATAAAGCCGTGCAATCTCCTGCACGATCTGGCGCTGGAGATTGCGCGTGTAGGTGGAAATCCAAAGTCCCGGACCATTCTTCTCCGACCACACGCTCGCAGGAGCGAGATAGCCAAGCGTCTTGCCGATGCCCGTACCGGCTTCGACCAAAGCGATTTTCGGGGCGCCGACACGCTCGCGCGGCGTGAATGCGTAACTCGCCGCATCGGTATAGGCGCGCTGTTCGGGCCGCGCTTCGCCCGCGGTTCCTACAAGCTGCGCCAGGCGTTTTGCTGCTTCGTCCAAAGAGACCGGCAGTGATGCTGCTGCCGCAGGCGGGGCCTCGTCTTCCCAAACCGGCAGGGCGCGCCAAACGTCGAACCCGGCGACCGGCGAGGCCGTGCGTTCGCCTTCGCCGATGCTTTGCAGGATGGGTTTGGCCCAGCGCCATCCCGCGGTTGCGAGCGTTTGTAACAGCGGGCGAAAGCCCGCTTTGGCGGCTTCCGGGCCGGCCGAAATCTCGAAAAGCAGTGCCGCTGCCGCATCGTGCAATGTTCGCGCGGCGTCTTCGGGTGTGGTGGAGCTTGCGATGCCGAGCGCGCGCGCCAGTCCCTGCGCACTGGGCACGCAAGCCTGTGCCGGACGGACGAATGCGAACAACTCTAACACGTCATAGAGCGGTTTGGCTGGGGCCACTTTGAGCCGCCCGCCGACGAATACGGCATGTGCCACCAGCGCTTCGCCCGAGCGGAATATCGCGCGGGCCTCTTCGAGGCTCGCGAGGCGGCATGTGCCGGCTGTGTCGCACAGCATCGCGCGCGGGCCCGCCGGAACAAGTGCCGGAATTGCGGGCATTTTAGCGGGCAAATCAGTCATGGGCCTCGTGTCGAAGTTTCGAAGTTCGCGATACCGCCCATATCAGCATCTTTCGCGAACTTCGAAACCAAAACGACACTAGCATCAATAGGTTAACTAGTGTCCTCTCGCTTCCGAAATTCGAATGAGGTCGATATTCGATACAACGAGTTTCGGAAGCGGGACACTAGAGTGGGCCAGGCGAGAGGCCCGGGGCAACCGGCGGGCTACCGGTCGCCGGCACGGAACTGGCGGCGAACAATTAGAAATTCGGGCCGAGCCTTCTACTGCAAGGGGGGCAGCCTCCAAGAATTGGCCCGCGGCGTGCCATGCAAGATATTCTGACCGTCAGATCTGACTTCTCGCCGTCTCGCAACTTCTGCAATCTCCGGAACTGCACACGTTGTGGGCAGCGGTTGCCAATATTGCATGCGCTATGCGTGACAAAACGATCAATGGTTTTCCTATCGTAAGATCATTCGAAAAACTGTCATGATTTTTTTAAATTAGTGTAATTCCAGCATGACAAGACCTCTGCCGTTGATGGGGAAATTTTGCTCCTGCTAACGCCGAAACTGGCCGCAGCTTTTGCGTGTGTAGAACGTTGCTCGGTGGGGTTCCCCCAAAAACGCAAACGAAACATCGAGGGTGTTCGCCCTCGCAAGAGGGGTATTGGCTGATGTCTTCAAGCAAGCGCACAAAACTCTACTGGATCGGCACGAGTTCGACGCTTGTGCTGACCGCTGTTATGGCTGGGCAAAGCGCCATCGCGGCCGATAATGAACCGATGGAAACCGTTGTCGTGACGGGCACGAAATTCAATCCTGACGTCGCGCCCGCCAAGGCTTCGTTGAGCACGACGCAACCTCAGACCATCATCAACAAATCCTATATTGAGGACTCGGTCGCGCAGACATCGGACTACGTGACACTGCTTGCGATCGTCCCCTCGCTGACAGGACTCAGCATTAACGGCCCCGGCCTCTCCGACGGTAACGTGAAGAACACCTTACGCGGCATACCGGACGGCAATTTCGGAATCTCCTATGACGGTATTCCTTTCGGCGACACCAACGGTCCGACCCACCATTCCAAATCCTACTTCCCAGCCTCGGCCATCGGTTCGGTCGACGTCGACCGCGGACCGGGCAATGCCGGAACGCTTGGTGCGTCAACCTTCGGCGGTACGATCAATCTGTTCTCGGAGGCGTTGACGGACGACAAGCAAGCCAAATTGGCGGCCACCTACGGCAGCTGGGATACCTTTAACGCCAACATGAATTTCCAGACCGGGAACTTCACGGTCGACGGCCTTAACACCAGAGTTCTGGTGAATTTTCAGGATACGGGTTCGGGCGGTTATCTGACCCATCAGAGCACGCAGCACAACAACGAGCTGGTGAAGGTGGAAACCGATATTGCACCGAACTGGACGCTGACCTTCTTCGCGAATCGCAACTGGCTTGGCCAGATCGTCAACGACAACAATGGTGCCACGGCTGCGCAGGTTGTCACCTACGGCAAGCAGTTTGCGCTGCAGAATACCAATCCCAATCTGCCAACCTATGCCGCCTATAACCCCGAGCAAAAACAGACGGACATGGACTATATCCGTCTGCGCGGTGACATATCCAACGCGATACACTTCGACGATCAGGCCTATACATACGCCTATGTGAACCAGACCGTGACGACCACCAACATTACGCAGACGATGGCCAATATCATCGCCGGCACGTTCCAGTCGCCCGGCACAAAGGTGGGGGGCGTGAGCCACCCGAACGACATTCCCGGCTACACGAAGCTCAACGCCTATCGCGTCTGGGGCAACATTTTGCGGGCGAATTTCGATTTCGATTTTGGTTCTGTCACAGGGCAGCTGCGTACCGGCCTGTGGTCGGAATGGGCGGCGACACAGCGGGCGCGCTATTATTTCGACGTGACCTTGTGCAACGGTTGTGACGCATTCGGCGTCGAGAAGAGCGGCATTTACGCGGATTCGAGCACGAAGAGCGGCACCGTATTCAACGGTGTTCCCGGTGTGGGATATCACGAACACACCGGTTGGAGCCAATACGAACCGTTCCTCGAACTGGAAATCCATCCGATTCCGGACCTGACGATCACCCCCGGCGTGAAGTATGTGTGGTGGCAACACACCATCACCCCCGACTCACTCGTTAAGGGCAAGCCGCCGACGATCTACGGTGCCACCACACCGCCCAACGCCGACAACTTCACGACAACCCGGACGCTGCCGTTCGCGACGGTCAACTACAAGCTCGAGCCGAACTGGAGCGTCTATGCGCAATATGCCAACGGCATCTATGTTCCCGACATTTCGGCGTTCGAAGTGAACACGCCGATCATCAGCTTCCCCAAACCCGAAACCACCACGAACTATCAGTTCGGCACCGTCTATTACGGTGACAATTTCTCGGTGGACGCCGACGTCTACTACATCAAGAGCGACAATACGATCGAACAGGATAAGTGCAACAACTTGGTGCCGCCCGGGCCGGCTTCCGATACCTGCGACTTCAATGCGGGCACAGTGTTCTACAAAGGCATCGAAGGCGAAGCGACATATACCTTCGACGGTATGCTCGACGGTCTCGTGACCTTTGCCAACGGTTCGCTGAATTCGGCCAAGGTGCACGCCGACGCAGAACACAACGCCGGGCCGCAGTTCCAGGACAAGCAGGCACCGTATTGGACCGCCGCAGGGGGCCTCGTCTACAAGTCAAACGGCTTCAAACTGTCGTTAATCGACAAGGTTACGGGTCAACAATACGAAGACACCGCCGCGAAGCGCGTTGCCGATGGAAGTTTCTACAAGCTCCCCGCCTTCAACAATATGGACATCACGGGCAGCTACGATCTGGGCCGGTTGATTGCCGGCGCGGATTGGGAGGTCGGCGGAGGCGTCTACAACATGCTGAACAGCCGAAATGTCGTTGGCATGACGATCAATGACGGTCCGACACCGGGAGCCTCCTCCGCGGTCGATTTGGTCGACAGGCCGAGCAGCCTTGACCAATATTATTTCCAGCCGGCGCGGACTTACGAGTTTACGATCAAGGCCCACTTCTAAGGGCCAGGAGCGGCGGCGCCCCGGGAATGGGCGCCGTCGCTTTTTCGATCAGCCCGCCAATCGGAGGGATTTCATGAAGTTTACGCCCCTGACCTTTGTTGCTTCCGTATTGACCATAACCTGCACGGTTGCGTTGCCCGCCGGCGCCAGTCCCGTGTTTCTTTCGACCGCCTATTACAACCCGGCAGAACTTCTACCGCCGCCGCCTGCCGACGGTTCGCCTTCGGCCAAGGCGGAGATGGATGAGCTGCACCGTATTGAGAAGGCGCGAACCGCAGATCAGTTTGCCCGCGCTCTAGCTGACGATCACGATGAAGACATCACCGCGTTCTCGCAAGTGATGGGCCCGGGTTTCGATCTCAAGGTCCTCCCGAAAACCGCAGCGCTGTTTGCGGATGTCAAGGCGGAAGAAAAAACCGCGGCGAAACTCGCAAAGGATTATTTTAAACGCAACCGGCCGTGGATTATCGATCCGTCGCTGAAGAGCTGCGCCCAGGACGATCCGCCGCAAAGCTCCTATCCCAGCGGGCACGCGACAATGGGCTACGCCATGGCTGTCATACTTGCAAAGCTGGCGCCTGAAAAGGCGCAGGCGATTATGGCACGTGCTTCAGAGTATGCCGAGAACCGCCTTGTGTGCGGGATGCATTATCGACGCGACATCGTTGCGGGCGAAGTGCTTGGCACGGTGGTCTCTGCGGAGCTAATGACAACCTTCGGCTTCCAGGAAGAATTCGACGCGGCAAAGAACGAGCTGCGCGCGGCCCACGTTGTCGCTAATTAGAGAGACGCAAAGCGTCGCCTGCTAGTCGACAAACACCAGCATGTCATCGCGAAGCGGTTTTAGTTTCGCGGTGTCAACCTTCGTGCGTCGAATGTAGAGCTCTTTGAGCGACGGTGACCGAAGCAAGCCCGTGACGTCGCTGACTGGTGTATAGTCGGCATACACGACACGCAATTTGCAAAGCAGTGCGAGCGAATTGAGATCGCTTACATCGGTATAAGAGATATCCAACTCTTCCAGCTCGCCAAAGCCGGCCAACATTGCAACGTTCGATATCTTTGTTCCGCTGAGGTTGAGGGCTCTGACGCGGCTCAAATGGCAGACGTCCTGAAGGCTGGTGATCGGCATCCCGGATAAGTTCAATGCGACAATTCCTGCGATCGCCCGCAGCGGCTTCAGATCGACGACACGCCCGGCGGTCTGGGCATCAAGCGGTAAACCCTGACAAACGGCGTCCCGGAGCGCGGGGATGAGCAGAGGGTTCAATGCCTCCACAAACTCGGAACGCAGGATCGGTTTTTCGTTCTTGAGTTGCGACTGAGTATCAGTTGAAGTGACGCGTTTAATCGCCGGCGTCGTCACCGCTTCGCTGGAGCGTTCCCGCCGATGCCCAAAATTGGTCGCTGTGCGGTCCGTGAGCATTGGAGAACTTTCCGCGCAAGATAAAGTCTTTGGCTCGTGCGGCTCGAACATATTATTCAAGCATGAGGCCATTTTTTTTCATCTCGAAGGTAAGAGATCAAACCTTCAACGCGGACTCAATAGAACTGAGACAAACCTATGTCGAGTGCGGAAGTCCTGGAGCAGCGATGCATGCCGTGCATTCGAACACGCCGCTCAGGCCTGCATTAATGACACCTGGTATTTGTTTTGCCGCCACTCGGTATTTGTGCGTACCAGCTCGATCGAAAAGCTTAATACCAGCGCGCGGTAGATTGTCCTCCCCCTGTAGAAAAGCGTTGCGCCGCGAAGAAGTGCGCCGCTAAGACTCGCGCAGCGACAAAATGTGGAGTGCCATACTCATTCTGTCGAGCGGCGGCCAAGCGTGGGTGGACACATCTGTTGACTTGGCGCTTATCGCAGAAGAGGGAGGCCGATTGCCGGACAATTCAGAGAGCGCCTGGATGACGCTACACTCCGATGACGTTGCGAGCAAAAATTTTCGCAGCGCGGATGGCGCCGTCGAACACTATTTGTCGATCCAAGCGCCGCAAGGATTGGACTTCAAAGAACAAGTCGGCTTTGTTGAGCAGCGCTATCGTGAAGCGCTGAAGCACCTTGGCCTCGATCCGGCGACGGCAGTTTTCCGGCGGATATTTCTGAGCGACATCCTGAATCAGGCTGCTTATGTCGGCGCGAGTGAGCTGGTTGACGCCACAACCGCGGTCTCGGTCGTGCAACAAGCTCCATTACCCGGTTCAAAGATCGGATTGCTCGCCTATCACGTCGATGCCCCCGCTCCGATTCTGAAACGCCGCATTTCCCCCAACCACCTTCTGGTCGAACGAAGCGGGCAACGCCATCTGTGGAGCACGCGGCTTTGCTCCGGCCACACCCAAGCTCCGACATCGGCGGCGGCACAGACGGAGGACGTGTTCGGCAATCTGATCGGCGCGCTTTCGGCGCAAGGCGCGACGCTTCGCGATCATTGCGTGCGGACATGGATCTACGTGAACGGGGTCGATGTTTTCTATAAAGGCATGGTTGACAGCCGCAGCGCTCTGTTTGAAGAACAAGGATTGACCGGCGCCACGCACTACATTGCCAGCACGGGCATCGAGGGCGCATGTGCCCATCAATCCGATCTCGTTGCGATGGATGCATATTCCCATCTCGACCTTGTTCCCGGTCAAATGTCGTATCTCAACGACTTCGACCGGCTCTGCCCCACAAAGAATTACAACGTGACCTTCGAACGGGGCACGCGGATCGCTTATGCCGATCGCGCTCATTGTTTCATCTCGGGAACCGCCAGCATCGATAAAGCCGGCGAAGTCGTGCATCCGGGAAATGTCATGCGCCAGCTCGAACGTACACTTGAGAATGTCGATGCCTTGCTGAAGTCCGGCGCCGCGTCGTTGGCCGACATGATGTATCTCATTGTGTATTTGCGGGACTTGGCCGATCACGCGCGCATAGATGCCTATCTGCGCGAGCGGTTTCCCTCACTTCCGATCATAATCGTTTTGGGTGCCGTCTGTCGGCCGGCGTGGCTTATTGAAGTTGAAGGCGTTGCAATCGCCAAGAACCGGGAACCGGCTCTGCCTTTGTTCTGAACGTACAAGGGAACGCAGCGAGAGCGCGTCGTCCTTTGTCTATTTGTCTTTTTTCGTCCAGCGAGCCATCCAGCTCAGCACTTCCGCGTACCACTGCGCCGAGTTTTGCGGTTTGAGGACCCAATGGTCCTCATCCGGGAAATAGAGAAATTTGCTCTCTATTCCGCGGCGCTGCAGGGCGGTGAAGGCGCCAAGCGCCTGTTCCAGCGGAATGCGATAGTCGCGGCCGCCATGGATCACCATCATCGGCTTAGACCAGGCCGTGACGTGGTTGAAAGGATTGAATTTCTCCGAAACGTCCCCCCTGGCGTAGAACGGTCCGCCTTGTTCCCATTCGTCGAACCATAACTCTTCGGTCGCATAGCTCATGCCCCGAGCATCGAATGTGCCGTCGTGATCGACCAGGCATTTCCAGGGTTGGTTCCATACCCCCGCGATCCAATTGATCATGTATCCGCCATAGGAACCGCCAAGCGCGCAAGCACGGTCGCTGTCGAGGTATTGGAATTTGGACAACGCGAAGGTCCAACCTTTTTGAAGGTCTTCGAGCGGCCGGTCGCCCCAGTGCTGGCTGATGGAATCGGTGAAGGCTTGGCCGTATCCGGTCGAGCCATGGAAATCGATCATGACCACCGCGTAGCCCGCATTGGTATAGATCTGCGGATTCCAGCGATAACTCCAAGCATTGCCGAAGGAGCCCTGCGGTCCGCCATGGATGAGAAAGGCAACCGGATATTTTTGGCCTACCTTGAAATCGGCCGGCGGGAGAACGTAACCATGCACCGTCTCGTCATTCCAACCCTTGAAGGCGAACCGCTCGGGTTTGCCCCAATGGATTCCCTTTAGAGCATCGCTATCAATGTCGGTCAGCTTGACCGGCGTCCCGCCATTGAGCCCGATCGAATACAGTTGGGCAGGGCCCATGAGGGTGTCCATCGCATAGACGATGCCGTTCGGACCGACGTCGAAAGCTCCGACATGACCTTCATCGGTGAGGGCCGTAACGCTGCCCGTTGCGGCATCGACCGCAAACAATCGAGTCTGTCCCATATCTTCGGCCGTGGCGTAGAGCGTCTTGCCGTCGGGCGACCAGGCCAAGCTGTCGGGCGAGCGGTCCCAAGCGGGTGCAACCTCGTGTTCTTTTCCGCTGGCCTCGTCATGCAGCACGATGGCAAAGCGATCGGCCTCGAAGCCCGCGCGCTTCATGGCGCGGTACACAGACCATTTTCCGTCGGGCGAAAACACCGGTGCGCAGTCCCAGGCCTTATTGGCCGATGTCAGGTTTTGCGCCGGCGCGGAACCGTCGATCGGCACCGCCCAGATGTCGAAATTTGTGCTCCATGCTTCGTCTCTTCCCGACTTGCCGGAGAAGGCTACGGTTTTGCTGTCGGGCGTGATGGCGAAATCCGCGTCGTCGCCAAACGGCTTGGTCGGACTATCGCCGTCGAAGCCGTTCATGAGCGGAACGGCCGGACCGCTAGCCACGCCCTTGCCGTCCAGCGTGACGGCGAAGAGGTGGTTGCGTGTTCCATCGGCCCAGCTATCCCAATGGCGCACGAACAGATGGTCGTAGACGACGCCCGTCGCCTTACTCGCCTTGGTGGCATCGAGACGCGATTTTGTGCAGGCGATTTCGTGGCAATCGGTAAACACCGCCAACGAGATGACGATTGTCTTGCCATTGGGCGCGATCCGAAACGCATCCACATCCAGCGGCAGTGACGTTATCTGCGCGGCGGTTTTTCCGGAAAGGTCGGTACGGAACACCTGGGCAATACCGCGGCTAGACAGGAAATAGATGCTCTTGCCGTCCGGTGACCACCTACCGCTGGTCGCGCCGCCATCTGATATTGCCAGACGCCGGGACTCGTGCGTCTTTAAATCCGCGACCCATAATGCCATCGATGCTTGATTTGCCGCGAAGTCGACACTGCGCAGCGCGTAGAGCACATAATGGCCGTCCGGTGACACGCGGGGATCGCTGATCCGATCCAGGCTCGCCATATCCTTGGCCGTGAATTGTTTGGCTGACGCGGCGGGCGTAGCGGCAACCGCTAGAAGTATTGCGAGCGTGGATAGGCGTAGCGTTCTGGTCATCGCTGGCAGATTTCCGAAGTTGATGTATGAATCCTAGCCCGTCGGCCTACAGGATGACCACCGTGAATTCCCGTATCAGGGTTCCGGTTTGAATATCAGGCCGCGGCCAATATTGCCATTCATAATGACCACAAGGGGGGTCTCCAAACGCAGATGCCGTACGCAATCATGCTCTTCCACAGCGGGTTGGGCCGCGAGCCATTGCCAATCGACAAAGCCATCGCCGAAGTCGGGATTGACCGTAAAATAGCCGACTTGAAATGCCGTCAGGTTCTGGAAAAAGTGACTCCCTTGCGAGGGCGTCACACGCAGATCGCGTAACCCGGCCTCCACGATCACTCGCGCACCCGACACCTGATCCCACGCCACGGGAATACCAAGCCAAGGATCGTTGGATCCCCATCGTCCAACGCCGATCAGGATATACGGATTGCCGCTCTCATTGAGCTTGGCATTCAATCGCGCGACTTCGAGGGCCACTTGTGGGCTACGAGCCCGTTCAAACCGATGAAGATCGACCATGACGATGTCGCGCAGATTTTCCAAACGGCCGTTGCCCAGCACTCTTGCGCTTTGGCACACCAAGCGGCTCGGATCGACATCTTCGATGCGAACTTCCTCGGCTTCGCGCGATAGGGCCAACGGCCGGATCTGAAGAAATCCGAATTCGGCCATTTCGCCAGGCTCGCGCGCCAACCGCACTGCAAATTCGATTTCCACAGGCCGCCCCAAAGCATCGGCGCCAGCGCTCATGAGTTGGTCGAGAATTTCGGCCAGAGGAAAGACACCGTGTTTGAGGATCGGTGCAAAGCTCACGATGCGGCTGCCGGATCGGCCGAGACCGTCGTATACAGCTTCATTGTCGCGCGAATACGTGGAACCCAGCATATGCAAAGTGCCGTCAGCTTCCGCTACGTCCAATCCGAACGAGGTTTCTCTTAACTCAGCGATGGACTTTGGTGCGTGCGCGGAGTGGTCGAGGTCGAGCGCCCAAAATGCGATCTGCGAGTTCGCCAGCATGTCGTCTACCGAGGAGAACTGCACGAGATGCCTGGGATAGCGGGGGCAGAACATCAGGCATTTCTCGCCACCGATGACCGACCGGCCCAAGCCCAACGCCACCGCTGCGATTCCGTCAGCGGCGCTCATCGGCGACACGGGATAGAAATTGTGAGATCGCACCACGCCGGAAAAATCCGGATAGAAGCGCGGCCCATGCTGCGCACCGACCACTTGCTGCACGATGACGGCCATTTTCTCTTCTTCCAGGCGATAGGGCGTGGCGCGCACATATTGTTTGGCATGCTGGCTGAAGGTCGAGGCGTAGACGCGCTTAATCGCCTCCATGAGCTGTGTTGTCCGCAAGCAAATGTCGGGATCCCGATTGGCGAGCATGAAGGTCTCATAGACGCCGGTGAAAGGCTGGTATTGCGAATCCTCCAATAGACTGGAAGAGCGCACGGCCAGGGGATAGCGAACTTCTTCCAATAGCTTTCGCAGATCGTCCTGCAGACCACCCGGCAGAGTCGCGGCGAGAAACCGTCTCTCGATTTCGGCTTCGTCGGCGTTATTCAGGGCGAAATCGGCCAAATTGTTCTCGCGCAAAAATTCGTCGAACAGATCGGTGGCCAACACGAGCGACGGGGGAACGGCGATCCTTACCCCGGAATAGCCATGCGCGATCTTGTGTTTGTTGAGCAAGTGGCGGACGAACGCCAAGCCGCGTGCCTTGCCCCCCAAAGAGCCGCCGCCCAATCGCAGAAAGAAGGCATCCGTCGATTTAAACCCGGCTCTGGTGAAATCGCCGATGAGAACCTCGCTCTGCTCGCGGCGATATTCGGCAATGGAATCGAGCAAATTGTGGCGCAAATCTTCGAGACTGGCGAAGTCGGAGATCTTGCGAGGCCGCAGTTTCTCAGACAGGGCCGCCTCCGTTCTGGCCATCAGCCAGTGGGAAAAATGATTTCGTTCGGCATGATAGGCAATGCATGCCGCCGGAACGTCGTACAAAAGCGCCACCAAAGCGTTCAGGTCGCTGGCGCGCGCGACTTCGCTAAGGTCCGGCAGACGGAAAACAAAATCGCCCAGGGAAAACTGTTCCGTCAGAATGCGCCGAAGATCCTCGAGCAATGTCGGCGAACGCTTTCGCAGAAACGAAAATCCTTCATCGTGCGCCTGAAGCTGGTGCTTGGCGTGACTGGATTGCAGCACGATCGGAACGTCGGGAACCAGCTCGCAAACCATGCGGGCCAATTCGAACCCGGCCTTGGGCCGCAATTCGCCGTCGCGCTCGAATTCCACATCCGACACGATACCAAGCAGATAGTCCTGATATTTGGTCACTTGCTGCGCGGCGTCTTCATAATCGGAGCAGAGCAAAAGCTTGGGCCTGGCCCTAAAACGCAACAGCTTATGCGCCATATTGATTCCTTCGCTGATCACCCGGCGCGATTGGGTGATCATCTCGGTATAAATCACCGGAAGGAACGACGAGTAATAGCGGATATCGTCCTCGACGACGAGGATAACCGGTACGCCCATGGTTTCCGTGTCGTGGAGGACGTTGCGCTTGTCCTCGATGTATTTGACCATGGCGATCAGAATGCGCGGCGTGCCCTGCCATAGGAAGATACGGTCGATGTCGGAGACCGGGTAGCGGGCGACAAAAGTCTTGATTTCGCGATAATCGTAAGCGAGCACGACCACAGGGACATCGAGCCCGGCGTTTTTCACTTCTCGCGCCAGGATGGCAGCGTCCATATCCCCGACATGCAGGTTCGTGACGATGAGATTGAAGCGCGGCTGGGAGCGCACCAATGCCAGCGCTTCAGTGCCGCTCGAAACATGGGTGACGCCGGGAACATGTCGCAGATTGAGCTCGAGCGATTCGCCGATCAGCAATTCGTTGAGTCTGCCGTCCTCTCGAAGGATAAATGAATCATACAGGCTGGAGACCAGAAGGATGTTCTGGACCCTGAACGTTTCCAGCTCTTCGAAGCCCTCGAAGAGGCGCTCTGCATCCATCGCCGGTTCCGCGACCTGTTTCTCTGTGCGCATCGGCGAACCCATTGACATGACGCGGGGTGGAAACGCTCCACCCCGCATCCATTGACGTACGAACCGGGCGTTTAGACCAGTCCTTGATCCAACATCGCATTGGCGACTTTGAGGAAGCCGCCAATATTCGCTCCATTCACCAGATTCCCTGGCGTGCCATAGGTTTCTGCAGTTTCGAAGCAGGTCTTGTGGATGGAGGTCATAATGGTCTGCAAACGCTTGTCCACTTCTTCGCGGGTCCAGCTAAGGCGCATGCTGTTCTGCGCCATCTCGAGGCCCGATGTGGCCACGCCGCCGGCGTTCGCTGCTTTCGCCGGACCATAAAGAACCCCCGCCTCCAGGAACAGTTTCGTCGCGTCGGCTGTGCTTGGCATGTTGGCACCCTCGCCGATGACTTTGACGCCATTCTTGATGAGAGTGACCGCGTCGTTGGCATTGATTTCGTTTTGTGTGGCGCTTGGAAAGGCACAATCCGCTTTGATAGTCCATAGCGGATTGCGGTCCTGCGCGGTGTCGTTCGGCACGAAAGTCGACTTCTTGAAGCGATCGGTATATTCGCGGATGCGGCCGCGCCGCGCGTTTTTGAGCTCCATGACCCAAGATAGTTTCTCGCGATCGATGCCGTCCGGATCTAAAATCGCGCCGCCCGAATCGGACAGCGTGATCGGCTTTGCACCCAGATCGAGCAATTTCTCGACCGTGTATTGAGAAACATTGCCGCTGCCGGACACCAGACAGGTTTTCCCCGCCAAAGATTCGTTACGGGTCTTCAGCATTTCGGCCGCGAAATAGACACAGCCGTATCCTGTCGCCTCCGGACGGATCAGCGAGCCGCCCCAGTTCAAGCCCTTGCCTGTCAACACGCCGGTGAATTCGTTCTTCAGCCGTTTGTATTGGCCGAACAGATATCCGATCTCCCGGCCCCCAACACCGATATCGCCGGCGGGGACGTCGGTGTCCGGCCCGATATGGCGGCTAAGCTCGGTCATGAAGCTCTGGCAGAAGCGCATAACTTCGTTGTCGCTCTTGCCCTTGGGATCGAAGTCCGAGCCGCCCTTGCCGCCGCCCATCATCAACGTGGTCAGCGAATTCTTGAAGACCTGTTCGAATGCCAGGAATTTCAAGATGCCGAGATTGACGGAGGGATGGAAACGCAGGCCGCCCTTATAAGGCCCGATGGCGCTGTTCATTTCGATTCTGTAACCGCGGTTGACGTTCATGTTGCCTTGATCGTCGAACCAAGGGACTCTGAACATGATGACGCGTTCGGGTTCAACGATACGTTCGAGAAGCCGCGCCGATTGGTATTCGGGGTGCCGCTTCAAAACGAGCCGCAGTGAATCCAACACTTCCTGAACTGCTTGATGAAACTCAGGTTCGGCGGGATTTTTCGCTTTCACCAGATTTATGACGGTGTCGATATAATCGCCGGAGGGCCTGTTGGCCCCGAGCGGTGTGGAAGTCGTGCTTACCATAGTTCCTCCCTTCAGCTTTCCGGTCGGAAAAGCTTTTGCGTTGCGGCAAGCTTACTCCCTTGCCGCTCGCTGGAATTTTGCCCCGGTTATTCTGTCGCAGCGCTGCGAGCGATTTCTCGCCCATCGACATCGGCCGCAGTCTCGGTCTGGAAACAAAGATGCGTCTGTAGTGGAGCAAGCAGAAGGTTTGGGTCGCCATAACCGAGTCGGTTGAAGAAAAAGTTCATGCGCGAATGGAAGCAGGGGTCTGCGCCTGGTGCACGCCAGTTCCCGGTGCCTACGTACTTACCGATAGCCGTGCCAGCCACGATGCATGATATCGTTGTGGCGACAGCACTATTACGGACAGGCATTTATGTCGGCTTGCTCCATACATTCCTTCTTGGAAATGCGAGAACGGGCTCAACAATTGGGGCCAAAGCGCGTGGCCGTTGTGATGGCGGACGACCTTGTCGCCTTGACCGCCGTGCATGACGCATGGCGGCTCGACATCGCCCACCCGGTTCTGATTGGCGACGAGGCGAAGATCCGCGACTTAGCGGCCGTCTCCGGTTTCAACGAATTCCTTTGCCAAGCGGAATTTGTTGCGACCGATCAGGCGGCGGCGGTCGGCGCAAGGATGGCCGGCGACGGCGAGGTGGACGTTATCCTCAAAGGGCATTTGCGGACCGACGAATTGCTGCGCGCCGTACTCCACAAACAGGCGGGGCTGCGAACCGGATGCCTGCTCAGTGACGTGCTTTTTTACGAGGACACGCTTTCGGGAAACAAACGGCTGGTTGGCATCACCGATGGCGGCTTGAATGTCGCCCCTAGCCGCGATCAGAAGGAGCAAATTATCCGCAACGCCATGGCGGTTCTGCATTGTCTGGGTTTCGAACGGCCGAAGATTGCGTTGATGAGCGCCACGGAAAGCGTCTCCGAAAACGTTCCGTCGACGACAGACGCGGAAGCCCTGACCACGATGGGACGGCAAGGCGGTTTTGGCGAGGCTGAAATATTCGGACCGCTCGCGCTGGATAATGCTCTGTTGTTGTCCGCTGCTGAGGCCAAGGGAATTCACAATCCGGTTGCGGGCCGGGCCGATTGCTTGGTCGTGCCTTCCATCGAGGCGGGCAATTTGTTGGGCAAGGCCGTGAAATATCTCGGCGGATCGCAATGCGCCCATGTCGTGGTGGGGGCCAAAGTCCCGATCCTCATTCCGTCGCGCGTCGAAAGCACGGACGACAAGCTCAACGCCATTGCGCTTGGAGTTATCTATGCAAGCTGCTGAGTTCCGAATTCTGGCGATTAATCCCGGATCGACATCGACCAAAGTCGGTCTGTTTGCCAACGAACAAGCACTTCATGTCGCAACCCTGCGCCATACCGATGAAGAGATGACGCGCTTTCTTGGCCGGCCGGTTCTCGAACAGCAAGAATTCCGCAGCACGCTGATCGAACGGGAGCTGACGGCGCAGGGGTTCGATCTCAAGACATTCGCCGCTGTGGTTGGAAGGGGTGGACTGCTGCGCCCGCTGACCAGCGGCACCTATCGCGTCAACGACGCAATGCTGAAGGAACTAAGGCAGGCACGGCGCGGCGAACATGCCGCCAATCTCGGGGCGTTCCTTGCCAAGGCTATCGCCCAGCGCGCGGGGACGCAGGCCTATGTGGTGGATCCGGTTTCGGTCGATGAATGGCAGGATAGGGCGCGTTTTTCCGGGACGGCTTTGTTGGAGCGGCCATGCTTGTCACACGCGCTGAATATGAAAGCGGTTGCCAAGCGCTACGCCAAGAGCGTGGGACGGTCTTATCAGGGTTTACGCCTGATCGTCGCGCATCTGGGAAGTGGCGTATCGGTTTCTGCGCATCAGGCGGGCCGGATGATCGACGCGACGAATTCGCGGGAGGAGGGCGCGTTTTCGTCGGACCGCGCCGGCGGCGTTCCGGCGATGCAGCTCGTGAAACTGTGTTTCTCCGGACAATATACGGAGAAGGATGTCGAAAATCTGCTGTTTCGCGAAGGCGGCTTGTTCTCCTATTTGGGCTCGCGCGATTTGATAGATGTCGAACGGCGTATCGCGGATGGCGATGGGAAGGCCGCCGCGATTTTTGGCGCCATGGTTTATCAAATAGCCAAGGACATCGGCGCGATGGCTGCGGTTCTTAGCGGCAAAGTCGACGCGGTACTGGTTACGGGCGGGATGGCCCATTCGGAAAAATTGGCGGGCGATCTGCGCGATATGGTCGAATGGATCGCGCCCGTAGTGTTGTTTGCGGGCGAGGACGAACTGCCCGCCTTGGTCGAGGGCGTTTTACGCGTTCTGCGCGGCGAAGAAGAAATCCGCGAACTGCCGTCGCCCGAGGAAAAGGAGGCCTGTCGTGAGAATTGTCACTGACAAGCTTCCCGCAGAAGAACAGGGTCTCGACGCCAATGGACTGCGCAAAATGGCGAGCTTGATGTCCGGCAACGAAGCGGTCGCGCTGGGCGCCTATGAAGCAGGCGTGGTCTATGCTTCGGCTTATCCCGGGACGCCGAGCACAGAAATTCTCGAGAATTTGGCGGCTTACAAAGACGAGGTCATCGCCGAATGGGCGCCCAACGAGAAGGTGGCGCTGGAATGTGCCATCGGGGCCTCGATCGCCGGCGGCCGCGCGCTGGCCGCCATGAAAATGGTGGGCGTCAACGTCGCGGCCGATCCGTTGTTCAGCGTCGCCTATTCGGGCGTTAACGGCGGCTTGGTGTTGGTTTCAGCGGACGATCCCGGCCTGCATTCTTCGCAGAACGAACAAGACAATCGCTACTACGCGCCCTTCGCAAAGATTCCGATGCTGGAGCCCAGCGACAGCCAGGAATCGAAGGACATGATCAAGGCTGCGTTCGAAATCAGCGAAACCTTTGACGCGCCCGTGCTGTTTCGCACGACCACGCGCATCTGCCATTCGAAAAGTTTGGTAACGGTTGGCACACGCCAGGAAGCGCCGCGGCGTTATTACCGGAAGAATTTGGCGAAGTTCGATTTGGTGCCGGCGTTGGCGCGCGGCTCGCGCGCCAGGCTCGAGGGCAAGCTGCACAAGCTCGCCGAATTCTCCGAGACCTGCGAATTCAACCGCATCGAATGGAACGGCCCGAAGATCGGCATCATTACGTCGGGCGTCAGCTATCAGCATGCCCGCGAAGTGTTCGGCGACACGGCCTCCTATTTGAAGCTGGGTTTCACGCATCCCCTGCCCAAGAAAAAAATCCGCGCCTTCGCCGCCAAGGTCGAAACCGTTTACGTGATCGAAGAACTCGACCCTTATCTGGAGGATCAAGTCCGCCAGCTCGATATCGCCTGTATCGGCAAAGACAATATCCCCAGAATGTATGAGCTGGATGCGGGCATCGTCGCCAAATCGCTGCTCGGCGTCGACAATCCGATCATCTCCTGCGACACGAGCATGGTGCCGCCCCGGCCGCCGGTGCTCTGCGCCGGTTGTCCGCATCGCGGCTTCTTCTACGAACTCGGCAAGATCGCGCAGCGGCGCAACGTCTTGGTTTCCGGCGATATCGGATGTTACGCGCTGGGCGGCAACGCTCCGCTCAATGCATTGGATCTGTGCATCTGCATGGGGGCAGGGCCGAGCATGGCGCATGGCGCGCAAAAGGTTTTCGACAAATTCGGCGAGGATATGCGCGTCGTCGCAACGATCGGCGACTCGACATTCTTCCACACCGCCATTCCGGCGCTGATCAACGCCGTTTACAATCGCTCGAACGCCATCACCTGCATTCTCGACAACCGAACGACCGGCATGACGGGCCAGCAGGACAACCCGGGCAGCGGCGCCACGCTGCAGGGCGAGCCCGCAAAATCAATCGACATCGAGGCCGTTGTGCGCGCGCTTGGAGTCGATCATGTCCGCGTGGTCAACCCGATGGATCTTTCGAAAGTGCAGGGGGCGCTTACGTGGGCCTTCGCGCTGGACGAACCCTCGGTGATTATCACCAAATGGCCATGTACGTTGAAGACGTTCGATCGCGAAGAGCGCGATACCTACGCCCACAAGTTCAAGACGATGACGGTGGCCGCGGAAAATTGCGAAGGCTGCCGGCTTTGTTTGGATATCGGTTGCCCGGCATTGTCGTTCGATCGCGCGACCAATAAGGCGCAGATCAATGCCAAGACCTGCAATGGCTGTGGGGTCTGTGCCCAGATCTGCAAATGGAGTGCCGTTGTGAACGGAGAAGCGTCGCATGTCTGACGTCACCAATGTCATGTTCGTCGGCGTCGGCGGACAGGGGACGGTGTTGATCACCGCAATCCTCGCGCAAGGGCTCGTCGCGGCCGGGTTTGATGTGAAAATGTCGGAAATCCACGGCATGGCCCAGCGCGGTGGCAGTGTCTCCAGCCAGGTTCGCTTCGGCGATGTCGTTTATTCGCCGATCATCAGCAAAGGCGGCGCGGACGTACTTTTGTCGCTCGAAACAATGGAAGCCTTGCGCTGGCTGGAGTTCGTCAAACCGAGCGGCAAAGTCATCGTCAACGACCACGAAATCGCTTCCGTGCCGATTCTTATGGGCCAGCGCGACTATCCAAGAGGCGTCATCGATATTTTGAAATCGAAGGTCGATACGACTTCGATCTCGGCCCTCGATATCGCAAATGAGATCGGCGACCCGCGCGTGGCAAATCTCGTGTTGTTCGGCGCCTTGGTCGAAACGATCGGCCTGACGGATATCGACTGGGAACCCGTGATCGCTGCTGCCGTGAAGGCTACTTATCTCGATCGGAACCTCGACGCCTATCGGGCCGGACGGCGCGTGATCGAGAGAAACAACGCGCCTGCCCACCGTCTTCAAACGGAAAAGGTTTAGTTCTCCCAATCTCAAAGGAGAATAAAGGATGACACTCTCACCTAAGCCTGGCGTACTCGACATCGCGCCTTATGTCGGCGGACGTGCCAGCGTTGCCGGCGTGATCGACCCGATCAAGCTATCGTCCAATGAATCCGCGCTGGGCGCGAGCCGCAAAGCGATCGCCACGTATGAAGAAGCGGTCGGCTCCGTCTCGATTTACCCCGAAGGCTCTGCGCAAATCCTGCGCGAGGCCATTGGCGAACTCCACGGTCTCGATCCGTCGCGGATCGTCTGCGGCAACGGCTCCAACGAGCTTCTCACCCTGCTGGCGAACGCTTACCTGCGCCCCGGCGACGAGGCGTTGTTCAGCGAATACGCCTTCATCGTCTATCGTCTCGCGGCCTTGTCTAACAGCGCCGTGCCGGTCGCGGCACCGGAAAAGAACTTTCGTGTCGATGTCGATGCCATGCTGGCGCGGGTGTCGCCGAAAACGCGTCTGGTTTATCTGGCCAATCCCAACAATCCGACAGGCACCTATCTCACGGGCGACGAAGTGCGCCGCCTGCATCGTGGCCTCTCGCCCGATACGCTGCTGGTGATCGATGCCGCCTATGCGGAATACGTTCGGCGCAACGATTATGAAAACGGCCAGGAGATGGTTGCGCGTTTTCCCAATGTCGTGATGACGCGCACCTTCTCGAAGGTTTACGGCTTGGCGGGTTTGCGCGTCGGCTGGGCCTATTGCCCGCCATCTGTTGCCGACGTTCTTCACCGTGTCCGCGATCCCTTCAATGTCTCGGTTCCGGCGCAATGCGCCGCCGCTGCCGCGCTGGCCGATCGCGACCATCTGGCGCGTTGCGTCGAACACAATGAGCGTTGGCGCGCTTGGCTCACCGATTCACTCCGTGCTGCAGGTCTTGTTGTCGGCGACAGCGTCGGCAATTTTCTTCTGATCCAATTCCCGCGCGTCTCCGGCAAGACGGCGGCGGATGCCGATCGCTTCTTGTGCGAACGCGGATTGATTCTGCGCGGAGTCGCCAATTACGGCTTGCCCGATTGTCTAAGGCTGACGGTGGGCAGCGAAGCGGCCAACCGCAAAGTCGCGGCGGTGCTGGCGGAATTCATGGCGCGGTCTTAGTCGCGGCGACATCGCGACAGAAATCTTTCCGTCTCGGAAAGAAATTTGCGTCGCGCGAAGCTGACCAAGCGGCGGTGGATCATTTGCCGCGTCACTTCGATTTTGTCAGATTGTGCAAATGGCACGCGGGATCCGCCGTGGCGATGGGAGCGATCCGATGGGAATCGAAACGATGAATGGCCAAACCGAATTGGCGCGCCAAGAAGCCGCCGCAACACCGCTCGACAAAATCGATGTCAGCAATCCCGAACGCTTCAAAACCGACACGCATTGGCCGTTCTTCGCGCGGCTGCGGCGCGAGGCGCCGGTGCATTACTGTGCCGAAAGCCGGTTCGGGCCTTATTGGTCGGTGACCAAGTTCAAAGACATCATGGCGGTCGATACCAATCACAAAAAATTCTCCTCGGATTGGACCTATGGCGGCATCACGCTGCGCGGTACCGACCCGGATTTCCAGCTTCCCATGTTCATTGCGATGGATCCGCCCAAGCACGATGCGCAGCGCAAAGTCGTGGCCCCGATCGTCGCGCCCGACAATCTTGCCAAGATGGAAGGGCTGATCCGCGGCCGCGTCGGACAAATCCTCGACAATCTGCCGAGGAACGAAGAATTCGATTGGGTCGACCGCGTTTCCATCGAATTGACCACGCAGATGCTCGCAACGCTTTTCGATTTCCCTTGGGACGACCGGCGCAAACTGACGCGATGGTCGGATGTTGCGACGGCCGATGAAAACTCCGGAATTATCGAATCGGAAGATCACCGCCGCGCCGAATTGTTCGAATGCGCCGATTATTTCATGCGGCTATGGAACGAACGGGTGAACGCGCCGGAAGTCGGCGGCGATTTGATATCGATGCTGGCCCATGGCGAGTCGACCCGCAACATGGATCGCATGGAATATCTGGGGAATCTGTTGCTGCTCATTGTCGGCGGCAACGACACGACACGGAACTCGCTTACCGGCGGTCTCTATGCGCTGTCGAAAAATCCCGGCGAATGGGCCAAGTTGAAAGCCGATCACGGGTTGATCGAGAACATGGTGTCGGAAATCATCCGCTGGCAAACCCCGCTCGCCCATATGCGCCGCACCGCGACCGAGGATGTCGTGCTGCGCGACCAAGAGATCAAAAATGGCGATAAGGTCGTGATGTGGTACGTCTCGGGCAATCGCGACGAAGAGGAGATCGCGGACGCCGATCAATTCATCATCGACCGGCCCAATGCGCGCCATCATCTGTCGTTTGGTTTTGGCATCCATCGCTGCGTCGGCAATCGGCTGGCAGAGATGCAGTTGAAAATCGTCTGGGAAGAAATTCTCAAACGTGATCTCGATATAGAAGTGCTGGGCGAACCCCGCCGCGTTCTGTCGAGTTTCGTGAAGGGGTATGAAGCCCTGCCGGTGCGCATCAACGCCTGATGGGCCGTGAACGTGGGCTCGGCTTATGTTCGCCACTTTTCCGGCCCGAAAATCCAATTCCTTCCATTAGTTATGGGTATTCGTGGCGCTGTGTTTTTAACCAGAAGTCGAAATCCGTCTAAGTATTCAGCGTTAACAAAGTCTTTAGAATTTGAACGACCCTAAGGTGTGTGCTACCCCTTGTCGCATCCGAACAAATAATTGCGCAATAAAAATGCGTGGGGGCTGGGCGTGTTGCAAGGCGGAAATCGTCAATCTTGGTCGCCACGCGGCCGGTCGGTACGCTCGTCCCTCTCATCTTTATACCGCAATAGCACGGCCATCCTTCCTTGGATCCTTTGCACGGGTCTTATGCTCACGGGCGGTTCGGCGCTGGCGGGCGGCGCGCTTCCAACCGGGGGCCAATACGTCGCCGGACAAGGGTCGATTGCGGGTTCGACGAATGGCCTGACAATCAATCAAGCGACCAGCCACGGCATCATCAATTGGCAAGGCTTTTCGATCGGGGCAGGCAATTCCGTCCTCTTCAACAACGGAAGTGGCTCGACGCTGAACCGTATTATCGGCGCCGATATCTCCAAGATCGACGGTCAGCTGAGCGCGACGGGCTCGCTTTATCTCATCAATCCGCAAGGCATCGTCATCGGGCCGGGCGGCAAGGTGGTGACCAGCGGCAGCTTCGTCGCTTCGACACGTGACATATCCAATAGCGCCTTCATGAGCGGCCGCGCGATGACTGCCAGCGGCACATCGAATGGCGATGTCGTCAACGCGGGCGCGATTACCTCGGCGAATGGCGATGCGATTCTGGTCGGTCGTTCGGTTAGCAACAGCGGAACGATTTCCGCGCCGAACGGCACCGCGGCTTTGGCGGCGGGCAATCAAATTCTATTGCAGCCGGTGGGCAGCGATCCGCGTATCGCGGTGTCGGGCGGCACGGGCGATGCGACCAACAGCGGAACGATTGCCGCGGCACAAGCCCAACTCTCTTCGGCGGGCGGCAATGTCTATGCGATCGCCGGAAACAATGGCGGCCTCGTTTCGGCGACGGGCACGCAAACGATCAACGGCCATGTCTGGCTGACGGCTGGCGGCACGACGAATGTCTCGGGCACGGTCTCGTCGACGAATGCCGACGGCTCGGGCGGCACGGTGACCGCACGCGGCACGGATATAAATGTGTCGGGCAGGATCGATGCTTCGGCGGCCCAAGCCGGACAGGCGGGCGGTACTGTCAGCGTCATCGCCACAGGCACCACCACGGTCTCGGGCACCATCAAAGCGCAAGGCGGACAAGGCGGCGCGGGCGGATATGTCGAAACCTCCGGCGAGCATCTGCATGTCGCGGACAGCGCGAGCATCTCCACCACGGCGCCAGGCGGCACGAGCGGCACTTGGCTGCTCGATCCCCAAGACTTCACGATTGGTGGCATCGACATCAGCGGCGCGGCGCTGTCCTCCGAACTCGCAAGCAGTGACATTGTCATTGCTAGCTCCAGTGGTTTCCTCCCCGGATTTGGCGACATCACCGTCGATGATGTGGTGAGCTGGACCTCTACCCATACCCTCACGCTGAACGCCGCGCGCAACATCGATGTCAATCTCCCGATTACGGCGACCAATGGCGGGCTGACGCTTAATGCCGGGGGCACCATCAGCGCCAGCAGTGCCATCAGTGTCGGACAATTCACGCTGCAATCCGGCGCCTGGAGCCAGATCGCAGCTTCGCTTCCGTCCTTCTCGGCAACAAGTTTCACGATCAGCGGCGGTTCGTTCCTGCGCGCGACGGGCGGCGACGGCTCGAGCGGCAATCCTTATCAAATCGCCGACATTTATGGCCTGCAGGGCGTTAGTTCGTCTTTGACCTTGGCCGCGGATTCCTTCGTGCTCGCCAACAACATCGACGCCAGCGGAACCTCAAATTGGAATTCCGGTGCGGGCTTTGCGCCGATCGGCAGCACCATTGAGTTCGACGGCACGTTCGAAGGCAGTGGCCACACAATCTCGAATCTCACCATCAACCTGCCATCGACCGGGTTTGTTGGGTTGTTCGGCGAGTTCGAGCGGTACTATCCGCGACATTGGACTGATCGGCGGTTCCGTTCGCGGCGGCGCAAATTTTGTCGGCGCGCTGGTGGGTGTCAACGCCGGCACGATCAACAATTCCTATGCCACCACCGCGGTCAACGGCAGTCAATATGTCGGCGGGCTGGTGGGAGACAACCTGCTCGGGACGATCACGAACAGCTACGCCACCGGCGCGGTCAGCGGCGGCCAATATGTCGGCGGGCTGGCGGGTCAGAACGACGCTGGCGGGACCATCAGCCGCAGCTATGCCACCGGCACGGTCAGCGGCAGTTCCTATGTCGGCGGTTTGGTCGGCCAGAATTTCGGTGCCGCCACGATCGACCAATCCTATGCGACCGGCGCGGTCAGCGGCGGCAGCAATGTCGGCGGCTTTGCCGGATACAACTTTGGTTCTCTCGGCTCCACGACCGCGGATTATTTCAACAGCACTGCCAACAGCACGGGTGTTGGGGGTGGTTCGGGCTTCGCGCAAGGCGGCGGGCTTTCTTTCGCGGCGATGCAGACCGCATCCAGCTTCAGCGGCTGGACCTTCGGGACGACCGGCGGGGCTGCGGGCTGGGTGATCGTCGATCAGGACAGCTCGCTCAACAATGCCGGCGGTGCCACCGGCGGCACGACGCCATTGCTGCTCGACGAATACTCCACGACCGTTCAAAACGCACACCAGCTTCAATTGATAAATCTGGCTCCGGCCGCGAGTTACAGCCTGGGCGCCAACATTGATGCGTCGCGCACCGCGGGCGGCGATGTTTGGGGCTCGCAGGGTTTCGCGCCGATCGGCAATTTATCTGCGTTCAGCGGCACGTTCGAAGGCAATGACCACACAGTCTCGAATCTCACCATCAACCTGCCATCGGCCGGACCCGTTGGATTGTTCGGCGAGTCGAACGGTACAATACGCGACATTGGACTGATTGGCGGTTCCGTTCGCGGTGGAAATTTTGTCGGCGCGCTGGTGGGCTATAACGTCGGCACGGTCAACAATTCCTATGCCACTGGCGCCGTCAGCGGCTTTTCTTTAGTCGGCGGCCTCGTAGGCAACAATCAGCAGACGATCACGAACAGTTACGCCACCGGCGCAGTCAGCGGCAGCGCGGGCAGTTCGGATATCGGCGGGCTGGCTGGTTGGAACCTTGGCGGGACCATTAGCGGCAGCTATGCCACCGGTGCCGTCAGCGGTAGCTCCCAGCTGGGCGGGCTGGTGGGGATCAATCTGGCCGGCACGATCACCAACTCCTATTGGGACACCCAGACCAGCGGGCAGCCGGCAAGCGGCGGCGGCAGCGGCCTGACCACGGCGCAGTTGCAGGGCAGTCTGCCCTCTGGCTTCGACTCCGCAGTTTGGGGAACGGGAAGCGGGCTTTATCCTTATTTGAAATCCTTCTACAGCGGCACACCCCAGGCGATCACAGGCACAGCCTATAGCAATGGCGGCGGAACTGTTCTTTCCGGCGGTACGGTTTCGGCGTTGGTGAACGGCACCAATCTCGGTTCCGTCAGTACCGGCGCCAATGGCTATTATTACGTCCTGGCCCCGTCGGGTACGATTTCGGGCAGCGGCTCAGCGGTTCTCGCATATGAGGCGGGCAGCGGGGCACGCGTTGCCACGCTCACCGGCACGACCACGGGCTTCGATATCTGGGGCTCGACGCTGATTGCACCGACCAGCGCCACGACTTTTTCGTCGGCGAGTGCCACGACGCTGCAGACCCAAGATGCTGCGCTAATCGCGCAAGCCAGGGGCTCGAACGCCGATCCGACCGGCGGCCTTACGAATTTCGGCTATATTGCGCCAGGTAATTTCACCATCGACACGCCGCTCACTCTGTCGAACGGGCTGTACGTCCAATCCGCCGGAAACATTACGGTCGCCGATGCGCTGACGTTGCCGGGTGCAAACGGATTGACGCTGAATGCCACCGGTTCGCTCGCCATCGATGCGCCGATCAGCGTCACCGGCGCCGGTAAGGTGGTGCTCGCTGCGGCGAACGACACAACGACAGTGCCCGGCACGCCGCTGCTCGAATTGTCTTTCGCGCAAGGAGACAGCATCGATTACGGCGCCACGAACAATGGCGGCACGCTGAACGTCAACGGCACGGCCTACACACTGCTCTACAGCATGAGCGACGTGCAAGCCGTCAATAGCAGCCTCAACGGGACCTACGCGCTGGCGACCTCGCTGGACGCGACCAGCACTTCGGGCTGGGCGCCGCTTGGCACCGATGGCGCGGGCAATATCGGCAACACCGGCAATGGCTTTGCGGGCATCTTCGATGGTCTTGGCAACACGATCTCGAATCTGACGGTCAATATCGGCACCAACAATTATGCCGGTCTGTTCGGCTATTCGAGCGGAACGATCCGCGATATCGGTGTGGCCGGCGGCTCCACCAGCGGCCACGCCAATATCGGCGCACTGGTGGGTGAAAATAACGGCATCATTGGCAACAGCTATGCGACCGGCGGCGTCATCGGCAATACCATCGGCGGCGGGCTGGTGGGCAATAACACATCCGGTACGATCGCCAATTCTTATGCCACAGGCTCCGTCGTCGTAACCGGCTTCGGCGATGGCGGCGGGCTGGTGGGAGCAACCAACGGCGGTACGATTATCAATGCCTATGCGACCGGCGCCGTCGGCGGCAATGCCATAATCGGCGGGCTGGTGGGATTTAATCTTAGCGGCACGATCACCAATGCCTATGCGACGGGAGCGGTTACCGCCCGCTCCGATGTCGGCGGCCTTGTCGGCGATCAGCAGGGATCCGTCTCGAACGCTTATTGGGACACCCAGACCAGCGGAACGGCCGCGGGCTTCGGGTTCGACGCCAATGCTCAAACAGTCACGGGCCAGACGACCGCGCAACTGCAGGGCACGCTGCCGAGCGGGTTAAGTTCCACGGCGTGGGGCACGGGCGCAGGTCTCTATCCGTATTTGAAATGGCAATATCCCACGACGCCGCAAGCGATTTCCGGCACCGCCTATAGAAATGGCGGTGGAACGGTTCTTTCCGGCGGCACGATCTCGGCGCTGGTGAACGGCACCAATCTCGGTTCGTCGGGCACAGGTGCCAACGGCTATTATTATCTTCTGGCGCCGTCGGGTACGATCTCCAGCAACGCAGCGGTCCTCGTCTATACGACCGGCGCCAACGCCGGTGCCCATATAGAATCGATGCCGGCCGGTTCGATTGCGGGATTCGATGTCTGGGGCAACACGCTGATCGCGCCGACCAGCGCCACGACCTATTCGGCGGCGAATGCATCCTCACTGCAAACCCAAGACGCCGCACTCATCACCAGCGCGACTGGAACCAATACGGCAGCGCAAACCCTTATAGCCGGTCTCACAAACTACGGTTACATCGCCACCGGCAGCGACTTCACCATCGACGCGCCGCTGACGCTGTCGAATGGACTATACGTTCGATCCGCCGGAAACATCACGGTCGCCGATGCGCTGACGCTTTCGGGCGCCAATGCGCTCAGCTTGAATGCCACGGGTTCGCTCGCCATTAACGCGCCGATGAACGTCAGCGGTGCGGGCCGCGTCGAACTTGATGCCGGTTACGACACGACGACGGTGCCCGGCGCATCGCTACTCGAATTGTCTTTCGGCCACGGCGACAGCATCGATTACGGCGCCACAAACAATGGCGGAGCGCTGAGCATCAACGGTGCGGCCTACACGCTGCTCTACAGCATGAGCGACGTGCACGGGATCAATGCCACCGCCTCCGCGCTTGGCGGTGATTACGCGCTGGCGACTTCGCTGGACGCCACGAGCACTTCGGGTTGGGCGCCGCTGGGCACCGATGGGGCGGGCGGTATTTACAATACCGGCAATGGCTTTGCGGGCATCTTCGACGGCCTCGGCCACACGATCTCGAATCTGACGGTCAATATCGGCGCGAATGATTATGCCGGCCTGTTCGGCTATTCGAGCGGGACGATCCGCAATGTCGGCGTTGTTGGCGGCTCTGTCAGCGGCCGCTTTAATGTCGGCGGACTGGTGGGTGAAAATAACGGCACTATTGGCAACAGCTATGCGACCGGCAGCGTCAGCGCCAACGGTTCCGGCGGCGGTGGGCTGGTGGGCCTCAACGACAACGGCACGATTGCCAATTCTTATGCCACCGGCTCCATCAGCGCAGCCGGCGTCGGCTATGCCGGCGGACTGGCGGGTGATAACTCCTACGGTACGATCACCAATGCCTATGCGACGGGCGCCGTCAGCGGCAATTCCGTCATCGGCGGGCTGGTGGGATTCAATGCTGGCACGATCAACAATGCCTATGCGACGGGTGTGGTTGGCGGTAGCTCCCAAGTCGGCGGTCTCAGCGGCTCCAACAACGGGGGGGCCATCTCGAATGGTTATTGGGACACCCAGACCAGCGGAACGGCGACGGGCCTCGGTTTCGACGACAATGCTCAGACCGTCACGGGCCTGACGACCGCGCAGATGCAAGGCACATTGCCGAGCGGGTTCAGTTCTTCGGCGTGGGGTACGGGGGCAGGTCTCTATCCGTATTTCAAATGGCAATACCCAACGGCGCCGCAGGCGATCGGCGGTATCGCCTATAGCAGCGGCGGCGGCACGGCGCTGACCGGCGGCACCGTTACCGCTCTGGTCGATGGCAACACGATCGGTTCTGCAACGACCGGGGCCAACGGCTACTATTATCTTCTCTCCGATCCCGGCACGATCACCAGCGGTGCGGCGGTGCTTGCCTATACAGGCGGCGCCAATGGCGGCGCGCGGGTTGACGGCGCGACCGGCGCTACGCTCTCAGGCTTCGACGTCTGGGGCTCGACGCTCATCGCGCCGACCCGCGCCACGACCTATTCGGCAGCGAGCGCCTCCTCGCTGCAAACACGAGATGCCGCGTTGATCGCGCAAGCCGTCGGATCGAACACGGCGACGGCAAACCTCGTCGCCGGTCTGACGAACTACGGTTACATCGCCACCGGCAGCAACTTCACCGTCAATGCGCCGCTGACCTTGTCGAACGGTCTTTATGTTCAATCCGCCGGGAACATCACGGTTGGCGATGCACTGACGCTTTCGGGGTCCAATGGGCTGACGCTCAACGCCGGCAATGGCTCGCTCGCCATCAATGCACCCATCAGCGTCACGGGCGCGGGAAGGGTCGATCTCGACGCGTCGTTCCAGCCGATTGCGTGCGGCTGCACCACGGCGCTGGCGCTCAGCTTCGCACCGAGCGCCCATATCGATTACGGCACCACCGACAATGGCGGAAGCCTCTCCATCAACGGCAATGCATATACGCTGCTCTACAGCATGTCCGACATGCAGGCGCACAATGTTTCGGATGTGGAGACACAGGGCAATTACGCTCTGGCGACCTCACTCGATGCCACGGGCGTTTCTGGCTGGGTGGCGTTCGGCATGGACCCTTCCGGTAATATCTTCAATTCCGGCGTTGGTTACCTAGGGACGTTCGAAGGCCTCGGCAATTCCATTTCCCACCTGTCGGTCACCTCGATCAACGGTACGGCCGGGCTGTTCGCATCCATCGGCGGCACGGTGCGGGACCTTTCGCTGTCCGGCATGTCGGTCACTGGCGACAATCTCACCGGCGGCCTGGCGGCCCAGTCAATCGCCGGCACGATCATGAACGTCTCCGTGAGTGGCACGGTCACCGGCAGCGGCTCCAGTAGCAGCACGGGCGGCCTTGTGGGATCGAATGCCGGTTTCATCGAGAATGCCAATGCCGATGTGACGGTGGATGGCGCGGATTTGATCGGGACCGGCGGCCTTGTCGGCCTCAACATTGGCGTGGTCGACAGATCGTCCGTCACGGGCTCGGTGAGCGGCACGACCAATGCCATTCCGATTGGAGGTGTCGGTGGCCTGGTCGGCGTCAACGGCGGCGAAATCGCTTCGTCCCACGCCAACGCGTCCGTGACGAGCGGTGACGCGTTTCAAGGCGGCGGTCTCGTCGGCTACAACCTTAATCTCGGAACTGTCGAGAATTCCTTCGCGACCGGCACGGTGCAAGGCGGCGACAGCTCGGTTGTCGGTGGTCTGGTCGGCTTCAACAACGCCGGAGTCATCACGCAAAGCTACGCGACAGGCAACGTTACCGGCGGGGATTTCCACGCTACGGTTGGCGGCCTCGTTGGCGTGAACAGCGGCGACATTGCGCAGTCCTACGCGACAGGGTCGGCCGAGGCAGGGACGGGCGGCTGGGTCGGCGGCCTGGTGGGCGACAATTCCGGCATCATCCTGCAGAGCTACGCCATGGGCTCCGCACAGTCGGGCGACAATGACGGCTTCTTTCCGTCCGTCGCGGGCGGCCTGGTGGGCGAGAACGAAGATGGCGGCGTAATCGGGGAATCCTATTCCACGGGCATGGCACACGTCAGCGATCTGACCGGTGCTGCCGGCGGCTTCATCGGCAACAACGACAGCACGACGCCGACGGATGTCGAGGCAGATTACTTCGATACGCAGACCTCCGGCACGACTCTTGGCATCGGAAGCGGCAACCCCGGCAACCCCGTGAACGGCGTCACGGGCCAGACGTCGGCGCAGCTGCGAGGCGCGCTGCCGACCGGGTTCAACTCGTCTATACCGAATGTGTGGGCGACGGGGACTGGCCTATATCCGTATTTCCTCTGGCAATATCCCATCGCTGGTGGCACGCCGCAGGCAATATCGGGCTTCGCTTATAGCAATAGCGGCAGCACGCCGCTGAACGCCGGCACAGTCTCGTTCCTCGAGGACGGCAACGCGCTGGGAACGGTATCGACCGGCCCCAACGGATTTTACTATTTGCTCGAAGCGCCGGGCACGATTTCGAGCGGCGGTTCGGCAGTTCTCGCTTATGAGACAGGCGCCAACGGTGGCGCGCGCGTCGACATGCTCACCGACACGGCCACGGGCTTCGACGTCTGGGGCAACACGCTAATCGCGCCGACCCGCGCCACGACCTATTCGGCAGCGAGCGCCTCCTCGCTGCAAACACGAGATGCCGCGTTGATCGCGCAAGCCGTGGGAGCCAATAGCGATCCGACCGTCGGCCTCACGAATTACGGGTATATCGCGTCCGGCAATTTCGCCATCAATGCGCCGCTGACCTTGTCGAACGGTCTTTATGTTCAATCCGCCGGGAACATCACGGTTGCCGATGCGCTGACGCTTTCGGGGTCCAATGGGCTGACGCTCAACGCCGGCAATGGCTCGCTCGCCATCAATGCACCCATCAGCGTCACGGGCGCAGGCCGGGTGGAACTCGATGCCCAAATGGTGCCGGTCGGCTGCGGCTGCGTGTCTATCCTGGCTCTCTCCTTCGGTCCGGGCGACAGCATCGATTATGGTTCCACCAACAATGGCGGAAGCCTCTCGATCAACGGCGATGCCTACACGCTGCTTTACAGTTCGGCCAATGTTCAGGCCGTCAATGCGTCGGACACGGCACTGCAGGGCAACTACGCTCTGGCAACCTCGATCGACGCGACGGGCGCCCCCGCCTGGACCCCGCTCGGATCTGGCGGATCGGGTGGCGGCTTCGACGGCATTTTCGAAGGTCTAGGCCACGCAATCTCCAATCTGACTCCCGGAACCGCTGTGACCCCCGGGCTTGGTGAAACTGACGGTATGTTCAGCGCTTCGTTGGGCACAATCCGCGACATGCAACTCGTGAATGTGTCGGTTAATGGCGGCGTCGACAGCTTCGTCGGCGGGTTGGTTGGCGCACAGGCGGACGGCGTCGTTGCCAATGTCACTGTGTCCGGCAGTGTCACGCAAGGCGGTTCGAGTGGCGGCCCTGCCGGGGCGGGTGGTCTGGCGGGATTCAACGCCGGCTTTATCGTCAATTCCAGCTCTTCCGCTGCAGTGAATGTCGGCGTTGACGCGGCCGGTGGTGGATTGGTCGGTTTCAATATCAATTCTATCACCCAGTCCCATGCCAGCGGCGCGGTAACGGGCGGGTCCGAAACCGCGGTTGGCGGTCTCGTCGGCGCGAACAATGGCGACATCGCACAATCCTATGCGACGGGTGCCGCAACCGGGGGCGACAGTGACTCCGTTGGCGGTCTTGTCGGTGCGAACGATGGCCTCATCAAGCAATCCTATGCGACGGGCGCAGCTACTGGAGGCGATAACGGCGCTTGGGTCGGGGGTCTGGTCGGCGACAATGGCGGCGATATCAGCCAGTCCTATGCGACGGGCGCGGCGCATGCCGGATCAAATGGAACTGGTCAGGCGATCGTCGGCGGCCTGATCGGTGAAAACGAATTTGGGCCGTCGACGGTTTATGAGTCTTATTCGACGGGTGTCGTCAGCAGCAGCGATAGCGGAGCCTGGGTCGGCGGCTTTATCGGAAACAATGACGACTTAACGGCGGTCGTCGATCTCAACGCAGACTATTTCGACACGCAGACGTCCGGCACGCCAACCGGCATCGGCCACGGCATTCCCGCAAGTGGCGTCACGGGCGAGACGACGGCGGCGTTGCAGGGAGGACTCCCGGCCGGATTCGACCACCTCGTTGAAGTTTGGGGTATCCTGCCGGGCACGAGCTATCCCTATTTTCTGTGGCGCTTCCCCACGACACCGGATGTCGTTTCCGGCACGGTCTTTACAGCCCAAGGCGGTAGCGCAGTGCCTGGCGAAACCATTAAGACGTTGGTCGGTGGGTCGGTCGTTGGGACGGGTTCAAGCGGCGCCAACGGTTATTACAACATATTGCTGCCGGGCGGCACGATCACAACCACCGGCGTCATTGCGTATTATCAGGACGGCAGCCACGGCGGCGGCACGTTCGAGGACGGCCTCACCGGCGCGGCCACGGGCCTCGATATCTACGACAATCTGCGGATCATCACGCCGGACGCAAATCTCTCCACGGCCAGTGGGAATTTCATCAGCACGATCGGCGACAATTTCGGCGCGGGTGTGACGACGCTCAACACGTTCTTGAGCACTATCGACTCCGATTTGCTGGTCGAGGCGAACAACGGCACCGGTTTCTCCGTCGATCAGACGATCAACGGACCGGAAACGGTCGCCATCAAAGCTGCCGGCGATCTCACCATCGCGCATGGCGCGACAGTGAACGGTAATGGCAGCGGCAACGCAGTCGTGCTTTCTACGGCGGGCAATTTCATCAACAGCGAGGGCAGCGACGCGATCGGAGTCAGCGGCGGCGGACGTTGGCTGGTCTATTCCAATGCGCCGGGCGGCGATACGTTCGGCAATCTCGACAGCGCCAACACGGCGATCTGGAACGCGACCGTTGCCACGCTTGCACCGGGCAGCGTCACGCAAAGCGGCAATCGCTATCTCTTCGCCTATCAACCGACGCTGACCTTCACGACCAGCAACGTCACCAAGACGTATGGCGCCGATGCGACAGCCAATGTTGCGGCGGCCTACAGCGTAAGCGGCATCCAATCCGGCGTGACCGGAGCCTTCCTAGGCGACACCACGGCGAGCGTCTATTCGGGTACACCGTCTGTAACTTCCACGGGCTCGGTCGCGACGGCCGGCGTAAGCGGCGGGCCCTACGCGATTGTCGCGAACACGGGCTCGCTTGCCGCGCTGAACGGATACACATTCGCGTTCCAGAACAATGGGACATTGACGGTCAACCCGGCGACGCTGGATGTGACGGCCAACGCGCTGTCGAAGATCTATGGCGCAAGCGACCCGACCCTGACTTATGGCTTCAGCGGTCTGGTTGCCGGCGACACGTCGTCGGTGTTTAGCGGTTCGTTGACTCGCGCGGCCGGTGAGACGGTTGCCGGCGGGCCTTATGCGATCAACCTGGGAACGCTCTCGGCGGGTTCCAACTACACGATCGCCTACACGGGCGCGAACTTCACCATCACCCCGGCGACACTGGATGTGACGGCGAACGCGCTGTCGAAGATTTATGGCGCAAGCGATCCGACCCTGACGTACAACACGAGCGGCCTGACCAATGGCGACACGTCTTCGGTGTTCAGCGGATCGCTGGTCCGTGCGGCTGGTGAGACCGTGGCCGGTGGGCCCTATGCTATCAGCCAGGGAACGCTGTCGGCAGGCAGCAACTATACCATCGCCTATACGGGCGCGAACTTCACTATCGATCCTGCGACGCTGGATGTGACGGCGAACGCGCTGTCGAAGATCTATGGCGCTTCCGATCCGACGCTGACCTATAGCATGAGCGGTCTGACCAATGGCGATACGTCGTCGGTGTTCAGCGGATCGCTGGTCCGTGCGGCTGGTGAGACCGTGGCCGGTGGGCCTTATGCCATCAGCCAGGGAACACTCACGGCGAGCAGCAACTACACGATCTCCTTCACGGGTGCGAGCTTCACTATCGATCCTGCGACGCTGGATGTGACAGCCAATGCGCTGTCGAAGATCTATGGCGCTTCCGATCCGGCGCTGACCTATAACTATAGTGGCCTGACCCATGGCGACACGTCGTCGGTGATTAGCGGTTCGCTGATCCGTGCAGCCGGCGAGACGGTAGCGGGTGGACCTTATGCCATCAGCCAAGGATCGCTCTCGGCGGGCAGCAACTATACGATCGCCTATACCGGTGCGAACTTCACCATCGATCCCGCGACGCTGGATGTGACCGCCAATGCACTGTCGAAGATCTATGGCGCTTCCGACCCGACGCTGACCTATAACTATAGCGGCTTGACCAATGGCGACACATCTTCGGTGTTTAGCGGTTCGCTGACTCGTGCGGCCGGCGAGGCGGTGGCGGGTGGGCCTTATGCGATCAGCCAGGGAACGCTGTCGGCCGGCAGCAATTACACGATCGCCTATACAGGTGCGAACTTCACCATCGACCCGGCAACGCTCGATGTAACCGCCAATGCGCTGTCGAAGATCTATGGCGCTTCCGATCCGACACTGACCTATAACTATAGCGGCCTGACCAATGGCGACACGTCTTCGGTGTTCAGCGGATCATTGGTTCGTGCGGCCGGCGAGACAGTGGCCGGCGGGCCTTATGCCATCAACGAGGGATCACTCTCGGCCGGCAGCAACTACACGATTGCCTACACCGGCGCAAACTTCACCATCACACCGGCAACTCTGGATGTGACGGCCAATGCGCTGTCGAAGATCTATGGCGCCTCTGACCCGACGCTGACCTTTGGTACGAGCGGCTTGACCAACGGCGATACCGCTTCTGTGTTCAGCGGTTCGCTTGTTCGTGCGCCGGGTGAGACGGTGGCCGGTGGTCCTTATGCGATCGGCCAGGGAACGCTCTCGGCGGGTTCCGACTACACCATCGCCTACACCGGTGCGAACTTCACCATCAATCCGGCGACGTTGACGGCGCTGCTCACAGGCACAGTCGAGAAGACCTATAACGGCACGACGACGGCAACTCTGACGGTGGCGAACTATGACCTCTCGGGCGTGCTCGGCACCGATGTCGTGACGCTGAACGATCCGACGTCCGGCACCTATGACAGCAAGAATGTGGGTACAGACAAGACGGTCTCCGTGACGGGTCTGGCGATCTCGGGAGCAGGCGCAAGCAACTATGTGCTCGCATCTGCGTCGGCCTCGGCGGCGATTGGCATCATCGATCCGGCAACGCTGACCGCATCCCTGACGGGAACGGTGGACAAGACCTACAACGGTACGACCACCGCGACGCTGACGGCATCGAATTACAGCCTCTCCGGCGTCATCGGTTCGGACAGCGTATCGCTGAACGATCAAACCTTAGGCACCTATGACAACAAGAATGTGGGTACCGGCAAGACGGTGACCGTTTCGGGCGCGTCCTTGACAGGGTCTGATGCGGGCAACTATGTGCTCGCATCGCCGTCGCTTTCCGCCGCCATCGGCGTGATCGATCCTGCAGACTCTGACGGCCTCGCTGACGGGAACGATCGAGAAGACCTATGACGGCAGTACGGCGGCGACATTGACGGTTTCGAACTACAGCCTCTCTGGCGTCGTCGGGTCCGACAGCGTGTCGTTGAACGATCCGACCTTAGGCAACTATGACACCAAGAATGTGGGGACGGGCAAGACCGTCACGGTGACGGGCGTCGCGCTGACAGGCGCAGCGGCTGCCAATTACGTGCTCGCGTCCACCTCGGCGTCCGGTTCGGTCGGCATCATCGATCCGGCCACATTGACCGCCTCGCTGACGGGAACAGTCGAAAAGATCTATAATGGCACGACCGCCGCGACGTTGTCGGCGTCGAACTATTCGCTGGCCGGTGTCGTGTCCGGCGATGCGGTTTTCTTGAACGATCCGACTTCGGGCCTCTATGACAATAAGAACGCCGGTACAGGCAAGACGGTGACGGTCACGGGTGTGGCGCTGACGGGCACGGGCGCGGGCAACTACACGCTCGCCTCGAACTCTTTGTCCGCCAATGTCGGTGTTGTCGATTTGGCGGCGCTGTCGATCACCGCCGACAACATCTCGGCGCCTGCGCTGGTGGCAGCCAATCCGACAGCGAGTTATGCCGGCTTTGTGAATGGCGAGACCAGTTCGCTGGTGAGCGGTTTGCAATACGGCTTGTTCCCTGTCACCGGCACAAGCTTGCAATACGACATCGTGCCCTTCGGCGCTTCGGCTCCGAATTACGCGATCACCTATTTCCCAGGCCTGCTGACGCTCAATCCACCACCGCCGAACAATATTACCGCGCCGCTGATCGACAATGGCGGATATGGCTCGCTCTCCACCTTCGTGGTGACGGGTAGTTTCGGCTCGATCTCGCTCAGCAATGTGGTGACCGCCTCGATCGGTGATGGATCGGATATGCTGGTGTTCCAGATCGGACTGCCGGGCTATGTCAACCCGCTCAATTCCATCACGCTCACCGACTACTCCAATGCGGTGGATGACAACGACCGGCTGGTGCATTCCCTATGATCGCGATCATCAACAAGGCAACGATCCGTTGCGCGTCCGCTGCTTTGGCATTGACCATGTCATTGCCGGTATTGACGCTCGCCTCCGCGCAGGATTTCAGCCGGGTAGCACCCAGCCAGCCGGCGCCGCAACAACCGGGAACCGTTACGCCGCCGGTGGCAAAGCCGATCGTGCCGCCGCAGACCAATCAACTCCTGCTGCCTAGCCTCAAAGGGCTGCGGTTCGTTCCGACGGTAAAAGAGATTGTGCGAACCGGCGTGCAGAACCCGGGAATCGTCGTCGAGCCCGGTCTTTCTTTGCTCGACGATCCCGCAATCAAGAACGATCTTGCCGCGTTCCTCGGCAAGCCGCTTTATGCCAACGACCTGTCGCGGATTTCCCAAACCATCCTCGATTGGTATCGCGCCCATCAATTGCCCATCGTCGATGTGGCCTTCCCCGAACAGGACATCAACAGCGGGACGGTGCAGGCCGTCGTCACCGTCTATCGCCTCGGCAAAGTCAAAGTTGAGGGCAACCAATGGTTCTCCGGCGATCTCCTCAGAAGCGAGATGGCGCTTGAGCCCGGCAGCCAGATCGATTTCGACATTCTGAAAGGCGATTTGAATCGCTTAAACGGCAATCCCTTCCGTCAAGTCGGCGCGGTCTTGGAGCGCAGCGATACGCCCGGCGATACCGATCTCGATTTGAAAGTGCAGGACCGCTTGCCGCTGCGCGTCTATGCCAGCTACGACAATGACGGATTGCCGGTGACCGGCCGCGACCAGTACAGCGCCGGCTTCAACTGGGGCAATGTCTTCGGTCTGGACCAGCAATTCTCCTATCGCTTTATTACTTCGCCCGATCTTTGGCAGACCCGCAATCGCGGCGCCGGTCATTCCAACGATCCGCGCTTCATGGCCCATTCCGGCAGCTATCTTGCGCCACTGCCTTGGGGCGACGCGCTCAGCGTCTTCGGTTCCTATGTCGAGCAAGTTCCCAATCTGGGTCCGAACTTCGATCAAGTCGGCCATAGCTTGCAGATGAGCCTGCGCTATCAGAAATCGCTGCCAACTATCGGTACGATGACGCAGCAGCTCCAGATAGGCTTCGACTACAAGCGTTCGGACAACAATCTGGCCTATGGCGGCACGCAGATCTCGGCCAGTACGACCAATGTCGAACAGTTCCTGGCTGTCTACGATGCGACACGCACCGACACCTATGGCCAGATCGCGGTGGAGAACCAGTTCGTTTACAGCCCGGGCGGCTTGTCGCACGGCAACAACACTGCGGTGTTTGTCGCTTCCGGCGTCACCGGCGCCAAAGCGAATTACCTTTACGACAATCTGCAGATCACGCGGCAAACCGATTTGCCCTACAAGTTCAGTTCGGTGATCCGCGTCGACGGCCAGCTGGCGAGCGATGAGCTGTTGGCAAGCGAGCAATTGGGTGCCGGCGGTACCGACAGCCTGCGCGGCTACAATCCACGCAGCGCCAATGGCTCGCAAGGCGTATTGGCGAGCCTTGAACTGCGCAGTCCCAGCTATGGCCCATTGCAGAAATTGGGCATCGCAGACGACACCGGCCAATTGCTCGCCTTCTACGATTCGGGCTTCGTCTCGGATTTGCATCAGCAAACCGGCCAAGCCAAAAGCGCTTCGCTGCAAAGCGTTGGCTTTGGCGCGCGTTATGGCATCGGACGCTATCTCGATCTGCGCTTCGATTACGGCTGGCAACTCACCAAACCGCCCGGTGCTACACACACCGGCAACCTCGTCGACCTCTCGGTGACGTTCGCTTATTAGGAATTCGTTCACCCTGCCAAATGTCACTTCGGGCAGACTTCGGCGAACTTCCGCCGATCGTTAAAATGCAGATCAAATTCGAGCAATTGCTCTAAGCCGGTCTCAAATCTCGATCTCTAGTTTGAGCGCGCATTCCATGAGTGCGCACTATGGACAGGTTTCGAGGAGCGGCCACCGTATTGGCTGCACTTCTTCTCACCGCATGCCAGAGCCCCGGTCCGGCTCTGATTTCTCTATCCGACACTGCGTCATTCGCACCGACCGCGTCGTCCAATCCATATTCGGATGTCATCCGCGCCAGCACTTCTATGCCCTCCGGCCCGGCAACGGCGCCCCCTTCGGGCTATGTCGACTTCTGCAACCGCGATCCGGAGCAATGCGCGAGCGCACCCGGAAATCTGTCGAGCATCACGCTCGATGCAAACACCTGGCGCACCTTGGAGCAGGTCAATACGGCTTGGAACACTGCTATCAAACCTGAAGAGGACGCCGCCCATTACGGCCGCGTAGACTATTGGACAATCCCCAAAGACGGATATGGCGATTGCGAGGATTACGCGTTGGGCAAGCGCAAATCGCTGGTCGATCTGGGAATACCCGTGCAAGCCCTCCGCTTGACGATCGCCCGCACGGGCGACGGCACGGCGCATACCGTCCTCGTCGCTGCGACCGATCGCGGCGACTATGTTTTGGACAATCTGAATTCGGCAATTCTGCCTTGGACGGCGGTGAACTACACCTGGATTGCGCGCCAGATTCCCGGACAAACCCAGTGGGCCTTTATCGGGCCGACGCGCAATCTGGAGCGCGAATTCGCCAGCGCCGGCATTAGGCCGTAGCGGCGTCGTCGCTTCAAGATGAGACGTATGACGCCTTAATCTCTTGATTGCATCTTGCGTGCTGCGCGTCCGGCCTCTGCTTGTGCCTGATAGCGCTATCAAACTATGATACTCCGCGACCGTTGGAACGGCGCGATGCCAAGCATGCAGCGTGTCTCGGCACGACTATAAGAAAACGCGAAAGAGGAAGGTCATGATTCGACGTCTGGCGATCTTTTCTGTGTTTCTGCTGGCATCATTCGGCGCCGCTGCTGCGCAGCCCGCCCCAGGTAAATACCAAAACTTTCGTACGGCGATCTACGTTGCCGTCAACGCCACGAAAGAGCTTGCGGATCCCAAGGTCTTCGAGCGCGAATACGATCGGGCAGCCCGGCAGCTCAAATTCGACAAGGTCTATGTCGAAGTCTATCGCAATCATCTGTTTGCGACGGACGGGGAAATCGAAACGGTTAAAAAGGAATTCGAGGCCAAAGGCATTATCGTTTCCGGCGGCGTGACGCTGGCCGCCGGTGGGGTAGGCGGGCAATTCGGGACCTTCGACTACGAGAATCCCGCCGATCGGGAAGAATGCAAGAAAGCCGCAGAGCTCGCCGCGAAGCACTTCAACGAAGTCATCCTCGACGATTTCTTTTTCTACACCAGCAAGAGCGATGCCGACATCGCCGCCAAAGGCGCCAGGAGCTGGACGCAATATCGCCTGGATACGATGCGCGATGTCGCCCGTAATCTTGTGATGGGGCCGGCCAAAGCCGCCAATCCGGGTGTCAAGATGATCATCAAATACCCCAATTGGTACGAGCATTTCCAAGGCTTGGGTTACGACTTGGAAAAAGAATCGCAGATGTTCGATGGCATCTACACAGGTACGGAAACACGCGATCCTCTGATCACCGACCAGCTCTTGCAGCAGTATGAGAGCTACGAGATCATCCGTTATTACGACAACATCCGCCCGGGCGGCGGCAATGGCGGCGGCTGGGTCGATACGTATAGCCTGCGCTATGTCGACAGGTATGCCGAACAATTGTGGGACACGCTGTTCGGCAAGGCGCCCGAAATCACCTTGTTCAATTGGGCCGATCTGGTTTCGCCGGTCTACAAGCCTGATGCGGGCGAACGCTCGGCATGGAAGTCACTGCACACAAGCTTCGACTGGAACGCGATGGCAAAGTCTTATCGCCCGGCGGGGAAGGGCGATCCGGGGCCGGGTTGGGGAAGCGCCGCGGGATATTCCCTGGAACAGGTGGACAAGACCCTTGGCCTGCTCGGCAATCCGATCGGCATCGCGAACTACAAGCCTTATCAGTCGGCCGGCGAAGATTTCCTGCAAAACTATCTGGGCAATATCGGCATCCCGATCGAAATGACGCCGAATTTTCCGACAGACGCCAGCCTGGTTCTGCTGACTGAGAGCGCAAAATACGATCCCGACATCGTCCAAAAAATCGAGGGCCAGCTGACGGCGGGAAAGAGCGTCGTCATTACCTCGGGATTGCTGCGCGCTTTGCAGGACAAGGGAATCAAAGATGTCGCCGAATGGGGGGACACCGGTCGCGTGCTCTCCATTCACGATTTTGTCGATGGGTTCGGCGCCGGCAGCGGTACGAGTTTGAACGATCCTAAGCACGACAATCCGGCAATTCTGTTTCCGGAAATTCGTTTTTACACCAATGATTCTTGGGGAATCGTGCGCGGCGTGGCGGGCGCGAAAGGCGATCCGATCCTTTTGATGAACCGATATTCCAAGGGCGTGATTTACCTTCTGACGATTCCGGAGAACCAAGCGGATCTCTACAATCTGCCCCAGGGCGTGATCACGCAGATTAAGCAGTATCTGCAGCGGGATTTTCCGGTGAAGATCGATTCACCGGCCCTGGTCAGTCTGTTCGCTTACGACAACAATACTTTTGTGATCGAGTCTTTCCGCTCGGCGCGAGCGCCGGTGAACATCACGCTTCCGGGCGCCAACATGAAACTACGCGATCTGGCAAGCGGAAAGTTGATTGCGGGACATCGGCCGCCGCCTCCGCCAACAGACCGGCGCGGCCGTCGCCGCACGGAGGAACCGGCTCGGATGATCTTCCCGATCCAGATCGAACCGCATTCCTATAAAGCGTATCGTATCGAGCACTGACACGTGTCGTAAAAGGGGACTAAGCATGCGCTGGATAATCGGCATCGGTATGGTAATGGTTCTGTCGCTTGCGGCGGCCCAGGCGCGTGACGCCGGCGATGTTCTGCAAGGCACGCCAAACGGGCTCGCACGGACGCCGCCGATGGGCTGGAACAGTTGGAACAAGTTCGGCTGCGAGGTCAATGAGAAGGTTCTGCGCTCGGCGGCCGATGCGATGGCGTCGTCGGGAATGCGCGAGGCGGGTTATCAATATGTCGTTATCGACGATTGCTGGCAGGGCGCCAGAGACAAGAACGGCAATATTCGGCCGGACCCCAAGCGTTTCCCGTCGGGGATCAAAAAACTGGCCGATTACGTTCACTCCAAGGGACTGAAATTTGGGATCTACTCGGATGCCGGTACGAAGACTTGCGGTGGGCGGCCTGGCAGCCGCGGCTTCGAATACCAGGACGCCAAACAATACGCCGCCTGGGGCGTCGATTATCTGAAATACGATTGGTGCAACACGGGTACGCAGGATGCTGCGGCGGCCTATCTGACCATGAGCCAAGCGCTGCAAGCGACCGGCCGGCCGATTGTTTTCAGTTTGTGTGAGTGGGGCAATTCCAAGCCCTGGCTATGGGCTCAGAATATTGGGAATCTATGGCGAACCACCGGCGATATTTACGATCACTGGGAAGGAAAAAACGCGAACGGCTACAGTATCGGCATGCTGAACATCGTCGACATGCAAGTGGGGCTGGCGGCCTTTGCCGGGCCCGGGCATTGGAACGACCCGGACATGCTGGAGATCGGTAATGGCGGGATGACGGGCGAGGAATATCGCGCCCATTTTAGCTTGTGGGCGATGCTCGCGGCACCGTTGATTGCCGGTAATGACCTATCGGCCATGTCCGATGAGACGAAGTCGATTCTCATGAATAGGGAAGTTATCGCAATCGATCAGGACCCTCTCGGTGTCGAAGCCAATCGCGTCGCCAAAGACGGCAATTACGAAGTTTGGGCGCGGCCGATCAAAGGCGGCGGACGCGCGGTGGTTCTGCTTAATCGCTCGAGCGAACCGCACGACATCACGGTCACTTGGGACCAATTGCAATATCCCGACAGTCTCAAAGCGACGATGCGCGATCTATGGCGCCATCAAGATTTGCCCCCTGCTGTGGGAAGTTTTACCAGCAGCGTTGCGGGCCACGGTGTGGTCATGGTCACGATCAAATCCTAGAACCTGTATAAATCTCTCATTGAGAACCATCCGCATTTGATGAAGTCGCGCTGAAAGACTTATTTTCGACATAGGTATTCCAAATAATCCCTCCTCGAGCCAGGGCCGTGAAGTCGGGGGGCAATACCATGTTGTCGCTTGAGAGTTTTTCGCGCAGACGATTTGTTGGTTTTGGTGCAACATCTCTGCTTGTCGCGCCGGTCATGGCAAAAGCACAGAGCATCGTGCCGACAACAGCGCAGGTCCAGAAAGTCGCCGCCGCGACGGACATCGCAAACCTTCTCACCATTGGCGTAACGATCGGCGGCAAGGGGCCGTTTCATTTTGTGGTCGATACCGGCGCCGACCGTACGATCATCGCAGAAGACCTTGCCGCCGCCCTCGAACTAACGCGCGGCGCGATGGTCAAGGTGGAAGGTGCGGTGCGCAGCCTTCCGGCACAGACCGTTACGCTCGGCGATATTTCCTTTGGGGCGGTGCGCAAGGAACAATTGGTCGTGCCGGTTCTGCCGCGCGCACTGCTAGACGCCGATGGCTATCTGGGCCTCGATGTCATTGATGGCTATCAGGTGACGCTCGATTTTCGAAAACGAGCGCTGCTGATCCAAGAACCGCGGAACCGGTTGGTGATAGATCACTACAAAGACAACGAAACGACCATTCCTGTTGTCGGGGAATACGGTCATCTGCGGACCAACCATTCGCTGGTCGACGGCATAATAACGACGACGTTTATCGACACAGGTGCCGAGGTATCGGTCGGGAATTCGAACTTGTTCGAAGCGCTGACAGCGCAAAGTGCATCATACGCCGGTCAAGAGACCGTGACGTTGAGCGGCGTTACCGGCGGAACGCTTCAAGGCCGCGTGGCCGATATCAATCGAATAAAGATGAATTCACTGACGTTTTACGACAGCAAGATCGTGATCTGCGACCTGCAGATCTTCGATCTCTGGGGCCTGAGGGCCCGGCCCGCGCTGCTCATCGGCATGGATTTCCTGCGTCATTTCAACCAAGTATCGGTCGACTATGGGCGCAAGGAATTGCACTTCGATCTCGCCAGCCTGATCACCAGGGACCGCGGCTGAAGCGTCTCTTAGCTGCTGCGTATCGTTGTCACTGTGCGGGCTCGCCATAGACAATCCCGCGGCCATCGGTTCCCACATAGACACGGCCGAAGACATTTTTGTCGGCTGCAAGGCTACGCCAGACGCGATCATATTCGTGATGCACATCATTCACGCGCGTCCAGACATGGCCGCCATCTTCGGAGCGCCAGATTGCCGAAACGTTGTCTTTGGTGCCGATGGCATAGAGCGTCATGCCTTGTTTACCGGGTGCCGCTTTTCCGAAATCCATTGTGAAGATCGCAACTCCGCCATCAATCTTGGCAAATGTTTTGCCGCCATTTATCGAGTGGTAGGTCTGCCCCTGAGTTATATACCAAAGATCGCCCTTTTTGTTCGGCACAGCGATCAATGGCCAGGGCGCCTCGCGCCAATGCGGCCGATCCGCACTGATATCCGGCGGAAGGCCGGATGTCGTTTCGGGTTTGAAACTCTTGCCTCCATCATTGCTGATATACAAAACGCTCTTGCCGAAATCGACGGCATAGAAGCGCTTCGGGTCTGCGCGGTCCGGCACAGGGCGGCCGTTTGGTGGAAGACCCTTGACCTTGATCCAGCTCCTGCCGCGGTCGTGTGTCAGCACCGGTGATCCCGGAGTCATGACGATAAACGTCTTGCCGTCGGCCGAGGTTACGATGGCGGAGTCGGTGTACGGATCGCCGTAGTTATAAGGAATTTTTTCGGGCGCCAATTCGACATATCCTTTGGGTTTTGGCGCGTAGAGCGGCTTCCAAGTCTTACCGTAATCGGTCGAATACGCGAGCGTCGCCGTACGCACGCTCGTATGTGGTTGATGCGTTCCGCTGCGCACGATGACATTGGGCGCGCGCTCCGCGTAATCGATGTTGTTGGTGTTAATGAAGATCGGATTGCTCTGCATCGGAACCGACTTGTCGAGATCGAAATGCGTGTAACCTCCGATGTCGCCGAACCCGCTTAGCAGAGGGGGACCCTTGGGTGGACTTACCAGCGTCAGCACGGCCGTCTGTTCGACGCCTTCGACCCAGGGACGCCAGTCGACGGTCTGGTTTTGCTCGGCTGCAAGCAAGTTCTTCGATTCGTAAACAGTCGCACCCGTCGTATAGGCCACATGGTTGGAATCGAACGGATCGATGGCAAGACCGGTCATCCACCAGCCGAAACTGGCGTCCTTTGCGCCCCATAGCAGAAAAGGAACGGAAGATACGTCGCGTTTGCTCAAAGGACGGATGTCTTGCCAATGGGAGCCGCCGTCGGTGCTACGCCAAATCGTGTCGCCGACGCTTTCGCGATCTAGTGATGCGACGACAAGCGTATCCGGCTTTTCTCGGTCGAGGCTGAGGCCCATATAGCCGCCTCGCGGTGCCGCGGGGGTTTTGTCCGGTGTGATATCCGTCCACACACCGCTATGCGTATCGAGCTTGAATACGGCGCCGCCACTGACGCCATAGGGACCCATGCTGTTGCTGTAGGCGACGTAAAGGATGCCTTTGCCGTCGAGTTGCGCTTGCGCCGGCAGCTGGTCCATACGCGGTTCGCCCGCGATTGCCGTCCAGGTTTGCCCCGCATCGTCAGAGCGAAAGAGGTGATGTTCGCCGGGATCGGCGACGCCCACAAAGATTGTCCGCGAGGGAGATCCTTTGACGCCACTGACCGGATCGAAGACCACGAAGCTGAACCCAGCATGCGGCCGGTCATGCGCCGGTGGAAGGCCAAGTCCGGCAACGGGGAAAGAACCAGCTTTCAACCAGGTTCTGCCGCGATCGGTACTTTTCTGAAGCCCGTCATAGCGCGAGCCGAAATAGAGGATGGACGTATCATTGGGGTCGACCGCCAGCCTTTCGCCCAGCCCGCGACCTTCCTCGTTGCCGCCCATGCGAAATGTTACAGGAACGGTTTCCCAGCTGTCGCCGCGATCGTTGGATATCAGAATCGCAGAATGCTCGCCGCGATATGTCCCAACGGCCGCGTAGACCACATTCGCGTCGATCGGATCGGGCGCGATGCTTTCGATACCGCGATAATTGGGATCCGGATTGTCGTCCTGCAGCGGAATCCAGCGCTGCGCCTGAGCATCCCAGCGATAGATGCCGCCCATATCGCTGCGCAAATAGACAAGGCCACGCTCAACCGGGCTGAAGATCACGCCGGGAATATAACCGCCGCCGCCAATTTTGACGTTATGCCAGACATAATCGGCAGCCGAAGCGCGCGGTGCCCAAGCGAGACACAGCAGCAGCGTGCAAAACCATAGAAGGGTGGTACGCGAAATGTTTCGCACAAAGGTTGCCGCTGCTGGCGTCATCGCGCGTGATCCAGATATCACTGTACAACCTCCCAATCCGGTTTTGCGTCTTTCGCCGTTTAAATCATATAAGTATCGAAGCGGTACAACAAACATTCCGGGGAGCGTCATGCGGCACTTCGTTGCGTTGCCAAAGATTACGCACAGCTTGGCAAAGCTTACCTTTCTTGCGGCGCTGACTCTCGCTCCCTCATGCGCGCATGCGCGGGCTTCATCTGCTCTGACCCTATGGTACGCCAAACCGGCGGCCGATTGGGAGCGTTACGGTCTTCCGATTGGTAACGGCGCCATGGGGGCGGTGATTACCGGTGGGGTCGCCGTCGACACGATGCAATTTAATGAGAAAACGCTGTGGACCGGCGGCCCCGGTTCGCAAGGTTACGATTTCGGGCTGCCTGCGGCGCCCTTGACCGGCGACGTCGCCAAAGTGCAAGCGATGTTGAACGCATCCAGGCGGCTGCAGCCGGAAGAAGTTGCCGGCATTCTCGGTCACAAGGTTGCGGCCTACGGAGATTATCAGACGTTCGGCGATGTCGTTCTGGCGTTTTCCCATTTGCCAGCAGCGCTACGGTCTTACCGGCGTTCACTCGATATTGAACATGCTATCGCGCGGCTCGACTACACAGCGGGCGGCGTGCGTTATACGCGCCAATATTTTGCTTCCTATCCTGACGGCGTGATTGTCATTCGGCTGACCGCCAGCCGCCGAGGAAAACTCACCTTCACAGCATCGCTTGCAGCACCTGACAATCGCAGCGCCACGCGGGAAGCTCACAGCGGGCGCATTACCGAATCCGGCGCTTTGAATGACAACGGTTTGAAATACGAAGCCCAGCTTCAACTCATCAACAAAGGCGGCCGGTGCAGCGAAACCGAGAACGGTGCAATTTCGGTAGTGGGCGCCAACTCCGTGGTTCTCATTCTCGCCGCAGGAACAAATTACGCGCCACGCTATCCGGATTACCGCGGGACCGATCCGCACAAAGCCGTGCAGGCTCACGTCGATGGGGCGGCAGCGAAAGGGTTTGTACGGCTTCTCCGAGATCACGAGAAGGACTACAGGGCATTGTTCGGCCGGGTTTCGCTCAACATCGGCCAAAAGATGCCGAACAAGCCGACGGATTCGCTGCTTACCCAATATCGCGACGGAAAATCTGCCACCGACCGCGCCTTGGAAGCGCTTTTCTTTCAATATGGCCGCTATCTGCTCATCTCGTCTTCGCGCTCCGGTTCTTTACCGGCCAATTTACAAGGGGTTTGGAACCGGTCGGACACTCCGCCTTGGAATGCCGATTATCATGTCAACATCAATCTGCAGATGAATTACTGGCCTGCCGATCCCACAAATCTGTCCGAGACGGAGGCGCCACTCTTCGACTTCGTCGACAATTTGGTCGCGCCGGGGCAGGTGGCAGCACAGCGCGTTGTCGGCGCCAAAGGCTGGACGCTATTCCTGAACACAAATCCGTGGGGCTACAACGGATTGATCGCGTGGCCGACGGCATTTTGGCAACCGGAAGCCGGCGCCTGGCTGGCGTCGCAATATTACGATCACTACCGCTTCACCCTGGATAAGACTTTCCTGGCGGAGCGCGCTTATCCGGTTATGAAAGGCGCGGCGCAGCTATGGCTCGATGCGCTTGTTACCGATCCGCGCGACGGCAAGCTTGTCGTATCGCCCAGCTATTCGCCCGAGCACGGCCCCTTTTCGGTTGGCGCATCGATGTCGCAGCAAATTGTCTACGGCTTATTCAGCGACGTGGCCGAAGCTGCGGCGATTCTCAAGGACGAGGAATTTGGCGGCAAAATCGTAGATGCACTTGCCAAGCTTGATCCCGGTTTGCGGATCGGCTCGTGGGGCCAATTGCAGGAATGGAAAGAAGATTGGGACGATCCAAAGGACGATCATCGCCACACTTCCCATCTTTATGCCCTGGATCCCGGGCATCAGATCTCGCCATTGACCACGCCGAAGTTCACGGATGCCGCCATTGTTTCGCTCAAGGCGCGCGGCGACGGAGGAACCGGTTGGAGCAAGGCTTGGAAGATCAATTTCTGGGCGCGCCTCCTCAATGGCGACCACGCGCATCTGATGATCTCGCAGCAATTGCACGAAAGCACGCTGCCGAATTTGTGGGACAGCTGTCCGCCATTTCAAATCGACGGGAATTTCGGGGCCACCGCGGGTATTTCCGAAATGCTCGTGCAGAGCCAAAGCGGTCCGATTGATATCCTGCCGGCGTTGCCTTCGGTTTGGCCGCGAGGCGACGTCCGCGGCTTGAAAGCGCGGGGCGACGTTACAGTCGACATCCGGTGGTCAGCGGGCAAGGCGCGCGAAATCAGACTGTTCACCGGTCACGCGGCGCCCATCGATATCCGAAGCACGATTTTTTCCGGCCGGTTTGTCTTTGAAGACCAAATAAAGGGCCGACCCGTCCCCACCACTGGCACCGGCGAACGCAGAACGTTCTGGGCACGAAGCGGTGGCCGCTACGTGATACGCGCGCGATAGGGCGGTCGAAACCGTTGTTGCAGCCGTGACGTCCAGCATCGCGGGGACACACCAATGCATATTACTATTATTACAATATACATGGACAAATTCCACTACTTTCTTAATCTTTTCAATATGATAGCGATTATATAGAGGCTGGAAATAATTCTAAGTCACAAAGGAAAATCGCGATATTTATGGCGCATACTCGAATAAATAATATCTATGACTTGATCCTGTCTTGTCGGTAAGCGCTGTCCATGGTAGCGCAAACATTATTGGAAAATCCTCGTCTTCGGTGAGGTCGCAACGAGCGTCAACTGCAAAGAGGAGTGGTTTTCTAAGGTGTCAAAACGCTCGGGGCTGGGGAGCTCAAGCGATCTAAATCGCGAACCTGCAGAAACAGCACAGGAAGCGCGAATGTTCGTGAGAGTGGGCTGTCGAGATACTTGGCAGGGATACGTGCGTACGTACACGGCAATTATCCGATCAATAGGATAAGTCCGTAATGCGGCGCCGGTTAGAGCTGAAACAATTGGGAGGGACTTCATGAAAAACGTTGTGCAAATACAAAAACTGCTGCTTGGCAGCGCGTCGGCATTGACAATCTGCATGCTCGCTGGACCCGCTTTCGCGCAGGCGTCGTCGGACCAAATGGAAACTGTGGTTGTGACCGGCATCCGGGCCAGCTTGCAGTCTGCACAGGCCGTCAAACAGAATTCAGATCAAATCGTCGATTCAATCTCCTCGGTCGATATCGGCGCTCTGCCGGACCGCAACGTGGCCGAAGCGCTGCAACGCGTTCCTGGCGTCACTCTGCAACGCAACCAGGCTCCGAACGATTTGTCCCGTATGGGCACGATCGGCAACTCCGTGTTTGTCCGTGGCCTGTCGTGGGTCAAGACATTGGTCGACGGCCGCGACGAATTCACGGCCGCCAGCGGCCGCACGTTGAGCTTCGCCGATGTGTCGGCCGATCTCTTGGCCGGCGTGGACGTCTACAAGAGCCCTGACGCCAAGATGATCGAAGGCGGCGTCGGCGGCACAGTCGATCTGAGAACCCGCAAGCCGTTCGACCAAGATGGTCTGAAGATCGCCGTGTCCGGCGACTATACCTATGGCGATCTCGTCGACGCGGCCCGGCCGTCCGTCAACGCCCTGATCAGCGATCGTTGGCAAACCGGCATCGGCGAGTTCGGCGTGCTGGCTTCGGTCGACTGGCAGGATCAGATCAACCGCACGACCGGCCTCAACCTCGACCAGTACCAGTGCTGGAATGAGACCGCGACGACAGATCTGGCCGCTGGGTCACACACGGCCCTCAACGCCCCCAATTACGGCGAATGCTCCGCTTTGGCTCCCGGCAAAACCGGCGCGCTCTATGCTCCGGCCGGTCTGGCATGGCGCCAGCTTGAGTTCACCAACCAGCGCCTTGCCTCGAATCTCGTGCTGCAGTGGCGTCCCAACGATAAGTGGGAGATCACGCTCAGCGGGCTGAATAGCTATGCGATTAACACGGACACAGAACATTATGTCTGGAACCCGATAAACAATACGCAGATACTGGCCGGCACTTACAATTCGAACGGAGCTTGGCTGGGCGGTGCTTCGTCGACGACGTCGATCGATACCCGCGGCGGCGCCGGGCACAATCGCAATACCGACCTCAACCTCGACATCAAATTCAATCCGACGGATGCGCTGACTATCACCGCCGACGTGCAATTCGTCGAAAGCGCCTCGCCGTACAGAAACACTGTAATGTATACCGGATTTACCGGCACCGCCCCCACGGTCAATGTCAATGTGGCGGGTAACAACCCGGTCATCCAGGTGACGGACAACAGCGCTGGCGGGCTCGAGAAAAAATCCGATTACGATTGGCTGGCGGCGATGGATCACCTCCAGGATAGCTCGGCGCATACGACCAACGCACGCCTCGACGCCAGCTACGCGTTCGATGGCGCAGGCCTGTTCGGCTTGATCAAGAGCGTGGATGCGGGCGTCCGCACCGAACAGAAGGTCTTCGTGTCGCGCTCGACCGGTTACAATTGGGGTGCCCTTTGCCCGACGAGTTGGGGCGCACCTTGGAACGATTGTCCGCTGCTCGATGGTACGGTAGCCGGCTCATATACTGCGGTTGACGGAAGCACGGTTTCGCAGGGGTCCGCCGCCGTAACCACGATCAACAAATACGCCACTCTTTTCAATTACCAGAAGATCTTCGGCAACAGCGTGCCGAACCTTTATGTGCCTGCCACCCAGCTTGCGGCCATGAATACGCTTGCTTCATTCAAGCTGTTCTCGGCGATCGAGCCTGCGAATGCCCCGGCCTGGTTTGGTCAGGGGAACTGGTCGAATTGGGTCCCGTATGCGGCCATCGCCGGCTGTACGACGGGAGCCGATTACACGTGCAGTAAAGCCTATGCAAATCAAACTCTCGGCGGCAGCAGTTCGGGCAATAAAATCGGCAGCCAGGACGAGCAAACATACGCGAGCTACTTGCAGGCCAACTTTGCACACGACACGTTCATTGGTTATGACATTCCGGTCGACGGCAATATCGGCCTGCGCATCGTCCGCACCGAGGACCAGGTCAGCAGCGGCCATCTGGTCATGCCGAGTTTGAATCAGAGTACCTGCGTCATTGGTACGGTCGACTCCCATGGCAACACGACCACGGATTGCAGCGGCTACAATGCTGCGATCACTTTCCTTGGCAGTGTCAGCGGCGCCGGTGCGACCATCGTTCGCCCCGCAGTAAAGAGCGGCTACACCAACTATCTGCCGAGCTTTAACTTCCGCGCCAAATTTACCGACCAATTGCAGGGACGTTTGGCCTATTCGGAATTGATCGTTCGTCCGGACTTTTCCGATGAGAATGCCAACGCCGTGCTGCAGTACAACTTCTACGATGCCAACACCTATCAGTCGGGTATCTTCAAGTTTGCTCCTTCGGGTTACGGCGGCAATCCGTACCTGAAGCCAATGCGTGCCCGGAACTATGATGCCAGCTTGGAGTGGTACTTCTCGACGACCGGCAACCTGACATTCGCGGCGTTCCACAAGGATTTGTCGGACTACATCTACACGGCGACGACGAATACGCCGTTCACCGACCCGATCACGGGCAAGACGCAGACCTTTGCCTACACGACCTATACCAACGGCTCGAAGGGCAAGGTTGAGGGCTTCGAACTGTCCTACACGCAGTTCTATGACTCTCTACCGGGTGCATTGGGCGGTCTGGGGTTCCAGGCGAACTACGTCAAGATCTACAATTCCGGCGGTCATAACGGCCCGCAAGATCCTTCCAGCACCGTCGCCATCGCCAACTCCAACCTTGCGACTCTGCCGCTCGAAGGCATGTCGAACGACAGCTACAACCTCGCGCTCCTGTATGCGAAATACGGCGTCGATGCCCGCTTGGCTTGGAACTGGCGTTCCACGTATCTGTCTTCAAGTTCGGATGCCAACACCAAACTGCCGGTTTGGGTTGAGAACTATGGCCAGCTCGACGGGTCGGTGTTCTATAGCTTCATGGAAAACTACAAGATCGGTGTGCAGGTCACCAACATCACCGGGGCCAACTTCTATACCGACATGGGGTATACGGACTTCCATCCGCGGACCAACTCGATCGAACAAGACCGCAAGTTTGCGATCGTCCTGCGTACCAGCTGGTAAGTTAAGCGCGTAAGCGACCAGTTAGCCCCCCGGCGCAAGCCGGGGGGCTTTTTTATTGGTGTGCCAGGCATGGCGTTGATGTTGGAGGTGGAAGTCCTCTTCAGGCCCTGATGACGGGAACTGATAGCGGAAGGCAACTGCGTCGTCGCGAGGCGGGGTGGGGAGGAAGCTGGAAGCAAAGCTCGGAGTTGACGAACAGAAACCGGATACGAGGCCGGTGCGGTGGGGTAACTCGGCCATGGACGGGGAAGCCCAATAGTCATTCGGACACGCGCATTGGTAAATCCGGCGGCGACCGAGCGAAGGATCAACGTCTTACCCTGGGAGATCTCTTTGTCTCTCCGGCGATCGGAGTAGGGCGACGGCAACGTCGTCCAATGGATGGGGAGAAGTCAGCAGAGGCCATAATAGTCCGGGCAACTGGATGAAGGGCCGAATTCGACAATCAAGGAGCAGGTTCAACCCACTCGATAGATGCCCAACAGCAGCAAGGAAGTGACGCTCTCCGATGGAAAGGTTACTTCGCCACGGCATTACCGGCGAAAGCGGAACTGGGTCTGGTGCGCGTGTGGAGCGGATCAGCATCTACGGCGTTGGTCGAATACCGAGCCTTGGCGGCGCTTCTTTTCCGCAACGCTCCGCATTGTCGGAAACCGCCGCGGTACGCTGAGTATGCCAGGTGGTGTGGGAGGGGGGGCTCGCAAGAGCTCCTCCTACCCGATTTGCGAGTTCATTGTTGCGAAAATCCAGTATTATGCCGACCGGCTGAATCCGCCAACCTATTCTGCTACGGCGCGGATAGTCCCGGGGATTGTCAAGCGATGGGGCGGGATAATCGTGGTGAAGGATAGCGTAACTGAGTGTCAACCGAACGGGCAGCCTCAAGTCGTTCGTTTGATGCATGGTTTATTTGGTCCGCGGGGCAGACCGCCGGAATCTTGCAAGACGATTCTCATAGGCTAAGGCAACAGGTGGGTGGACGTCGGATGGCATTTTCCGTTGACGAAGCGATTGTAAGGGCGAAGTCCCTTGCAATGCTGGGGGACATCGATCAAGCGAAGCAGCTGTATAGGACGGTGCTGGAGACATTCCCCAACAACAAGCAAGCGCATGACGGACTTGCAGAACTCGACAATTTTCTGAAGCAGATTAACGCGCTGGTAGTGCTCTACCGTCAGGGTCGACTGGAAGCGGTGTTGGAGCAAGGAGAGGCGCTATCCAAGCAGTACCCTCAGTCATTTGTTCTCTGCGACATCATGAGTACGATCAATGCAAGATTGCGCAGATGGGACGCGGCGAAAATCTTCGTCACCAAAATGCTGCAGATCAAACCCGATCATGCCGTTACGCATTACAATCTTGGTATCATCCTGAAAGAACTTGGGCGTCACGGCGAGGCGATCGACTGCTTTATCAAGGCGGTACAGATCAATCCTGGCTACGCCGATGCGCATAACAATCTGGGCAACAGCTTTCGAGAACTCGGGCGTTACGACGAGGCGCACCGGCACTATCGCAAGGCGCTCGAATTAAGGCCGTCCCAAGCAGAAGTGCACAGCAATCTTGCCGACCTGCTCAACGTCCTCGGCAAAACCCAAGAGGCATTGACCGAAGCGCGCCGCGCCATCGCGCTCAACCCGCAATATGCCGAGGCCTATGTCAATGCCGCTGCCATCACCCTGACGGCCGGCGAGCCGGAGGAAGCGCTGCGCTGGCTGGATCGCCTTGCGACCTTCGCCCCCGATCATCCCGGAGGTTTGCTCGCCCGCGCCCGCGCTCTTCTTGAATGCGATAGGCCGAAAGAGGCGCTCGAGGCTGCGCGGCGGGCCGTTACGGTGACCCCTAAAAGCGGCGAAGCGGCAAACGCACTGGGCCAAGTTTTGGCAGAGCTGGATCAAAGCGAAGAAGCGCTGGCAATGTTCGAACGGGCGGCGATGCTCCCGGCGCCGCAGCCGGAAGACGCGTTGATCAACAAGGGCATCCTGCTCATGCAGATCGACCGCAATTCGGAGGCTCTCGCGGCCTACGATGCGGCACTCGCCATCAATCACGCTTCGGCGCGCGCGCTATTTAATCGTATCGGCATCCGCAGCAGCGCTACGGACGACACCGACATCGCGCGAATGGAGTCGCTGCTAGCGTCCGGCGCCGTCGAGAGCAACGACAACAAAATCATGCTGCATTTCACCCTCGGCAAAGCTTGGTTGGATGCGGGCGACGGCGATCGCGCATTTGCTCACCTGGCGGAGGGCAATCGCCTCAAGCGTAAGAGCATTATCTACGATCCCGATGCGATGGAGCGTCGATTCGCGCAGATTGCCGAAAGCTTCAACCCAGGCCTGATGGCGCGTTTTGCCGATGCCGGAGATGCTGCCGACGTGCCGGTGTTTGTTCTCGGCATGCCGCGTTCAGGCACCACCCTGATCGAGCAGATTCTTGCCTCTCACCCTGACGTGCATGGAGCGGGCGAATTGAGGACCCTTAACGCGCTCGTGAAGCACGCCGCCAAGACCGGTTTGCAGGACTTTCCCGTCATGATGGCGTCCATCCATCCGCAGTCGCTCGCAGTGCTGGGAAGATCATATGCAGATCATGTTCGTTCATTGGCTCCGACCAAGAAGCTGGTTGTCGACAAGATGCCAGGCAATTTTCATTATGCCGGGCTGATCCATCTGATCCTGCCGAATGCGCGTATCATCCACTGTCGTCGCGACGCGGCGGACACCGGCCTTTCTTGTTATGCCACGCTGTTCGCGGGCGGGCAGGAATTCACCTACGACCTGACGGAACTGGGGCGGTATCATCGCAACTACGAAGCCTTGATGGCGCATTGGCGGGCCCTTCTTCCGTCCAGTCGCTTTCTTGAGGTTCAGTATGAGGATGTGGTGGACGCGTTGAAACCACAGGCGCGACGGATGATTGCGTTTCTAGGGCTCGAGTGGGACGAGGCCTGCCTTGCATTCCACGACACGCAACGCCAGATACACACCGCCAGTTTGAACCAAGTGCGCCAACCGATCTACCGCAGCAGCATCGGGCGCTGGAAGCATTATGCAAACCATCTGCGTCCGCTGCTCGACGGTTTGGGCGTTGCAGACGAATGAGCGCGCCAACTGAGGGCTTGCATCGAATCGGAGGTTCGCGGCCCACAACAAACTTCTGCGCTCGGATCGGCGCATTTGCGACAAAACGTGGCCAAATCGGCTTGCAATTGCGTTTCTGCAGGGCCGAGGTTCGTGGCATGTCAACTTATTGCGCCTCGTATTGCGCCCTTGCTTCGGCAGAGGCTTTGGAGAAGTCATGAACGACCGCAGTGACAAATTGGCGGCGGAAAAGTGTTTTACCACCGCGCAGTTGCTCCATCGCCAGGGACGCCTCGCGGAAGCGGAAGAGCAGTACCGGACAGCCGTTGCACTCGATGGCGGCCATTACGATGCTGCGGAATGGCTTGGGGCTTTGTGCTTGCAAATCGGGAAGAGCGACGAAGCGATCCATTGGCTTGGTGAAGCGGCGGCGCAGCGCCCCGAGAAAGCCGTTTATCAAGACAATCTCGCCGCGGCGCTCATGCAGGCGCAAAGGCCACAAGAGGCTGCCGCCGCCTATCGGCGTTCTCTTGCCGTCGCACCGGACGCGATCGAAACGCGGATAAATCTCGCCAATCTCCTGCGGCAGATGGGCCACTATGACGAAGCAATGGCCGAATTCGAGAAGGCCGTTGCTTTGGATCCGCATTTGAAGACGGTGTGCCGCGATCCAGCAACGCTTTGCACCGAAGAGGCGCGCTGCAACACGGTCTTGGATAACTGCCGGCACATCCTCGCCCGCTATCCGAATTATGCGCCGGCCCATTACAGCATAGCCTGCACGTTGCTGAACTTGGGTCGTGTGGCGGAGGCACGCCGGGCTAGCGAACGGGCCATCGCCCTTAATCCCACGGTTCCGGTTTACTATCATATCCTCATCCATAGCGCAGAGCCCGATCAGAACGCATCCGCTGTCTCGGCGCTTGAAAAAATGACCGAGCACGAAGCGGCACTTCCCGAAGCTGGTCGGGCCATGCTCCATTTTTTGTTGGCCAAGGCCTACGACGATCAAATGCGCTATGAGGAAGCCTTTGCGCATCTGCAAAAAGCAAATGCCACCAAGCGCCCGACGATTGTCTATGACGAAGCACGTGAAATTGGCCGGATGTCCGCCATTGCCGCCGCCTTCACGCCCGAACGTATAGAGGAGCTGCGCGGGTCCGGTCATCCTTCTGCGGCGCCGGTGTTCATTCTCGGCATGCCTCGTTCCGGCACCACTCTGGTCGAACAAATCCTGGCCAGCCATCCCGAGGTCCATGGCGCGGGCGAATTGACTTATTTGTCCGAACTCGTGCGGGAGGGGCAGGCGGGCAATGACTTCCCGGCGGGCTTTGCCACGCTCACGCCGGACCGTCTCCGCCGTCTGGGCGAGGCCTATGCGGCGCGGCTCTTCGCCATGGCGCCGGGCGCCCTGCGGATCACTGACAAGCAGCCCTACAATTTCCTGTATGTCGGACTAATTCACCTGGCGCTGCCTGATGCTCGGATTATCCATGTGAAGCGCGATCCGCTCGACACCTGCTTTTCATGCTTCTCGCTGATGTTTGGGGGAGATGTCGGGTTTGCTTACGACCTGGGCGAACTCGGCCGCTATTACAAAGCCTATGAAGCGCTGATGGCGCATTGGCGCAGTGTTCTATCGGAGCGTGCGCTGCTGGAGGTGCAATACGAAGACCTTGTGAAAGATCTTCCGGGCCATGCGCGTCGCATCGTCGAATATTGCGGCCTCAAATGGAACAAGCGGTGCCTGCAGTTCCACAAATCAACCCGGGCGGTCACCACCGCCAGCCTGGTTCAGGTGCGCCTGCCCGTCTACAAAAGCTCGGTCGGCCGGGCGCAGGCGTATGCGGATCATCTTGGACCCCTGTGCGATGCATTGGGATTGCCCCGAGAGAGCGAGACTGAATAGTCGTGACATTTTTAAGCCCCTTTGAATTGACAAGGCCGATTTCCCACATCTCTTAAATCCCGGAATTGGCGTTGCGGTGCGGATGCCGTCCCATAACGAGTTCATCGCCAGGAATTGTCGGGCACCCGCCTTGGCCTGACGGGCAGGCAGTGAACATTCCGCCGCAGCTGTTCGCAGGCCGGTTCGAGGGTACAAACGGCTTGCATTCGCGCTTTTGGCGGTACAAAGTTCGCCCCTTGCCAGCGCTGTCATATAAATCATATCAGATGGCTCTTTAAGCCACCGTCGACGGGAAGAGACGTAAAGGACAACCACTATGAATGACCATCCGCGCTCACGGATCGTGACGCGTAGACCGCACCTTGGACCTTCGATTCTATGGTCGTTCGCCGCACTGTCTCTTCTTCTCGCAGGCTGTGGCCAAAAGAAGGAACGCGTATCTGCTCCCGCCGCGGCTGTGCAGAAGTCCGCTGAGATTCCATATTTCACGACAAAAAACGGCCGCTGGGCGTTTATGGTCGATGGCGCTCCCTTTATCCTGCTCGGTGCCCAAGCAAACAATTCCAGCAACTATCCGGCAGCACTTCCGAAAGTTTGGCCGGCGATCGATGCCCTTGGTGCGAATACGCTCGAGATACCGGTGGCGTGGGAACAGATCGAGCCCAAGGAAGGGCAACTCGATTTTTCCTATGTCGACACATTACTCAAACAGGCTCGCGAACATCGCGTGCGCTTGGATTTGCTCTGGTTCGGCACTTGGAAGAACACGGGTCCCAGTTACACGCCCGAATGGGTGAAGCTGAACAACCAACGCTTCCCGCGCATGGTCGATGCCAAGGGAAACAAGGTCTATGCGCTGTCGCCGTTATATCAAGCGACACTGGATGCGGACAGCAAAGCGTTCGCCGCGCTGATGGCTCATCTTAAAAGCGCTGATCCGCAGCGCACCGTCATCCTGGTTCAGGTCGAAAACGAAACGGGCACGTATGGTGCCGTGAGGGATTATTCGCCCGGCGCCAATAAGCTTTTCGAAGGGCCGGTACCGGACAAGTTGGTGACGGGATTGAAAAAGAAGCCCGGTAGTTGGAAACAAGTGTTCGGCAAGGACGCCGACGAGTTTTTCCATGCCTGGTACATTGCTTCTTTTGTGGAGAAAGTGGCCGAAGCCGGTAAGGCCCAATATGCGCTGCCGATGTATGTCAATGCGGCGTTGCGCGAACCTTACAAATATCAGGCACCAAATACTTATGCGGCCGGCGGGCCGACCTGGAATGTTCTGGACATTTGGAAGCTGGCGGCGCCCTCCATCGCACTGGCTGCGCCGGATATCTATGGTCACACCTACGCCGATGTAACGGGACAGATTGCGCGTTATCATCGCGCCGACAATCCGCTGTTCGATATCGAGATCGGGAACGATGCCAGTTTCGCGCGATACTTCTTCGCCCTTTTTGGAAATCAGGGATTGGCCATCGGCCCCTTTGGCATGGATTTGACTGGTTATTCCAATTACCCACTGGGCGGTAAAGCGACCGACGTATCGATGGTAGAACCTTTCGCTGAAAACTACCGCACCTTAGGCCCTATGACGCGCGAATGGGCGAAGTTGAGTTTCGAAAACAATGTCTGGGGCGCGGCAGAACCCGACGATCACAAGGCTCAGACCCTCAATCTTGGGCGGTGGAGTGCGAAGTTCTCATATGGCCAGTGGCAGTTCGGCGAAGGGGCTATGACTTGGCTCGGAAAGAAGTTCGATAAGCCGACGTCGGACACGCCCTCCGGTGGTGCGATGATCGCTCAGCTGGGCCCGGACGAATATCTCGTCATAGGCCGGCACGTGCGCGTTAGCTTTGCCCTCACTGATACCAAGAGCAAAGAGCATCCCTTTATGAGCCGTGTCGAAGAAGGTCACTACGATAACGGCAAGTGGGTGTTTGAGCGCGTATGGAATGGCGACGAGACCGATTATGGCCTTAATTTCACATCCCTGCCGCAAGTGCTGCGCGTAAAGCTGGCCACCTATTGAGACCGAACTAAGTGTTTGGAAGCACATCGCGCTTCCGATCCTGGAGAATGACATGGCTACGAAGCATTCGGTGAAGCGTCTGGGCGGATTTGCGGCCGCAATCGCGCTGCTGGTTTTCGCAGGCGCTTGTTCGTCTGGGCAGGATGTGATGAGCCTGTTCAAAGGCAAGACCGAGGAAAAAGTCGTCAACTGGCACAAGACCGACACGGGCGTCGTTGTTACGCCGACGACCGGACAGGCACATACCGTTCGCCTTCAGGTCATGACGGACAGTATCGTTCGCGTCACGGCATCGCCGACCACTAGCCTCGATCTTCCCGCCAGCTTGATTGTCGGAGCATCCCCGGCAAGTGACGTGAAATTCGATGTTTCCACCCAAGGCGATATTCTCACGCTCAAAACCGCCAAGGTAACGGCCGAGGTCTCACTCGCAACGGGCGAAGTCAATTTCCGCAATGCCGATGGCAAAGCCGTGCTTAGCGGTTACAACAGCGGCGAGTTCGAGCCGGTAAGGATCGACGGCAAAGATTTTTATGCCGTCCGTCAGGAGTTCAATCGCGGAACGGACGAGGGCTTTTATGGCCTCGGTCAGCATCAAAACGGCCAGATGAACTATAACGGCGAGGATGTCATTCTCGCCCAGCACAATATGGACGTCGTGGTTCCGATGGTGGTCTCCACCAGGAATTACGGCGTGCTGTGGGATAATTATTCCGTCACGCGCTTTGGCTATCCCAAGGAATACGCAACGCTATCGGCCGAACTGACGTTGCGCGATGCGGATGGCAAGGAAGGCGGTCTGACCGCGCGCTATTACGACAAGGGCAAACTGTTGGCCGAACGGATCGAAAACGATCCCAACTATCAATTCATTCCCGATTCGAAGAATTTCCCCGCTGCCGTGGCGAACCCGTCGGGCAAGCCGGTTCCTGTTGGAAGTCCTATTCCCACCAGTCCGACGCTCAACGTGGTGTGGGAAGGCAGCCTGGAAACGCAAAAAACCGGTGTGCACAAGTTCCGCTTCTTTGTCAGCGGCTATTTCAAGCTTTATCTGGACGACAAGCTGGTGATGGATGCTTGGCGTCAGGGCTGGCAGGGCTGGTATCGCAATCTCGACGTGCCGATGATTGCCGGCAAGCCGGTGAAATTCCGCGCCGAGTGGAAGAACGAAGGCAGCGCCTATCTGCGCTTCCTCCATCTCGATCCGCTGCCCGATGCCGAACGCCATGAATTGTCTCTGCATTCCGACGTGGCGCATGCCATCGATTACTATTTTATCGGCGGCTCAAGCATGGACGACGTGATCGCCGGTTACCGCCATCTCACGGGCGCGGCCGCCATGATGCCCGAATGGGCTTATGGCTTCTGGCAAAGCCGCCAGCGCTATCAAAATCAAGATCAGCTGGTCAGCGTGTTCAAGAAATACCGCGACCTCAAGCTACCGATCGACAATATCGTTCAGGATTGGCGCTATTGGAAAGACCCCGAATGGGGTTCGCACGATTTCGATCCGGCACGCTATCCCGATCCCAAGAAAATGTTCGACGAGATTCACGCTATGCATGGCCATGAGATGATCGTCATTTGGCCGAAATTCTATGAGGGGCTCAAGAACTATAAGGAGTTCGACGAGAAGGGCCTGATGTATCGCTATCCGGTGGATGCCGGATTCATCGATTGGGTCGGGCCGGGCTACAAGAGTTCGAATTACGATGTCTATTCGCCCGAGGCGCGCGACATCTATTGGAACCAAATTCAGCCGAAACTCGATGTGCTCGGCCCCGACGCCTGGTGGATGGACAATGACGAACCGGATATTCATTCGAACGCAAGCCCGGAAGATCAAATCAAGATGCGCGGCCCGACGGTGATGGGCTCGGGTGCGGAATTCTACAACTCCTATCCGCTGATGCATGTCTGCGGTTTCTACGATCACTGGCATGCCGCCCATCCAGACACGCGAACCTTCATCCTGACGCGGTCCGGCTTCGCCGGCCTACAGCGCTGCAATGCTGCCGTCTGGAGCGGCGACGTCGCCTCGCGCTGGAGCGATATGCGCGACCAGATCTCGGCCGGTGTGAACTTCTCGATGTCGGGAATTCCGAATTGGACGTTCGACATTGGCGGCTACACGATGGAACGCCGCTATGGCGGTTGGGATATCGATGTCGTGCCGAACAAATATGCAAAGCCGAAACCCGCCGATCTCGCCGAGTTCAACGAATTGTACACCCGTTGGTTCGAGATGGGCGCCTTCGTTCCGATCTTCCGTTCGCATGGCGAAATTCGCCGCCGGGAGATTTTCGAAATAGCGAAGAAGGGCTCGGAAATCTACAACATCCTGGCCTGGTACGATCGGTTGCGTTACCGCCTGATGCCTTACATCTACACCATCGCCGCGGACACCTATCACCAGGCCGGCACGATGATGCGCGGTCTGGCGATGGATTTCCCGAACGATGAGAAAGTGCGCAACATCGCCGACGAATATCTGTTCGGGCAGTCCTTCCTGGTGGCGCCGGTGACGGAATACAAAGCGCGCACAAGGCAAGTCTATTTGCCCGCGGGCGTTCGCTGGTATGATTTCTACACCGGCAAGGTCTTCGATGGCGGGCAGGATGTCGCTGCTCAAGCACCCCTGGCGCATATGCCGTTGTTCGTCAAGGAAGGCGCGATCGTGCCCGTCGGCCCGGACATTCAGTACACGAACCAAAAGCCAAGCGCGCCGATCACGTTATATGTCTACACCGGCAAAAACGGCCACTTCGATTTGCACGAAGACGACGGCATCACAAATGGCTATGCGCGCGGCGAGTTCTCCTCGATTCCGATCTCCTATGACGAGGCGAGCGGTATGCTGACCATCGGCAATCGCAAGGGCAGTTTTGCGGGCATGGTTCAGAACCGAGTTTTCAACGTGCGCTGGATTTCGGGTCCCACTGCCAACGCCACGCGGTTCGACGCCAAGCCGGATCAGACTGTTCATTACAGTGGCGCGGCGGTAGACGTTCACCGCTTAGCGGCGAGTGCGGCTACAGCGGTACGCGGCCACAAACACAAGCACCGGCGTCACCGGAGGTAATGGGCGAATAGTATAGGAGACGCTTTTAAGGCTCTAAAGGCCGCGATGTTTTGGCCATTGCGGCACCACGAATAAGATCGAGCGCTTCTTGGATGAGACAGCGCATGGCTGTTTCGGCTGCCTGCGCGTCGCCGGCGACGATCGCGTCGGCAATCTTCTTGTGATCGGCGACGCTGGCCAGCCGGACGCCCTTGAAATAGTTTGTTGTGCGGATGCTGAAGCGCAGCGCTGTATCGATCATATCGCAAAACTGCAGATAGAAGCGGTTACGGCAGGCCTTCATCACGCTGACATGAAAAGCAATATCGGATGCGAGTGGGTCGTCGTCGCCGCGCTCTGCCGCGAACATTCTGTCGATTGCGGCCATGATAGTTTGCTTTTCCTCATGTCCGGCTGTCTGGGCCGCCAACGACGCGGCGACCGGTTCGACCGCCAAGCGCATCTGTGTGAATTCGATGAGGAGGGAGAGCGACAGCTTGCGCTCGAGCAGCCAGCGCAGCACATCAGGATCCAAAAGATTCCAATCTGCTTCGGGTCTCACCCAGGTGCCTTGGCGAGGCCTGGCGCCGAGCAACCCCTTGGCGGTCAGCATCTTCACTGCCTCCCGCAAGATGCTTCGGCTTACGCCATATTGCATGCAGAGGTTGGCTTCGAACGGAAACGGGTTGCTCGAGCAATAGCGCCCTGTGACAATTGCTACGCCCAAATCCTCCACGATCCGGAAGGTAAGATTGCCTCCACGCTGACCGGTCATTGGCAGTCTCGCGTGTGACAATTGTGAAATGGGACGCGCCTTTTTCGATTGCCGTACCAATGCACTTTCCATTCGGTAGCCCCATTTGGTCTGCGTAAGGAATGAGCAGTCTCTCGACGCCCACTATTATCACAAAACTCTTTGAAATGGTAGCGCTCCCATTTTTGAATTGCAACGGCGTCGGTCCAACTTCCAAATGCGGCGCGGCAGACCAGTTCTAGTCCGACCGCGCCGCGTTTGGCACTATTTGGTTCCCGTTAACTTGCAAAGGATCTCGGGTTTGCGTTTGGCCGCCGTCGCACAATCAGTCGTTTCGAATGGAGCGGTGTTGCCGTTAAGCGGAATGTACGCGACCAATCCCTTGGGGTATTGCGTACATTTGAATTCCACGACATAGCGCTTCTTGGCCGTCTCCTGCCCATGGAAGTGTATGGCACTTTCACTCGCACTCGCGTCGCATGCCACGTTGTGTTGACCAAGCGCGTCTTTAAACGTCTGCAATGTCATGAGTGGGGGGCCGTTGTCGGAAAGCTTGCAGGGCAATCCTTGTGCCGCGGAAGTCATGGCAACTCAGCGCATGAACAGGCTTGGTCGAGCCCGGTAGTGCGCTTGTCACTATGTAGCCTTTCCCATCTGTGCAGGCGATTTCGTTGAATTCCGTCTTTGCGGCAGAGTTTTGGCCAGCCCATTTAGTGTCGCGCACGGCGCAAGTGACGCCAACCTTGCTCAGCAGCCCCGCCGCCATCGCTTTCAGGTCGGCGTTAGGGGGCAGCTTGCAGACGATTCCTGGCTCTCGACCGGCCGCTACGTCCGCGGCGCGCGTAAAATCTGCCGCAAAACATGAGAAACCATAGGGGGCGCCGGGAGTTTGCGAGATCAAGAAATAGCCCATGCCGTTGCTGCAGGTCACTTCATAAGTCTTGGTGTCGACTTGCTTACCATCCACCGTCACGGGACCCTGTGCGGCAAGCATTGCTTGGTCCACTTCGCAGGAGAGCGGCATCGACTTCGCCAATGCTTCCGCAGTGACTTTGTCCTCTGCAAGCAAATCGGCCAAGGTTTTGCCTTTTGCCTTATCCTCTTTCGTCAACCGCTTCGCCTCATCGGCGTACTCTTGAACTTGGTTGAATTCATCCTGGGTCATGTTGTTCTGGCCCATGTGGTTCCCGCTCGGTACTCCGCCCGCATTCGGAGCCGCACCTCCGCCAGGACTCATTTGTGCCGAAGCTGACGCACAGAACGCGACAGTGGCGAGTGCCGCGGCGGCGATCGTTATGGACCGGTTCATGTCTTCCTACTCCCTCGTTCTTTCAGATATTTTCCAGCACATTCCTCGATAGGGACGGTACTGTCTTGCGCTGTCATTGCCAAGCATTCCCGGCGTCGACGATACATGTTGTCGCACACAAGGCATTGAAAATATTACATAAAACACCATGATGGGGCTCAACAATATTGATCATATTTATGCGCTTATCACCCAATCTCGTTCGAAACGTGGCGCACTTCTCTTGGTTGTGCACGTGTGACGACGAGCGTACCTGCAACGCGGTCACATTCTCATAATTACCCCCGCCGAGGGCGAGCATGTTCCAGGGTTTCTGCATGCCCGCCGTGTTGCCATCCGTTGAACCAGCGAAGAGAGGTACTGAAAGTAAGATGCCGCGCTGCTATCAACGATCGGCCCTTGAAAAGGGAAAGCCCCAGCCTGCGCCTTACGCCACAAGGCCGATGCAAGGAGAACTGTTATATTGCGTGCCCAAGTCTGATCGCATGATGGTTTGAAGAGCACAGAGGGAGCCCCATTTTGGACGCCAAACCACTGCACGACGCCATCCTCGCAGGGGACGCGAAAACGGCGAAATCGAGTACCGAAACAGCCCTTGCTGCCGGTTTCGAGCCTCTCTCGCTCGTCCAAGACTATATGATGCCGGCAATGGAAGAGGTGGGGCGCCGGTTTGAGCGCAACGAATATTTTGTTCCGGAGCTTCTTCTGTCCGCTCGTGCCATGAAGTCCGGCTTGGAGCTCATTCGTCCGTTGCTGGTCGCAGGTGGCGTGGAACCTGTCGGGCGCGTTGTCATCGGCAGCGTCAAAGGGGACTTGCATGATATCGGCAAGAACCTTGTCGCCGCTATGCTCGAAGGCGGTGGCTACGAGGTCATCGATCTCGGCGTCAATGTGGATCCGCAGAAATTCGTCGCGGCGGTGAAGGAAAAAAAAGCGCGAATCGTGGCGTTGTCCGCTCTGTTGACCACCACCATGCCCGCCATGAAATCCACCATCGACGCCTTGAAACAGGCCGGCCTTCGCGATCAAGTGAAGGTGATGGTTGGCGGTGCACCTGTCGGCGAGGCGTATGCCAAGGAGATCGGAGCCGACGGTTACAGCAAGAGCGCAGCCGGCGCAGTGGCCGCGGCCCGAGAACTTTAATCTGGAAAACTCATTTCGCCGGCATAAGTGTCTTGGAACGACGGCTCTTCATTGAGAGCCACATGCACAACGCGCCTCGCCAGCGTGTCCCAATTCTCTGCATCTTCGAACAACGCGCGTTTGGCGCCAAGCAAAGCCGTGTTTCCGGCCGGAAGGATCAGATCGATGGGCACGCTTAACAGGCCTATCCGCCGCGCACTGGCGCGGTTGATATAGTTGCCGAACGCTCCGGCGAGATGGAGGACCTCAATGTCGTCGGGCGTTGCGCCCAGCTTGGCGGCGAGGATTCGCAACCCGGCCGCAATTGCGCCCTTGGCCAGTTGTAGTTCGCGTACGTCCTGCGGAAACAACCTCACGAGGCCGGACAATGGCATTGTTTCAATCATCATGCGGCCATTGGTTGCGATCCGACCCAGATCCAATCCAGCCGCCACGGCGTCCACAAGGCCGCTGCCGCACACGCCGCGCGATGTGCCTTCGCCGATGACACGGCAAACAACAGCGCCATCTTTCACCCGCACCTCGCTGATGGCGCCCGTGGCTGCACGCATACCCATCGATATCCGGGCGCCTTCGAACGCCGGTCCAGCCGCCGTCGACGTGCAGAGCAGTTTCTCGCGGTTGCCCACGACCACCTCGCCGTTGGTGCCGAGATCTATAAGGGCCGACAGACCTGCTCGTTCGTGCAGGCCGGTTGCGACGACGCCTGCCAAGATGTCGGAGCCGACCAACCCGCCGATGCACGGCAGAAATTCTACAATCGCTTTTTCACCGAACGTCCAGCCCAATTGATGCGGGGAGAACCGGACCCTTTCGGGATGTTCGGGCTCGAAAGGATTCGTCGCCAACCCCATGACGTCGATGCCGCAGAACAGGTGATGCATCACCGTGTTGCCGACAAGGACAACCTTGATAAGCGATTGGTCCGGCGCCGCAACGAGCAATAATTCGATCATCCCTCTGAGCTGTTCGCGGATCAGCCGCTCCAGTTCCCGCTGCCCGCCGCGCAATGCGAAGGCAACGCGGCTCATGATGTCGCCGCCGTGGCGGGCTTGCGCATTCAGCGCGGTCTCGACAGCCAACACATGGGCGGTCTTAAGATCGAGAAGCTGTGCGGCAATCGTCGTCGTGCCCAGATCAATCGCCACACCAAGACCGACTTGCGGAGCAAAAGTGAATACGCAATGGTCGCCCAAGATGGGCATTTCCCATTGCGCGAGTTCCAACTCCAGATCGCTTTCGACGGTATGCTGGCACGCCAAGCGCCACCCGTCGGAAAGTTCTGCGGCTGTCAGGACTTCGGTTTCCTCGGCATTCGTCTCAAGCTGACCCCGCAAAAGTCGGACGCGGCAACCTTTGCATCGTCCACAACCGCCGCAGGGAAACTCGACGCCCTGTTCGAACAACACATCTTGCAAGGGCGTTCCAAGGGCAACTTCCAGCCGCCTGCCGGCAGGCGAAAGTGTAAGCGTCGTCATGCCGGTTCCGCTCCGATAAGAAACTCATCCGGCATCCGAATGACGCGCTCGCCCGGCTGCACCGTCAGAAACTCACGCTCGTTCCATTCGCCGTCCAAGAGGCGCCGCAACCAGCCGAGATCGCCCCGCAATCGCTCGAAAGACCAGTTTTTCTCCGCAGCGATCCTCTTGGCCATCGTCTCCCAATGTAAGTTTTCAGGGATTGGTGTGGCGATAAAAGCGAGCCGTTCATAATGCTTGGTGAATCCATCGAACTCCCCGAGCAGGTAGTCGGCATTGTCTTCGCCATAGCGCTCGACAAGTCGCTCTCGCGTGACATTGGAATTGGGGCCGAACGTGAAATCAGGCTGACGGATATCGCGGTTGGTTGACGAATTCTCCAGCCAGCCCGCGCTCTGAAAATAGGTACCGGGCTGCGCCTCCAATTCGGCAAGATAGCGCTGGCTACCGCCCAGCAGCATTCCGACACAGTCATGGGCCCGCGGAATGACCAACGGCACCCTCCGCGACTGCAAGCCGATGATTCCGCTATTGCACAGACCATATCCGATGGCGATGGCGTCGCAGTCCATCGTGTCGTCGATTGCGCTTTGCAGAGCCTCGTGAAGAGCTTGGGCGGTACGCTCGTGCAATCCCATTTCCAATTGGCGAAACGTGATTGCGCTCTTTGCTTGCGCGGCAAGCATTTCCAATTCCGGCCGCAGGCTGGGACAGGCAACGACGTGCAGCCGCCGCCGGTCCATCAGGAATGGCGCAGCAAGCGATGAAGTGCCCGGATGAACTCCGGCGACGTGCCGCAACAGCCGCCAATGAAGCTGGCCCCGGCGGCGAGCACGGCGGGAACAATTTCTGCGAATTCCGCCGCCGTCGTCGCATAAACCGCTTTTCCATCCGACATCTGCGGCAAACCGGCATTGGCCTTGATCCAGACGGGATGACCGTCTGCCGCGGCCTTCAACCGTGCACAAATCGTCACGAACCCGGCGATGCCCTGGCCGCAATTTGCGCCTATGACATCGGCGCCGGCTGCGAGAAGACCGGCCGCGGCTTGTTCGGGCGTAGTGCCCATCATGGTGCGGTCTTTGTCCTTGCCCGAGTCGAAGACCATACTGGCGACCACGGGCAGGCCGGTGGCCTTTGCTGCAGCGATGGCAAGTTCGGCTTCCACCAAATCCTGCATCGTTTCCACAACCAAGCCGTCGGCACCGCCGCCGGCCAGAGCCTGCGCTTGTTCGACGAAAGCGTCGCGCAATTCATCTTCGGTAATGTCGCCGTTCATGATCAGCTTGCCGCTCGGACCGAGCGAGGCGAAAACAAGCGCGTCTTTGCCGGCCGCTTCGCGCGAAAGGGCAACCCCCGCGCGATTGATCTCGAGCAGGCGATCAGCACAACCGCTTTCGGCCAGGCGGATGCGATTTGCCCCGAACGTATTCGTCAAGATAATTTGCGAACCGGCTTCGACATAGGCGCGCGCCACCGCGCAGACCTCTTTGGGATGCGTCAGATTCCAAAGATCCGGCACGTCGCCTGCAGAAAGTCCGCGTAGTTGAAGCTGTGTGCCCCATGCACCGTCGGTGATTACCGGTTTCTCGCGGCATAATTTCAGAATGAGAGGATGCGTCGTGCTCAACGAACGATCCCTTTGTTCTTCGATGCCGGTCATTGGTCCTCCCGGATGTTCAGCCATGCGACATGTCGTGCATAGATCGTAAATGGCGACAGATTGACAATCGAGGCCTTAGGATTTGCGCGAAAAGCGTGTATTTATAGGAAAAGGGACCGCTACCACATTCTACGCGTCTGAACGAGAAATCAAAGGGAAATGTTATGACCGAACAACAATGGCAGGATTTGCTGGCGGTATTGCGCGGCGAACAATGCCGGCCGTTGCCGATTGGCTTCATTATCGACTGCCCGTGGCTGCCGAATTGGTACGGCGTGAATATTTTGGATTATTTCCAAAGCGACGAAGTGTGGTTTGCGGCCAACAAGAAAGCCATCGAGACCTTCCCGGAGTGTATGTTCCTGCCGGGGTTCTGGTCCGAGTTCGGGATGTGCACCGAACCATCCGCGTTTGGAAGCAAATGCCAGTTTCCCGAGAATGAGTTTCCTTTTGCCGAGAAGATCATCTTGAGCGAAGAGGACGTCGATAGGATCACGCAACCCAACACGGCCACCGACGGGTTACTGCCGTTCATGCTCAATCGGCTGGTTCGCAACCGCGGGCGCATCGAAGCGATGGGGCACCGCATCCGCTTCTCCGTTTCCCGCGGCCCACTCAACATCGCCAGCTTCCTCATGGGCACGACGGAATTCTTGATGATGCTCGCTACCGAGCCCGAGCGGACTCACAAATTGTTGCGCGTTATCAACGCATTTCTGATCGATTGGCACGCCCGTCAGCGCCAGAGCATCGATTCGATCGACGGTATGCTGGTGCTTGACGATATTGTCGGGTTCATTGGCGAGAAGGATTTCAAAGAATTCGCCATGCCGTATATGAAGGAGTTGTTTGATGCGCCCGTCGCGGTGAAATTCTTCCACAACGATGCCGATTTCGCCCAGTCGATCAAATACTACGCCGAGATCGGCATCAACCTCTATAACCCCGGAATCCAGATGACACTGCCGGACTTGCAGCACGCCACCGGCCACAAGCTGGCCATTCTCGGCAACATCCCGCCACGCGATGTGCTGGCACAAGGAACACCCGACGAAGTGCGCGCCGCCGTGCGAAAAATGCTGGCCGAAACCGCGGACGACCGCACCCGCTTGATTGCTTCTTGCGCCGGTGGCATGCCTCCCGGCGTCACGACTAAGAATCTCAAGGCGTTTATCGAAGGCATTTGCGGTTAGGCGAGAAGCGCGCCGTCAGCGGTTCTCAGCGGGAATATCGGTCACGGGAGGACATATGTTCGAATTCGACAGGCGCGCGCTTCTCACCGCCGGCTTTGCCGCAATCGGAACCAACGCGCTGGGCGCCACGCGATACGCCACGGGAGCGCGATTGACGCTGCGTCCGGGCGAGACACTGAACGACATTCCGCTGAACTACAACGGCTTCAGCGTCGAGACGGCGCAATTCGCCGACCCCTCCTTTTGCGATGCCGGGAACACCAGCCTGGTCGCGCTTCACCGGCGATTGAGTCCGAACGCCGTGCTGCGGGTCGGCGGCAATTCGAGCGAATTCTGCTGGTGGAAGACTAGTCCCGAAGAGCAGCCGCCGGTGAAAACGGCGCCGGGCATGGGCCGCGCCGACAACACCATGCCTCAGCGCTTCACTCCGATCACGCCCGAAGCGGTGGACAATCTGCGCGGTTTCCTCGACGCCTGCGGCTGGAATTGCATCTGGGGGCTTAATTTCGGCACGGGTTCACCCGACCGCGATGCGGAGGAGGCTGCCTATGTTGCCAAGGCGCTCGGGCCGAAGCTGCTTTACTTCCAGATCGGCAACGAGCCCGATCTCTACAAAACGCCGAACAATCTGCTGCGCCCGGCGGGATGGGATTTTCCGGATTATCTCAACGAATGGACTGCGATTGCCAACGCGGTATCGCAGCGCGTACCGAGCGCAAAGTTCGGCGGCCCGGATGTCGGATCATCCGCGGATTGGGTTGTGCGCTTCGCTCAAGAAGCCCCAAAGCGCCTGGGCTCGCGCATCGTTGCGCTCAGCGGTCATTACTATGCCGAAGGCCCGCCCACTTCGCCCGACGCCACCATCGAAAACCTGCTCAAGCCCGATCCGCGCATCGCCGAGCGGATGGACGCGATCATACCCGTGGCACGCGCGGCTGGGCTCCCCTTCCGCATGGCCGAGGGCAACAGCTGCTACCGCGGCGGTAAGCCCGGCATGAGCAATGCGCTCGCCGCAGCGCTGTGGGGCGGGAACTATATGCTCGATATGGCCGCGCGAGGTTGCAAGGGCATCAATTTCCATGGTGGGCTCGGCAAGCAGATTGCCGCCGGGCTCGGCGACAAATTGCCGGGTGCGCAGAGTGCAGCCGATCTGGAAGTGGCCCGCCTAGGCACCTTCTACTCGCCCTTCGCGGGAAATCGCGCCGAGGGGTTTGGGGCCCGCCCGATTTTCTACGGGATGATGCTGGTCGAACAATTTGCCGGTACGACGCTTGTTGCCAACGAATTTGACGCCGCAGGCGCAAATGCGACGGCCTATACGGCAAAGGCCGCCGACGGCTACAGGATTGCGGTGTTCAACAAAGACGCCATTCGCGATCTCGATGTCCATGTCGACCTTGCCGGATTAAGCGCACGCCCGGCGAAAACATGGCGGCTGACCGGGCCGGCGTTGGACGCAACGAAAGGGATCACGCTGGCAGGGGCCGAGGTCGCGCATGGGAGCGCGCAATGGCGTCCGCTTAAGACGGAGATTGTTCCCGTCCGGCATGCTTCGCTCGAATTCAAAGTGCCTCGCGCCAGCGCGGTTCTTCTGTTCGTGGAGAGTTGAGTTTACCGACGGATTTGAGGCGCAGGCCGGAGCCAAGCTGATATCGGGCATTTTGGCGCAACGTCAGAAGTACCGGCGCAGCTGAAGATATAGCTGTGAAGACGGCGCCAGGAATTCATGGCTCCCTGCCGCAAGAGGCAGGCCGCCAAACTCCGTACGCGCCGGCCCGATGGGTGCCTGCACCCCGGCCACGAGATTGAGATTATCGCTGAGGGAATAGGTGCCGGCCAAAAGTGCGAACACGCTGGCATCGTTCAGGTCGGCGATGAGTGTGGGGCTGACATTTAGCAACGGGTTGACCTCTAGCGTCAGTCCCGCCGCAAGATAGTCGCGCCGCGTATCGAACAATTGTCCGCGCCCGAGCCGATCGGTGAGATCGGGCGGAAGCGATGCGAGGTCGTAATTCTTGCCACCGACGCCAAGCCCGTTGTGGAAATACTCCGCAAAGACCGTCGCGTTTCGGTCGAACAGCGTGATCGCGTCGCTGATGTTGGCCAAGGCGGAGAGCCGCGTGGGCCCGGCATCGAGGAATGTGGGCACCAACTCAATGTTCCACGTCGCTTCGCCCAGGGCCCCGTTGATTCCGACGGCACCGACCCAATCGCCGTGATCGCGCGCCAAAAGCCAAGTGGTTTCGTGACCGAACAATGACGTGTGAAGATGTAACGCGACAGAACTTGCATCCGAAGATGGCTCGGCGCCCTGCCGGGCGGGGCGCGGCACGACGATGAATTGCAAATCGGAGCCATCTTCGAACAGCCATTGGGTGTAGATCATGTCGGTGCCGGGCTTGTATTCGGTATCCGTGGCGCTCGGCGAGAAAGGATCGAACAAATCCATCGGACGGAAAACAAGTCCGCTGCCCCAGCTCAACGCCTGGCGTCCGATACGAACAACGAAGTCCGGCGCTGTATAGGCAACCGATAATCGATCGATGCTCTGACTGCCGACTAGCTGAGCATGATTGACGAAGGTGTTGGTGAGATTGAACCAGGTCGACGGCGCAGCAGGCAGCAAACCGGTTTCGGCGCGCGCCAGACGAACGCTATCTCCGTTCTCGGCCGCGAGAACATAGTGCAAGGAAAAACTCCAGCGCTCCCAGCTCGGTTCCCATGTCAGCCTGAGATTGCCAAACAGATCGTTGCGATTCTCGGCGCCAAGCGCCGCATCGATGCTGTTGCCGCGTGCGAATGAGCCGGCATTTTGCAGCTCAATGCGTCCATGGATGGCGTCCGTGTCCGCGTATGCCGCGCACGGAAAAAACAACGCCAACGCGGCAAGCCGCGCCGCCCGTTCAGGCCGCAATCGCCGCGCCTTGCCGCTCATCGGCGGTAATCCTTCCGTCAATCATCTCGATGCGGCGGCGCGAATGCGCGATGACGCGCGAATCGTGGGTTGCAATCAGGAACGTGATTCCGGACGCCGCATTGAGATGCGCCATCAGTGCAATCAGCTCTTCCGCGTTCTGCGAATCCAGATTGGCGGTCGGCTCGTCGGCCAACACGATCGCAGGCTTGGGTCCGAGCGCGCGCGCCACGGCGACGCGTTGTTGCTGCCCGCCGGAAAGCCGCGAGGGCCTGCGCTTTTCGAGGCCTTCCAGGCCCACTTGGCGCAACACCTCCTTGGCGCGCGCGTCGCGCTCGTGCGGCGGCACGCCCAGCAATCGCAGAATGAACTCGACATTCTCCACCGCCGAGAGAACCGGAATCAGGCTGTAGGTTTGAAACACGAAGCCGATCTTATGAAGGCGAAGATCGGCGAGGCGGTTCCTGTCCATCTTCACGATCGGCTCGCCGTCCACGGTGATGTCACCCGCCGTCGGCCGGTCGAGGCCGCCGATCAGGCTGAGGAGTGTCGTCTTACCCGAACCCGACGGACCCGAAAGTGTTGCGAAGTCGCCCGATTCGATATCGAGGTCGATACCGCGCAGCGCCGGTACGTCCACCGAGCCTTGACGGTAAATCTTCTCCACACCGCGGCATTGAATTATTGCACTCATCGTTTGCCTCTTCACGCTTCGCCCATAGCCACGACCGGATCGATTTTTGCCGCCGTGCGCGCCGGCCACAATGCGGCGCCGATCCCAAGCAGCCACACGATCAGGCTGAAACGCAGGGCGTCACCCGGATCGAGCTGCGGATAAAGCATGCGGCCCGCGCCATACATTTCGGAGCCTGCGGCAAGAAAGCCCAGATCGATCCCATCGCGGAACGGGATGAGCGTGACGAGCATCAGCCCGATACCCACCAGGACACCAATACCGATCAGCAGTGCGGATTCCACCGTCACCTGGAACAGGATCAAACCGGGACGCATGCCGAGCGCCTGCAACAGCCCAAACTCGCGTGTGCGCTCGAATACCGCCATCAATTGGGTGTTGACGATGCCGATGGCCATCAGCACGAACATGATCATCAGCCAGACGAAAATGTAGGACTGCGAGAAGGACTCCATCGTATAGGCAAGCGGTACGAGCGTTGTCCAAGCCTCGACATCGCGCGAAGGTGCTGCGCGCTGAACTGCCGCAACGACGCCATTGAGCGGCACCGTTTTTGCCGCATCGAAGCTGATCTCGGAAACGGCGCTGCCAATGCCCAGCATCGATTGCGCCGTGTGCAATCCGGTGAAGGTGAATTCGTCCTGCGCCGGGATCGTACCGTCGAACAGGCCAACGATCGTATAACTCATTTCGGCGAGATGACCGTCTGCCGCCTGCGCCATCACGATCACGCGCTTGCCAAGGCGCGTCTTCAATTTGTCGGCGAGATCGTGCCCGATGACGATGCCGAAATCCGCGTCCCCGCGCAGATAGTGTCCGGCGGTAATTTGCGCGGGCAGATCCGAGATGCGCCGCTCGCTTGGCGGGGAAACGCCGAGAAATGTGACGGCACGGGTGCGGTATTCGCTCTGGATGATCGCCGGCACGCGGACGCGCGCCGCCCAGCCATCGACTATCGGAGAATTGAGCACATGAAGCATCGCACCGTCTGGTGCCGGCATGCGATGCGTCACGTTGGGATCGTCGAGATAGCCGGGAGCATGAATCTGGGCTTCACCCGTTAGCGTTCGAAGGCTTGCTTCCTTGCTGCTCGTCGTCCAAGCCTTGAGCATCACATCGAATACCAGGATCGACCAGACGCCGACCGCAACAACCAAAAGCGTTATGAGCGTGCGCCGCGGATTGCGCCACAAATTACGCCACGCGATGGGGGCGAGCAAAGCGATGCTGCGGATCATGTCGCCCTCATGGCCGAAGCGGCTGTCAAGCGCGTTAGGCGCAAATAAGGTACGATGCCGCCCAAGGCGATGGACAATAGAATTGCGCCGGGACCGACCAGTGCACTGAGCGGCGTGAGGGTGGGATAAAGCCGTGGCGGAAGGCCAAACTGCGCCAGCAACTTCGACATGCCCGGATAGACGATGCCTTGATGCTCGAACCACAGTGTAACGCCGGCGCCAATTATGAAGCCGATGGCACAGCCGAACAGCGCAAGGCCAAGCAGTTCAATCCACACCATCCGCCCGATCAGTCGCGGCCGCATTCCCATGGCCAGCAACATGCCAAATTCGCGGGTACGTTCCAGCACCGACATCAGCAGCGTGTTGAGGATGATGAAGGCCACGACCACGACAAGCGTGAGATAGAAGAGCATCGACGTCGCATATTTGAGCGCGATCATGTCGTTCAAGGCAGGTTCCATCGCGGCCCAATCGCGCACCGAGACGCCATGCCGCTTCCCAAGTATTTCGAGTGCGGGAATCGCAGCATTCACACCGCCAAGCGAAGGCCCGCCGAGCGCAATCGTGTTGGCGCGTCCATCCATCGCGAATGTGTCCTGCGCGCGCGCCAGCGGCATTTCGAGAATGGAGCGGTCGAGCTCGACAATGCCGCTGTGATAGATGCCCACGACCCGCAGAATATCCGCCGCGACGGAACCATCGCGCGCCGAACCGAGCAGGGTGACCTTTCCGCCGACCGTAAGCCTCAAATTTTGTGCGAGGATGTCGCCCATGATAGCGGTGTCGCGGTCGCCGGCGGCAAGGTAGCGCCCATCGCGAATCGTCGCCGCGATCGAGGAGATTTTCGCTTCGCTCGCCGGGTCGACGCCGACCACGGCCGCGCCATAGCTGCGCTCGCCATTGGCCAGTACGGCAAAGGCATTGACGCGAGGCGCTGCCGTCGTCACGCCATCGATGGCAATAGCTTCCCGAGCGAGCTTCTCGGGATGTTCGATCGTGCGGTCGATGGTCGGATCGCCGGAGTAGCCCTTGGGCTGGATTTGGGCATAGCCGTCGAAGATGCGCAGCGTGGTCTGCTTCATCGTGTCGTAGACGCCCATCTGGAACGACAGCATGAAGACGAGCAGCGCTACGACGATCGCGATGCTAAGCAGGCTAAGCAGCGTGCGCTGGGGCCGCCGCCACAAATTCCGCCAAGCCAGCGCGAACAGCATCCTACTGCCTCGGATTTTGCAGGTTCGAGAGCGTGAAAAGATAATCGGGAACAGTGACATTGAAACGACCATCGGCGGTGTCGATGCGCGTCCATTGATTGGGCATATCCAAAGGATGCATCGTCATCGTCACGGGATAGGGGCGGTCGCCGAGTGTAGCGATCTTATCGGCCACCATGCGGCGCGCGGGTTTCATGTCTTGGTCGAAGAACGTCTCCTCGATCACGACATAGTCGTCGCGGATTTTCATAGTGACTTTGCCCCACACCACCGGCGCGCCCGGCTTCGGGATCGCTTCGATGTCCCACACCGCATGGCCACCGCTTTGTTCGGTCGCCGACAGGCGATGGGTGAATTCGGTGATGATGTCTTCGGATTTCGACAGGTCGTTGTAGGAAAAGTCGGAACCCATCCAAGATTGGGTCATCATGCTCGCCGGAAGTTTGATGACTTGGTTGAGCTTTGGGTTGAATACCCAAGTGTCGCGGTCGAGCTTCAGTGTCGCGTTGCCGGCGTCCTTGGCGGGGGCCGTAAAGCGCACCAACGCGTCGTTCTCGCCCCGAGTCCACGACTTCATTTCGAGATGACGCTCCCAATCCGGGCGGTGAATGGTCATCGCCACGGTCGCCTGTGAACTCGTCGAGCGGTAATTGTCGTAAGCGTGCTTGAGGATCGCGTCCGCATCCGGCGCCGCCTGGGCGCTGGCGCATAGCGCGGCCACCGCAAGGAGAAGTGATGTCCGCATGACGATGTCCTTGCTTTTTGACGGAAGGGATGGCACCCATACCAGACCGACGGTCGGTCTACAAGCTAGTCGGCCGGAAAAAGGAGCCCGCAGCCGCCGGATGTCAGAAGATAAGAAAAATAAGCGCCCACGTGTGATCAAAGCGCCTGCCGTCCGCCGCGCCGAGTTGATCGATTGCGCCCAGCGTCTCTTTCTCCTCAAGGGATACGAGAAGACGACGATCAACGACGTGATCGCAGCAGCCGGGCTTTCGAAGGGCGCGTTCTATCACCACTTCCGCTCCAAGGAAGACTTGCTCGAAGCAATAGCCGCGCGGTTTGCACAGCAAGGGCTCGCCTTCGTCGTCGGCGTGCAGGAAAACACCTCGCTTAATACGTTGCAGCGTTTCAACGCGCTGCTGGCGGTAAGCCGTGAGTGGAAGATAGAGAACTTGCCCCAGTTGCGCGCGGTGTTTACGACCATGCTGCGACCGGAGAACGCCGTTCTCTACTTCCGAATCATCAATGCGATATATTTGGCGACGTCGCCCACACTCACCGCCATGATCGAGCAAGGGGTGCGCGAAGGTGTATTTGACGTCTCCGATGCAAGGACCGTCGCCGATGCGCTCGTTTGGCTGGGCAGTGCCAGACACGCGATCATGGCCCGGGCGATGGCGACTGCCGAATTGGGCGATTTGGACATGGCCGCACAGCAGGTATTTCAGCGGTTCAAGGCCGAAGGGTTGATCGTCGATCGCATCCTGGGCGTGCCGCCTGGAAGTGTCGATATTGCGGGTTCGCTGGGCTACATCAAAGCGCTGCTTGCGGCGTGGAATTCAAAACCGAAGGCCAAGAAACGAAGGTCGGCGCTGTCGGAAGCCAACTCTCCGGCATTGTCGTAACTGGTGGCCGGCGAGCGTCCGGTTACCACATCAATGATTGCCCAGCCCACGCCGCAAGGTGTATCAACAGGCGGCGCCCTCTCGGCTAGAGAATGAATTGCTCGCGCCGCGCAATCGAGGTGGAACTTGCCCTCCAGAATCAGAATCATCGTAGCGATCGCCATTCTTGTGGGCGGATTGATTTTAATAGGGCTTGCCAGCAGCTTTTTGGTCGATTGGGAGTGGTTCTCCGCCGTGGGATACAACGGCGTCTTCTGGACTGTTATCGCCGCGAAGATCGCCCTATTCGCCGTAGTCTTCGTTGTGTCGACCGCTGCAATTTGGCTTAACGGCGAGGTTGCGCATCGCCTCGCGGGACGGCGCGCTGATTTCCGTATGATCTCCTCCCCATGGAGCTCTTCTCCCTGGAGCTCGATTGAAGGCCTCACGCCGCGCGCCCCACTCGAGCAATTATATCAACATTTTCCATGGCGTATTTTCATCGCGGCCGTAGCGGTCGTTTTGGGCCTGCTGGTGGCGTCGGGCGAAGCGGGGAACTGGGACCTTACGCTGCAATACCTGTATCAGGCTCCCTATGGCCAGAGCGATCCGCTGTACGGCAAGGATCTTGGCTTCTATCTCTTTTCTCTTCCCGCCTATGTCGAACTCAAGAACTGGATCCTCGTCACGCTGGCGTTGAGTGCATTGTGCGCGGCCGTTCTCTACGGGGTCCATGGCGCGGTTGTGCTCGACAACAAGCGGCGCCCGTCGATTGCCCCCGCGGCCATCGCACACGCTTCGGTGCTCCTCGGATTCTATTTCGCCGTGAAGGGGTGGGGCTATTGGCTGGACCGCTACTTGCTTCTCTACAGCGACAACGGCGTCGTCGTGGGAGCAAGCTTTACCGACATTCATGTGGAGCTACCGATTCTACTGGGGCTCATCGTATTGTGCTGCGCGGCTGCAATAGCTTGCTTCATCAACGTGCGCAGGCGAACCTTCAGGTTGCCCCTGATTTCTCTCGCGTTTGTCTTCGGAATTGCGGTTGTCATCGCACCGTTGTTCACGGCGCTATACCAGCGCGTCTATGTGAAGCCCAATGAGCTGAGGTTCGAGACGCCGTATATCGCCCGAAATATTGCGCTCACCCGCGAGGCCTATAAGCTCAAAAACGTCGTCGTCAAACCCTTCACCGCCGACGAAACGCTCAGCTTTCAATCGCTGCAGAACAACCGCGCGACGATCGACAACATCAGGCTATGGGACTGGCAGCCGCTGCTCGACGCCTATGCGCAGCTGCAGGAAATAAGGACCTATTACAAATTTCACGACGCCGATATCGATCGCTACACCTTGGGCGGCACCTACCAGCAAGTCATGACGTCCGCGCGCGAGCTCGATTCAACCTTGTTATCGGGGAATGCACAAACTTGGGTCAATCTGCATGTGCTGTTCACGCATGGTAACGGCGTGGTGATGTCGCCGGTGACGCAAACCACGCCCGAGGGACTTCCCAAATTCTATCTGCAGGATATTCCGCCGACCGTATCGGGCGGACCCGTGATCCGCCAGCCGCGAATCTATTTCGGCGAGGCGGCGGACAACTATGTAATCGTCAAGGGCAACGCGCCCGAGTTCGACTATCCGAAAGGCGACAAGAACGTCTATACGACGTATTCCGGGACGGACGGCGTGCCGATCAGCGGCATCGCAAAAAGGGCTTTGTTCGCGTGGTACTTCAGCGACGTCAACATCCTGCTTAGCGAATACATCACACGCGACAGCAGCATCTTATTCCGCCGCAATATCCAGGAGCGTGTGCGCACGATTGCGCCGTTCCTGCGCCTCGATGCGGATCCTTATATCGTGGTCAGCAACGGGCGTCTGTTCTGGATACAGGATGCCTACACCACGAGCAGCTGGTTTCCGTACTCGAAGCCGATCGACGACGGCTCGGCAAACTATATGCGCAATGCCGTCAAAGTCGTGATCGACGCCTATAACGGAACGGTCGAGTACTATGTCAGCGACCCTGCGGACCCGATCATCGCAACCTACGCGCGGATATTCCCCGGTCTGTTCAAGCCGTTCGCCGCAATGGCGCCCGATCTCAAGAGCCATGTCCGCTATCCCGAAGATCTGTTCCAAGTCCAGGCGGGAATTTATCAGGCCTATCACATGAACGCGCCGGAAGTGTTTTATAACCGCGAGGATCTGTGGCAGTTCCCGCGCCAGCCGACCGGCGTCGATGATACCAGCGACACTAAGATGGCGCCGTATTACATCAATATGCGTCTGCCGGGCGAAAAGCGAACCGAGTTCGTGCTCATGCTGCCCATGGTGCCAAGCCAACGCGAGAACATGATTGCGTGGTTGGCGGCGCGCTGCGATCAGCCCGATTATGGCAAGCTGATTGTCTATACCTTCCCCAAGGAGAAGCTCGTTTACGGCCCATTCCAGATCGAGGCGCTGATCAACCAGAACACCGATGTTTCCCAGCAGATTTCGCTGTGGAATCAGATGGGCTCTCGAGTCATTCGCGGAAATCTTCTGGTCGTGCCGATCGAGAACTCGCTTCTCTATGTCACGCCGCTTTATCTGCGGGCACAGACCGGGCAATTGCCCGAACTCAAGCGCGTCATTGCGGTCTATGGCGGTCGCGTCGTGATGGAGCAAACGCTTGCTGAAGCGCTCGCGGCCCTCTTCAAGGCACCGTTGGCGCTGCCCGCGGCACCGGAATCGACACCGACCACGTCTCAGGGGTCGCCGATCGGGCCGACATCCGATGCGGCACGCGCGGCGCTCGAACACTATGATCATGCGATCGACAGGCTGAAAGCCGGGGATTGGAGCGGCTTCGGCAAGGAGCTCGATGCGCTTCGTCCCTTGCTCGACCAATTGAACAAGCAACCGCACGCGACACCGCCTGCACATGCGCCGGCGGCAACGCATTAAGTGCAGGTCAGCTCATGGAGTGCTGAGGATGGCTGTCGCCTGATCGAGCGTATCGCTATAGGCATTGAGCGCAGCCGCCGTCAGCTTGATGTAACGGTCGGCATCGGCCCAGCGCTGTTGCTCGATGGCTTCGCGGACGCCGGGCAGTGTTTTGGCCCCATAGCCCGTGAGCCTACCCGGCGCATAAATGAGGTTCTTGTACCAGGAGCGCCCCGGCAGACCGACATCGGACGACAGCGCCTGGTCGATGTTCTGCATTAGCGCTTGCAGACGGATAAGCCGATCGGCAGACAGGCTTGCGCCGTTCTTCGCCAGAGCGCCGTCATAGGCTTTTGCACTCTTTGACAAGCGGTCGGAGGCGGCGTCCAGCGGCGCGAAGTCGAATTTTGGAACCTGGTCCAGCGCCGTTGGATTGCCGTGCGATTTGGTGGGATCGGCTGAGAGCGCAAAGACTCTGTCGCGTAGCATCGCGGACTGAAGCTCGGCCGCCTCGCGCTTGTCATCGGCGAGCTTCTTGACCTCCGTCGCATACAGCGAAATCTCACTCGCGAAATCATCGGCGCGTTCGACCGGCAAATCGGCATCGGCCGTGCGCAAGACCAGCCGGCCGACGGTCTTGGCAAGCAATGCGTCATAGACGAAGCCCGGATCGACGAAACGGCTGTGATGTTCGAAGGTGTCGTAGCGCGAATGATAGACGCCGTCGGAATCGCCTTCATCATCGAAACGCACGTCGAGTGCCGGCAGGCCCAGATGCTGCAAGAAACTGGAATAGTCCGAACCGGAACCGAGCGCCTCAAGCGGCAAGTCGCGATCGGGATCGGCAGCCATCTTGGCGATGGCTTTGGCATGGTCCTTATCCTTGGCGGCATCGAGGGCATCGGCGCGCAGTTTCGCCCGGGCTCTGACACCGATCTTTTCGCCGGTCTCGGGATCGGTCAGGTCATTTGCGACGCCGTTCACCAGATGCTCAAGATCCTGGCTGCCGCCGACGGCCAGGATGCCTCGCGCGTTGTTGTCGGTATTGATGTAGATGACGGCTTTCTTCTTCAACTCGGTTTCGTGCGTCTCGACCCATTCGGTCGAACCTAGAAGTCCCGGCTCCTCGCCGTCCCAACTGGCATAAACAATGGTGCGTCTCGGGTGCCATCCGCCAGCAACCAGTTCGCCGATGGCTTTGGCCTCTTCCAAGAGTGCTACTTGACCCGATAGCGGGTCGCTTGCGCCGAACACCCAGCCGTCATGGTGATTGCCGCGAATGACCCATTGGTCCGGATAGGTCGAGCCCTTCATAACGGCGATGACATCGTAGAGCGTCTTGAGGCTCCAATCGGACTTCACTACGAGACGTGCCAGCGCTTTTCCCGGGCCAACCCGATAGGTGATCGGCAGGGACCCGCGCCACGAGGCAGGCGCGGTTTGGCCGCCGATGGCTTCGAGGAATACGCGCGCGTCGGCATAGGAGATCGGAATCGCCGGTATCTTCAAGATGGTCGGTGCGTCCGCGACTTTCAGCCGTTTGGCATCCTTGGTCGCGCCGACGCCAGGCGTCAGCGGATCGCCCGGATAGAGCGTCATGTCCTGCACCGATCCGCGTTGCAATCCGTGCGGTGGACGCGTGGGCCCTTTGGGGTACGCTGCCTCGACGGAATAACCGTCGTCGCGCGGGTCGGAGAAGATGATGCAGCCGATGGCGCCGTGCTCTTGCGCCAGCTTCGGCTTCAATCCGCGCCAACCCGAACCGTAGCGGGCGATGACGATTTTGCCTTTGACGCTGACCCCCAATTTCTCGAGTGCGTCATAGTCTTCCTTCATGCCGTAATTGACATAGACCAAGCCTCCGGTCACGTCACCGTCGCCCTGATAGGCGAGATAAGCGGGAAGCGCCGGCTGTTTGGCGGTGGCGCTGGTATCGCCCTTGATCGGCGGTTCCTGCAGCGTCGCCTTGAATTTCGTGACGCCCAAGAGTTCTAGCGATTCATGAATTGGCGTGGGATAGAGCACTTCGAAAGTTTCGATATGCGCGTCCCAACCCCATTTGCGGAATTGTGCGAGTATCCATTCGGCGTTCGCCTTGTCGTGCGGCGAGCCGACATGGTTTGGCTCGGAGGCCAAGGTTTTCATCCAATCGCGCAGTTCACTGGAATGGATGGAAGCGTCGAATGCCTTTTCAAGCGCATCCTGATCGCTCACTGGCAGTTCAGCGGCCCGCGCAGCAAGTACGGCGCCGGCGCAAAGAACACCTGTCGCGGCGATGAGAGCAATACGGCGCATGATTGTCTGTCCCCAGCTTGCAGGCCCAATGCCCAGCGGCATCAGTGTAAGGGGCGCAATCCGATGGCGACAAGCCTGCCAACCACGATGAACGCGGGTTTTGGCCCGGGCTGCACCCTTGCGGTCTCCGTCTGCATGTCGAGTCAGCGTCTTGTGATCAGCGCGGAAAATGGCGCTCTCAATATCCATTCAGCGCATTTTAGGCGGCCGATGGGGGGCTAATCCGACCCTACCGACACGTTACTGCCGACGGAACGGCGCGCTAGCCACACAAAGCCGATTGCGACAACGCTCAGCCAGCCTGAAATCCAGAAGAGATCGGTGGCGGCGAGAAGATAGGCCTGTCCGGCAAGACTGCGCGCCAGCAATGCATAGGACTGCAAATCGGTGAAGCCGAATGCGTGCAGACGATCGGTCGCCTGCTGCATGAAGGGGCTAAAGATGTTCGGCATCTCCGACAGCCGGCTCTGGTGGAGCGCTTCGCGCCGGTCCCAAAACGTCGTGGTGATGGACGCGGCGAAGGCGCCCGCTGTGATGCGCGCGAAATTCGAGATGCCGGAGGCGGAGGGGATTTGTTCCGGCAGGAGTCCTTCAAATGCGATCGCCAGCATGGAGACGAAGAAGGTTCCCATCGCGATGCCCTGAACCAGGAGGGGCATGACGAAATCCCAGAAGCCCGCATCCGCGGTGTAGCCGGATCGCATAAAATAGGAGACCGCGAAAGCCACGAAGGAAATCGTCCCCACCCAGCGCGCGTCGATGCGCGATAACAAGCGCGCCGTGAGCGGGGTGAGAACCACGGCGACAAGTCCGCTCGGTGCGGCCACCAGTCCCGCCCATGTCGCGGTGTAGCCGATATTGGTCTGCAACCAGAGGGGCAGCAGAAGAATATTGGCGAAGAACACGGCGTAGCCGAGACACAGCGCGGCCGTTCCGGCAGCAAAATTGCGGCTACGGAACAGCGCGAGATCGACAACCGGATGGCGATCCGTCAACTCCCATATGATCCATGCCGCGAAGCCGATCGCAGCGACGATTGCGAGCAAGATGATCTGGGTCGACGCGAACCAATCGGCGTCCTTGCCGGTATCGAGCATGATTTGGAGTGCGCCGACCCAAACGATGAGCAGGCCGACGCCGACGCGGTCGATAGGCAACTTGCGCGTCGGCGTTTCGCGCTTGGACAGATTGACCCAGCATAGAAAGGCCGCGAACAGCCCTACCGGCACGTTGATCAGGAAGATCCAGCTCCAGTGATAATTGTCGGATATATAACCGCCCAGGATCGGCCCCACGATCGGTGCAACCAGCGTGGTCATCGACCAGACGCCGAGCGCGGTCGCGCGCTTTTGCGGCGGGAAAATAGAGATCAGCAGTGCTTGCGAACCTGGAATCATTGGACCGGAAACGGCGCCCTGCAGAATCCGAAAGACAATCAATAACGGCAGGTTCCAGGCGATGCCGCAGAGGAACGATGCGAGCGTGAACAGCAGCACCGAGAGAACGAAGGTGCGCACCACGCCATAGCGTCCCATCAACCAACCGGTGAGCGGTATGGAAATCCCGTTCGATACGGCGAAGGAGGTAATGACCCAGGTGCTTTGATCGGTGCTGGCGCCGAGATTGCCGGCGATCGTCGGCAGCGAAACGTTGGCGATGGTCGTATCCAGCACCTGCATGAAGGTGCCCAGCGCAAGTGCCAGAGCGGTAACCGCCAGCACAATGCCGGCGAGGGGACGCGGTTGCGAAGCGCCGGGTGCGCTCATAGCCCGCTCACGCGCCATTCTGTTTGAGAATCCGCGCGATCAGCCGATCCGCACCCGTACTGCCGTCGTCGCCCGTATCCCCGCGCATCTGGCGCTCCGCCGTCGTCGATCCTATCACCGGACCCGAGGTGTCGCTGATATCCACGCTGACATCCACCGATAGCCCGACACGCAAGGGATGCTCGCGTAGATCGTTGACGTCGAGCGCGATGCGCACGGGCACGCGCTGCACGATTTTGATCCAATTGCCCGACGCGTTCTGCGGAGGAAGCAGCGCGAAGGCGCTGCCGGTGCCGGCGCCAAGGCCGACGATTTTTCCATGATAGGTAACGCCGCCGCCATACAGGTCGGCCGTTACGGTAACCGGTTGGCCGACGCGCATGTTTCTAAGCTGCGCTTCCTTGAAATTCGCGTCGATCCAAACCGAATCGAGCGGCACGACCGCCATCAACGGTGTGCCCGGTGCGATCTGTTGACCCAGTTGCACGCTGCGTTGCGCTACTACGCCCCCCACCGGCGCATAAAGACGCATATGCGCGAGCACGATCGAGGCCTGACGAAGCCGCGCCATGGCTGCGAGAACATCGGGATTGTTGGCTACCGACGTGCCCTGCACAGACGCCAAGGCGCCCTGCAGCTTGCCTTCCGTTTGATCGACATCGTTCCGCGCCGAGGTGACGGCATCGTTCGCATGCGCCAGCTCCTCATGCGATACGGAATCGCCCGCGGTCAGGCGCCGACGGTAGTCGCTTTGCGCGCGCTCCAGCGTGACATGGGCTGAAGCGAGCTCCGCGCGCAACTCATCGACTTTAGAGAACTCCGCGCGCACGGTGCGGACGGTGCGTGCCAGATCGGCCGCAGCGGCGTCCATCGCCACGCGTGCCTTGATCGGATCGAGCTCAATTAGAGGCTCGCCGCGTTTCACGGCCTGTGTGTTGTCGGCATAGAGCGCCAATACCGTGCCGGGCTCGCGACTGGTGATCACGACGACGTCGCCGGCCACATAGGCGTCCGACGTGTCCTGGAAATATCGCGCATAGAATAACCAATAGAGCGCGTATAAAAGCGCGCAGATCGCGACAGCGACTGCCAGAATGGTGAGCCAGCGATTGCGCGCACCATTGCCGTTCGCAGCGTCATTCATTGTTCAGTCCTTGCTTTTCGGAAGTTTGGTGGGTTTGCGCGGCGTCGAAGCCGCCGCCGAGGGCCATTAAAAGGCTTACGCGCGCGGCCGCTATGTCGGCATCGAGCGTGGCCGACTGGCGGCGCGCCTGGATAACAAGGTCTTCCGCGCTAAGAACATTGAGTTGCGGGGTCAATCCGCTGCGATAGCGCTCCTGCGCCATGCGGAAGCTTTCTTCGGCGGCGGCGAGCGCATCATGCTGGTCTTCCGTCTGGCTCTCTATTGTGCGCAACTCGGTCAGCGCATCGGCCGTCTGCTTCACCGCCGTCACGACGGCCTGATTGTAGTCGCTCACAGCTTCGTCGAGCTTCGCCGTCGCGCCCGCATAATCCGCGCGGCGTTTGCCGGCATCGAGGATCGGCAAGTCGATGGCGGGCCCGGCGCCATATTGCAGAGCCGAACTCGAAAACATCGGAGCCAGTCCAAGCGCCGCCCAGCCAGCCGTTCCGAGAAGGTCGATATCGGGATAGAATGCCTGATGCGCGGCCTCGCGGCCGGACAACTCGGCATCGACGCGCGCTTTTGCGGCGGCGATGTCCGCGCGACGCGCAAGCAGATCGGCGGGCAGCGTTTGCGGCAAGGCAATGGCTGCCGGGTTCAGTTTCGGTTGCGCGATGTCGTAGGCGCCGGCGCCGCGCCCAATCAGAGCCACGATCTGGTGCACGGCAATCTCCCGATTGGCGTTTGCGCGGGTTAGATCCTCGCGCGCGACGGCGAGCAACGCTTCGGCTTGTTTCTGGGCGGCGGGGCTTTCGAGGCCGCTATCCACCCGCGAGCGGGTCAGCGTGAACACGCCTTCACGCTGTCTTACGGCCTCCTCGGCGACATCGACCAGCCTATAGGCGCGTGAAAGCTGGATGTAGGCTTCCGTGACGTTCCCCGCGAGCAACAGGCGTGCTGCTGCGGCGTCCAGCGACGCGGCATCGGCCGACGCGCGCAACTTGTCCACTTGCGCCTGTTCTTTGCCGAACAGGTCCAGCGACCAAGATAGATTGGCCGCAGCAGTGCCGACCCATTGCGTGGACCCGGCATAGGGCGGAGGAATCTCGTAGTTCTTGCTGAAGCGCAGGCGGGCTTCCTCAGCGTCCAGGGTCGCTTGCGGATAGGTGAGGGCGCGGCTTGAGGCCAATTGGGATTGTGCAAGTCGCACGCGCGCCATTGCCGCAGCGAGGGTGGGGCTGTCCTGTAGCGCTTCGTCGACAAGAGTATCGAGTTGCGGATCGCCGAATGCCGTCCACCATTTGTCGGCGATTGGCGGCGCCGCCGCTGCGCCAAGGCCCAGCGTTTCGGCCTTAAGCGCCAACTCGCGTGGCGTGGTCGACGGCGAGGATATGCAACCGCTCAGCATCGCACCCATAAGAGCGATCGCGAGAAGGCGTCTCATAGCGCCACCTTCGCCTTTCTCGCGTGTGGTTCGGCGATAGGTTCGTCTTCCATGCGGGCATTGAGGCGAGACAAAAGATCGACCAACGTGTCGATCTCGGCGTGGGAGAAATCTTTCAAGACGCCGTTCCACAGATCGACGACGCGCGGCAGCAATGCCTTGGTCATCGCCCGGCCTTCCGGCGTCAATGCCAGATGAACGACGCGCCGGTCGTGTTTGCTGCGTGTCCGCGCCAGCAATCCGCGCTCTTCAAGCTGGTCGATCAGGCGTGTGGTCGCCCCGGTATCGTGATTCATGTGGCGCGCGATATCGGCGCAGGTTGCCACAGCTCCGTCGCGCAGCCCGATCAAGATAACCCAGTGAGAAAATGTCAGCTCGGCGCCGCCGAAAAGAGCCTCCGCCCGTGGCATCATGGAATTGTGCAGCCGCCGGACCAGGTAACCGATGGCTTTGCTGCCCAAATAATTATCGACCGTATAATAGGGTTTTCGCATGGCGGTTCCAGATTACTGCCCGAACAACATCTGCTGTAACAATGACTGCCTGGGCAGTCATCTGTCAAGAGCAGGGGAATTTTTCAGAGCGAATACGAGGAAATCCGCGAGTCCTCGCTCCGGCTCGTCCAAAAACCGAGGAAGAATGGAGAGCAAGGGCCGCCGCCCATCTCAAGGCCGAAAGGAAAAAGGCCGAGGTTACCTACACCGAAATGGTCAAGCGCCTGAAAAGCGCGGGTTTAAGGAAACAGAGGCATCCTTGACCATGAAGCTCAAGCGAGGGGCGTTTGCCGCCTCGTTTTTCTTGGCCTGCCTAGCAGCCCTATAAAGAAACTTCACTTGTTTCCCCATTGGGTCAACCTTGGAAATACGCCAGCCATTAAGGCCAGATTTTTGAGTTTCAAACCACTCGTAATAGATGGCCCGATTCCAGATAATTATATTGCAGAGAGAGTCGCCGGCAATCGATCGCTCAAAGGGCATCGGACGGACTTTCAGGATCAAGTGCTCTCTGCAAGTGACGCTAATTATGGTTTGTGGGTAACATATTGGAGCTGCTTACTGTACAGTGAAAAAATGCAGCTGTGTCGGCTACCGGATCGACGGTCGAATGGCATTGACACGGGTTCTTCTCCGCTGACTTCTCTGTTTTGGATTATGTCCGGCCGGCGTATAGATCACCGCGCCGCGGCCTATAGGAATTTGTTGCCGAACCGTTCCCCAACAAGCTGATGTAGTCGCTTGACCTCTTCCGCGCGATCAGCGCGACACACCAGTGTGGCGTCCGCGGTGTGCACGATGATCAAATCATTAAGTCCGATGACCGCGATCAGGTGGTTCGGATCGTCGGATGCAATCAGAGCCCTCGAAGTGTCGATCAGGGCGTGCCGCTTCGCTGCTATAGCGTTCTGCCGCTCGTCCAGCGCACAGATTTCTGCAAACCTGTTCCACGAACCCACATCGATCCAGTTCAAATGCAGCGGCAGGGCAAGCACCCGCACGGAGGGGTCGCTTGCGGCCGGCTCCATCACGGCAAAATCGACGCTGATCTTCTTTAAGCTGGGGTATACTTGCTCCATGATCCGGTTGTGCGAAGGCGTTCCGTAGGCGGCCGCAATGCGCTGCAAACCTTGCAACATCTCCGGCTCGTAGCGTTGAAGCGCTCTAAGGAAAGTGTCTGCCCGCCAAACGAACAACCCACTGTTCCAAAGGTACTTGGCCGGGCCGGCCGCGAAGAAGGTCTGCGCCGTCGCGAGGTTGGGCTTTTCGCAGAAGCGATCGACTACAAACGCGTCACTATCGGGGCGGCCCAATTGAAGCCAACCGTAGGCCGTTGACGCAGTCTTGGGCGCGATGCCGAACGTGATCAGCATATCGGCCCGGCCTTCGGCCAATTCAAAGGCCCGCTCGAGAGCTGCCCGGAAAATGGGCTCAGGCTCTATCACCTGATCGGCCGTGCAGACCGCGATGACCGCTTGCGGGTCTCTTTGATATAGAACGGCAGCGCAATATCCCAACGCGGCAGCAGTGTCGCGGCCGACTGGCTCGGCGAGGTATTGACCGGCCGGCAACCCGTCCAACTCGGCGCAGATTGCATGCTTGTGTTTTGCACCGGCGCAGACCATGCGGCGCCGCAGTGTCACGACTCCTTCCAGCCGCTCGAATGCCAGCTTTAGGAGGGAGCGCCCGCCGACCAAGGGCAGAAGCTGCTTAGGGAGCCGCGTGCGGCTCCAAGGCCACAAGCGCGTGCCCGAACCACCTGCGAGAATGACCGCATATCTCATCGCTGCGATCTACGCGATTTGGAGGATAAGATTGGCGTACTGCGCGGTGTCTCCGGTCCACACGTATCCCGGATCTGGCTTAGCAGCGCATTCAAATGTGGGTTCAGTATACCGGTTCGCACCATTTGATATGCGTCCTTCAAAAGCCCCTGAGGTCCGTGCTCGACCGGCGGGACAGTCCTTTTGCGGGCGTGCGCCGGAGAACGACATAGCTTATGCCGTTTGCCTGGCAGTATTCCCTTTTGCTGGGATGATCGCCGTCATCGTTGACCACATAGATGTCCGGCTTCAGGTTTTGAATCTCCGGTTCCGCGTCTAGCCAGCCATGTCCGCTGGAAATAATCGCTTGGTTTACATACTTCACCGATGCGACGGCGTAGCGGCGCTCGTCTTGCGGCTGCATGGGGTGCCCCTCGCCCTTGAGAAGCTTGATGTTCGCATCGTGTCCGATAACGACGATGAGATCGCCGTAGCCTGCGACCTCCTCGAAGAACCGCACATGTCCCGAATGAAGCCAGTCGAAGCAACCGGTAACGATGACCTTCTTGCGGTTTTGTATAGGAGCGCTTGGCGGGATTTCGGGAAAGCCGTCGAGTTCTTCGGCGCGGAATTTATGGTATTCGACGTTCCGTGCCTTGCAGAACGCTTGGCGCGGCGCCGACGCGATCGATGCACAATCGGCCCAGACATCTGCCTGCAGACCGGCGGGTAGTTCGTCCGGGTTGAAGTGCAATTCGGCGATATGGACTTTGTTCACGAACCGATTGGCGTCGAGGAGGTACTTGCGCTCTGCAAGCGGGAATTTTGATGTTTTGCCGGTGAATTCCAGCACGCTATCGTCGCGCCAGAGAAGCACGGTCAATTTTCCGAGCTTCGAGGCTTCCTGAAGAAAGCGCAGATCGCGACAGCGGATATCGTCGAACGCTCCGCTGACGACGACCTCGCGTACGGCGCTCATTTGGGAGCCACGCGGATATTGGTTTTCATGGCACCGGGAACCGGATCGTCGGAGACGACAATCAGATAACCGCCGCCGCAACCGGATAACATCGCGCCGGCATATTGCTGCTGGTATGCGCCAACGAGCGCCATGAGATCCATGGTGATCAGAGGGTGCCGCACGACATGGGGAAGCAATGTTTCCCAGCATCTCATATTGAGGTTGAGCGATGCTCCGAGCGCTTTAATGTCCATGCGCATTATCGCGTCGTAACAGTCCTTTCCCGATTGCCCGAGCTGCCCTACCCAGTGCGGGTCAAGATTCTTAACGCCAAGCGGACTATAGCCGGCCGGCCGCGGTCCGACCGGGATTAAGTGCAACACTTTTCCCAGCCAGCGTGCGACCATCGGCGAGTTGCAGGATTCGATGTGTGCGGGAAAAACGCCACTTTCCACATTGAAATCATAGTCCAGCCGGTTCACGCCCGGATAGATAATCCCGATCATGTCCTGAGAACCGCTGGGATCGGCTTTATTCTTGTTTTCGGTGGCGTAGAGCTCCCGCACAAGTTCGTGCGCCGGGCGGTCTGGCAAGCGTTCGCCCCACAGCCGCATTGCAACCGCCCGCGTGCCGCTCGCCAGCCCGGAACGATCCATCACCGGGAAATCAGACTCGATCTGCACCACGACCATCGAGCCCGGCGGTGCCGGATTGTGACGAGAAACAAATGGCTGATCGATCCAGCCCCCCGCGAGTTGCAGGCGGCATGGGATATCACCGAGATGCCTGGCCACCGGTGTGGCTGGCGCCGCAGCCATCAGCCGACGCCCACGCGATGGCCTGCCTTGCGCCGGCGATACTGTTCGTCGATCCAACGGTAGGTCACGGCGAGCCCATCTTCGAGCGAAGTGGACGGCTCCCAGCCGAGAACCTGTTTGATGAAGGTGTTGTCGGAGTTGCGGCCGGCGACCCCTTTGGGGGCATCTAGATCGTAATGGCGATTCAGCTTCGTGTTCAGGCCGGACACCTTTTCGACCTTGGTCAGCAGATCGCTGATGGAGACCAGTTCGCTCGAACCGAGATTGATCGGTGTGGCAACCAGATTGTCGCAATGCGTGATCTTGTCGATGCCCTGTACGCAATCGTCGATGTACATGAAGCTGCGTGTCTGGGTTCCGTCACCCCACAGTGTGATCTCCTTGCTTCCCGCGTCTTGCGCTTCGATGACTTTGCGGCACAACGCTGCGGGAGCTTTTTCACGCCCGCCGTCCCAAGTGCCGTGCGGGCCATAGACGTTGTGGAAGCGGGCGATGAATGTCTTCATTCCCCGTTCGGCCCAGTATTCCTGGCAGAACATTTCGGACATCAATTTTTCCCAACCGTAGCCGCGTTCGGCCATTGCCGGGTAGGCATCGGTTTCCTTCAGCGCACGGACATGCGGATCCTGCTGGAGATCGGTGTTGTAGGCGCAAGCGGAACTCGAATAAAAATAGCGCTTCGCACCCGCACGATAAGCGGCCTCGATCATATGTGTGTTGATGAGGATAGAGCGCAGACATTCGATGCGGAACCGTTCGATGAAGCCCATGCCGCCCATATCGGCCGCGAGGTTGTAAACCTCGACAGCACCCTCGCAAACGCGTCGGCAGTTGTCTTCGATGCTGACGTCCAGACAAAGGTTTTCCACGCCCGGCACATGAAGGTACCACTCGTAGAGGGGCTTCTTGTCCACGGCTCGAATTCTCGTGAAACCGCGATTGCGGAAATACAAGGCAAGATTTCCGGCAATGAAGCCGCCCGCCCCAGTGATGACGATCAAGTCGTCTTTGGCAACCGGCAGGTGTTTTTCCACAGTTCGCTTTTTGTCTTGCACGCTGGCGAGCCTCCCGATGCAGAAGGGGCAGCCTAATATGCGGGCCCCTTAGTTACCCTGGGCAAGACACTAACACCGATAAACAGGCCGCCGAATGGCGATAGTTGACGCTAGCATGGATATAATTGGCTTTTCCCCCCGCCCGCCATCGAACCTATCTCTTCTTTATCTCAATGCAGTTCTCTGAACTCCGTCGGGGACGTACCCAGAACATTGCGGAATACGCGCGAGAAGTGCAACGCGTCGTCGAAGCCCACAATTGTCGCCACATCTTTCACCAGCGTACCGGATTTCTGGAGTTGTGCTGCGGCGTGGTTCATCTTGAGCCGCAACAAATACTGATATGGGCTTTGGCGGCTGAAGCGTTTGAACAGCCGGCACAGATAGGCGCCGTTCATCCGGCATTCGGTCGCGATCTGCTCCAATGTCCGCAGGCGAAGAAAGTGCTGCTCGACGTGTCCAAGACACTTTTGATACGTCACAAACGCGCGCGACTCTGCGGCCATGATCGGGGCGGTTCTCGCCGCGGCCTTTAATGCGAGGCACTCCAGCAGCTGCGTGCAGAGATCGGCACTTTTCGGCGCGATATGCAATCCGCTTTCGATCAATTCGTCGTAGAGCGGGGAAAGGGAATCCGCCGGATGGACGCGCGCGATCCTTCCGGCGGCAAGACGGCATGATTTCAGCAATGCCGTCGCCTGACTGCCCGCAAAGTCCACAAAATATTTCACCAGCGGCTCGTCGGGATCGGTGCTGATTTCGTGGTTTATTCCCGGGCCATAGGCAAACAGGCGGCCTGCCGCGAGCGGGTATCGGCGGCGGCCCAATGTCACTTCGCCTTTCCCGCGCAACACATACTCGATGCAGAAATAGGGAAACGTGTCGCGACAGATGGAATAATCCGGAGCACAATATTCCAATCCGCCGCTAACAACCGCAAGCGGCCGCCGCTTGGGAGGATTGAGGTCGAGATAAAACCGGCGGGCTTTGCCGACTTGAGGCGAAAAGAAATCGGGAATTGCCGACGGCTTCGAGGTCGAGGGAGCTTTCCACATCAGAAGTCTATTTTGTCCATCCCTTATCGATTGTAACGGTCCATGTCAGAGTTGTCGATGCAGTCCCCTCAGTGGGGCGCATTGTGGACTACGGAGCGCGAGCAAGTCGGCCCCTTAGTGCCCAAGCCCTGCTGCCGCAATCAATTGAGAAATTCGGAACTGCGCGCTGTGCATGGGCGTTATCTACTCGCAGCCTCATCATCATCACCTGCAGCCGAGAATGCTAGGAGCGGCGTGAAATCTGCTGGACGCTGTCACGATTAGGATGATGTAACGATGATATTTTTGGTTGTTAGCTACAGCGGATGTTATTCCTCAGACATTGGAAAATTTCCCAACTTTCTCATCTGCGACGCTAGGCTGTCCTCATTCGGTATATCCCAGCCGTCGTGATTGCGACGAGTTGTGGGGTCGTGTGTTCTTTGTAAGCGCCTTTCGACCAGAGCGGCCTGTAACGGTTTGGTGTGTGAATTGATTCGGACTGTCTCGCTGGCCAATTTTGGCTGGGGGACTAGGTTCCACTTTCATTGATTTTATTGGATAATTTCCGTCTGATTGCCAGAAATACCGTCAAAAATACCGTCAGGATTTTCTCCAAAAAAATCGTGGAAAAGGTGTGAACCTCGCAGTTTTCGGATCGGTTTGTGCAATCACAGTAGAGAGCTAGCGCGAACTTTTCGCGTGTGATTCGTCTCGAACTGACTGCCATTTTTCAACCAATGAGTCACCTGCCTTAGTAAGAATGTAAGTCGGAAATCAAGCGATTTAGATCGGTGCCACAAACGCCGATCGGCGCTAAATGCGCCAATCGGCGAAGCGGGAGTTAATGCTGCCCGTGCTTCGGCTTTGACGTCTCCAATGCCCAGGCGATTACGTCGGGGTCGTGCCTCTTGGCGGGCAATACGATTCCTTGCCCTTCATCAGAGGTTGATCTGCGGCTACCGCGCGAGGCCCACGAATGCAGATCTTCGATCTTGTAAACGACACGGCCTCCAAGTTTTGAGAATTGTGGTCCAGTGCCGTAAACTCTGTGCTTCTCAAGTGTTCGCTTGGATAAGCCGAGGAGTTGAGCTGCCTCCTTGGTACAAAGATATCGGCCAGGAAATTCTCGTGGAATGTTCATTGTGAGTCCTTTCTTTTTTTCGCCACGTTGGCGAAGGGATGAGTGGACTCGACCGGTTTGCCGTGCCGCAAACGAGAGAATTGCAGAGGTCCGTGATCAGTTCGGCGATCGTCAGCGCTATGTGTTCCGGCATTGTCCGGTCGTGGGTAGCGATACAGCGCGGTGGGCTGCGGAACTTGTGGAAGGGGCCGACAGTCCAAAGAAATTCTGAGACACGCATGTCAAACTGATGACGCGTTCCGAGCGATTGAGGAGGTGGGAAAATCAAGTTGGTCAGGCGCAGTACATAAGTGGCCGTTCAATTGATAACAATAGCCGGATCAAATCCTTTAGATCGATTCTGCAAACTGCTAGCCTGATAGCATTTGCTAGCAGGGGACTACTACTTTTTGGAATAGTCCCCCGAAGAACGATCTCCGTTCAAGCCCGGCGTCCTTCCAAGGAGGCGGCAGCAGCTCCGCGATGTCGTTCCACCACAGATCGAGAGCAAATGGTTCGAAGATCGCCAGAAACGCACACCACAAATAGCGGAACGGATTCCACCAGCGCGGTTTGGAAAAATCCACAATCAGAACCTTGCCACCAGGCTTGACCACCCGGAAGGCTTCGCCAAGTGTACGCGCGCGTATCTCGGCCGACTGTTCGTGCAACAGAAAGAACAGCATCACCCAATCATAATGGTCCGCCGGAAAATCAAGCTTTGAAGAATCCATGTTGAGAAGACGAACCGGACTTTCGGCAGAAAGTTTGCGTTTCAAGTTTTTGAGCTGGATCGGCAGGACATCCACCACGTCGAGCAGGCCATTGCCGGCGCGCACGCGCTCGGCAAGCTTCGGCGTCACGTCGCCATAGACACAAGCCAGCTGCAGCACCTTGCCCGATGTCGCGGGCGAGAATTCCGCAAGAGCCGCATCGCGCAGGCGTTTGTAGTTGCCCAAGAGAATAAGATTGACGATCCACAGATGATCGAAAAAGGCCACCGCCCATGGATGGATATAAGCCCACCAGTAATGCCGGCTGAGATAATCCGGAATAGTGATGTTTGGTGAATCTCCAAGCGCAATTGCTTCGAACCGTGAGAACCTAACCTCGGCAATGTTCTTATCCATGTGATCCAAATTTCAAGATGAAAGAGGCAACAGCTTTGTGCCGCAAAACATATAGCGATATTCGCCGCGGCTGTGTGCTCATTGCGACGGAAAATGTTCCAGTCGCGACGCTTATTTGCTCCGATAACGACATTGCTCGAGCTCTAGAGGATCAATAGGCCGCATGTATAGCCGCCAAGGCCGTGCGCTTGGCCTGGATAGCCTCGCGGTGCCGAGGCGATCATTGCATCCCCGATCTTGGTCAGGTGGCGATGATGGGTGTGACCGTGAATCCAGGTGAGCGGCGCCCATGCGGATAGCTCTCTGCTCATATCAGATCCATAAGATGGGCCAAGCGACAGCACTCGCTCACCAATCGCGTCTCGGCAGGGCGCATGATGGGTGACGATAAGAATTTCCGGACGCGGCGTTTCCTCGTTCAGCTTGCGAATTTGCGCAGATAACCAGGCGCGGTGATTGCGGTGTAACGCCAATGCGTCGGTTGGATGGAACACGCCTCCATTCCACCCAATCTCTTGATGATCGCTCATCTCCTTATCGGCTGATTGCATGGCAGCGGATGCATCGCCGTTGAGCGCATAGTCTGTCCAAAGCGTGCAACCAAGAACGCAGACGGCGCGGCCTTTGAACCACAAGCGGACAACGCTGCAATCCAGGAATATCACCCTTCCATCCGTCTCCCACGCGGCGCTCCGCATTCGAGGCAGCAATGCCGCGAGGTCTTGCCCATAGGCTTCGTGATTTCCGGCGACACACACGACGGGCCCCCCAATGTGGTGTGAAATCGCATCCGCTTGAACGATGGCGGCCACGCCGACATCTATATCGCCGGCCAACAAGACCAGATCGGCTCCTTTGGCCGGCACAAGTGCATGTTGGAGGGCAGAAGCGAGAAGGCTGCTCGATGGTTGCGCTGCGCCGCGGCCTGCCGCGTTTTCGAACTCCATATGGAGATCGCTCAGATAGGCAATGCGCATCGTCTTCGCCTATCCATGTCATAACCTTGAGAGAAGGAGAAACAGCGTCCATGCTGCAAACAAAAGTGTTGCCGCCTGCCACCAACGCAATGGGCTGATATGTAGCCGCCAAGGGCGCCGGCCATTCGCTTTCATATCGCCGCGCACCAATCCGTTTTCCAATGCTCTCGCAAAGGTTTCCGCATCGGCGTAACGCTCGCCCGGTGCGGTCGCGACGGCTATTTGCAAACAATTGCCCAGCCACGACGGAAGATCGGAACGCAAGCGCGAAAGCGGCCGGCGTTCTCTTTGTCCAAAGGGGAATTTCCCGCCTGCGAACATGCGATAGATTGTAACGCCGAGGGAAAAGACTTCGGACCGTGCATCGGGCGGGATACCGGCGAACAATTCTGGCGCCATGTAGCGGGTGGTGCCGCCCAGCCGATCTTCCTCGGGATCGTCCACGCCGGCGAGATAAGCGAGTCCCAGATCGAGCAGCAGCACATCGCCGTCGGTCGAGAGCATTACGTTTTCCGGTTTGATGTCGCGATGGATGACGTCGTGTTTTCCAAGTTCGGTCACTGCGGTGCAGAGTTTCAAGGCGATGCCGATGCCTTCGGCGAAGGAAACGCGCGGAGAGCGCAGCAGCCGCTTTTCAAGCGTTTCGCCGCGATAATACGGCATGACCAGATAGAGAACTCGTTTGCCGGTCGGGCGCCAGCTCCAGATAGCGCGCGACGCAATTTGCTCTGACCGAGATGCCCACCCACGCCTCGCGCAGGAAGCCGGCGCGGAACACCTGATCGGCCAGCATGGAAGCGAGCGGAAATTTGAGCACGACGTCGCGTTTCTCGATCTCGTCCCAGGCCCTTTTCAACAGTGTATAGCGGCTACGGTTGATGGTGCGGCCGATGCGAAAGCCGTCCCACAAATTGCCTTCGTGCGGAGGCCGCCGGAGGGGCAAATCAGCAAACCGCGCTGCAATGTCGTCATAAGCAAGGCGTGGTGGTTCGACGACATCGATAACCAGAACGCTGGTGGCATTTGGGCCGCCCGTTTCGGCCAAGGCGAGATCGATACGCCGCGCCACCTCATTGGGGCCAAGAGAGCCGGCGAGTGCGTCGTTCATCACCGCAGTGTCGAAATATTCCGCCCCCCCCGCGCTTAACAGGATAAAGCGGTCGCCCGCTTCGACCGACACTTCAAAATGATCGATGTGCACGGCTTCGTCCGCGCCGAGCAGGCGGGAGGGAGCCGTTTTTTCAGAACCGCTTCGAAGATGCTCGGTGGTGAGCGGCATAACTTGGCCGTCGTGACAGCTATAGACGCGGCAAACCCCAACGTGAACGATATCGATGCGACGGCCGGCGAAGATGACAGCCGACAGCGAAGCTGTCATCTCTCGCCCCGGTGCGCAGCTTTTCGACTGCCGGTATAGCCAAGTGTTGATGCTTGCGAGCGAGATCGCTGCAGCACGCCAGGGGCTCAGCGTATCGCCGGCGCCGAAATAACCCTCGGCGAAGCCATTGACCGCGATTTGTGCAGTCTCCCAGGCCCCCACGGAAGATGCGATAGCAGCCACGACGCCGCGTCGCGGACTGTCCAAAACTTCGCCGTTGTAGATGGCGTGAAAGTCGGGCGAAGAGGAACCGCTATGCCGCGCCGCTGCGCCTGTCGCCAGCTGCCAGCCTCCACTCTTCAGAATCTCGACCGCTTCCTCCATCCGCGAACCCGTCGGCCTTATTTTCGAACCGCTTGCTTGGCATAATAGGCCAAGATGGGGCCGCGTGGGACATTGTGATCCCAAGCGCACCCCATCATGCCCTAACGCGCTTTCTAACGTTCGGCAACCTCGAGATCGTGTTCGATGCCGAGCAAGATCTGCGGCATTCGCACCTTAAGCACGAAGAACCAAGCCATGCCGATCAGCATGTAAACCAGGAAGAAGTAGGGCAACAGATTGTAAGGATAGGCTGGCACGGGATAGAGGCTTCCGACCATCGACAAGATCATCAGTACGGCTCCCAGACCGCCGAAGAAATAATCGATGAAGCGCGCTTCGCCGGTTTTCCGCAAATAGGCCGGTGCGGCGATGGAACAGAAAAAATACACGACGATGAAGCCGAAAGAAGCGATCGTGCCGTACCAGCCGAAGGTATCCGTTTCGGAATGGTTGGCGAACACCATCACGAAGAGGAAATTGACGACCGCGCCCAAGATCAAAGCAACATAGGGTGTGCGATGTTCTTTGTGGACGAGCCCCATCGAGCTGTGCACGAACTGGTAGCGACCGAGCGAGAACAACATGCGACCAAAGGCGTTTAGCGAAGCGAGAGCGCAAGCGAAGCTTGAAATCGAGGCCCCAAAATAGACCAGCGCGATCAGCCAATGGCTTTGCCCCACCAGAATGTCGGCCAGTGGCGCGCCGCTGGCGCCGAGCTTGGTGGCGTCGTCATGGAACCCTTGAGTGATAACATAGGTGGTAAACACGAAGAACAGACCCGCCGTAATCGCCGTCAAAATGATGGCTTTGGGAATGGTCTTGCCCGGATTGCGCGTTTCCTTGGCAAGGGTCGCAGAGCTTTCGAAGCCGACAAAAGAAAAGATCGCGAACACGACCGCCTGGGCGGCACCGGCATAGTTCACGCCGACGAGCGATACCTGCTTGGCATCGACGGCGAAGCCAAAATGCTTCAGCGCGACGTAACTGGCGTAGAAGATGATCGCCACCGAGATGGCTTCCAAGGTCAGACCGATGCGCGAGGAAATACGAATGTCCCGTGCGGCAAAGAACAACGCCAAGGCCGAAACCCCGAGATAAAACGCCCAATTGGGCGGAACGTAACTGACCCCCAGTGAGACCAGCATGGTCTTGACGAACAGGGATGTGGCGACTGTCAAAGCCATGGCCGTGAAAAGGTAGGCAGCCAGCATGGCCCAGCCCGACAACAAGCCATAAGAAGGGCCGAAAGCCCGCGATACATAGATGAAGAAGGAGCCCGCCGAAGGAATACGCTTTGCGAGTTTGCCGACATTGATACCAACGATCAGAAGGGCAAGCGCCGCCGCGATGTACACGAGCCAAGACGCAGTGCCTGCCATGCCTGCCACAACGGCAACTGCCAAGGCCGGCGTTAAGGTCGGCGATACATTGGCCACGGACTGGCCGAGCGTTTCGATGAAGGACAGACTGTCTTTGCGTAGTTCTGGCATCGCTTTCTCCAACTAAGGTCCCAGAAACGAAGCTCACCTCCGTGGCCAAGCGGATCGGCCGATAACCACAGCGTGATTTCCTTTCATTCAATTATCTTTCATTGCAATACGTGTGCCGGAATAAGAAATTAATAAAATCAATGAGATAACATTTTGAAAAGGCAGCATTTCCATGGAATGCCATAAATTTAATAAGGGTATGCCTTAATTTTTGGCTGAAATGAGATGATAAATAAATTCAGCTCATGAAATGTAGGATGGACCGCGAAGCTGGCTCGGAGCCGCGGCTAGCGCCGGAAGACAACCGTGCTATTGCCGTTCGCCAGCACACGATGCTCGGCGTGGTACTGGACGGCGCGCGCCAGCACCATGTTTTCGATATCGCGTCCAAGAGCGATCAGGTCTTCTGGCTTATGCGTGTGATCCACACGCTGCACGTCCTGTTCGATGATCGGACCTTCATCGAGATCAGTTGTCACGTAATGGGCGGTGGCGCCGATGATCTTGACGCCGCGCTGATGCGCCTGGTGATAAGGTTTGGCGCCTTTGAAGCTTGGCAAGAACGAGTGATGAATATTGATGCAGCGCCACGACAGTGCCCGGCACATATCAAGCGAGAGGACCTGCATATAACGGGCGAGCACGACCAAATCGATGCTGAGCCGCTCCACCATTTCCAGAACACGGCTTTCCTGCTCAGTTTTGGTTTCCTTGGTCACCGGCAAATGATGAAACGGAATGCCGTGCCATTCGACGATGCGCTGCAAATCGGGATGGTTGGACACGACCGCAGGAATGTCGATCGGTAGGGTTCCGGTGCGGTAGCGATAAAGCAGATCGTTGAGGCAATGATCGAATTTCGACACGAGGATCAGCACGCGCGTTTTGCAGCGGATGTCGTGAATCTGCCAGTCCATATCGAATGGCCGCGACACTTCCGTAAATGCTCTGCGCAACTCTGCCAGAGGCGGCATCGTGCTGTTTTCGAGAAAAACGGTGCGCATGAAGAACCGGCCGGTGAGGGCGTCGCCGAAATGCGTCGATTCCGTGATGAACAATCCGCGCGACGACAGAAATCCCGACACAGCGGCGACGATGCCCACGGTATCGGGACAACTGATGATCAGAACATATTGTTTGGCGGGTTCGCTCATCGGTCCGTGTCGCGGGAATGCGTCAGCTAACAGTCGAGCGTATGCGCACGCTCCCAAGTGCTGGCGTGGCCCATGAAGGAATTCCACTCCTGCATCTTCAGCTTAACATAGCTGTCGACGAAGCCATCGCCAAATCCGGCGCGGATGACCGCGGACTTATCCATCAAGCGTAGCGCATCGAGAAGATTGAGCGGCAGCTTGCGCGCTGTCTGAAGCTTGTGGCCCTCGGCATACATGTCGATGTCTAGCCGTTCGCCGGGATCGCGATTGTTGGCAATGCCATCCAGACCGGCAAGCAACAACGCCGCTGGCGCCAAATAGGGATTGGTGGCGCCGTCAAGCAGACGGAATTCGAACCGCCCGGCATCGGGAATGCGCACCATATGGGTCCGGTTGTTGCCGGTATAGGTGATGGTGTTGGGCGACCAAGTCGCGCCTGAAGCTGTAACCGGCGCATTGATCCGTTTGTAGCTGTTCACCGTCGGGTTGAAGATGGCACATAGCTCTGCGGCGGAATGCAGTACGCCGCCGAGGAATTTGTAGGCGAGCGCACTCGTGCCCAGTTCCCCTTTGGGATCGGAAAACAAGCATTTGCTGCCGCTCCACAGACTGGCGTGATAATGGCAGCCGCTGCCGGTGAGGTTGTTGAACGGTTTGGGCATGAACGTGGCGCGCAGACCCTGCTGCTCGGCCAGCGTCTTGACCATATATTTGAAAAAGACATGGCGGTCGGCGGTGACCAGCACATCGTCATATTCCCAGTTCATTTCGAACTGGCCGTTGGCGTCTTCATGATCGTTTTGATAGGGCTTCCAACCCAGCGTCAGCATGCTGTTGCAGATCAACTTGATGAGATCGTAACGGCGCATCAACGCCAATTGATCGTAACAAGGCTTGGGATAGTCGTCGAAGCTGTCGGCTACGCGTGAGCCGTCGCGTTCCAAAAGGAAGAATTCGGGCTCGACGCCGGTCTTGAGCTGATAGCCGCATGACTTCGCTTTGGCGATCTGTGCTTTAAGCACGTTTCGCGGTGCATCCTGCACGGCTTTGCCGCCGCAAACCAGATCGGAAGCAAGCCAAGCGACTTCAGGTTTCCACGGAAGCTGGATCAAGCTCGCAGGATCGGGTACAGCCAGCATGTCGGGATAGGCCGGCGTCATGTCGAGATGGGTGGCAAAGCCGGCAAAGCCGGCGCCATTTTTCTGCATCGACGCAATCGCGGCCGCGGGCACCAGTTTGGCCCGCAACATGCCGAAGAGATCCACATAGGAGATCAGGAAGTACTGAATTGCCCGTTCTTTCGCGAGTTTGGCAAGATCGTCAGCCATCAGGTGCCCCTTAAAGCGATCCGTCCCCGGTAAAGGGCACAGAAATTGTATGGTCATCTGCCTAAGTCATTTTGTGGAAGATATCAACTGTCAGGAAAAAATTGTTCTGCTAGTGATATGAATGCATGGGTATTTTGTGGGATTTTGACCAATTATTCGACAGCACCGTTCAATAAAACGGCATATACACTGGATTCAAGAGATTTCTGCCCACATACTAGACATTTCCCTGTAGGAATTATTTTTGACTAAAATGTTGACGCCCATATTTCGCGGGCGTACCGTCACGGCCGAAATTCGCGGGCGGTTTCGACCAGGACGGGTCTGAAAGTCAGCGATTTTCGTGGCGAGACAGAGCTGGAAGCCGAGAAGTCGCCGGAAAATGGTTCAAAACCGGCCGTGGCTGACCTTTTTCCAGGCAAGGCGCTAGGAGTTCAAATTATGTGCGGTTTGGCGGGGATATTCTTCAAAAAAGCCGATACCAACCATGTCCTCGGGCGCGCTTTGGTCGAGATGTTGGACGGCTGCCAACACCGGGGACCCGATTCCACCGGCTTTGCACTTTATGACAACAACGCCAGCGGCTTGCGACTGCGCTTTTTGGTCGAGCCTGGCGATGAAGTGGCGCCGTCGCGCATCCGTGAAACGCTCACGGCGCAAGGCGCGATGATTGACGCAGAGCGGCGCGAAGGATCGAGCTTGGTCGTCGAGGTGACGTTCAACGGAAAGATCCGTCCCTTCGCCTATGCCATGGAGCATGCGGCAAAGCTTGTTTCGATTGGCACTTCGCTTGACATCATCAAGGATGTCGGCTCATCGCATGATCTCGACGACATTTATCACATCGGCGAAATCAGGGGATCGCACGGCATCGGCCATGTGCGCCTGGCAACCGAATCCGATGTGAAGCCGGAAGCGGCGCATCCGTTCTGGGCTACGGGCTTCGCGGATGTCGCCATCGTCCATAATGGACAGATCACAAATTACTGGAAGATGCGCCGCAGACTCGAAGCACGCGACTTCGAATTTCGCACCGACAATGACAGCGAACTGATCGCAGTCTACATCGCCGACAAGCTGGCCCACGGAATTTCGCTTGAATCGGCTTTGGAGCAATCGGTCGACGATCTCGATGGAACCTTCACCTTCCTGGTCTCGACCAAAGACGGCATCGGCTATGCCAAGGATCGCCTCGCAGCCAAGCCGATGGTCATGTACGAGGACGACGGTTTGGTTGCCATCGCCTCCGAAGAAGTGTCGCTCAACAGACTGTTTCCCGGGCAGCCACTAGCTACCACGGAACCCGCGCCTGGGACATTCCGCACATGGTCACGATAGACCTTAGCGCCGTTTCGGTTCGTGAAGGCAACAAAACCCTGCGCGCGGCAGCGGATCGAGGAGAAGACGTAGAGATTCTCAATCCCGATGCTCGTCATCATATCGGGGTTGGGCTCATTGCGCCGATCCATGTACGCGTTCGCGGCTCGGCAGGCTATTTCTGCGCCGGTCTATCGCATGGCGCCCGCTTCGAAGTGGAATCGAATGTCGGCTGGGGCGCAGGCGATTCCATGTATGCGGGTAGCATCGTGGTCGGCGGCAATGCCGGAGCCATCGCCGGCGTCGCTTTGCGCGGCGCCGAAGTCGTGGTGAAAGGCAATATCGGCAGCCGTGCCGGCCAGGTGATGAAGGCGGGGACTTTGTTGTGCTGCGGCAATGCCAGCTTCCTCGCCGGCTATATGATGTATGGCGGGCGGATGATCATCCTTGGCGATTCCGGCGAGCGGGTCGGCGAAGATATGACCGGGGGGGCGATTTTCGTCGGCGGCAAAGTGGCGAGCCTGGGCGCGGATGCCAAATTCACCGATCCAACCGAAGAAGACCTCGCCGAGATCACCGCATTCCTGAAGAAGTACGATATCGTTTTCGACGGCTCGTTCAAGAAGATCGTCAACGCCGGCACCAAGTTGCGTTACGGCGTATCCGAAGAGATTAGCCGGCCGCTGCCCCATACCGTGTTCAGCGACGGCGATACCTATTGGAATGCCAAGGTCGTCGAGGATATTCACGCCAAGAGCCATATCGGCCGCTACCGCATTCGCGGCTATGGCGCATCGAAGCCGGTTCCGCATTTCTCCGACATTGCGCTCAAGCTCGATCCATCGCGGATCGGTGTTGGAAGCGATCCCATAAAGGCGGTCACCCTGCGCACCACGCTCGGTGATCGTTTCGAGGCCAAGCCGCTTGAACTGTCCATGCCTGTCCTCATCGCGCCGATGAGTTATGGCGCTTTGTCGAAATCCACCAAGATCGCACTGGCGCGTGCTTCGCGTTTTTCGGGTACCGTGGAGAATACCGGCGAGGGCGGCATGCTGCCCGAGCAGCGCAAGGAAGCGGCGCAACTGATTTTTCAATGTCTGTCGGGCCGGCTCGGCTGGAACATTCACGATATGCTGCTGGCCGACGCACTGGAGATTTATATCTCGCAAGGAGCCAAGCCCGGTCTCGGCGGCCAATTGATGGCCAAGAAGGTGACCAAGGAATTGGCGGCAATCAGAGGTATTCCCGCCGGCATCGATTTGCGTTCGCCTTCGCGCCATCCCGATATTCTGGGCGCCGACGATCTCGTCATCAAAGTCGAAGAACTGCGCGAAGCGACGGGCTATAGCAAACCGATTTCGGTGAAGCTGGGCGCGGGCCGCGTGCGCGATGACATCAAGATTGCCTACAAAGACGGCTTCGATTTCGTCCAGCTCGACGGGCTGCAGGGCTCAACCGGTGCGGCATCTTCCGAAGTCTTGGAGAATGTCGGAATACCGACGCTCGCCGCTCTTCAGGAAGCGCTCGATGGATTGAACGAAATCGGTCACAAAGGCGACATGCCGATCGTATTGATGGGCGGCATCAAGGACGGTGTCGATGCGGTGAAGGCCTTGGCGCTGGGCGCCGGCGCCGTCGCGATGGGTACGGCAGCGTTGATCGCCGGGGGATGCATCTCCTGCATGCAGTGTCATGTCGGGAACTGCGTTGTCGGCATTGCCACACAGGATCCCGAACACGAGGCGCGTTACAAACTCGACCTGCAGGCTCAAGCGATCCATCGCTTTTTGGAAGCCGTGCGCTGGCAGATCGCGGCGCTGACCATGGCGCTTGGCCATAGAGATTTCCGTCAGCTATCGCGTGACGACCTCGTAGCTTTGACTCCCGAAGCCGCGGCGATAACGGGGTTGCCGTTCGATCCGTCTTATCGCGGCCTCGACACCCAGCTCCTCACGCAGGTGGCGTAGTCATGGCAAGTTGCAAACCGTTTTCGGTCGATTTGACATCCGATCAGAGCAAGCTGCCGCATTACGTTCCGCCGCCCTGTCAGGTTGCTTGTCCGATCGGTACGGATGTCGGATCGTATGTCGGCTTGATCTGGCAAGGTGACAAAGAAGCTGCGTTGGAGGCAATCACCGCGACCAATCCGCTGTCCGGAATTTGCGGACGGGTTTGCGATGCGCCTTGCGAACCGGCTTGCCGGCGCGCGAATGCCGACGGCCCGGTGGCGATCCGTGCGCTGAAGCGCTACGTTCTCGATGCGCTTGGCCCGACCTACAAACCGGAGCCCGTCTATCCCGATAAGAAAAAATCTGTCGCCATCATCGGTTCTGGGCCTGCAGGGCTGACCGCCGCTCAGGACATTGCGCTGGCCGGCTATCGCGTCGAACTCTACGAAGCGCAGTCCAAGCCGGGCGGCATGACAATCTGGGGAATTCCCGATTTTCGTATGCCGCCCTCAGTGGTGGAAGAGGATATCGCTCGCATCTTGGCGCGCTGTCCCGGAATTACACTTCACTTATCAACGCCGCTTGGCGATGGTGTCCGTTTGGACGACCTCACCAAAAGGCATGATGCCATTCTGCTGGCGATCGGTGCATCTGCGGGAAAGAAACTCGGCGTGCCCGGCGATAATGCTCCTGCCGTGGTTGACGGCGTAACCTTCCTCAATCGGACCAATGGTGGCGACCGACCGATCCTTCCGGCGCATGTCGTCGTCATCGGCGGCGGCGACGTCGCAATGGACGCGTGCCGCACGGCGCGCCGTTTGCCCGGTGTGAAGAAAGTCAGCGTTCTTTACCGGCGCGGGCCCGGCGAAATCCCGGCGCGCAAGCATGAAATATCCGCCGCTTTGGCCGAAGGCATTGAGATAATCTACAACGTCGCGCCGATCGCGATTGAGACAATGGGCGAGGACGCCACGTTATTTTTGCGGCGCACCGAAATGGGGCTTGCGGGTTCTGACGGCCGGCGCGCCTTCCAGATGATCAACGGTTCCGACTTCAAGCTTCCGACCGGGCTCATCATCGCAGCGGTGGGGCAGAAAGCGGTCAGTGTCGAACTTGCCAAGCATGGACTCATGGAAGGCGAGCGCATCGCTACCGATGCGGCCAATATGCGCACGCGGATGGAGAAGGTATTTGCGGCAGGGGACGCCGCCTTCGGTTCATCGACGATCGTCCAGGCGATGTTTCAAGGACACAAGGCGGCTTACTACGTTCTGGCAGCGCTGGAAGGTAACGCCCATCCAGTGCCCTATCGCACACCCTATCGCACCCGCGCCGTTGCCGTGGCGCAGGATCCCGAATGGGAAACGCTGGGATTGCGGCAGCCGAAGTTTCTCGGCTTGCGCAGCGACGCGTTCGCCGATGCGGAAGAGGGCTACGACGCAAAGACCGCCAAACAGCAAGCGGCGCGCTGCTATCGCTGCGACACCGAGACCGGCTCTGCGGACTACACGGTCAAAACCCGCGAAGCGATTTTTTCGCTGGCGCGCGCCGACGCTCAACCCGCCGACATTGCCCGCATTACGCGCGAACGTCTCAATTCGCGCCATCACATATTCGATGACGGCAAAGCGAATTTCGACGAACTCGTGTTCCTGCCCGCCAATCTGACACGGTTAGTGATCGATCCTTATCGCGAGGCGTGCAAATCGGCGACCGATTTGGGCAAAGGCCTTTCGCTCGCCCATCCCATGCTGGTTTGCGGCTTCGAGAAGGCTCCGACAGAAGTCCGCCAAGCGCTCGCCGATTCGCTTGCCGCCTCTGGCAGCGCTCATCTCGGACGTGTTTCTCTCGGCGATCCACGTGTGCCATGGCTGCAGCTCTTGAATCCCGGCGAAAGGCGCGATCCCAAAGCCGCGGCTCTTATCGCGCACATCAGCGCGACGGCTGGTTTTGCAGTGCCCACGACCGCCCGTGCCGGCCAGTTGCGTGGGCTGGTGGCGACTTCACAGACGGTGGAACGCATCGTGCCTTATGCGGTCAGGCTAGGAATTGATCTGTTGGTGCTCGATGGCACCGGACTTCTTGGCGAGGATTGGGCCGATCTTTCCGGTGCTCCCGATCTGTCTCTGATAGGGCGAGCGGTTATGCTTTTGCGCAAGCTAAAGGCCGAAGAGAAGATTCCACTTCTCTGGTTTGGCGGATTGCGGTCGGGAACCGATCTCGCGAAAATCTTGGCTCTGGGCGCGAACGCCGGCATTGCCGATGTGGCGGTGGGGCTTGCCGCCGGCGGAAGCATCAAGCCTTCCGGCGTTGAATTCCCCACCCCGGAAAGAGCGTCGAGTGGCGAAAGGATTTCGGCGTTTCTGAAGGCGGCCGTATCGGAATGTCTGATGATGGCCCGCTGCACAGGCAAGACTAATGTGCACAATCTGGAACCGGAAGATTTACGCACGACATCGATACGCACCAGCCGATCGGTGGGCATTGCGATGGCCGGTACGCGCCAGGTTGCGTAAACGTCGTCAACTCGCCCGTGGATAAACGATCACTGAGATCAGCCGGATCGGAAGTTTGATCAATTCCTCCGGCCCATGGGGCGCATCGGCATCGAAAAACAGGCTATCGCCCGGAACCATCTGATAGAGCTTGTCGCCATGTCGATACGTCACCTCGCCTTCGAGAAGGTAGATGAATTCCTGGCCGGTATGCTGGAACAGCGGCAACACGTCAGGCGGCGATGTCAGCGTCACCAAATACGGCTCCACCACCAGCGACTTGTTCATGGAATGGCCGAGCAGCTGATATTGATGCGAGGCGCGCGAGCCTCGACGCTCTATGACAAGACCTTGTCCGGCCTTGACGAAGGTGGCGTCGCGTTGTTCTTCGAATTTGCGAAAAAATGCCGTGACCGGAACGTTGAGCGCGGAGGATAGCGATTGCAGCGTGGCGAGCGAGGGCGAGGTGACGCCGTTCTCGATCTTCGAAAGCATGCCGGCGGAAAGATCCGCTTGGCGCGCCAAATCGGCGACGGTGATGCCAAGCTTGGTGCGGAACTCGTAAACTTGACGCCCGATGGCAAATTCGAGCTGGTTTTTTTTGGCGCTGCCCGATGCAGGCGCGTCTTGCTTTACGTCGATGTCGCTCATGTTTTTTCCTGGGTGCCTGTTTCCTTATAGGAAACACCAATAGCCTCTGGCAAATCCCCGCAAGCCCATGGTTGATCGCCGACCATGCCGTAACGGATTGTTTCTAATAGATATTTCTATTCCTGCCGGGGGCGTACGCCAAATCGCGCCTTGTAAACCCGGGAAAAATGGCTGGTGCTGACGAAACCGCAGGCCACGGCCACTTCAGCGACCGAAAGGCTGCTTTGCCGGAGCAAAATGCGCGCCCGCGCCAGACGGATTTCCGCATAGCGCTTTGCGATTGTTGTATCCAGATGATCGGCGAACAGCCGCTCCAACTGGCGCAAGGTGATGCCGGCGATTTGGGCAAGTTCCGACCGGCTGGCCGGGTTCTCAAGCCGTGCTTCCATAGCGGCGAGTGTCTTCAACAGCCGGCTGTTGGCGATACCGGTGCGCTCGCGCAAAGCCATGCGTTGGGAGTCGGTGCCGGAGCGCGTGCGCGTATGCAGATACCATTCGCTGACGGCTGTCGCGAGTTCAGCCCCATGCACGCACGCCACAAGTTCGATCATCATATCGAGAGCGGCAACACCACCGGCGCAGGTGATGCGGTCGCGATCGATGACGAATAATGTCCGTTCGACTTTCAATTGCGGGAATTCTTCCACGAAGGCCGGGATATGCTCCCAGTGAACCGTGCAGCGATGGCCGCTCAGCAATCCCGCGCGCGCCAGTACATAAGAACCGCCCGACATACCGCCGATCTGGATTCCACGATGCGCCTGTTCGCGCAACGTGGCCAATGTCTTTTGATCATCGAACAGCGCCGGGTTGCCGCCGGCGCAAACGAATATCGCGTCGAGATCGCGCGCCTCGGCGAGCGGGCCGTTGGCGCAGAACGTGACACCGTTCGAGGCCGTCAGCGGACCACCGTCGAATGAGAGATGCATCCATTCGTAAAGCGCGAGTCCGCTGAGTGTGTTGGCGGCGCGCAAAGGCTCCACGGCCGAAGCATAGGACATCAGCGGAAAGCCGGGCAGCAGTAGAAATCCGTAACGGGAAGGGCGTCCTGCCGGTTTCGTGAGCAGATTGTGATTTGCCTGCGCTTTGGACAGAATGTCGCTCCCAGACACTTAGGCGTCGCTGTCAGACAAGATAACAGGGCAGTGACGCGGGAACCATGGGGCCGTCTGACACGGCGTTGTGGGCCCAAACTAAGTCTGGAATTTATGCGCTATTCGATTCTGAACGTCATAGCCAACGGGCTTTCTGGCCAACGGTACGCCGGGCCGACATGGCGCGACGCCACTCCCAAACCTGCCTATGACGCGATCATTGTCGGAGGAGGCGGGCACGGATTGGCGACGGCCTATTACCTCGCCAAAGAACACGGCATGCGAAATATCGCGGTGCTCGAAAAGGGCTGGATCGGTTCCGGCAATGCGGGCCGCAACACCACAATCATCCGCTCCAACTATCTCTTGCCCGGCAACGAGCCCTTCTACGAATGGTCGATGAAGCTATGGGAGCGGATGGAGCAAGACCTCAATTACAACGTGATGGTCAGCCAGCGCGGCATCGTCAATCTCATTCACAACGATGCGCAGCGCGACGCCTATGCGCGCCGCGGCAACGCGATGATCCTGAACGGCGCGGATGCGCAGCTCCTCGACTGCGATCAAGTGCGGGCGATGTTGCCCTTCCTCGATTTCGACAATGCCCGATTTCCCATCAAAGGCGGTTTGATGCAAAAACACGCCGGTGTGGCACGCCATGACGGAGTGGTATGGGGTTATGCCCGGGCCGCCGACAAGCTCGGTGTCGACATCGTCCAGAATTGCGAAGTGAAAGACTTTATTCGTGAAAACGATTGCATCGTCGGCGTACAAACGACGCGCGGCGAAATCCGATCCGACAAAGTGGCGCTTGCGGTTGCCGGGAGCACTTCGCGGCTGACGCGCAAACTCGATCTCAGGCTGCCGCTCGAAAGCTATGTGCTTCAGGCCTTCATCTCGGAAAGCCTGAAACCGATTATCCACACGGTCTTCACATTCGGTGCCGGACATTTCTATTGCAGCCAATCCGACAAGGGCGAACTGGTCTTCGGCGGCGATCTCGACGGTTACAACTCCTATGCCCAGCGCGGCAATCTGCCGGTGGTGGAAGATGTTTGCGAAGGCGGCATGGCCTTGATGCCGATGCTTGGGCGTTTGCGTTTGCAGCGCATGTGGGCGGGCGTGTGCGACATGACCATGGACGGTTCCCCGATTTTTTCTATCGGACCGATTGCAGGACTTTACCTCAATACGGGGTGGAACTACGGAGGCTTCAAGGCGACGCCGGCTTCCGGCTATTGCTTCGCCCACACCATCGCGCGCGACGAGCCGCATCCTTTGACGGCTGCTTATCGTCTCGACCGTTTCCGCACCGGACGTTTGATCGACGAAAAAGGAGTCGGCGCGCAGCCGAATCTGCACTGATGCTGATACCATGTCCCTATTGCGGCGCGCGCGACAGCTCCGAATTCTCTTATCGGGGCGATGCCACGGGCACGCGGCCCGATCCTTCCCATCCGCAAGCCGAGGCGAAGTTCCACGATTATGTCTATCTGCGCGACAACCCGGCGGGTGAGCATCGGGAATGGTGGTATCACGGCGCCGGATGCCGACAATGGCTGAAGGTTGTTCGCAACACGCTGACTCACGAGATCACGTCTGCGGCATTGGCGCGCGAGGCTACATCATGAGCCGCCTCGCCAAAGGCGGCCGCATCGACCGTGCGCAACCGCTGAATTTCACCTTCGACGGAAAAACTTTCACCGGCTTTGCCGGCGACACGCTGGCTTCCGCTCTGGTGGCCAATGATGTCAAATTGGTCGGCCGATCCTTCAAATATCACCGGGCGCGAGGCATTCTGACCGCAGGTTCGGAGGAACCCAATGCACTTGTGACATTGCGCGCCGGCACGCGCAGCGAGCCCAATACCAAGGCCACTACGGCCGAACTTTTCGATGGACTGGAAGCTACCAGCCAGAATGCGTGGCCATCGCCCGAATTCGACATCATGTCGGGCATTCAGCATCTCTCGCGATTTTTGGGTGCGGGTTTCTACTACAAGACTTTTATGTGGCCGGCTTCGTTTTGGGAAAAAATCTACGAACCCTTCATACGGAGCTCCGCGGGCCTTGGTAAGGCAACCGCTCATCCTGATCCCGACCATTACGAGAAGGCGCATGCCTTCTGCGATGTCTTGGTGATCGGCGCAGGACCGGCCGGTTTGATGGCCGCGCTCAGCGCAGGACGCGCTGGGGCGCGCGTCATCGTCGCCGATGAAGATTTCCTGCTGGGTGGCAGGCTTAATGCCGAGAAATTTTCCATCGACAATATGGACGGCGCCTCATTTGCCGCCTCCACCGTGGTGGAGCTCAAGAGCTTGCCGAATGTACGCGTTTTGCCTCGCACGACGGTGTTCGGCGTGTATGACGATTGCTACGGCGCAGTGGAGCGGGTCGGCGATCATTTGGCGGTACCTGCGCCATCCACGCCGCGTCAGAGACTCTGGAAAATTGTCGCCAAGCGCACGGTATTGACCGCAGGTGCGATAGACCGGCCGATCGTGTTCGGCGGCAATGATCGTCCGGGTATCATGACGGCTCAAGCAGTGCAGACCTGGATCAATCGCTTCGCCGCGACTCCGGCACAAAAGCTTGCGCTCTTCACCAGCAGCGATGCGGCATGGACAACGGCCTTTCAAGCGGCTGATGCCAAGATCGAGATCGCGGCCATCATCGACGCGCGACGTTCCATTGCTCCCGCCATCGAAAACGAAGCCTGGAAACGCGGCATTCGTTATGTTCTTGGCGGCGTTGTCACGTCTACCCACGGCAAGACTCTTCAAGCATCGACATTGAATCGGATGGCAAGCACGAGCGGATCGCGGTCGATGGGCTTGCCGTGTCCGGTGGCTTCTCGCCCAATCTGCAATTGACATGTCACCATCGTGGCTGGCCTGTATGGGACAAAACCATTGGCGCATTGGTGCCGAGCGAACTTCCGCCGGGCATGAGCGTCGCGGGTGCGGCCTCTGGCGCTTATGCGCTCAGCGCTTGCTTGGCCGAAGGCGCGGCCAAGGGCGCCCAAGCGGCGGCAAGTGTCGGGTTCGGCGCCAAGCTTGCGCCGCTGCCGCGTTGCGAAGATCAGCCCATACAGGTCTCGGCCTTTTTTCACGTAAAAATTTCGCGCGGGCTCGCCTTCGTTGATCTTCAAGCGGACGTGGCGACCAAGGACATCGCTATCGCCGCCAAGGAAGGATTCCGGCCGGTCGAGCATCTGAAGCGCTACACGGCACTCGGCATGGGCAATGATCAGGGCAAAACGTCGAACCTGAACGGCCTTGCACTCATGGCCGACATCACGGGACGCAGCATTCCCGAAACCGGTACGACTATTTTCCGTCCGCCTTACACGCCGGTCTCCATCGGTGCCTTCGCCGGTCATCATCGCGGCAAAGATTTCCGCCCGGTGCGCGTGACGCCAACACATGCCTGGGCGAAGCGGCAAGGCGCCAAATTTGTCGAAACCGGATTGTGGTTGCGGGCGCAATATTTCCCGCGCCCCGGCGAAAAGGACTGGCAAGAAACGGTGGCGCGCGAAGTGAAGGCGGTGCGTTCTTCCGTCGGCATGATCGATGTCTCCACATTCGGCAAGATCGATCTGCAAGGCCCCGATGTGGGGACGTTCCTGGACCGGGTCTACGTCAATACCTTCTCGACGCTTCCGGTCGGCAAGGCGCGCTATGGTCTGATGTTGCGTGAAGACGGCTTTGTCATGGACGACGGGACGACATCGCGCCTGTCCGTTGATCATTGGGTGATGACGACGACGACCGTCAATGCCGTAAAAGTGTTTCAGCATCTCGAATTCTGTCTGCAAGTGCTGTGGCCGGAACTGGATGTGCGGATGGCTTCGGTTTCCGAGCAATGGGCGCAGATCGCCATGGCAGGCCCGCGCGCGCGCGACGTTTTGCTGAAGATCGTCGACAATCCGGTTGAGATCACCAATGCCGCGCTTCCTGTTATGGGTGCCATGGAGACGAAAGTTCTGGGTGGAATACGCGGACGCGTTTTCCGGTTGTCGTTCTCAGGCGAACTTGGTTTCGAGATTGCCGTTCCGGCGCGGCATGGTGAAAGGCTTGCGGATGCCTTGATGACGGCTGGAAAACCATTCGATATGACGCCTTACGGAACCGAAGCGCTGGCCGTCATGCGCATCGAAAAAGGACATGTTTCTGGGCCGGAGCTAAATGGACAAACGACGCTCAACGATCTCGGCTTCGGCAAAATGGGTTCGACGCGCAAGGATTATATAGGACGTGTTCTCGGCGGGCGGCCGGCGCTTCTCGAAAATACGCGCCTAAGTTTGGTCGGGGCTGTCCCGGTCGACAAGTCGCAGCAATTGCGTTCGGGGGCACATCTTCTTTCCATCGGTGCCAAAGAGGTGGTGGAAAACGATCAAGGTTATCTGTCCTCGGTCATCCAATCGCCCATTCTCGGTCATTCGGTTGGGCTTGGCTTTTTGGCCGGAGGTAAGGCGCGGATCGGCGAGCGCCTGCGCGCTTATGATCCTTTGCGCGGCAGCGATGTCGTTGTCGAGATCGTGGCGCCGGGATTTATCGACCCCGAAGGAGTGCGGCTGCGTGGCTGATATCGAATCCCTAACAAGCGTGCCCCCCGAAACACTTATCGGGCCGGGGCGGTATGGTTTTGCCGACGGCGATCCCGGTGTGCACGCGCGACGCTTAGATGCGCTCGCACTTGCAACCCTCGTCGCCGGTCGCCATCAAGAGGAGGCGCTTTCGGCGGCTATCAAAGCGGTTTTCGGGTGCGCCTTGCCGCAAGGAGCAAAGGCAACGCCCGGCGATTGCAGCTTTGTTGGCGTCGGCCCCGGGCGTTGGTTGGCTGTCGTCGTGGAAGGCGACGGCGAGACACTGGAAAGAAAACTTGCAGGGACAATAGGCAAGTCTGGTTCGGTCTGCGATCAGAGCGACGGATTTGTGGTTTTCGAACTGACGGGGCCTCGTCTGCGTGATGCCTTGGCGAAACTGCTCACTATCGACATCGATCCGCATGTGTTTGGGCCGGGGATCGCAGCAACAACATCAGCGGCTTTGATCGGCGTCACGTTCTGGCAACTGGATGATGCGCCACGTTTTCGCTTCTCTGTGGCGCGCAGTTATGGGAATGCGTTCATCCGCGCTCTGGCGTTCAGCAGCGCCGAGTATGGTTTCACACTGGAACGTGAAACGCTTTCCTCAGCCTGAAGGTCGGGCTATTCTGTGCGGGGACGGGCAGCACCGAATTTCGCGATTTTGTCTATCAGGGACTGTAGGCTGGGAGTTTCGCGCGTTTGCACGTAGCCAAGAGCCCGCATCGAACTCTGCATCGCACGATTTCGTAGTAACAGGGCGCACTTCAGCGTAATTGGGGATAGGAACGGCGCCAATATGGTAGAATTGGCTGGGGGACTAGGATTCACAACCATTGAATTAATTAGGTAATATCAAGTGATACCGTCAAAAATACCGTCAAAAAATATTTGAAAGAAAAATTGTCGGCTACCGGTCTTGGTAGGGTAGGCGTGGGACACCTCCGCAGAGGATACCCCTACGCCTCCCCCCAAACCGTGCATGCACCTTTCCGATGCACACGGCTTTCCATATGCGAATGCTCTCGACCGGAAACGGTCGCGCGACATGACGGACACAGGACAATTGTCTTGCGCCGTATGCCGGACCGTTTCCAAACCGTCAGCGACCCGCTTCGTAGGTCTCGAACGCGGCGAAGGTGATGCATCTCGAATGGCCCGGTCGTGCCACCGCACGCTTCGCATTCGCGAGCGTTGAGACGGTCGATCAGATCATTTGGGCGTTTTACCCACCACGCACCTCTTGTGACATCGTCGATAATCGGACTTATCCAATAGGTTCGGGTGAGATGCTTCAACCTCCACAGCTTGATGCTGCGAAGCTTGCCACGGACCACGGAGCTAACCTCGTAGTCCGTGCCTTTCCACAGGCGCGCCATGGTTCGCGCTCTCGTCGTCCGATGCCGCAACGCCAGCGTCTTTACGAGACTGCGGAACACAACAAGCTCCAACAATCCCAAGGCGCGTTTGTTGTCATCGGCAAACGAGTAGTAATTCGCAAAACCACGGAACTCTGAGTTATAGGCGAGGACGGTCGCGACATCGCTGGTGACCAGGAACTGCTCGCGCGCATAGCCGGTCTTTTTGGCAAGATTGCCATAGCCATGCCGCTTGCAGAACGCAGTGATCTCCTTCCGCGGCACTCGCAAACTGACATTGTCGGTGGTCGGTCGGCGCACCACGCGCCATGTCCGCCCAGTCGGACCTTTGCGGCTGGATTTTCGTCCAGCCCCGAAGGATGTGTATGTCAAGATGCGATAGCCTAAGAAGGTCACTCCCTTTGACGCGGCGTGAATCCCACTTTTCTCGGGCGACACGGCAAGCTTCAAGGTCTCCGTCAGGAACCGTTCGACGGAAGCCATGATCTCGCGCGCTTCCCGTTTGCTGCCGATGATGCCGATAAGGAAGTCATCGGCGTAGCGGCAGTAACGGAGCCTTTTGAAGTTGGGGTCCATAGGATCGACGGAGGGCACTTTCCGTCTTTCTGCATTGTTGACCTTGATCTTTGCCAGTGCGGAATCGATCTCGGCCTGATCCGCACCTTTGGCACGGAGCCGGTCAATTTTCCGGCGGAGGCGATGAACGCGACATTGCAGCGCGTAGTAGCGCGGCAATGGGCGTCGAACGCGGCCTTTATCGAAGCCCGCTTTCATCGTCTGCATAAGTTGATCCAACTCGTGCAGATAGATGTTCGCAAGCAAGGGCGAGACAACGCCGCCCTGTGGTGTACCACTATAGGTGTGTCCATAGACCCAATCTTCCATGTAGCCTGCTTTGAGCATTCCTTCGATCAGAGCGATGAACTTGTCGTCATCGATCCGCTTCTTCAGAAGCCCAAGCAAAACGTTATGGTCGATGTTGTCGAAGAACCCACGCACGTCCACTTCGATCAGCCATTTGCAACCCGTCCAGGTCTTCTTGATGAGATTAAGCGCGGTATGACAGGACCGCCTCGGGCGGAACCCATGTGACTCATCGAGGAACACAGGTTCGTAGATCGCTTCAAGGATAGTCCTGACCGCCTCCTGAACGAGTCGATCTTCCACCGTGGGGATTCCCAGCGGTCGTGTCTTGCCGTTGCCCTTCGGGATGTAAACCCGTCGGACTGGTCGGAAGCGATACGTGCCGTCTGCCACGCGCCTGGTAATGTCGGCGAGCTTCTCCAGCGACATGCCGTCGAAGGTCTTGCCGTCAACACCCGGCGTCAGGGCTCCCTTGTTACGGGAGACCTTTTCATAGGCCCGCTCGAAGAGACACGATGATCTCATCAGGCGGTGAAGGCCGTTTATTCGCTTTCCCGACCGCGACAAGGTCGGCAGTGATTCAATTCTCCTCTGGATCGTGACGGCCTGCATCAGCAGAACCTCTCCGTCGAAGAATCTCTTCTACGCATACTGCAAATGCCGTTGTTGGCGGCATCGTCCTTCCCCCGATCAGAGGCGCTTTCGACACGGTCGCCCGGCCTTATACGCGTGATCGTCCGCCTCGCGGCGGCTGTCCCGGCCATTACGCCGGGCCTTTGGGTACTATGACGGCTCCGTCGCCATACAGGTTCGCGAACGAGCCTGCTACAGGCGATCCCGTAGTTACGTGTGTGGGGAGTTGCGGTGTGTTTAGGTGTCCCGTTTGTTTCCTTGACCCTCCGACGGAGGTCGTCCCATGCGGACTGGCGGCGGTTCGCACTGGCCGGTGCGATCCGCCCCGCATGGCGTAGCGTGTCAGCCGCTTTCGCTACCGCCAACCCTTTAGCAACTGGAAACTGGGATTCAGGCAATACAGCTTTCACCGTGCACACCTTACTTTGTGCTCTCCACCGGGCTGCGGCGCCCGATCTCGAGACGTTTCCCGGCATGCTCTGGTCCCGTTCCCCTTTCGGAGTTCTCAGTCGTTTCCGACACCGGTAAGCCGGGCAAGTAAGAGCCAAACCAGTAGGCTCCATTCTTTCGAACACTCCCTTCTTCTTCACGCCACAACGGCGCACGCC
>CAVXZV010000028.1:0-19845 GCA_963766355.1 uncultured Alphaproteobacteria bacterium
CAGACAAATATGCTGGCGCTCAATGCGACGATCGAAGCAGCCCGCGCCGGCGAACAAGGGCGCGGCTTCGCCGTCGTCGCCGGCGAAGTCAAACATCTCGCATCGGAAACGCGCAATTTGGTGGACTCCACCAAGACCAGTGAAGAATCGATCAAGGAAGGCAATAACGAATTGATCAAACTGGCCGGCGCACTGGAAGAGCAGATGGGGGCCGTAAGCCAGCGCGTTTCCAGCATTTCCGCGATGATCGAGCAGACCACCGGCAAATGTCAGGAGATCGCTGAGACCGCCAAGAAAATCGTGGCCTAAGAGACGTCAGCCGGTTCCCTCGGGCTCGTCGAAGAATTAATTCATTTCCTGCGACGGGCGCGTGGGGCCGGTGCAATTCACCAATTTGGCCGGCACGCCGACCGCGGTGCAATGCGCCGGTACGGATTTCAACACCACCGAGCTGGCGCCGACACGCGAGTATTCGCCGATCTCGATATTGCCCAAGACCTTGGCGCCCATCGACAGAAGGACGCCGCGGCAAATCTTCGGATGGCGGTCGCCCTGCTCTTTTCCCGTGCCGCCCAAAGTCACGCCGTGCAGCATCGAAACGTCATCTTCCACCACCGCGGTCTCGCCGATCACCACGCCGGTACCGTGGTCGATCATGATACCTCGGCCAAGGACCGCGGCCGGATGGATGTCGACATCGAACAATTCGGAAATGCGGCTTTGGAAGAACAACGCCATGCCATGGCGGTCTTGCCGCCAAAGCCAATGGGCGACGCGATAACATTCCAGCGCGTGGAACCCCTTGTAGAACAGGAATGCTTCTGTGTGGGAATGACAGGCTGGATCACGCTCGAACACCGCCGAAAGATCCGCTCGCACCGCCTCCCCGATCCCGGGATCGGCGACGATGGCCTCTTCGAAAATCTCGCGGGTGAGCATCGGACTGATATCCTCGCCGCCCACCTTCTTGGCGAGATGATAGGATAGAGCATGCTCCAGCCGGTCGTGCTTGAGGATGATTGCGTGCACGAAGCTCGCCAGCGCGGGTTCGCGCTTCGCAAGCTCTTCGGCCTGCTCGCGCATAAAATCCCAAATGGGATCGCATGTGGCGACTTTTTCCACCTTGGCAGTCATGACTCTCTCCCTGGATGGGTATTTTACCGCAAGAAAGCTATATTTCCAAAGCGGCTGCTCTTTCGGACCCGCCCTCGTGAACTTAAATAGGGCTGTCCGGCCGGCCTGCAACCTCCAAATTCGCATAGGTTAAACATGGAATCCGCAACCGCCTTCAATTCTCCCGCGCCGCAGACGATCGGCCTCTTGCTTTCGCGGCGCTCCGGCTCGGCCAAAGCTATGACCGGCCCGGGGCCCAGTCCCGAGGAATTACAGACGATCTTGCGGGCGGCTGCGCGCGTACCCGATCACGGCAAGCTATTCCCTTGGCGTTTCATCGTGTTCGAGGGTGAGGCGCGAGCGCGCATGGGCTTATTGTTGGTGAACTGCCTTAAAGAAACTGAAACGGTCAGTGCCGAACGCATTGCGCTGGAGGCTGGCCGTTTCCTGCGGGCGCCCATAGTCGTCGGCGTGGTCAGCCGCGTGCGCGAGGCCATCCCCATCCCCGAATGGGAGCAGCAGCTTTCCGCGGGTGCGGTTTGCCAGACGCTGCTGATCGCCTCGCATGCGCTGGGCTATGTCGCCAATTGGCTGACCGAATGGTGCGCCTATCATCCGCTGGTGCAGGAACGTTTGGGCCTCAAGCCCGGCGAGCGCATCGCGGGTTTCATCTATATCGGCAAAAGTACTATCGACCTGGAAGAGCGTCCGCGGCCAGATATGGAAAAGATCGTCACGCGATTTTGAACCTCAGCGAATGCCGATCAACTTGTGGGTTTGCAGGCTAAGGCGCCATTGCGGATGCGCCAGGCAATATTCCGCGGCGGCACGTGTGTTGACTATGCGGTCCTCTCCATCCATCGGCTGTAGAAAGAAGTAATCGAAGAGAAGATCCGCATACCGCTCCGGCGGCGCACCGTCTTGCGGATAAATCAGTTTCAACTCTTGCCCGCTCGTCAATTCCAATTCCGCATCCGCTTTCGGGCTGACGCAAATCCATTCGATGCCGCGCGGCGCCAGAAGCGTTCCATTGGTTTCGATGCCGATTTCGAAACCGGCGGCGTGTAGCGCCGCGATCAGCGCGTCGTCCATTTGCAGCAGCGGTTCGCCCCCGGTGCAAACGACGTAAGGCTGTGCCTCGCTGCTATGCGGCCATAGCGCAGCGACCGCCTCCCCAAGCGCGTCGGCGGCGGAGAATTTGCCGCCGCCCGGACCGTCCACGCCGACAAAATCGGTGTCGCAAAATTTGCAAACCGCGGCTGCACGGTCGCGTTCCAATCCACTCCACAAATTGCAGCCGGCGAAGCGCAGGAAAACGGCGGCGCGGCCGCTGCGGGCGCCCTCGCCTTGCAGTGTGTAGTAAATTTCCTTGACCTGATATGTCATGGGCTTTTGTATTTCGAATAGCCTTTGGCACGCAAATCGCAGGCTGGACATGCGCCGCAACCGAAACCCCAATCGTGGCGCTGCGTGTGGTCGCCTTGGTAGCAGGTGACCGTTTCCTCGCGGATAAGATCGACGAGCTTGGCACCGCCCAATGTTTCCGCCAATCGCCAGGTTTCGGCTTTGTCTATCCACATCAAAGGCGTGTAAATCGTCACGCGCCGATCGAGCGCCAATGTCAACGCGCTCGCGGTCGCCGTAATGGTTGCGTCACGGCAATCGGGATAGCCCGAATAATCGGTCTCGCACATGCCGCCCACAAGATCGGCAATACCGCGCCGATAACCGAGCGCCGCCGCTGCCGTCAAAAACATGACATTGCGTCCCGGGACAAAGCTGGTTGGCAGGCCGTTCGCGCCCATCTCGATCTCGACGGCATCGGTCAACGCACTGCCGCCGATCTGCTTCAACACATCCAGGGTCAGAACGTGATCCTCGCCGAGCCGCGGGGCCCAATCGGGAAATTCACTACGCATGCCCGCGAGGATGCGCGGCCGCGCAGCCAGCTCAGTGATATGCCGTTGCCCGTAATCGAAGCCTATAGTTTCGACATGCGCAAATCGCGCCAATGCCCAGGCAAGACAAGTCGTCAAATCCTGGCCGCCGGAAAACAACACCAAAGCTTGGTTAGCGCTCATGGATCATGCTTAGCGCTGCGGCAACAAACGATCAAACCGCCCTGCGAAGTCTTGCGACAATTCCCCATAGCTGGCTGGGCCGGCCTGCCGCTCCGGTTGCAGCAAAACGTAAAAACACGCGGCAGGCGCCAGCTTGCCTTCCGGATGGGCCTGGGCCACGGTAAGTGCATAAAAAAAGGACTGGCGTGTGATGCGATTGGCGCTGACCGGGACGGGTGTGTACACGCCCGCACAATCCGTTTCGAATGAAGAATTGGTGGCCTCGTTCAACGAGTATGTTCGCCGCCACAACGGCTTGCATGCCGTTGCTATCGCGGCAGGCGAAGTGGAACCGCTGTTGGAGTCCTCGGTCGACTTCATCGTCAAGGCTTCGGGTATCAAGAGCCGCTATGTGATGGACAAGAGGGGTTTGCTCGATCCCGACATCATGTGTCCGCGCATTCCCGAACGGCCGAACGATCAGATCTCGGTCCTCGCGGAAATGGCATCGGCAGCGGCACGCGACGCCCTTGCCGCCGCCGAACGCAAACCCGCCGAGATCGACGGTGTGATCGTCAGCTGCGCCAACCTGCAACGCGCCTATCCGGCGATCGCCATCGAAGTACAAGACGCGCTGGGCATCGAGGGCTTCGGCTTCGATATGAATGTCGGCTGTTCGTCCGCGGTGTTTGCCGTGCAAACCGCCTCGGACATGATTGCCCGCGGGCACGCCCGCGCCATTTTGGTGTGCAGTCCCGAAGTTTGCACCGGACATATGAGCTTTCGCGACCGCGACAGCCATTTCATTTTCGGCGATGCCGCCGCGGCGATCATCGTCGAACGCGCCGAAGAAGCCAAAGGACCCAATAGTTGGGAAATCCTTTCGACCAAATTGAAGACCAAATTCTCGAACAATATCCGCAACAATTTCGGCTTCCTCAATCGCGCCGCGCCGGAAGGGATCGGTGCCCGCGATAAGCTCTTCGTGCAGGAAGGGCGCAAGGTCTTCAAAGAAGTCATCCCGATGGTCGCGGAATTGATCGTCGCGCATCTCGACGAAAACGGCCAAACGCCTGCCGCGCTCAAGCGGATGTGGCTGCATCAAGCAAACGTCAACATGAACGATCTGATCGCGCGCCGAGTGCTAGGGCGAGATGCCGTGGACGGCGAAGCGCCGATCGTCCTCGACGAATACGGCAACACCAGCTCGGCCGGATCGATTATCGCCTTCCACAAACACAGCGCAGACCTCAAACCGGGCGATCTGGGACTACTCTGCGCCTTCGGTGCGGGCTATTCCGTCGGCAGCGTGATCATGCGAAAATTGGCGGTCTGAATACTCTCAAATCACGTATTGCCACTGTAGAATTGGATTGCATGGAATTCCTTCATGCCATGGGCTGGGGCTATGTCGTATCCGGCTTTGTCGTCGGCACGCTGGTCGGTTTAACCGGCGTCGGCGGTGGTTCCCTGATGACGCCGATCCTGATCCTGATATTCGGCATTCAGCCCGTGGCCGCGGTCGGCACCGACCTACTCTATGCCGCCGCGACAAAATCCGCCGGTTCGCTGGTGCACGGCTTCAATCGGATGATCGATTGGCGGGTGGTCGGCCGCTTGTCTCTGGGAAGCGTCCCCGCTGCCGCTGTCATGCTCGTCGTGCTCCACTTTCTCGGGATTACGGGCGGCACGGCAAATGTTCTGGTCTCCAAAGTGCTCGGCGTGGCGCTTCTGTTTACGTCGGCGGCGCTGGTATTCCGGCGCCAGTTGCTTTCGGCGTATGCGGATCGGGTCGGATCGCTCGATGTGCGGCGCACGCGCAACTACACAATCCTGACAGGCGTCATCCTCGGCGTCTTGGTGTCGACCACATCGGTTGGCGCGGGCGCGCTAGGGATCACCGCGTTGATCTTGCTTTACCCCAAGCTGCCGATCGCAAAAATCGCCGGTTCCGACATCGCCCATGCTGTTCCCTTGACGCTGGTCTCCGGCGCAGGACATTGGCTGCTGGGTAGCGTCAACCTTGCTCTGCTTGGCGCACTGCTTATGGGATCGCTTCCCGGAATAATTCTCGGAAGCGCATTGGCACCGCGGGTACCCGATGCGAGCTTGCGGATTGTCTTGGCTTGCGTGCTGGCGCTTGTCGGGGCGAAATTGCTTTTTTGAGGAGTTTGCCCTTGGCGAATCGGCCCGCCCGCGCCTGGCAGAGAATGCTCAGCGGCCGCAGACTGGATCTGCTCGACCCCTCGCCCTTGGATGTCGAAATCGAGGACATCGCGCATGGTTTGGCGCGCGTGGCGCGCTGGAATGGCCAGACCAAAGGCGAGCACGCCTTCTCGGTCGCCCAGCATTGCGTTCTGGTGGAAAGACTGGCGGCGGAGCTCAAGCCTTTGCTCTCCCGCGAGGCCCGCCTCATGGCGCTTTTGCACGATGCGCCGGAATATGTTGTGGGTGACCTCATCAGTCCGTTCAAGGCAGCCGTCGGCATTGATTACAAAGACTTGGAGCTCAAACTTCTCACGGCAATTCATCTGCGTTTTGGACTTCCTGCCAAGGCTGCGCCATCGCTTCTGACCCTGTTCAAGAAGGCCGACATCTTGGCCGCCTATTACGAGGCAACCCAGCTGGCCGGGTTCGATATCAAGGAGGCGCTGCGCTATTTCGGCACTCCGCCCAAGGCCTTGAAAACCCCGCGCCTCGTTCCTCTGCCGACGGCCGAGGCTCAAGCCTTATTCTTGGACCGATTCAATCGGTTAGCCGCATAGAATGCCGCACTGCGTCAACCCGCGCCGCATCTTCACCGGACGGCGACTTTTGCGCGCCACAATGGTGGGCTAGCACAATGTGGCTATGTCGATGATTCTTGTCACCCCGCTCTCCGCCATGCTCGAAACCTTGCAAGCCTATCGGCCCACGCGGCTGGTTACGCTGCTGTCGCCCGAGCACATGATCGAAACACCCGAAGGATTTCCAACCGAACGGCATTTGCGCCTTGGATTGAACGATATCGCCGATCCCGCCGCCGGCGATGCTCCCCCCGAAGTGCGCCATGTGGCGCAATTGATTAGTTTCGCCCGGGCTTGGGATGGAGACGGTCCGATGCTGATACATTGCTGGGCCGGAGTCAGCCGGTCGATGGCGGCGGCCTTCACAGTGCTGTGCGACCATTACGGACCGGGCACCGAATACGACATCGCGCAGGAGATGCGGGCGCGGGCCGCGCATGCCGCACCCAACAGGCTGCTGGTCCGTCTCGCCGATAGCGCCTTGAGCCGCGAAGGTCGAATGATACGCGCCGTCGAAGCTATGGGACCTTGTCGGGTCGTCGACGAAGGCGTGCCGGTCGAATTTCCTTTGACCATTCTGGCCGCATGAGCCCCGCGCAAAAACACGTTGTCGCTATCGGCCTTTCCGCCGCCATCGTTTCTGTTGCGGAAGAGCGCCCTTGTGTGCTGGTCGTGAAACATCCCGACGACAATGGCGACGCCCTTCCCTTCGGTCCGTTCGATCCTCTGCAGCACCGGACTTTGGAAATCGGTCTTCGCACCTGGGTTGCCGAACAAACCCGTCTCGATCTGGGTTACACCGAACAGCTCTACACTTTTGGCGATCGGGGGCGTCATGAGCTCAATCAAGGCGAAGGCCCGCGCGTCGTGTCGGTCGGATACCTCGCTTTGACGCGTCAATCGGGCGCCTCGCAAGACACATTGTGGCGCGATTGGTATCGCTATTTTCCCTGGGAAGATTGGCGCAATGAAAAGCCCGCTATCATCGCCGAGACTATTGCGCCGGCACTGCGCGCCTTTGCCAAGGCCGCACCCGATGCGGGGCGCGCCGAAATGCGCCGCGAACGAGCTCGCCTTTGTTTCGGCCTCGAAGGCATGGCATGGGACGAAGAGAAGGTCCTTGAGCGCTACGAACTGCTTTATGAAGCGGGTCTGACAGAGGAAAGCGTGCGAGACGGCCGCGCAAACGCGCAACAAAATCTGCCACTGGGCGCGCAGTATGGTGTTCGATCACCGCCGGATTCTCGCCACCGCCATCGCCCGGCTGCGCGGCAAGATGAAATACCGTCCGGTGGTTTTCGAATTGATGCCGCCCTCCTTCACGCTCTTGGAATTGCAGAGGACCGTCGAAGCGATTTCCGGGATTCGCCTGCACAAACAAAACTTCCGTCGCTTGGTCGAAGCGCAGGGATTGGTGGAAGGCACGGGCAAAATGTCGGCACTGGCGCGCGGCCGGCCGGCGGAATTGTTCCGCTTCCGCCGCGAAGTGCTGCGCGAACGGCCCTCACCGGGCGTACGTCTTGGCGCGCGTCAACGCAGTATCGGCTGATCGCCCTGGCGCTGTGTCGTGAAATCGAACCGCGTTTGACATACTGACGGCGCTGACGCGGGAAACACGGAGGCGGCTGCAAGAGCCCTTGTTATCACGCCGGATACATCTTGACGCTGCTGGCCACCGAATCCGCGACGTGCTCCTTCGTGATCACTCCCACAACATCACTCGGCCGCGGAACGCCCACACCGCGTACGACAAGCGCCATCGCGGCCTGCTTTCGCCAAATGCGTTGAATCACGTCGAAAACGACGTCGTTCTCCCGCACGATGGTGAAATCCCGGCTTGCGATATCGCGCAAGATGACAGTGGATCGGGCACCCTCCGATGCCTGCCTCAGCGCCATGTTGATGCGCAGAACGCCGACGATGCGATTGCCATCGACAACCGCAACATGGCGCATCCGGCCGTCGTAATCGAGCTGGGACAGAAAGCTGTCGAAGTTCGTCTCGGCAAGCGCGAGAACCACGTCGGTATCCATCACCTCTTTCGCACGGCGCACCAGGAACATGTTCGCATGCAGCGCTTTCGGGATGACGTGCCCGCGGCGGAAAAGCTTCATGGTGTAAATGTTCTCGCGCGACAGCACGCGGCGCACGCCCAGGCTGAGGGCGACGGCCAAGATCATTGGCAGAACGATGTCGTAGTCGCGCGTCATCTCGAAGATCATCGTGACGGCCGTCATCGCGGCCCCCGTGCCGCCCCCGACCATCGCGCCCATGCCGACCATGGCGAAGGACGGTATGTTGATGGCGAGAGACGGAAACAGCATGGAGAGCAGCGCGGCGAAGCCACCACCGATTGTCGCCCCCATGAACAGCGAGGGAGAGAATATTCCGCCGGATGAACCGGACCCCAGGCTGAGCGAGGTTGCCAGCAGCTTGCAGGCGAAAAGAAGCAGAAGCAGCCACGCTGTCGACATTTGATCGAGCAAGATCGCCTAAATCGTCGAATAACCGACGCCGTCTACGTAGTAGTGGCCAAATCCTCGTTGCAGAAGGTAGATGAGAACGCCCACCATCAGCATGCCCAACACGTGCCGCGTATAGCGCCCCTTGATCTTGTCGAAATAGTCTTCGGCGAAATGCAGACCGCGCACGAAGCCCCAGGCGGCCACACCGGTGACGGCTCCAAGCAATGCGTAGAGGCAAAGAATGATCGCGGAGGTGGCGTCGGTGCTCATCGGCACCAAATGGGGAACCGCAAACGCCGGCTGCGGTCCGAAGAAGAAGCGCCCGATGAACGTCGCCGTGCCGGTTGCCAACGCCACCGGCAGGAAGGTGCGGACGCTAACCTCCGGCATCATCAGTTCGATGGCAAACATGACGCCGCCGATGGGCGTGTTGAAGGTAGCGGCGATGCCGGCACCGGCGCCGGCGGCAACCAGAATAATGCGCTGCCCGGACGGCATTCGCACGATCTGGCCTAGCGTCGATCCCAGCGCCGAGCCGATCTGGATAATGGGGCCTTCGCGTCCCACTGCCGAGCCGCTGCCGATCGCAACCGCCGAGGCTAGCGATTTCACAACCGCGACCACAGGCCGGATAACGCCGCCCTTGTAGTAGATCGCGTCCATGACCTCGGGCACGCCGTGACCGCGAGCCTCAGGCGCGAAATTCGAAACAAGGAAGGTGACGATCACAGCGCCGACCACCGGCACGAGAATAACCACTGGTCCCCAGGGACTCGCCGGCGTGAACACATTGGCTTCGTAATGAAAAGACACTTGACCCAAAAACAGGAAGTTGTGAATCAAACCGATCAGGTCGCGAAACACCACCGCGCCGATTCCGGTCACCACGCCGACGACCAACGCCAGAATGGAAAGTTTGATCAAGCCGATCGGGCGAATATCGTCATCGGAGGTGTCGAGATGCGTTGTCTTTCCATTGGACAGCGAAATGTGATCACTCTGTACCGGCATGATATCTCTCAGGAGTGCGTTCAGAATTTGTTGGGAAGTAGCGTAATCATGCGACAGGCACAATTGTGTATGTTCTAGCTTTCTTGCCGCCGTCGCTGCCCTTGCAATTGGCGCAAGCCGTCCAAGTTCCGTATTTCGATGACTCGAGGCGCAACACGGCAAATCAAGCCGTCGCGCTCCAGTCGCAGAAACCCGCGGGCCACTGTCTCGGGAGCGGTGCCCAAATAGTCCGCAATATCAAAGCGCGTAAGTGGCAGCGTCAGTTGGGCGGCCTCGGTATCGAAAAATGCCTGGTGCTGCGTAAAATCGACGAGGAAAGACGCAAGCCGCTGATAGGTATTTTGTTGACCGAGGATCATGATCCGCCGTTGCGCTTCGCGCAGATCATGAGCGACTTTGATCAGCATATTCAGCTGCATCGAGGGCTCGCGCATCATGAGTTCACGCAACTGCGCCCAGGGAACGCGGCACAGCGTCGAAGGACAGGCCGCCTCGGATGAATTCACATAGATGCCCGAGTCGGGCAGACCAAAAATGTCGCCGGGAAGCATGAAGGCCAGTACCTGTCGTCTTCCGCCGTCCGAATGCCGGTTTATCCGAACAATGCCGGACACGACGGAATAGACAAAATGGGCGTCCTCGCCTTCCGAGAATATGGTGATCCCTCCACGCCGGTAATCGAGCACCGTCGCGATGCTTTGAAATTCGGCCTGTTGCTTTCGCGTCAACAGGTTCTCGATGCGAGAAGGCGGATCGCGTTGACGGTCGAATAAGCGGGCGCGAATTTCCGGCAACCGCGTGTGTGTGGAAGACGAATGTGGTTTGGGCATGTGCCGACCCATGCAAGTCCGAATAAACCGCCCAGTCAACCGCCATTTTGAAAATTTAGCGCCGCGAATCTGACTGTAGTCAGAGCATGCGATGACACTCTGCTTATAGTTGGACACAAGCTTCGGCAGCGACCTTGTCACTACAGGTCCGCCGCGATTGGGCAGTAAATCTTTCCGCAAGGGGAAAAGGAATGTACGATTTTTCGAAGTGTGGACGAGTGGCAACTGTTTGCGCGCTTCTCTTTGTCGCCGCGTGCGCCTCAAAGCCGACGGTCGCACCCACTAGCCCTAACCCCTCACCCGCGCCGCAAGCACAATCGTCAATTATTCCAGGGAGTGAGAAAGACTTCCGCGTAAATGTCGGGGACACGGTTCACTTCGATTACGATCGTTACAATCTGCGGGACGATGAGAAAGTCATACTGCAACGCCAGGCGACCTGGCTGAACAAGTACCCTGCCGTGCGTGTTACCATCGAGGGAAATTGCGACGAGCGCGGCACGCGCGAATACAACCTTGCTCTCGGTGCCCGTCGCGCCAACAGCGTCAAGGAATATCTCGTCAGTCTTGGCGTCTCTGTAGGCCGCGTTGACACGATTTCATATGGCAAGGAACGCCCGGTCTGCTCCGAATCAAACGAGGCTTGTTGGGCTCAAAACCGGCGGGCAGCGACAGTCATTTCTGCCGGGGCATCGTCCTAATCGTCGTCCTTGACGGGCAAAGTCGTCTTTGTGTGCAACAAAGGAGAGAGTCATGATCGATATCTTGGCGGATTTTCCCGACGACGTGTTGGCAATCGCGGGCAAAGGCGAGATCACCGCCGACGATTACCGCAAAGTACTGATACCGGCTGCGCGGGAGAAAATGAAGAAACACAAACATCTGCGGCTCTTCTGCCATCTGGGTGCCGACTTCAAAACCTTCGCTCCTGGCGCCATGTGGGAAGATACCAAACTCCTCATTGGCCATTGGGGGGAATGGGGGCGTGTTGCCGTCGTGACCGATAGATCTTGGATTGCAGAATGCATGCGCATGTTTTCGCCCTTCTTCCATCACCCGGTGCGCGTATTCCCAAATGACAGTCTTGCCGACGCGAAACGCTGGATTGTCGAGCCGGAGACAAAGGCAGCATAATTTGATGCGTATGGATGCCCTATTCTGTCAACCATTCGTGCAGTCGAGCACATACTTAGTAGAGAATATCAGTCAATCAGATATTATTTATGACCCAGCATTTAGATTTAGAGAATGGCTTCATGGTCATGCGTGGGCGGGGGAATGCCAATTTCTGGCAAACTCCCGTCGAGTGCGCGCTTGCGAAAACCGATAGGCGTAATGAAACGCAGGTCGCTTGGCTGTCCCACGAATGTCGGGCCGAAGACATATCGCACAGCATTTTCGAAGGCCAACGCATCTACGAAGCCGTCGCCGTCAAAGGATGGGATCAAACCATTTTCCTGAGAAGCGGGTCATATAACTACAGCCTCAATCCCGCCAGGCCGGACCAACTCACCTATGAGCGCGGCGCTCTAGAAATCCAGATCAATTGTGAGCCGAGAACGGCGCGGAATATCGACTTCGCCGAAACGCTCGCGCTCTTTCAGAATGGCGGCGGCAATAAGATTTACATGCTGATCGAATATGAAAAGGATTCCTGCCGATACCGCCTATATGCGCCGTGCCGCTGTGTCAATTATCCGGCGCCGGATTCCGGCGAAAGGTATCTCCAACCGATCTCTGGCTATGTCTTATTCGACGATGCCGCGAAGATTTCCGTGGGTTATGTGGCCGCCCATGTCCGCGAGGATGAAACATCGGTCGAATATTGTCTCCGCGAGAAGATCAGCTACATCAATACGAAACAGAAGCGCAGCCGCCTCTATCGTTTATTCAGCTTATTTGATTTTCTGATTCTACGTTTCTTTTTCGTCACTGACGAGTTCACGCGAGTTGAAAAACTGCCTTCCGCAAGGTGTACGTTTTTTGTCTATGAACACTGAGGCGAACCGATACTAAAAGGCCAATGCCGAGGCAAAGTTCTAGAAGTCCGGCAACGCCAGGACGAGGCGCCTGGGTTTGTCAAATATAACATGGCCGATATTTCAGACATCGGTCCTGCACTGGCGCGCGTCGATATGGCCGTAGAGTTCGATCGCACCCAAAGGCTAGCGATTGGGTAGTTTCCGAGGGTATTGGCCCGATTTCGCTGGCTCTATTCTCGAGGGGGCTACCGAAGCAAGCAGTCATCAATTGATGCAGCTGTCCTACCAACTAGGAAAACTTCGGTATGACAGTGAAAGCGCCGACCATGGATCGCGAAACCAAACAGAATATAATGCCGGCGCAACCGCTCAGATCGAAGCCCGATGCGAAAGACGATTTGAAAACGCTGCCTCTGGCGGAGGTGGAGAAGAAATTGGACTCTTCGCCGCGCGGTCTTAGTCAAGCCGAGGCGCAAAAGCGGCTGGCCCAATACGGGCCCAACGAGATCGAAGAAAAGAAGACCAACCCCATTCTGAAATTCCTCTCGTACTTCTGGGGGTCGATACCCTGGATGATCGAGATTGCGGTCGTTCTGTCGGGCGTTGTCCAGCACTGGCCGGATTTCTTCATCATCCTGTTGTTGTTGGTTGCCAATGGCGTGGTCGGGTTCTGGGAAGAGCGCGAGGCCGGTAATGCCATCGCAGCCTTAAAGGCCAAGCTGGCGACCAAGGCGCGCGTGATACGTGACGGCAAGTGGATCAATCCCGCGGCGCGCGAGTTGGTACCAGGTGACGTCATCCGATTACGCCTGGGCGATATCGTGCCGGCCGATGCGCGTTTGTTGGAAGGCGACCCGGTGGAAGTGGATCAGTCCGCGCTGACCGGCAAATCATTGCCCGCCACGCGCAAATCCGGTGAGGCCGTGTTTTCCGGTTCGATCGTTCGCCAGGGTGAAATCGGCGCGCTGGTCTACGCCACAGGTTCGAACACCTATTTCGGCAAGACTGCCGAGTTGGTGCAGCAAGCACACACCGTTAGCCATTTCCAGCGCGCCGTTCTGAAGATTGGCAATTACCTCATTGTTCTCGCCGTGGCTCTTGTAGCAGTGATCATCGCGGTTGCCATTTTCCGTGGCGATCAAATCCTTACGACCTTGCAGTTCGCCCTGGTCCTGACTGTCGCCGCGATTCCCGTGGCGATGCCGACAGTACTGTCTGTCACGATGGCGGTCGGCGCGCGCCTGCTCGCCAAGAAGCAAGCGATCGTCAGCAAGTTGGTGGCCATTGAGGAATTGGCCGGTGTGGACGTGCTCTGTGCCGACAAGACCGGAACGCTGACCCAAAACAAGCTTACGTTGGGTGATCCATTCTGCTTAAACGGCATCGCCGCCGATCAAGTGATCCTCGCCGCCGCATTGGCCTCGCGCGCTGACAACAACGACACCATCGATTTAGCCGTTCTGGGCGGACTGAAAGACAAGCAAGCGCTGAAGCCGTACCAGGTGGGTCATTTCCAGCCGTTCGATGCGGTGAAAAAACGCACCGAGGCTGCCGTCAAGGGATCCGACGGAAAGGAATTCAAAGCCTCAAAGGGCGCGCCACAGGTGATCCTTGCATTGTCGTCTAATGCCGCCGAAGTGAAGTCCGCTGTCGATAAAGCTGTCAATGACTTCGCGGCGCGCGGCTTTCGATCGCTGGGCGTGGCGCGCGCCGAAGCCGATGGAAAATGGCAGTTTCTCGGCGTGCTGCCCCTGTTCGATCCGCCGCGCGACGATGCCAAGACGACTGTTGCGACTGCTGGGCAGATGGGCGTGAAGATCAAGATGGTGACGGGCGACGCGCTGGCCATCGCGCGGGAAACCGCCAAGAAATTGGGGATGGGCGAAAACATTCTCGATGCGGCGAGCTTGGGCGACGTCAAACAACAGGAGAGCGCCGAGGTCGCCCTGTCCATCGAAAAGGCCGACGGCTTCGCGCAGGTATTCCCCGAACATAAATTCCACATTGTGGACGTCTTGCAAAAGCGCGGCCACATCGTCGGGATGACCGGAGACGGGGTGAACGACGCGCCCGCGTTGAAGAAGGCCGACTGCGGCATCGCGGTTTCCGGGGCGACGGATGCTGCGCGCGCGGCAGCGGCCATCGTTCTGCTGACGCCCGGCCTGTCGGTAATCATCGACGCGATTAAAGAGAGCCGCCGCATTTTTCAGCGGATGAACAGTTACGCGATCTACCGCATCGCCGAGACATTGCGCGTGTTACTGTTCATGACTTTGGCAATTCTGATCTTCAACTTCTATCCGCTGACGGCGGTAATGATCGTGATGCTGGCGCTGCTCAATGACGGCGCCATCCTGTCCATTGCCTATGACAACGTTCATTACAAGGACCAGCCGGAAGCCTGGAACATGCGCGTCGTGCTGGGGATCGCCACGGTGCTCGGCGTCTTCGGCGTCGTGTCGGCGTTCGGGCTATTCTATCTTGGAGAGCGCGTCTTTCACCTCGACCGCGCGCACATCCAGACCCTGATGTACCTGAAACTCTCCGTGGCCGGACATCTGACGATCTTCCTGACGCGCACGAGAGGACCGTTCTGGTCGATACGCCCTGCGCGGGTTCTCTGGATCGCGGTGCTAGGTACGCAGGCTATCGCGACTCTGATTGCGGTTTATGGATTGTTCATGACGCCCCTTGGCTGGGGCTGGGCAGCGTTTGTTTGGGGCTATGCGCTGGCTTGGTTCTTGGTGAATGACCGCGTGAAACTGCTCGCGTATTGGATTCTCGATCCCGTCAAAGCAATGACGCCGTCCGACTTGACCCCGCGGATCGCAAAGCGCTCTGTATAGCGGAGCGGTTTCTGGCCGCCCGTATTGCGTGACAGGTGGTGCCTGACACAGCTATATTTTCTATTAAATGGATATTATTCTTTCCCGAACAGTAGGCCTTCTCGTTATCGCATTTTTGTCGCCATCATCGCGCGGCGGTTGTCGCTTCCCTACACGGCTGGCCTTGTGATTACCGACATCGGCCTTGCACTGGCGCGCGTCAACGCAGTATCGGCTGATCGCCCTGGCGCTGTGTCGTGAAATCGAACCATGTTCGATCCACAGACAATTGATCCAAGTGTCGTTATTTCGGCGGCGTGAGACTCAAAAAAATCGTTGTCGTTCGTCGGCCATATCGCTGATATGGACGATTGCTCCTATGTTTCAGCGTTTTAGGGCGGCTCTAAAGAAGAGACCTTTGCGCCACGCCTGCGCTTGAAAATCGTTGGTTCCCTGTCGCACCCCTTGACGTCATTGTGCTCATATGTAGCATAAGCCCTGCACCGGCCTTGAAGGCCGGTCTTTTTGCCCTACATATATACTCAGATCGAGTATAAATGGGCAGACTGAAGGAAGGCCGGCCATGGACAGAGCACCTGACCTTAGCTTCCCGTCTTCGAGCGAGACCCGCGCGCTTTATCGCAAGATTGCGCATGTCGTTCCCGAAATCGAATGGCCAGTCCATGCGCCCTACATACAAGCCATCAACGCCCTGAAGCGCGAGAAGAATGCCGTCGTTCTGGCCCATAACTATATGACGCCGGAAATCTTCCATTGCGTCGCCGATTTCGTCGGCAACTCGTTGCAGCTTGCCCGCGAAGCCGCCAAGACCGATGCCAAAGTCATCGTGCAAGCGGGCGTGCATTTTATGGCCGAGACCTCGAAGGTTTTGTCGCCCGAGAAGACGGTTCTGATTCCCGACCCGCAGGCAGGTTGCTCATTGGCGGAATCGATCACCGGCGCGGATGTGCGTCTGCTCCGGCAGAAATATCCCAATCTGCCGATCGTCACCTATGTGAACACCTCCGCCGAAGTGAAAGCGCAAAGCGATGTCTGCTGCACCTCGTCCAATGCGGTCGCCGTGGTGGAAGATATCGCCCGAGAATGGGGCACCGACACGGTCGTCATGATTCCAGACGAATTCCTGGCCAAGAACGTCGCCCGGCAGACACGCGTGAAAATCATCGCCTGGAAAGGCCATTGCGAAGTGCATGAGCGGTTCACACCGGCCGACATCCGCAGCTTCCGCGCCGCCAATCCGGGCGTGGTGGTGCTGGCGCATCCCGAATGCCCTCCCGAGGTCGTCGCCGAAGCCGATTTTGCGGGCTCGACTGCGGGCATGATCGGTTATGTCAGGCAGCATCGCCCGCGCCGCGCCGTGCTGGTGACGGAATGTTCGATGAGCGACAATGTCGCGGTCGAATATCCCGATGTCGATTTCGTGCGCCCGTGCAATTTGTGCCCGCATATGAAGCGCATCACGCTTCCCAAGATTTTGCACGCACTTGAAACCATGAGTGTCGAAGTGACGGTGGATCCCGTCATTGCGGCACGGGCCCGCGCCAGTGTGGAGCGGATGCTGGCCGTTGGTATGAAGAAGCTCCGCCGCGCGGCGGCGTAACGCCATGAGCCTGCATATCGACAATGTCATCGAAGCCGAAGGCGCCTTGATCCTCGGCACGGGCGTTGCCGGCCTGTTCACGGCTCTAAAGCTCTCCCCCTTCCCCGCTCTGGTTCTCGCCGATGCAGAGCCCGGCGCTTCAGGTTCGAGCGTGCGTGCGCAAGGCGGCATCGCGGCTTCCGTTGGACCGGGCGATACATGGCAAGCCCATGCCGCCGATACCATTGCGGCAGGCGCCGGCTTATGCGATCCGCAGATCGCGGCGCTGGTGGCGCGCGAAGCACCGGCGCGCATCGAGGATCTGGTGCGCTACGGTGCGCCGTTCGACCGCAAACCCGATGGTTCCATCGCCGTCGGTCGGGAAGCGGCACATTCCGCGCCGCGCATTGTTCACGTCAACGGCGATCGCGCCGGCGCGGAAGTGACCCGCGCATTGGCCGATCGCGCGCGCGAAACGCCCTCGATCACTCTGCTCGAAGGGTTCCATGCTTTGGAACTTGCGACGGAGGACGGGCGCGTTACGGGATTGTTCGCTCGTACCGGCTGCGGAGCGAATTCGCGATTGGTGCTATTCCGGGCGCAGAGCCTCATCCTAGCGACGGGCGGATTGGGTGCGCTTTACGCGGTGACCACCAATCCGCCGGAAGTCCGCGGCGAGGGTTTGGGCATGGCGGCGCGCGCCGGAGCGATAATCTCCGATCCCGAATTCGTGCAATTTCATCCCACCGCCATTGTCGCCGGCGTCGATCCCGCACCGCTCGCCACCGAAGCTTTGCGCGGCCGCGGCGCTTTCCTGATCGACGAGAATGGCCGCCGCTTCATGCCGGCGATCCATCCGAACGCGGAATTGGGTCCGCGCGATATCGTGTCCCGCGCCATCCACCGCGAGATCGCTGCGGGGCACAAAGTGTTCCTCGATTGCCGCGAAGCGGTTGGCGCGAATTTCGCGCAAGAGTTCCCGACGGTTTTCGCCGCCTGCCGCGAAGAAGGCATCGATCCTGCGACACAACCGATCCCAGTCGCACCTGCAGCGCATTATCACATGGGCGGAATTGCAACCGATGCGCGTGGGCGAAGCTCGCTAGAAGGCCTCTGGGCGGTCGGTGAGTGCGCTTCTACAGGGCTACATGGCGCAAACCGCCTCGCCTCGAACTCGCTCTTGGAGGCTCTGGTCTTCGCTACCAAGGCCGCGGAGGACATCAGGGGACTTGGCCTGCGGCGTTCCGGTCGCGGCACGCCACCTTTCCTCGGGCGCTTTGCGGTTCCCGCCGCCCCTCACCTCTTGCGCCAAGCGATGAGTCGGTTGGTCGGCCTCGAACGCAATGCCGAAGGATTGTGCGAGGCGATACGCGTGATCGCGAAGATGGAGCGTGCGGGTGCGCATGAACCGGCTTTGCTCAATGTGACGGCAGCGGCAACCTTGGTCGTTGCCGGTGCCATCGCGCGGCGTGAAAGCCGCGGCAGCCACTTCCGCACCGACTATCCGAGCACCGGCGCGCAAGCCGATCGTACGTTCCTCACCCTTAATCAGGCACAGAAAATCGCAGACGCTGCGCTGACGCGATCTCAGCCGATTTGCGCTATGCGGTGACTGGATGAACGCGCTCTTTCGTCCGCCGCCCAATTTGATCCTCGAACCCATCGTGCGCCGTGCTCTGAAAGAAGATCTCGGCCGTGCCGGTGACATCACCAGTGAGCTTGTCGTGCCCGCGGATCATTCGCTCAAAGCAGTGCTGGTTGCGCGCGCGCCCGGAATTGCCTCAGGACTGATCGCCGCCGAAGCCGCGTTCCGTCTTGTCGATCCGGCGCTGGTTTTCCATTTCGAAGCGCAGGACGGAGACGACGCAAACGCCGGCGCCGCGCTCGCTGTCATCGAAGGTTCCGCGCGCAGTATCCTTGCGGCGGAACGCGTGGCTCTGAATTTTGTCGGACGCCTATCGGGGATCGCCACGGCGACCTGTGCGCTGGTGGACGCCGTCGCCGGCACCAAAGCGCGCATCGTGGACACCCGCAAGACAACGCCCGGCCTGCGCGTGCTGGAAAAATATGCCGTACGCTGCGGCGGCGGCTTCAATCATCGTTTCGGTCTGGATGATGCCGTGCTCATCAAGGACAATCATATCGTGGCGGCGGGCGGTATTACGCAGGCAGTTACGCGCGCCCGCGCGGGCCTCGGCCACATGGCAAAGATCGAAGTCGAAGTGGATTGCCTCGATCAGCTTCAAGAAGCACTCGAGCTCGGTATCGATACGATCCTGCTCGACAATATGAGCATCGCAGACCTCAAGCGCGCCGTCGACATGGCGAACGGCCGTGCGGTTCTGGAAGCGTCCGGCAATATTAGGATAGCGACCGTGCGCGCCATTGCCGAGACCGGCGTCGATTACATTTCCTCAGGTGCAATCACGCACTCCGCGCCATGTCTCGACGTCGCGCTCGATTTTTAGAGCGCGTTGTGACCATCGCTGCGCCGGGGGAGTTTTGCAGTGTGGGCAGGGTTCACGGCGCCGGCGTATGAACGGGCGAAGCGCATCGGCGAAGATCAGACGCAGATCAGCCCGTCCAAGACTCCATCTTCGCGCCGGTGCAGTCCACACAGCCGCTCGCCGGATGCAAATTCAACTTGATAGACGCTGAAGAAATCGGGAGACTTCCCGTTGGCCTCTTTGGCTATTTTCCTCGCATAGCGCACGGTTTGGATGGTGCCAAGCGTGCGCAATTCGTCGGGCGTAACGGCCTTGGCCCCGCCGAGGTTATTTCGGATCGCCTTATCGTCGTGAGGGCCAACAAGAGCGCCATCGGCAAGCTCTTGCAGACTGCGCGTGAGGAGCGCCCCATCCCCCGCGCTGTCAATGACCACCGTTGAGAGGTGAAGTTTTTCTCCGGTGACGGTCTCGGGATCGTCATGCCTGATCCCCATAAACTTGAACGCAAATGTTCCGCCGAAGTGAAAGGATGTGTCCCGTGTTGCGTCGATCACAAAGCGGATCAAGGCGTTGCCGAATGCCAAGTGAACCTTGTTTCCATCGACCTGCGCCGCTCCTTCGCGAGCGTAATATTGCGAACCAAAACAGCGAATGGTGATGTTGTCTTTTTTGCCTTCAAATCGGCACAGCTTCTTCGTCAATGGACCAAAGTGAGCGGCGTGGTTA
>CAVXZV010000029.1:0-16160 GCA_963766355.1 uncultured Alphaproteobacteria bacterium
CTAACTCAGTTTCTGACTCAGTAAAATTAGCTGTGCACGCGTGAATTATTTGCTGCTGTAGACAGTATAATATATTGATATAACTAGTATAATTATATTTTCTTGCAAATGTGCGCATAAGGCGCATATTTGCAAGAACATAATTCCAGACTCCTCTACATGACTCTTGATGCGCGGCTCAAGCAATTTCCGGCAGTAGCGCTGCTCGGACCGCGTCAGTCGGGCAAGACGACGCTCGCGAGGCAATTTGCCGACGAACACAGGGGCAGCGCGGTATATCTCGATCTTGAGAATCCGGCAGACCGGCGGCGTCTCGATGATCCGGTTGCCTATCTACGCTCCCAACGCGGACACCTTGTCATCCTAGACGAAATTCATCGCCTTCCGGAAATCTTCTCCGTACTCCGCAGCGAAATCGATGCGCGCCGACGAGCAGGAGAGAAAGCAGGTCAGTTTCTCATCCTCGGTTCTGCTGCACTCGATCTTCTGCGGCAGTCATCCGAAAGTCTTGCCGGTCGTATCGCCTTCCTCGAATTGACACCGTTCCAGCCGCAGGAAGTTCTGCCCGTGCAGGGAAATGATGTCGCCGACAAACTCTGGCTGCGGGGTGGGTTTCCTGGCAGCTTTCTCGCGACTACCGACAACGAAAGCAGCTTGTGGCGCGGCGCGTTTATTCGTTCCTACCTCGAACGGGATATTCCTCAATTCGGCGTACGCATTCCCGCCGAAACAATCGAACGCTTCTGGACGATGTTGGCTCACACGCAAGGCGGCCTGTATAACGGTCACCGCTTGGCGCAAAGCCTTGGCGTTGGCGGGCATGCTGTCGCGCACTATCTCGGACTTCTCGTCGATCTCCTGCTGGTGCGCCGCTTGTCGCCGTGGACCGTCAATGTCGGCAAGCGGCTCGTCAAATCGCCGAAAGTTTATCTGCGTGATTCCGGCTTGCTTCATTCGCTGTTGAACTTGCCTACGTTGAACGACGTTTTAGGTCACCCGGTTGCGGGCGCAAGTTGGGAAGGCTTTGCTCTTGAAGCACTACTCGCTGCGGCACCTGACGGCGCGAAGCCATATTTCTATCGCTCCGCTGCCGGACACGAGATCGATTTGGTTCTCGAACTCTCCGCCTCCCGTCGCTGGGCGTTCGAATTCAAGAAATCGCTTTCACCGACCGTCGAAAAGGGATTTCATGTCGCGTGCGCCGATATAAAGGCCGAGCGCCGCATACTCGTTTATCCGGGACAAGAAGCGTATCCGGGGTCTGGTGGCACCGAAGTTATGCCGCTTCTTGAAGCAGTGCAGGCTTTCGGAAAGCCTGGCGCAAGATTGGGGACGTGATGACGCTCCCTGCCCACACTGACGAATTCTACCAGGAGGTTTCGGCGACACGATACCTATCCCCCAACAAACCATTCTTCCGCAAAAATCTGTTGCGGATTGGCGCTCTCCCGACAGATCGGTGATTGTGCGTCGTGTCGCCGTAACCCTCGTCTCACACAGTATCCGGCAAATCGCTGAACATGTGCTGGTAGCCTACGTCCCGCAAAATGTCTGTTCCACAATCTGCTCTTGTCGCGGTGGGGCGGCGTAACGCTCGGCTCCCTTCTGGTCGTCGTAAGGATGCGAGAGGACCGCGAGCAATTTTTCAAACGGCCCGAAATCATCGGCGCCGACTGCGGCGGCAATTGCTTCTTCCACCAGATGATTGCGAGGGATGAAGGCGGGATTGACCGAGCGCATCGCGGCAGAACGCACGCTCGCGTCATCGCCCACTTCAGAAAGACGCTGTCGCCATCGCGCCGCCCATTGGTCGAAGGAGGCGGGATCGCTGAACAGGTCCCGCACAGCGGCGCGGTGATCAATCCCGGCGGCCTCTTCGTAGAGCCGCCGAAAGGTCAGCGTGAAATCGGCCTCATTGGCCGCCATGCGCGACAAAAGATCCTGCGCCAATTCCAAATCGCCGGGCAGAGCGAGTGTCAGACCCGATTTTCGGCTAAGGCCGGCGTTATAAGCGGCCTCGAATGCCGGCGCAAAAGTACTGAGCGCCTCTTGCGCGATTCCGATCGCGGCCTCTTCGTTTTCTGCCAGCAAAGGCAACAGAGTCTCGGTAAAGCGCGCCAGATTCCAATGCGCGATGCGCGGCTGTTTGCCATAGGCGTAACGGCCATGAACGTCTATGGAGCTATAGACCTTTGCGGCATCGTAGAAGTCCATAAAGGCGCACGGCCCGAAATCGATGGTCTCGCCCGATATGGCCATATTGTCGGTGTTCATGACGCCATGGATGAAACCCACCAGCAGCCAGCGCGCCATGAGTTCCGCTTGGCGTTCAATCACGTTCTCGAGCAACGCACGATAGGGATTCTCGGCATCGGCAGATGCCGGATAATGCCGGGCAATCGCATAATCGGCGAGCGCACGAACGCCGTCGAGATCGCCTCGTGCGGCGAAGTATTGGAATGTGCCGATACGGATATGGCTGGCTGCCACCCGCGTCAGCACCGCACCGGGGAGCGTGGTCTCGCGCTGAACGCGTTCGCCGGTCGCCACGGCCGCGAGCGTGCGCGTCGTGGGAATGCCCAGCGCCGCCATCGCCTCGCTGACAATATATTCGCGCAGAACGGGGCCGAGCGCGGACCGTCCGTCGCCGCGCCGGGAAAATGGGGTTTGTCCTGCCCCTTTAAGCTGGATGTCCCGGCGTACGCCCTCGCGGTCTATGACTTCACCGAGCAAAATCGCGCGGCCGTCACCCAATTGCGGTACGAATTGCCCAAACTGATGACCGGCATAGGCCATCGCAATCGGTTCGCTGCCGCGCGGCAACGCATTACCCGCTAGAATTTCCACACCTTGCGGGCTCGTTAGGTATGACGGATCGAGCCCCAGCTGATTGGCCAGCACTTCATTGAGCTTGATGAGTTTTGGTGCGGCGACTTGTATGGGAGGTTGGCGCGCGAAGAAGCGATGCGGCAACCGCGCATAGCTGTTGTCGAAGGCGAAGGAATGTTCAGCCGGCGAACTCAAGCGCCTACAACTTCGGCAAATCGGGCAATTCCTTGCCGCAACTGTTCCGTCGTCAGTGCCGCATAGCCAAACATCAGCGCCTTATCGTGGTAACGGCAAATGCCCGCCGCGGAAGCTGTTTCATCGCTCACATACTCGATATTCAAACCGCTTCTGTGGGCGACGGCGCATAGTTCCTGAGCCGAGCGGAAACGATCAGGCAATAGCCATGTCAACTGTGTGCCCAATTCCATACCGATCAGGTGTATGTCGCCAAAATGCGAGCGAAGCGATTGGGCCAAGCAATCGCGCCGCTCCAGATAAACTCTGCGTATTCGGCGCAGATGGTGATTGTATTCGCCGCTGGCCAGCAGATCGGCCACAACCATCTGCTCGAGCCAAGGACAACCGTCCTCAGCCATCGATTTGATCGCCACAACCGGCTCGACAAATTCTGTGGGCACGACGAGGTAGCCGAGGCCAAGCCCGGCACCGAGGGTTTTCGCAAAGGACCCCGTATAAAATACCAGCCCATAGGGATCGAGCGCCGCAAGTGGCTGTGGCGTTGTTCCGTGATAACGCAATTCGCTGTCGCTGTCGTCTTCGATGAGATAGGCGCCTGCGGCGCGCGCCCAATCGAGCAGCGCGATGCGTCTTGAATGCGTCAATGTTCCGCCAAGCGGATTTTGTCTTGCCGGCGTGACATAACATAGCGAGACGGACCCTTGCGGTAAGCGGTCCGTTTCCAGTCCGTGCTCGTCGACCGGAACATGAACCAGTTCGGCATGACGCGCGTTGAAGAATCCGATGATGTCCTTGTCGCCCGGCGATTCGATGACGACGCGATCGCCGCGCCGCTGAAACAGATGCGCCACAAGGCTGCTTGCTTGGCGCCGGCCGACCACAATGATCACCTGTTCCGGCAATACCATAATGCCGCGCGTCGCCGACAAATAATCGACAATGACCTGCCGCAGCAACGGAACACCGGCCGCCGGCTGAGGCTTCGCAAGCCCATCCGGATCGTCGGCGAACACATTTCGCATGCCTTGCAACCAGGTTTTCGACGGCAGCAGATGGCTGCCATCGAAGCGCGACGGGCTAAAATCGATGTAGCCGTTTGGGACCGGTGTGCGCGCTGTTAGCGAACCGTTGAATATCGCGGGGTGCAATGATGCTTGGCGGGGAATATCGGGGCCGGAGCGCGGTACGGCGCCATGCGCGGCCTGTTGCGGCGGAGCCGCACAGACAAAGGTGCCGATCGCCGGACGCGTTTCGAGATACCCTTCGCTAATCAGCCGCTCATAGGCGAGAAGAACCGTCGTGCGCGACACCCCGGCCTGGTCGGCGAGAAATCGCGTCGCAATAATGCGAGAATTCGGCTTCAGCTTTCCGGTCAGGATCAGCTGTCGCAATTGCTCGAATAGCTGATCCTGCAACGGGACCGGCGCACTGCGATCGAGCTGCAGCGGCAAGTTCATGGAGAAACTCTATGCCGCGAGTCGTCTCGCAAAAAATCCGATGCCCATCGCCGGCGCCCGTTTTCGGGTTTCATGCCGACCATCCCAGTAATGCTCAATTTCCCTACGATGTCTACTTGCGAACAGCTATAGGTATAATTCCTATCACGGATAGCGCGGCACGTGGACTCCAATATCCCCTGGATTCCTAGGCGGAAAGCGCTCACTGACGGAAGGATAATGCCAATCGCCGGTTGGCGCAGGCGTCGCCCCCTTAATCGGATGATGGCGAGGGCCTGCGATCCCAGCGATGCGAGCGCAGCTTGCCGATGAGATCGGCGGGCAACGGGCCCTTGTCGGAGGCCGCAAGGTTTGTGCGCACATGCTCCGCCGAGCGCATACCGGCAATCAAAGCGCTGACGGTCGGTTCGCTCAGAATGAAGCGTAGGGCCATTTCCGGCAGGCTGGTATCCGCAGGCAGAAGCTTTTTCAGCTCTTCCACGCGGGCGACGGTCAATTCCAGATTTTTTGTATTGAAATAGCGCGCCCGCCAATCACCATCGGGAAATCGTGTATCGAGGGTTATCTTGCCCCCAAGACTGCCTTCATCAAGCGGTACACGCGCGATCACACCGACATTGTGCTTGCGGCAAGCCGGAAACAATTGATCCTCCGGTGCCTGATCGAAAATATTGTAGATCACCTGTACGGATTCAACGAGGCCAGTTTCGATCGCCGCAATCCCGTTCTCGGGTTGCCAGCGGTTGAGGCTGAGGCCGAACGCCTTGATTGTCCTTTTCGACTTCAACTCGGCCACCGTGTCTTGCCATTCCGCATCGTGCGCCCAAGCATCTTCCCAAACATGAAATTGCAGAAGATCGATGGGACGGCCGAATGAGCGCCGAATCTTTTCGGCGTGTTCGACCACATGAGCGCGTGGGAACACCGCGTTCAAAGGCGATTTGGGCGAACTTGGCCATTTGCCATCCGCCGGCGGTATCTTGGAGGCCAGGACCAGGGGGCGCTTCGGGTACTCGCCAGCGATTGCGCCGATCAAGCTATCGCTGTGCCCTTGCCCATAGGCGAAGGCGCTATCGAAGAATGTGCAGCCGCCCTCGATAGAAAGGCGCAGCGCAGCGCGGCTGACTTCGTCATTCGCATCGCTCCAGCCGCCCATGCCCCAAAGTCCGTGGCCGATCTCGCTCACGGAAAACTCTGTCTTACCCAGTGCACGATACTTCATGTGAACAATCGCCCTCGCGATATGGTGATTTTCAACGGACTACCGACGGCCACGGCACGCCATCGCTCGCAACGGGGGGACCGATATCACAACCGGAAAATGACGTCATGCTTCTTCGCCAAATGCTTATACGAACAACCGCGCAAACATCATTCCGCAGCTTTCGCGGCTTTTCGGGCTTTGGTAATGCGCTCAAGCGCCATCGCGTCGGCGATCGCATTGGTCGGACGTTTTTCGGCATCGGCGCGACGGAAAATCGTCGTCAAAGTATCCGCTATGGCGAGAACGCGGCGTTCTATCTCGGCATCGCTCCAATTGTGGATTTGTCCGGCGACGCGGATGATGCCGCCGCCATTGATGACATAATCAGGCGCGTAGAGGATGTGGCGCGCAACCAAAGCCGCGCCATCCGCATCATGCGCCAGTTGATTGTTGGCTCCGCCCGCCACGACCTTGGCATGCAACAGAGGAATCGTGTGCTCATCGAGGACCGCGCCCAGGGCATTGGGCGATAGCACGTCGCACTCCACCGTGGCGATGTCGTCGGGCGAGGCAATGCGCGCGTCGAATGCATCGACTGCGCGACGAACGAGTTCGTCGTTCACATCCGCGACGATGAGTTTGGCCTCTTCCTCATACAGTCGCTTGGCAACACCCATCCCGACTTTTCCCAGGCCCTGGACCGCAACGCTGAGCCCTTTGGTGGTGTCGAGACCGAAGCGGTGCTTCACCGCAGCCTTCAAGCCCACAAATACACCAAGGGCCGTCAGTGGGCCGGAATCGCCGCCCGCCTTGCCGGGCTGGTCATAGCCCGCGATGAATTTGGTGCCGCTTGCAATGACCGGCATATCCGCCGGCTTGATCCCGACATCCATCGCCGTGATATAGCGCCCACCAAGCGCATTGACCGCAGCGGCGAAGGCCAACAAACGAGCTTTGTTCTTGTCCTTTGCAGGGTCGCCCATGATGACCGCCTTGCCGCCACCCAGCGGCAGATCGGCGATGGCATTTTTGTAGGTCATGCCGCGAGACAGCCGAAGAACATCCGTCAGCGCGGCGTCGGCCGACGCATAGGGATACATTCGGGTTCCCCCGCAAGCGGGACCGAGAGCCGTCGAATAAATCGCGATAATGCTCTTCAGGCCGGTCTTCTTGTCATGGAAGAACGCGACCGTTTCGTGGGCATCAAAATCCAGGGAATCGAACACGTTCATTGCAATTCTACCAGCCGACTTTGAGCTGAGGGGTATAACAGCGGGAGACACCCGGAGGCCATGCACAAACGACGCAGCAGCACCGCTGTGGTTGAAGATAATTGGATCCGCGGCAATCCGATTGCGAGTTTAGACGCCAACGGGCAACGGAAATCCGAAAAACTGGTCTATGGCGCAACATAATCCGCGACTTTACAGCAGGGCGGGGACGTCTTTCTAATCCCCCATGGCAAGCTTGAGCGAGTTTCGCAGCGAACACCCCGATATCGCGGCAGATTTCACGATTCCGCAGCATTGGGAGCGTTACAGCTCAGCCGAGCACGGCATCTGGCGCACGCTCTATAAGCGTCAGGCGGCGCTCCTGCCCGGACGGGCCTGCGTCGAGTTTCTGGACGGCCTCGGCAAGTTGGAGCTCGTGGCCGACCAGATTCCCGACTTTGAGCTTCTGTCGGAACAGCTGATGCGCCTCACGGGCTGGCGCGTCGTGGCAGTTCCGTCGCTAGTGCCCGATGATGTGTTTTTCGACCATCTGGCGAACCGTAGGTTTCCCGCCGGGCGGTTCATCCGCAGGCCCGAGCAACTCGACTACATCGAGGAACCGGATGTCTTCCACGACGTCTTCGGGCATGTGCCGATGCTCGCTCATCCGGTGTTCGCCGATTACATGCAGGCTTATGGCAAGGGCGGCCAGCGGGCGCTTTCGGAATTCGGTGCGCTGAACAATTTGGCGCGGCTTTACTGGTACACGGTCGAATTCGGCCTTATCGCACAATCGGACGGGCTGCGGATTTACGGCTCGGGCATCGTATCGAGCAGTGCCGAGTCGATTTACGCCGTCGAAAATCCCTCGCCCAATCGCATCGCCTTCGACTTGGAGCGGGTGATGCGCACCGAATATCGTATCGACGATTTCCAGGAAACTTATTTCGTCATCTCCTCTTTCGAAGAGCTCTTCGCCGAAACCTATAAGGATTTTGCACCGATCTACGCCAGGCTGGCGCAAGGGCCGGCCTATCTGCCGGGAGACGTTGTGGCGGGCGATCGCCTACTCACGCGCGGCACGCATGCCTACAAAGCCGGAAGCCACGCCGCTATTTAGATAGAGTATGGTCTAGACGCGTTTGCGCCAGGACGCGCCAAGCAGCGCCATTTGGCGGCGATACAAGGGCAGTTCGGGTTTGCGCCGGCGCAGCATCAGCGGCACCAGCGAGGCGGGAAGAAATGCCGCCTGCACTACGGAGGGAATCCGATATTTGTGCGCCGTCGCAAGACGCTGCAATGCGCGCTCGGCGATCTTTCTTTTCACCGCCTCTAGCTTCGCGCCGCCCTGCCCTGCGAGAACTTCGTCCGGCGAAAGATCAGCTTCGCTGAGCAGATCCGCCGGCAAAAACAGTTTGCCTCGCGCCGCATGGAATGGGATCGAGCGCAACAGCCCCGCCAGCCCATAAGCGATGCCCGCTCTGCGCGCCAGGCCGCCCAGCGCTTTGCCGGCACCCAAAACCTGCGCGGCCAACCGCATCACGCTGCCCGATGTCGCGTCGGCATATTCCTCGAGTGCCTTCATATCGGCAAAGAGCTCTTTCGACAGATCGAAAGCGCGAGCGGTGATCATCCGCTCGAAATATTCCTGCCGCAGATGATTCTTCGCCAGCGTGTCGGCCAGAGCGCGGGCCACATCGTGATCGCGCGGCTTGCCGGCACGAGCGCCTGCGATCGTCTCGTGCCACCACGCCAAGCGGATAGCACCCAGCATCGGCTCGTGCACCGTTTCAGCCACCCGTGCCAGTTCGTAATTGAGGGCGTAAAGGGCATGCAAAAATGGGCGCTTTTCGGCGGGCGCGAACAGCGTCGCGAAATAGCGATTGGGATCGTTACGGCGCACCAGATCTTCGCAGACGGAAAAACCGTTCGCAGGATCGGTCGTCAACGAAAGAGCCGCTCGGGTACCCGGGCGGCTCCTGCGTCGGCGGCGCGATGCCATTAGACCACCATTTTCCTAAGCGAACAGATGCGTCGCACCCACCATGCAGAACAGCATCGGGATGGAGAGCATTGTGTTGATGCGGCTGAACATGCCTGCCGTCTTGGCAGAGGCGGCTTTGGCGTCGGCCGATAGATTGGGATATTTGTTGGCGATGTTCAGCGCTTTTTGCTGATTGGGCCAGATCACGAACCAGACGTTGAACCACATGATCGTGCCGAGCCACATGCCGATGCCGATGATCAGGCTCTTCGGGTCGCTAAAGCTGCCCGCCGGATCGAAGGAATCGAAGGTCAACGCCTGCAGCAGATAGTGGTTCAGATATGCCAGCAGCAACCCCAGGATGATCGTTGCCATCGCGGCCCAGCGAAACCAGAACAGCGCTGCGGGCGTGATGTATTTGCCCAAGGCGGGACGAAGCTCGGCTGGGATTTGCGGCGTGGTCGGCGTCGACACGAAGTTGAAATACCACAGCAAGCCGATCCACATGATGCCGGCGATTACGTGCAGCCAACGCGCGAGAAAAACCCAAAAAACCAAATCTAGGCGCCTATCGGGCATTTCGAAGTAAAGAATGCAGACGATCAGCGCGAGCACAAAGCCCGCGATCACCGTGTTGCGTAGATTGGAAAAGAAACCAGCCATAACAATACCCTCCCAGAGGTGTGGAAATTCCGTTCGAAGGGGACTTCGAGATCCGTTTTTTTGGGCCGATTTGGCTCAGATCGCAAGCTTTTTCGGGCGGCGGATATTCAGCCAAGCCACCACGATCAGGCGCGTCACCATCACGGCCGTAAAGAAGGATGTGATAATTCCGACGCCTAGCGTGACGGCGAAGCCGCGCACCGGACCCGATCCCAGCTCGAACAGAATCAGCGAGGCGATCAAATGGGTGGCGTTGGCGTCGATGATCGTTGCCATAGCCCGTTTGAAGCCCGTGTCGATGGAGCCCAGGATACTTCGCCCATTGCGCTGTTCTTCGCGGATGCGCTCATAGATCAACACGTTGGCGTCAACGGCCATGCCCACCGTCAGCGCGATACCCGCAATGCCGGGCAGCGTCAGCGTGGCGCCAAACATGGTCAGCACCGCGATCAGGAGGATGACGTTCAACGTCATCGCAGCGTCGGCAAAAACGCCGAACAAGCCGTAGCGCAAGATCATGAACAGACCGACCAGAAGCAGTCCGCCTATGGCGGCAAAACGACCGGCTTTGACCGAGTCCGCACCAAGTTCGGCACCAACCGTGCGCATCTCGATCGGCTTAAGCGGCGCCGGCAGCGCACCGGCCCGCAGCAGCACGGCCAGATTGTTGGCGCTTTGCACATTGAAATTGCCTTCTATCTCGCCTGATCCGGTGAGGATCGGCTCCCTAATTTCCGGCGCGGTGATGACTTTCTTATCCAGAACGATAGCAAAACGGCGGTGGACGTTTTCCTTTGTTACGTCACCGAATTCATGGGCCCCGACATTGTCGAAGCGGAAGGTCACCACCACCTGGCCGGTTTGCTGGTTATTTGCCCAGCCTGCCGTCTTCAATCGATCGCCGGCAACCAGCACGCGTTTCTCAACAACGATGGGAGGCATTGGGATATTCTTGATGCCGCTGTCCTGCTGCAGCAGCTCGTCCCCGATCGGAACGACGCCTTTCATCGCTTGGCCGATATCCGCTGAATCATCCACCAGCTGGAACGTCATCTTGGCGGTAGTTTTGAGGATATCGATGAGCTTCGTCGGATCCGAAAGACCAGGTACCTGGACCACGATGCGATCTTCGCCCTGCTGCTCGATGCTGGGTTCTTTGGTGCCCAATTCGTCGATGCGGCGGCGTACGACTTCGATGGATTGACCGACAATTTCCGTCTTGGTTTGGCGCTTAAAGGCATCGGTCATATGCAAGACGATGCGGTCGTTGCCCGGTTGGGCGATATCGTATTGATGCCCACCAACGGCAAAAACATTGGTGCCCAATGCCGATTCAGATCTTTGATCGCCGAAAGCGCGTCGGCGAATTGGCTTTGTTCGAGAACGCGAACCGAAACCGTGTCCGGCGACGCGCTAAGGTCGGTGTATCCGATATGGGCCTTGCGCAACGAACGGCGGATATCGCCGACCGTCGAATCCAGCCGATCCTTCATCACTTGGTCGAGCTCGACTTCGAGAAGGATATACGAGCCGCCTTGCAGGTCGAGGCCGAGGGCCAGGGTGTCATGCGGCGCCCAGCTTGAAATCTTGCTTCGCAGCTGTTCGGGCAACACGTTGGGCAGCGCGATGAGGATTCCGCCGAGCAGAATGAGGGAAACCAGAATTTTGACCCAGCGGGAAACCTGTAACATTGCGCCTTAGCTCTTGTCGGACTTGGCTTCGACGGGTTGGCTCTTAGCGCGCACTTCGGTGAGCGCCCCACGCAGGACGCGGACCTGGACATTGTCGGCGATCTCGACGGAGATTTCCGGATCGTCCTTCTGCGGCACCTTGGCCACGCGTCCGATGATGCCGGACGACAAGACGACCGTATCGCCGCGTCTGAGGCTATCGACCGCCTCGCGAAGCTTTTTGGCGGCCTGGTGTTGCGGACGTAGCATGAGGAAGTAAAAGATCGCGGCGATAAAGATCAGAGGCGCGATCTGCATGAGAAACGAGGTATCCATTGGCGGGTCCGGAGCGGTAATTTGCGGGCTGCATCGCGCGGAAAAGCCCGCGATGCGTCAGGGCGCGGACTATAGCCACGCGCATCACCTTTGCAACCCTGCGGAATCAACGGTTAGCCATGGCAAAAGCGCACAAAACGAGACCCAAGACGCCTTCTGCCGCCGATGGCTTATGTCTGGGAGGCTGGGGATCCGCGCGCAAACCTTGGTCCCCGTCTCATCGATGTCGCAAGCCTGCCCATCCATCTGCTCAAAGGCATCGATTCCGCCCGCGAAATTCTGATGGAGAACACGCGGCGCTTTGCCGAAGGCCTGCCGGCCAACAATGCGCTTCTATGGGGCGCGCGCGGCATGGGAAAAAGCTCTCTGGTCAAGGCGTTGCATGCCGAGATCAACGCCGCGCGCAAAGCCAAGGCGCGCTTGGTGCTGGTGGAAATCCACCGCGAGGAGATCGCCAGTCTGCCCGCCCTGCTGCGCCATGCTGAGCGCGAAACGCGGCAGTTTTTGCTCTTTTGCGACGATCTTTCCTTCGACAAGGACGACACCAGCTACAAATCGCTCAAGGCGGCGCTGGAAGGCGGCATCGAAGGCCGGCCGGCCAACGTGCTGTTCTACGCCACCTCAACCGCCGCCATCTGATGCCGCGCGACATGGTGGACAATGAACGCGCCACCGCCATCAATCCCGGCGAAGCGGTGGAAGAGAAGGTCTCGCTCTCCGACCGTTTCGGCCTGTGGATCGGCTTCCACAATTGCGCCCAGGACGAATATCTCGCGATGGTGGAGTCCTATGCCGAACATTTCGGATTGAAAATCAAAAGCGAAGAATTGCATCGTCGTGCCCTGGCCTGGGCCGCAGGACGCGGCGCCCGCTCGGGCCGTGTCGCCTGGCAATTCATCCAGGATCTGGCGGGCGAGCTGGGAAGACGATTGAGCGACTAAGATTGTTTGCACTTCAAGACCATAGTCTCGAGGCCTTATGACCATCACCGAACTGCGTTGGACTCGGTGGGCGACCTTCACGTTGTTCTTTGCCAATGGGTTTGGCTTCGGGGCCTGGGCCTCGGCGATCCCGCCTCTCAAGATCGCTCTTGGACTGTCGGCCGCATCGTTGAGCATTGCGCTTTTGGCTATGGCGGCAGGCGCCGTGTTCATGATGCAAGTGTGCGGATCGTTGACGCAGCACCTTGGCGGCACGGGACGCGCGACGCGTTTGGCCAGTCTGGTGTTTGCGCCCGTGCTCATGCTGCCCGCGATGTCGCCGAACTTGGCAATGTTGATCGTTGCGGCGGCCCTTTTGGGTGCCACCAGCGGCTTGATGGACGTCGCGATGAACGCGCATGCCACCGTGGTCGAGGAGCAATGGCGCACGCCCATCATGTCGTCCTTTCACGCGGGCTTCAGCATCGGCGGCCTCGCCGGAACGGGATTTGGGGCGTTGCTCCTTGCCTACGGCACGCCTACCCATTGGCTAATGGTTCCGACCGCCATGATCGTGGCGATCCTGGTTCTCGGTGCCGCGCCCCATTTGGGGACCGGCGAAAATCGCCATGCAGGTGGAACCGCGCTGCAGCTTCCCGAACGGCGATTGATCGGCCTCGCCGCGATCGCCTTGTTCTGTTTTCTCATGGAAGGTGCGATGGCCGATTGGAGTGGCCTTTACCTCACCACTGTCGGGGTTTCGACCGCGAGCGCGGCAGCCGGTTACGGGGCCTTCTCCTCGACAATGGTGCTTGGACGGCTCTTGGGCGATCGTATCGTCAAAGCCTTTGGACGATCGCATGTCGTGACTGTTGGCGCGCTGGTCGCGGCGATGGGGCTGATGCTGGCGGTTGCGATCCCCCATTTGGTCGCCATTGTGATCGGCTTTGCGCTGGTCGGAGCGGGTTTGTCGAACGTCGTTCCAAGCCTGTTCAGCGCCAGTGCGCGGCTGGGAAAGAATGCGGCTTCGGGGATAGCGGCCGCGGCAACCGCGGGCTACGCCGGATTGCTGACAGGTCCGCCGCTGATCGGTGCGGTTGCAGCCCATTCGAGCCTGCGCGCCGGAATGGCGGTGCTGGCGGCGGTGGCGTTTTTGGCCGTCATCATTTCGTTGCGAAGTCGCGTGATCGGCGGCCGCGAAGACGGGCCAATTGCTCCAGACACGCTTTCTTAAATCGTTACCGGCTCGCCACTTCCAACGGCCCGAGCAACGGGCGCGGATTGACGGGCGTCACGCCGCGGCGGATTTCGAAATGGAGCTGCGGGCTCGAGACGTCGCCGGTGTTGCCGGCATAGCCGATGATTTGGCCTTTCACGACATGATCGCCGCGGCTCACCAAAAGCCGTTCGGCATGCGCATAGGCGGTGACGTAATTGTCGCTGTGTTTGATGAGGACGAGATTGCCGTAGCTCTTTAATTCGCTGCCGGAATAGGACACCTCACCGTCCGCCGCCGCATGAATGGGTTCGCCATAGGCGGCCGCGATATTGATACCGTCATTGCGTTCGCCGCCGGTCGTCGAACCGTATTCGGAAATCACGCGTCCGTTCACCGGCCACGAGAAATGCGCATCGGCAACGACCGCTGGCACCGGCTCGACGGCGGGCTCGCTCGGCGCAGGGTGTGTGTCTTGGTACCAGGCTGGCCGCGGCGTGGGCGTGATGCTTGCCGTTAATGCCGGACGGCGCGGCGTCGGCGTGACCTGCTTCGTGGCAACGGTTGTGCGACGATGGGGGTTCTCGCGAACGTTCCAGTCGAGATGGGTATGCGGCGTGGCACATCCGGCCAGCCAGGCCGGGGCGACAAAAACGAGGGCGAGAAGCAAGGCACGCGATCTAGTGGTCTGTCCGGTCCGATCGTCCATGGGGCATTCGCGTCTCCTGCGGCAATCCCGGCATCATCGGGACGAACACCACGGGAATCAGCGCCTCTCTCTTCAAATCTGTGTCAGAACGGATCATCTTCGTTAAAAGTTGAGAAAAACTTTCCAGATTGGGCGCTTTGCCGATCTTCTCCATTTTTTCCATGGCAGCGGCGATTTTTGGGGCATTTTCCTTGAGCCAGCCGGGGGTTAGCGTCGTTGGCGCCCCCACCGGCGCGATCAAGATGCCGCCCGGCTTTAACAGTTCGAGAAGGATTGGCGGCACCTCTTCGACCGAGGCCGACAGCAAAATGCGGTCGAAAGGCGCCTGTTCGGGCCAGCCCAAAAGCCCGTCGCCATGCTTGGTGACGACATTCTCCAGCTTCAAGGCCTTGAAGCGCGCCTCGGCATCGCGCAGCAGCGGTTTGTGGCGTTCGATCGTGTAGACCTTGCGGCAGAGCGGCGAGAGGACCGCCGCTTGGTATCCGGAGCCCGTCCCGATTTCCAGCACCCGCATATTCGGTTCGACTTCGAGAGCCTGGGTCGCAAAGGCCACGACAAAAGGCTGGCTAATGGTCTGGCCGCAAGCAATCGGCAAGGCGGTGTTGTCATAGGCTTGATGGGCAAACGGTTCGTCGATGAACAATTCTCGCGGCGTGCGCTCGATCGCGGAGAGAACGCGCGCATCGGTGATGCCTTGCTTGCGCAGCGCCATCACCAAAGCGATAGGACGATGATCGACATCGGGCATGGCAGACCTATCCGGTGAAGGACTGCTTCAACGTCTCCAGCACCGTCATTTCGGTGAGGTTCAAATGCAAAGGTGTCACGGAAATCTTGTTCGCGGCCAGCGCGCCCAGATCCGTTCCCGGTTTGGCGGAGCTGCGCTCGCGGCGGAATCCGATCCAGAAATACGGAACGCCGCGCATATCGACGCGCCGGTCGATCACCGCTTCCTGCAGATCGCGCTTGCCCTGCGCCACGACTTCGACACCCTCGACTTGGTCGGGAGGAATGCCCGGAAAATTCACATTCAACAGCACATCTTGCGGCCAGCCGATATCGACCAGTTTGCGCAAAACGGTCGGCCCATGCGTGGCGGCGCAGTCCCACTGCATCTCGCGGCCGGCTTCGAAATTGTAGACCTGCGACAGGGCAATCGAGGGAATACCAAGCGCACAGCCTTCCATCGCGCCGGCGATGGTTCCCGAATAGGTCACGTCGTCGGCCGCGTTAACACCGCGATTGACGCCGGACAGTAATAAGGTTGGCAAATTGTCCTTCATCAAATGGGTCGTCGCCATCATGACGCAATCGGTCGGCGTACCGGTCACCGAAAAGCGCCGGTCATCGATCTTGCGCAGGCGCAGCGGCGTGACCAGCGTCAAGGAATGCGAAGAGCCGGATTGCTCGGATTCGGGCGCGACCACCCACACATCATCGCTCAGCGAATGGGCGATCGTTTCGGCGACCGCCAAACCGCGGGCATGAATGCCGTCGTCATTGGTAACCAGGATACGCAGTTTGTCAGACATTGCGTTGCGCCTTTCCTCCCCCGTTTACGGGGAAGGTGGCGAGCGAGCGTTCGCGAGCGAGGCAGAGGGGGCGGACGCAGTGCACTCCCCCCTCGCCGCCTGCGGCGGCACTCCCCCCGTGAACGGGGGAGAGAAGGCAAGAAACCAATCTTTTTCATCTCTTCTCGATCTTCTGCATGCCCATATACGGTTGCAACACGTCGGGAATGCGAATGGACCCGAGCAATCATT
>CAVXZV010000030.1:0-51891 GCA_963766355.1 uncultured Alphaproteobacteria bacterium
GCACGACGATCACGCTGCCCGCCGGAGTCCACATCCTGTCGCTGCCGGACTCGCAGATCGTGACGGCCGACGACATCCGCGTGCAGACGGATTACGATCGAACCGATCCGCGGACGATCACTCAATCGATCCGTATGAGCCTCGATCATCCGCAAGGAAGTTGCACGCCTGCCTACTATGCGAAAGTCCACGATACGATGAAGAAGATCACGAATCTGTTGCATCAACAGATCGTCTATCGGGGAGCGCGAGAGGCGGCGCAGTGACAGCCGGGCGCTCGCGATGGTTTCTTGCTTTATCGGCGGTTGGCGCCGTTATTTTGCAGTCGGGCTGTGCGCTGGCCGCGGATGACGTTCCCAAATGTGGTGTCGCGGGGATATCCAGCCCCGCCCCTGCCAACGCGCACGCTTTATCGGAGCAGGATTATCCGCTCCTATCGGCCCTGCTGGGCGAGCATGGTGCGACATATCTCGAATTCGTCATCAAGGAAGACGGAAGCGTGATCTCGCCGGTTGTGTTCCGATCCAGCGGCTCGATGCGCTTGGACGATGCTGCTACGACACTTGTCGTGCAGCATTGGCGCTACTTGCCCGCGGTATTGAACGGGAAGCCCGTCGCTTGCAAATGGAGAGCGGAAGTCGTTTGGCAGCTCAATCAATCCGCCTTTAACATGCCGCAGGGCGGTCCCGCGAATGTCGTCTTCATGACTCCCGCGGACTACCCCAAGGACGCTCTCGCGCGCGGCGAACAAGGCGCCACGGCGTTGGTCGTTGTTTACGCCACCGACGCAGCGCCCGAGGTTCGCGTTATCCGGAGCAGCGGTTTTTTGGACCTCGATGTGGAATCGATGAAACTTGCGTTTGCAAAATTACATGCCAAGGCCGGCGAATATGGCGGAACTCAGGTCAAGACCGTCATTTTTCTTGTCATGGTCTGGGCCTTGCAGCCGCCGGCGCCGCCGCCGCAGTAGCGGGTGTTCCGACTGAAATGTCGCGTTCAACACGAAGTGACTGGAGAAGCATGCATCGGCGCCGTATGGTCTAATCATGAAGTATCTTTCGACCGCAGCGGTATTGGCCGCCATGATCGCCGTCAGCGCCGGTGCGGGCGCTGGCGACAGCCATCCTGTGGTGGTCGAGCTTTATACCAGTCAAGGCTGCAGTGCCTGTCCTCCCGCCGATGCGCTTCTCGGCAAACTTGCCCAGCATGCCCATAATAATGGCGTGATTGCGATGAGCCTGCCGATTACCTATTGGGATATGTTGGGGTGGAAGGATACATTGGCCAACGAAGCCAACACGCGCCGGCAGAAAGCTTACGCGGCGACGATGGGGCATGGCGGCGTTTACACTCCTCAGATCATCGTCAACGGTGTGACCGACGTCGTGGGCAGCCGCGAGGATAAGGTCGAGCAAGCAATCGAAGCGGTCGCCGAAGCGCGCGACAACGCGGGCGCAGCAATGGACGCGGCCACCTCCGAACTGATGGATGCGGGCGACAGCGACAAGACAAGTACGGCGCAGGCGCTTGCATCGCGTCGGCAGAAGACGGCCGCGCTTTTCGTGCATGCTGCTTGGTCGGTCGATGTCGGCCTTTCCGAGACACCGAAAAAGCTGCATATCGCAATAGCGGCAGCCCCCCGAATGCTCAAGTATTCGGGGCTCAACGCCTCGATCTGGATGTTCAATCTGCGCTCCAGCGCAACGGTTCACATCGAAGCGGGCGAGAACCGCGGCCGCGTTGCCACCTATCGCAACGTCGTTGTCGGTCCTATCAAGGAACTCGGAAAATGGCGCGGTGAAGCTGTGGCGCTTGATATCCCGCAAGCCGACGAGCCTTCTCATGATGGCGTTGTCATTGTCGTGCAGCAAGGCGGCTATGGCCGTGTGATTGGCGCGGCCTATCTTGGTCACGCAGACTACTACGCGTTGCAGTAGACTATGGCGCCGCTTTCTGCTGCGAAACGGTTCGACAAGGGGCAAGCCGCCATGCTTCGAGCGAAACACACGTGATTGCCTTTGCCGCGGTGCTGGCATTGGCGGCCGCTATGGCTTGGATCGCCGTCAAAGGCGTTCCGCTTCGCATTCGGATTTATCTGCGTTTTGCTTGTGCCCTATATGCGGCGCTTGCCGCCGGCGCCGCGGCGAATTTCGCGCCGGAGGCGGCGGCTGATATTGTAGCACCGCTGGCAGTCTCGACTTTGACGATTGCCGCCTACACCACATTCCGCGGCATGCCGTCGCCACTATGGGCAAGCCTCGCTCTGGCGGCGGCCTGTTTGGCGGGACTGTGGTCGGCCGCAAATGCGCAGAGCACGCCCTCCGATGTGGTCCTAAGTCTTTGTCTGATCGCGATGTTTGCCATCGCCAAACGCGGGGTGTTCCGCGGTCAAGCGTCGAGCATCTATCTGGCGCTTGGCGCGTTGGCTTTCCTGGCCGCGTTGTGCGCGCGCTTGGCCAACGAGCGAGCATCTTTCATGGCTCTATTGTTGTTTTCGGCGGCGGGATTGCTGGGATCGGTGTTGGCGCAGGCGCGCCGCTCATACTTCTTCTTGAAGAAGAGGCGCAAGGCGCAAGGCCGAGTTGCGATACGCCGCATACGCTGAAGTGTTTTGTGTTTCGCCCAAACCCAATGCTTGGCCCAGAACCTGGGCCGCGAATCCGGAGCGCAAACGCGGACCGTTCCAAAAAGAAACGGAATCGCTTGTTCTATTTTGACACGGTACGCGGCGATCGGCGATCGTTCCGCTGCGCTTGCGCCGATCGCGAGAGGTCGGAAATTCACCATCGAATTGCTGGCGGGTTCTGGCCTTTTGAACGCTGCGCGTGCTTTCTCCGCCGCGCTTTGCTGCGACCGTTGTTAGCAGAGGATAAGAGCACGCCGTCATCATAACCCGTTCTTAAGGCAACTTGCGGACCACGCCTTTGATCGGCGTTTGTTGCCCTAAGAGTTACGAGTTTTTTAAGGCGAGACGACCATCATCCTCGCAACGGCCGAAAATCGGCCATGGGGTGGTGGAACGTGTTGAACTCGATGCTTCATAAGGAGAAGCCCGCAGATTCCATTGCGGTTCTGCGCGCCGTGCAGGACGCGGAACGCCTGCAATTGGCGGTCGGCGGCGCCGGCATCGTGGCGTTCGACTGGTCGGTCGTTGCCGATACGATCGCGTGGAACGGCGCGACGGAAATTCTCCCCCACCAGATTGTCAACGACAGCACGAGCAGCGGCGAAGCTCTGCTAGGCTTGATGGGCGCCGAAGGGCGCAACAAGCTCAAAGCGGTTCTGGAAAGCCGTCAGCGCGAAACCGGTCATTTCGATATCGACATCGAACTGGCTTCGGCTCTGGGGTCGGTTTGGTTCGTCATATTGGGCTCACGCATTCCCGATGCCGACGGCGCCACCGAGCGCGTGGTCGGCGTGATGCGCGAGATCACCGAGCGCAGGCGCGAACAACAACGTCTCACCTATTTGGCAACACGTGACGAGCTGACCGGCCATCTCAACCGCAATTCGCTGCGCGCCGAACTCGCCGAAGCGATCGATTCCGCGAAACGCGAAGAACGCCATTGTGCCTTTCTCGTAGCGTCCATCGATCGGCTGGCGATCATCAACAATTCCTACGGTTTCGACGCCGCCGACGAGGTGATCGTGGCGGTCGGCGAAAGGCTGTCGCGTTCGCTGCGTTCAACGGATGTCATCGGGCGTACGGCGGGCAACAAATTCGGAGTCATCTTGAAAAACTGCAGCGGCGGTGAAGTCACCACCGTGGCCGACCGTTTGCGCGCCGCCGTTCGCGGCAGCGTGATCGATACGCGGTCGGGACAGGTGGCTGCGACGTCTTCGGTCGGTGCGGTGTGGCTGCCTTCGGGCGCCGCCACCAGCCAAGAAGCAATGCTGCGCGCCGAGGAAGCTTTGGAGCGCGCCCGCCGCGGCGGCCGCGACGGTTTCTATATGTATCAGCGTTCGCCGCAGCGCGAAGGCGCCCGCTTGCGCCTCATGGCCGTGGCCGACGAAGTCGTGGCTGCGCTCAAGAGCCAGCGCTTGATCTTCGCCTATCAGCCGATCATCGATGCTCATACGCGTGAGATCGTCGAATATGAATGCCTGCTGCGCATGCGGCGCGAGGACGGTTCCATTGCGCCGGCAAGCCAATTCATCCCGGCCGCGGAACAATTGGGTTTGGTCCGGCTGGTCGACCGCCATGCCCTGGAAATGACGGTCGCCCGGCTCAAGGCCCATAAAGACATCACGCTGAGCGTCAACGTCTCGGGCACGACGTCCTGCGATGCCGCCTGGCTGCAATCCTTCGTCGAGTATGTGCGGGTCAATTCCGTCATTGCCAATCGCTTGGTCGTCGAGCTGACCGAAACCGCAGCACTGCATCATTTCGAAGAGAACGCGCAATTTGTCTCGCAATTGCGCGAAATGGGCTGCCGTGTGGCGATCGACGATTTCGGCGCCGGCTACACCTCGTTCCGCAATCTGCAGATGCTGCGCATCGACACGGTCAAGATCGACGGTACCTATGTGGCGGGGTTGTCTTCTTCGCCCGAGAACCAGATTTTTGTGCGCACGCTCGTCGACCTCGCCAAGAGCTTCAGGCTGAAGACGACGGCGGAATGGGTGGGCTCCGAGGAAGACGCCCTATTGCTCACCAGCTTCGGCGTCGACCATTTTCAAGGTTTCTATTTTGGCGCGCCCGTGCTTAAGCCGGAATGGGATTAGCGGCTATTTCCGCTGCTGGCTGAGTTCGGCGAGCTGCTGACGCATCGCCTCAATCTCGCTCTTCAGATCGCTGATGTCCTCCGAGGCCTTGCTGTCGGCGGTGCCGTTGGCCCGCGGTTCCTCTTCGCCGGCGCGGCGCGGCGTGAAGGGCGAGAACATCTGCATGGCGCGCTCGAACATGGCGAAGTTCTGCCGCGTCAGATTTTCCAAAGTCTGGCTGCCGCCGCCGAACGCTTCGGCGATGCGGTTGCGCATCGCTTCCTGGTTCTTGGTGAAGCTCTCCATCGACATGTCGAGATAGCCCGGCACAAAGGCCTGCATGCTGTCACCATAAAGACGAATGATCTGGCGCAAGAAGCGGATGGGCAGCAGGCTAGTGCCCTTAGCCTCTTCTTCGAAAATGATTTGGGTCAGCACCGAACGGGTGATGTCTTCGCCGGTGCGCGCGTCATGGACCTCGAATTCTGTGCCCTGTTTGACCATTTCGCACAGATGATCGAGCGTCACATAGCTCGAGGTTTGGGTGTTGTAGAGCCGCCGGTTGGCGTATTTCTTGATGACGACCGGAGCTTCCAATTTGGATGTGTCTTCCGCCACGTTTATCCCGCCCCAGTTATATGTCCGCGCCTCTGACGGGCGTTCCGCCCTTAAGCTCAACATGACAATTTCTACCGTGTCCAGCGATTTTGCGCAGGTGCAGCAGGGCCTGCCGCCTATTGTATCAATTAAACAATTGATTATGAAAGGTATTTTCTCATACCCGCAGTTCACTCGCAGGCGCGGCATATTCCGCGCGTCTGCAGCAATGCCCATGTTGGGGCGCGAAGGGCTAGGTATCGAGCTCACCGTCCCGCTTAGGCGCAGGTTCGCCTAGGCGCGCGGAGGTTCGCTCGGGGGATCGCGCTGCTTGGTGTGCGATACCGCCGACATGATCCCGAAGCCGATGATGACGAGTGTGCCGACGCCGATCCAGGTATGCGGGACGTGGAGCAGAAACGCCGCATAGACGAGACCGCCCAGCAAGACGATGAATCCGGCAACGTAAAGCATGAAAGCGGACATAGCGCGACCCAATAAGACCCGAAGAGATCAACGGATAGTCGGGCTAAAAGGTTTCGCCGGGAAGTGTCGGAATCTACTCAGTGCAATGGGGGGAGCGCCCTGGGTACTCGTCCTTGCGTTTTATGAGCGACGAAGACACCCCACGCCGTTCCTAAACGGCGTGGGGCGGAGGCGTGGAGGGGGCTCGCCTCAACTCCAGTTTCGCTGCGCCTTGGACATCAGCCAGGCACAGAGGATGGCGACGGGGAACGTCGCGATCAGACTAAAGGCGTACCAATGCGCGTTGGCCGAGGCATCGCCAAAAATCTGACTTCTGATGGCGAGGGCAAAGAGATTAAAAAAGCCAACAGCCAAGCCGATCTTGAGCAAGTTCGGATACGTCATTCCGTGTCCAGTTCATGATTCCACGCAAGATGCTGCCATTCCGTAGGATCTTTGTGGAGATTCGGAATATACGCAGCCCCGGCGCGATGAGAACGCCCAAATTTGGGACGCGGAATCCCTCACTCCGATCGGGGAACAGGGCAGGGCCCGTCGCGCCGTAGCTCCGAAGGAGCGAAGGCGGATGAGGGGGCCGCTGTTCTTCCGCCTGTGCTATACCGACGCCATGGAAGAATCCGATATCTTACGCTCCGCCGGCCAGCTCATAAAAAGCTAAGGCGAGAAAGCTGCTGAAGTCGCCGCCGGTAAGGTGGTCGCGATGCAGCAGGCCGGCGATGACGACGGCATGGCCGATTGGCTCAACATCATGCTGGCGATCAAGAAGCTGCAGCAGAACCGGGCCGCACCAGCCCGTAGATAGCAAAGATGCGTGAGGTGAGGGTGGGCCGGCGCGCGGGGTCCGCCGCCAGTCAGTTCGACTTTGCGCCGCTCGTGATGCTCGAAGAGGAGGCGTTCAAACCGATGATGTCTTTGATCAGATCGCTGGGAATTTGCAGCACAGCCAGTGCCTGGCTGGGATTGTTGGAGCTATAGCCCGTCAGCACGCCGTGATCGAAGGTGAGCTTGACGTCGAACTTCACGAAATCGTCGCGTCGCATGGGAATGGCGTAAACCGCGGCATCTGGCGCCTGGAAGAATAGGTCCACTTCGGCGTTGGCATTCTCCACGACGATTGGCGGCACGAAGCTGCGCATCTTGCGGAAATAAACGCGCTGGTTTTTCGCCTTGTCGGCGTCGAGGCAATAACCGGGCTACGGCAGCGAACAGCCGCCCGGCGGACAAGACGTGTCGCGATACACCTCATTGGTGCCCACCAAAGTGACATCACCGACATGAACGTTTTTTGGCAGCGCCTTCATTCCTGACGATCCAATCGTTCAGCGTGTCGCGTTGCGATTTTTCCAGAGGATTGAAGATGATGGTCAAGCTGAAAGCAGTGCAATTCGCGGCCGTGGAGGTCGCTCTTAAAAGCGGCACTTTCTCCGCTTGGGCAGCCACCGCGAAGGCTTGATCGACAATTGCTAGCGTTTGATTTTCGCTGGTCGTGTTGATAGCCGTCAGCAATCCCACATCATCGGTTTGAACGGACAAGCTGTCGTTGGTGTAGGGATGATGAAAATAGTCCAGCCGCAGATTTTAATTGGGATCGCGGACGAATACCGCTTTGTCGAGCGAAGCCGTGACGGTGCATTTGTCGTCGCGCTTGATCGTGATCGGAAAATACGCGACGGACAGTCCATAGGTCAGCTGCGCGCGGTTGTCGGCAGTGCCGGATTTCGGCAGCTCTGCAGTACCCAACACCGGTCGGCCGCATCCCGCCAATGCCAGGGACAGCACCAACCACGATTTCCGCATTTGCCCATTTCGCGGCAACCACCCGCGTCCCTTCTGCCCGCGGAGGAGTGTGTCACGGCGCGCGGCTCCGTTCCATCGAATAAGGCAAGGCGCCGTGTGCGGAACGTCTTAACGATCCGCAACGCTTACATTGCGTCGCCCATAATGCACTGCAGCAAAAAGATTCTCCGTCTCGACAGCACGCGCGCACCCAGGTTACGAGTACGCAAGCAAAAAAATCCAGGAGTGAACCATGCAACGAGTGGCTATCGTCACGGGAGGGACGCGCGGCATTGGCGAAGCGATCTGCGTCGCATTGAAAGCGGCGGGCTACAAGGTCGCCGCCAATTACGCCGGCAATGACGACCGTGCCAAAGCCTTCACAGCCGCGACCGGCATTGCCGCGTACAAATGGGACGTCGCGGATTTTCACCAATGCGTCGCCGGCGCCACAAAGGTTGCGGCGGAACTTGGTCCGGTCGATGTGCTGGTCAATAATGCGGGCGTCACCCGCGACGGCACCATGCGCCGCATGGAACGCTCGGGCTGGGATCACGTGCTCGATACCAATCTCGGCGGTTGCTTCAACATGTGCAAAGCAGTGTGGGAAAGCATGCTGGCGCGCAGTTTCGGGCGCGTCGTGAATATCGGTTCGATCAACGGTCAGGCGGGCCAATACGGTCAAGTGAACTATGCCGCCGCCAAATCCGGGATCCACGGATTCACCAAAGCATTGGCCCAGGAAGGCGCCCCCAAAGGCATCACCGTCAATGCCATCGCGCCTGGCTATATCGACACCGATATGGTGGCGGCCGTGCCGGAACATGTGTTGGAGAAGATCGTGGCGCGTATTCCTGTGGGGCGCCTCGGTAAGGCTGACGAAATCGCACGCGGCGTGCTATTCCTCGTTGCTGACGATGCGGGATTCGTCACCGGCTCGACCATGTCGATCAATGGCGGCCAGCATATGTATTGAGCTTTGGGCACACTGATTTCTCTCGATATCGAAGATTTGTCCTGTATCCGCGGGCATCGGGTGTTGTTCCGCGCCTTGAACGTCGCTGTGCAAGCGGGCCAAGCGCTGTCGGTGGAGGGACCGAATGGGGCGGGCAAGACCTCGCTATTGCGGCTGATCGCAGGTTTTCTGCGGCCGGCTGCGGGAACGATCCGCTTGCAGACGAAGGACGGGGTTGTCGGCGACGCCGAAGAACGCGGCAAGTTCATCGGCTGGCTCAGCCATCAGGACGCGGTCAAACCTCAGCTCCATGTGCGCGAACAGCTTGCCTTCTGGGCGCGGCTTTACGACAACGCCAGCGATCCCGACGCGGCGATGGAAGCCTTTGGGCTTATGCCGCTGGCCGATCTTCCCGGCCAATATCTTTCCGCCGGTCAGAAACGCCGCTTGGCGCTGGCGCGATTGCGGCTGAGCAATCGGCCGCTTTGGTTGCTCGACGAACCGCTCGCAGCATTGGATAGCGCGGGCAAAGCCTTGCTCGCCGACACGGTCACGGAGCATTGCGCCGCCGGCGGCATCGTCTTGGCAGCCACCCATGATCCATTGGGCATCACCTGCGGCAGGTTGAATTTGGGCGGCGCGCGATGACTCCATTTTTTGCTTTGCTATCGCGGGATGTGCGTTTGGCGATGCGCAGCGGCGGTGGCGCGTTGCTAGCATTGGCGTTCTTCGCGGCCGTGGCGACGCTGGTGCCGCTGGGCGTGGGTGCGGATTTGCGGCTTTTGGCGCGAATTGCGGGGGGCGTGTTGTGGGTCGCTGCGGTGTTGGCGGCGTTGCTGTCTCTCGACCGGCTGTTCCAAGCGGATTTTGAGGACGGCAGCCTCGATCTCATCATGCTGTCGCCGCTGTCATTGGAAACGACCGCGCTCGCCAAGATCACCGCCCATTGGTTCACTACCGGACTGCCGCTGACGGCTTTGTCCGCCTTACTGGCGGTGTTATTCGATCTGTCGGCCAAAGGAACGGGGGCGTTGCTGTTGTCGCTATTGGTGGGAACGCCAGCTGTCAGTGCCATTGGCGCAGTCGGCGCGGCGCTGACGCTGTCCATTCGCCGCGGCGGGCTAATCCTACCCCTGATTGTGTTGCCGCTCTTGGCGCCCGCCGTGATCTTCGGAAGTGGCATGGTGCTCGCGGCGCTTGACGCCATGGAGAATGGAGCCTTTCTTTTCCTTACGGCATTTTCGTTGGTGGCCGTATTGCTGTCGCCCTTCGCAGCGGCAGCGTCCGTGCGTCTCAATCTGGCTACGTGAAAGCCGCAATTGCCGCATGCGGCTCAATCGCATAGAGGGGCAGAATGTTCAGCAGAATATTCGAATTTGCCAACCCCAAGCGTTTCATGGATGTGAGCGGCGCATTTTTGCCCTGGCTCGCGGGCGGGGCCGCGCTAGCGCTGGGGGCCGGCTTGTTTCTTGGCTTCAACGCACCGCCCGATTATCAGCAGGGCACGACGGTGCGGATGATGTTCGTTCATGTGCCGGCCGCTTGGTGCGCCATGATGGCTTATGGCTTGATGGCGCTGGCTTCGATCATCGGCTTGGTCAACCGCCATCCTTTGGCGGATGTGGCCGCGCGCACCGCCGCGCCGCTTGGTGCCGTATTCACGGCGCTGGGTCTGGTGACGGGTTCGCTGTGGGGCAGACCGATGTGGGGTGCCTGGTGGGTCTGGGACGGACGGCTGACCTCGTTCCTGTTGCTGCTGTTTCTTTATCTTGGTTACATCGCGCTCAGTGGCGCCATCGAAGACGAAACCCGTGCCGCGCGCGCTTGCGCGATCCTGGCAATCGTCGGCGCCGTCAATTTGCCGATCATCGAGTTCTCGGTGGATTGGTGGACGACGCTGCATCAGGGCGAAAGCATTCTGCGCAAAGGCGGCCCAACGATCTCCGCGGTTTTTTTATGGCCGCTGTTTCTGATGGCGCTGGGCTATACGCTGCTGTTTTACAGCCTATGGATTGTGCGCATTCGGACGGAGATTGTAAATCGCCGGGTTCGTGCGCTGATGTTGTCGGGGGACGTATGAGCGATTTTATCGCGCAAGGTGGCTATGGGGCCTATGTGTGGAGCGCCTATGGGGTCAGCCTGCTAGGGCTGGGTGCGGTCACATTCTTTACGCTTTCGGCCTACCGCAAGGCCAAGCGAGCGCTGGCCCGTCTTCAGCTTTCGGAAACCAATATCTGAGATTCTTCGGTGCTATGCAGATCAGCGCCGCAAATATCCTTATTGCTTCGCAGCAAGCGGCCAAAGCCGCTCCGCCGCGCCCGGAAGCCGGTGTGTTTGCCGCCGCTCTGGCGAACGAAAAAAAGACCGCATTCGAACCGCTGTCTTTCAAACAGGCGGCTCAGCCGCCCGCCCAGGCCGCACCAGCTTCAACGCCTTCTATGTCGGCAACATTCACGCCCTTGGGATTGCAGGTCGATATCCGCGTTTAGGAAGAGCCGGGCGGAAGCCCTAGTTTCTGCGCCGGCGCGTCTTAACCCGCGGCTTGCTGGCCCCGTTGGTTGCAAACGCGTCACCGGCCGTCGCGATCGCCACCAGCGATTTGATGAATTTGCTGCGCTCGGAAGGCGGAAGAGCTTCCAAAAACCGCTTTTCCGCTCGGTCCGCGGCGGTTCGTGCCGATTTTAGCGCTTTGCGGCCGTTGTTCGTGATGGCGACCGCATTGGCGCGAGCATCTTCTTCCGTGCGCTCGCGCGACAGAAGACCGCGCTCCAGCATTCGGCGCACCATCTCGGCCAAGGTAGAACGGTCGATACCCGTCATCTCGACAAGCGCCGTCTGGCTCACGCCCTCGTTGTTCTCGAGCGCGGCGAGCACAGTGAATTGTTGCGTGGTCAATTCGCTGGAACCGGGTTCGTGCGCATAGAGATCGCTGAAATATTGATGGCAACGCCGAATAAGATGTGAGGGCGCTTCTGCGCGATCGAAGCCGCCGTTCGGTCTGCGTTGGCCTTTCATGGAACACCCCGCCCGTTCAAACTAGCAATGGCAGACTTTACGCATCCGCTCGATTTTCGAAAACGCTCCCAGATGACGCCGGACCATAAATTGTTTTGTATGCACAAGGAAGAGCAAACATCAGTGCGTCCGCCGACAACTGTCTCTAACGCGTTTGCGTGGGGGCTGGCAATCCAGAAATCTTAGTTCAGACTTTTTGTCTCGTATTGTCTTCGCACGGAACGTTATGCGAGGCGGTGTACAATTCAATCAGTGACGTCTATAAGCTTAGGCCCAACTATGCCTAGTCGGTGCGCGGCGTTCCGCTTTCGATTTGATGTTTGAGGAGATACGGAGCCTGGCAAATTCCGAACAAAAGCGTCAATGCTGAGGCGCCGAACACATGGTACGTCACCCATACGTCGCTGGAAAAATTCCGCCAGATCAATTCGTTGAGGACCGCCATTCCGAAAAAGAAGCCACCGAAACGCCATGTAAGTCCGCGCCAGCCGGCATCGTCGAGCGTCACTGCCATGCCGAGAATGGCTTTTGTGACCGGCCGGTTGAAGTATTGGCCGCCAATCAACACCGCACCTAGCAGCGCGTAGATCATGGTTGGCTTCATTTTGATGAAAATCTCATTCTGAAGATAGAGTGTCAGGCCGCCGAACACGGCCAATAGGACAACCGTCGCGAGCGGAACCGGATGAACTTTCCGGTCTATCCAATAGCCAATGCCCAAAGCGGCACAGGCTCCGGCCATTACAGTCGCGGTCGCCACATAAAGGTTGAAGAATTTGTAGGCGATAAGAAACAACAGCAACGGCCCGAAGTCGAGGGCAAAGCGTCTCAGTTGCGGATTCATGCGGCCCCCGTCAGCGCTTTGGCAAAACTATCCGCAGCGAAAGGTTGTAGATCATCTTCGCTCTCGCCCACGCCGATGAAATGAACCGGCAGACCAAATCTGGCCGCCAATGCAACCAGAATGCCGCCCTTGGCGCTGCCGTCCAACTTTGTCATGATAAGTCCTGTCAAAGGAACCGACGCGGCGAAGGCTTCCACCTGCGCGATCGCATTTTGACCCGTGGTTGCGTCGAGCACCAGCAGCACCGCATGTGGCGCTTCGGGGTCGACCTTCTTGATCACGCGGGCGATTTTCTCGAGTTCCGCCATCAAGCCTGTTTTGTTTTGCAATCGACCCGCGGTATCGATCAGCAGGATATCGGCGTCCACGAGCCGCGCCTGAGCAAGGGCATCGAACGCCAGTCCCGCGGCATCCGCTCCGGTTGCACGCGAAACGACAGTGGCTCCGGCGCGCTTGCCCCAAATCTGCAATTGTTCGATGGCCGCAGCCCTAAATGTGTCGCCGGCGGCCAACACCACCTTCTTCCCGTTTTTTGTCATTTTGGCCGCGATCTTTCCGATCGTCGTGGTTTTGCCGGTCCCGTTGACACCCGCCACCAGGACGACGAATGGTTTTTTTGTGGGGTCGGGCGCAAATGGGCTCTCGACGGGCTTCAATACGCGCGCAATTTCGTTTGCCAAAACCGAACGCAATTCTGACGGCGATATATCCTCGTCGTAACGTCCTTTTGCCACAGCTTGCGCGATCTCGTGCGCGGTCTTGGCGCCCAGATCGGCACGGATCAATGCTTCTTCGAGCGCCTGCACCGTGTCAGCGTCGAGCTTTTTCTTGAGGATATCGCCGAGCCCCAGCGTGCCCGCGCTTTTCGCCAAACCTTCTTTCAGCCGCTCGAAAAATGTCGGCGGCGGGGGCGGTGCACCGAACTCCCTCATGCGATATCTGCCGTCAGATAATCCTGCGCGACCCCAGTGATGCGGACCCGCACAAAACCTTCCGGCGGGCCGCTGGCCGCAAAACGTACGGACGCAAAGCACGGCGTGCGGCCGAGTCCCGGCTTCTCGATCAATAATTCCGTTTCGCGTCCGACAAGGTGGGCAAAGTGTTTGGTCAGGGCCGCGGCGCCTTTCGCACGCAATCGCGCAGCACGTTCTTTGGCGACAGCGCGAGAAATCTGCGGCATGCGCGCCGCCGGTGTCCCTTTGCGCGCACTGAAGGGAAATACATGCAACATTGAGAGCCCGGCTTCGTCCACTAATTTAAGCGTATTGGCGAACATCTCTTCAGTTTCCGTAGGGAACCCGGCGATCAAATCGGCGCCGAATGCAGCATCGGGGCGCATTCGGCGAACTTCATCGCAGAATTGAATGGTATGCGCGCGCCCATGACGGCGCTTCATGCGCTTGAGAATCATGTCATCGCCCGATTGCACCGAAAGGTGGAAATGGGGCATGAGCCGTTCTTCCTCCGCGATCGCTTGCATCAATTCCCCATCGGCTTCGATGGAATCGATGGACGACAGGCGCAGACGCCTCAGTTCGGGTACCAGTTTGAGGATTTTTCGCACAAGCGAACCCAAGCTCGGCGTGCCCGGCAGGTCAGCGCCATAAGAGGTAAGGTCCACACCGGTCAGCACGATTTCGCCGAAACCTTTTTCGACCAGATGCCGCGCTTCCTCCACCACGGCGCCGGCGCCGACGCTTCGCGAGTTGCCGCGGCCATAGGGGATAATGCAAAACGTGCAGCGATGGTCGCAGCCGTTTTGCACTTGCAGGAAGGCGCGGCTCTTGCCGTCGAAACTTTCCACAAATTGCGACGCCGTTTCCTTCACGCTCATGATGTCGTTGACGCGCACACGCTCTTCGATGCCGAACGCGGAATAGCTTTGCGCGTCCAGCTTTTCGCGGTTGCCCAGCACCAGATCCACTTCGCTCATCGTGGCATAGGTTTCCGGCTCGGTCTGAGCGGCGCAGCCGGTGACGATGATCCGTGCCCCGGGGCGTGCGCGGCGCAACTTCCGAATTTCCTGCCGCGATTGGCGCACGGCTTCCGCCGTCACGGCGCAGGTGTTGACGATGACCGCATCGCAGAGCCCCGCTTCGGCGGCACGGGCGCGGATCGCCTCGGACTCATAGGCGTTCAACCGGCAACCAAAGGTGATGATTTCGGCGCTCATGCGGAAAGCGCCGTAAGATCGACCTCGCCCCGAAATGCCAAGCTCGACGGTCCCGTCATCAGGATATGGCCGTCGCTTTCGCCCAATTCTATGGCGAGCACGCCGCCATCCAGCTCCACTTCGACTTTGTCGTCCGTCAAATCGCGCCGGTGCGCCGCCACCGCCGCCGCACAGGTGCCCGTTCCGCAGGCGCGTGTGATGCCTACACCGCGCTCCCATACCCGCATCCGCAGATGAGCGCGGTCGCGCACGGTCACAAATTCGACATTGGTGCGATTGGGAAACATGGGATGGGTTTCGATGCGCGGGCCTAGGCTTGCCACAGGGGCAGCTTCCGCATCGTCCACGAACAATATGCAATGGGGATTGCCGACGGAGACAGCCGACACGATATGGGCCGTTCCGTCGACGTTCAGCGCGAAGCTGTTGGTATCGGCAGGTCGGGCGAGGGGGACTTTGTCCCAGGTCAGGATTGGCGCGCCCAAATCGACCGTGACCAATCCACCCCCGGCGTCGGTGCACAGCAAAAGACCGCCCAACGTATCGATGCGAACCTGATCGAGTTCGAGTTCTGCCATCAAGAGTTGCGCCACGCAGCGCGCCGCGTTGCCGCAAGATTCGACTTCGCCGCCATCGGCGTTGCGAATGCGCATCACGGCGTCGGCCTCATCGTTTCCGCGCGCGATCACAATTATCTGATCGCAACCGATGCCCAGCCTTCGGTCCGCCACGGCGCGGGCTGTGGCCGCGTCGAGCGCAAGCGCTTGTTTTCGCGCGTCGAAGACGACGAAATCATTGCCCAGGCCGTGCATTTTGAGGAACGGTGTCATGACGGGCCTATATAGGCTGTGACTTGATCCCCCACCAGTGCCCGGTTGACCGAACCGCCCTGTATCCGGTCAACTTTCCCGCTTGCTGGGAGGGATGAATGCGCCGTTTTGCCGTATTGCTGATGGGACTGCTTGCCGCCTCCGCCGCTTTTGCAGCCCCGAAGGGAAAACCCATGGAAGACCCCTATATCTGGCTCGAGGAAATCCATGGCGAAAAGCCGCTCGCCTGGGTCAAGGAACAGAACGCGAAATCACTGGACGTACTCAAAGCCGATCCGCGCTATCAGCGGAACTACGACGCGATCCTTAAGGTGCTCGATGCGACCGATCGCATACCTTATGGCAGTCTCGATCACCAATATGTCTTCAATTTCTGGCAGGACGCCGAGCATCCCAAAGGCTTGTGGCGGCGTACGACCGTCGCGGACTACGCGAACCCCGCGCCGAACTGGGAAACGCTGCTCGACGTCGACAAGCTCGCCGCCGATGAGAAAGAGAATTGGGTGTGGAAGGGCGCGCAATGCTCGCCCACGCTCACGCGCTGTCTTGTGAACCTGTCTCGCGGCGGCGGCGACGCCGTGGTGGTGCGCGAGTTCGATCTGAAGGCGAAGAGCTTCCTCAAGGATGGGTTCTATCTGAAGGAGGCGAAGTCCGATGTCGCCATCGGCGACGACAACAAAGTGTATTTTGGCACTGATTTTGGACCGGGTTCGCTTACGAGTTCCGGCTATCCGCGTATCGCTAAAGTATGGCATCGCGGCGAGAAGATTGAAGACGCGATTACACTCGTCGAAGGAAAGGATACAGACGTCGCCGTCTCACCGACCGTGTTGCGCAATGGCGATGAAGCGATCCAGATAATCGTTCGGGCGCCCAGTTTCTTCGAGGCGGAGTATTACGTTCCAAGTAGCGATGGGCCTTGGGCCAAGGTGCCTGTGCCATTGTCTGCCCAGTTGCAGGGACTCTACAGGGGCCATCTCTTATTCACCTTGCGAGACGACTGGGAAAATCCCTGGGGTGGCAAGAAAATTGCCAAAGGATCGCTGATCGCATTTGCGATTGACGGCGAATTGACTGCCCAGAAGCCGCTGAGCGTTACGGTTCTCTACACACCAAGCCCGCGTTCCTCGATCGAAGAAGTCTCAGCCGGACGCGACGCGGTCTATGCCTCGATTTATGACAATGTGGTTGGCTCCATTCATGTCTTCCGATTTGGCGATGGCAAGTGGAGCGATAGCAAGCTCGATCTGCCCCCCGGCGGCTCGACGCACATTATCTCGACCAACGATTATGGGCCGGAAGCCTATTTCAGTTTCGAGAGTTTCCTGAAGCCATCGACGCTTTATGCGGATAACGGCGACGACAAGCCGATCGAGATCAAAGCATTGCCCGCGCGCTTCGATGCATCGGGACTGACAACCGAACAGTTCGAAGCCACCTCGAAGGATGGCACCAAGATTCCCTATTTTGTAGTGCGCGGGAAGAACACCAAGGGTCCGGCGCCGACGGTGCTTTACGGTTATGGCGGCTTCGAAATTTCGATGAACCCATCCTATTCGGCGAATTTCGGAAAGCTGTGGCTGACCAAGGGCGGGGTCTATGTGCTCGCCAATATCCGTGGCGGCGGCGAGTTCGGGCCGGGCTGGCATGAGGCGGCGCTGAAATATCACCGCCAGCGCGCGTTTGACGATTTCGCGGCGGTTGCGGCGGATATCGAGAAGCGCCACATCACGACGCCGGCACAGCTCGGCATTATGGGTGGCTCGAATGGCGGGCTTTTGGTTTCCACCGTCATGACACAGCATCCCAAATTGCTCGGCGCAGTAGTCTGTCAGGTGCCCCTGATTGACATGATCCGCTACACCCATATCGGGGCGGGTGCATCGTGGGAGGCCGAGTATGGCGATCCCGCCGATCCCAAAATGGCCACCTATATCCGCACCTATTCGCCGTATCAGAACGTCAGCGCCAAGAAAAAATATCCGCCGGTGTTTTTCGTCACCGCCACCAGCGACGATCGTGTCACGCCGGTGCATGCGCGCAAGATGGCTGCGCGGATGATGGAGCAGGGTCACAGCGTTATGTTCTATGAAAACACCGACGGCGGCCATGCCGCCGCCGCCAATCACAAGCAAGCCGCTGAAATGTGGGCACTGTCCTTCGTCTATCTGGCGCGGGAATTGGGGTTGGCGGAGTAGCGCCTACACTGTCACATCCAGCAACCGCTTCGTCATCGAATCCGCCGTTTTGAGGACGTCGAGATTCGTTTTGAAGGCGATGCTCGCCGTCGTTTCGTCGACGATGGCACTCGGCAATTCGTCGGCCGATGGCGAACCCGGCGTCGCAGCTTTGACGGCCTTGATGGCCGCAATGTTGAAGTTGGCCGCACTCGTTTGAAGGCCTATAGCGGCAATGCTCATCACGTTGCTCATGAGAGCGATTGTGGTCGGCAATTCTTTGCGCGGCGCAAAAATTGGTGGTGGCATTTGAGACAAGTCTATTGAAAATTGTTGCGATTGATTCCCTTTCGATCAGTGCAAATAGGAGAGCCGGCGCCGGGATTACGGTTTATACTGACCGCATGCGAGGGGTTCTTTCAAAAATCGCTGCAGCTGTTTTTGCGCTAATCCTTGGTGGCGGCGTCTCGATTTTAATTTTCCATTCTCAACGGCAATTTGACGACATTTCGCTCCCTGAAAAACAGCATCTCATTGAAGTTTCTCCAAAGAAAATAGAAGCTCCGGCAGGGTGGATGTGGATCGATACAAGGCAGGGGTTCAGCCTCTATGCTCCAGCCGGAACGCAATATCATGAACTTGAAGCTATCGATTGGACGGCCGGGGAGTTTGTCAATTCTGATTTCACACTCCGGTTCTATCTCGGTTACTATCCGGAAGATCCCGCTGAAATGAAACGCGACGCCAACTATTCGGAAGAACATGTGGTCATCGACGCAAGATCAGGGCTTATTCAACGCGAGCAATTCGATGACGGCCGCGGTCGCAAATTGTTTTATTCGCACTTGTTCATTCGCAACGCGATTTACCACTACGACTATCCTGGAACATGGGAAGCCCTTGACCTCTATGGCACGGCTGCGACGCCGGAAGGGCGATCAGCCATGGAAAAGTCATTTTTGACGGTTCAATTCGACGACAGAAACGTGAAAAAACTGGAGCACTAGCGGGCAATTTGACTCGCCTCTCGCCCCATCCTAAAACCCGCCCTCTTCCGGAAAGACCTTAGGCCTTTCCGGTCCCGGGCCCGGCGCCTGGGATCGCCCCCAGGCAGCGCGTCGCGCCCCCTGGGGCCGTTGGTGTTTGGTTTTCCTCCCCCGCTCGCAGGGGACGAATGTGGTGGTGCATGTTCGACTCTTTGCAATCCCGCCTCGGCGGTGTGTTCGACAGGCTGCGCGGACGCGGTGCGCTATCGGAATCCGATGTCGATGCGGCGCTGGCCGAAGTGCGTACAGCACTGGTGGAAGCCGATGTGGCGCTCGGCGTCATTGACGATTTCATCGCCAAGGTCCGCCCCAAGGCCATCGGCGAGAACGTCATCCGCTCGGTCCAGCCCGGCCAGCAAGTCGTCAAGATCGTTCACGATCAGTTGGTCGATACGCTGGGCAGCGACAATGCGGCGCTAAACCTTGGCAGCGCACCGGCGCCCATCTTGATGGTCGGGCTGCAAGGCTCGGGCAAGACCACAACCTCCGCCAAACTCGCGCTCATGCTGCAGACGCGCGAGAAAAAGCGCGTGCTGATGGCTTCGCTCGACGTCAACCGTCCCGCCGCCATGGAGCAGTTGAAAATCCTCGGCGAGCAAGCGGGTGTCGCCACACTTCCCGTAGTTGCCGGCCAGGGCCCGCTCGAGATCGCCAAACGCGCCTTAGCCTCGGCGCGGGTCGGCGGTTACGACGTGCTGATCCTCGACACCGCAGGCCGCCAGCATGTCGACGAGCAATTGATGCTCGAGATCGCCGCGGTGCGAGATGCCACCAAACCGCACGAGACCTTGCTGGTCGCCGATAGTTTGACGGGTCAGGATGCGGTGAATATTGCCAAATCCTTTCATACTCGCGTGCCGCTTTCCGGTATCATCCTGACGCGTGCCGACGGCGATGCGCGGGGCGGGGCGGCACTATCGATGCGAGCCGTCACCGGCGCGCCGATCAAGTTCCTCGGCCTCGGCGAAAAGCTCGATGCGCTGGAAGCCTTCCATCCCGCTCGCGTTGCCGCGCGCATTCTGGATATGGGCGATGTCGTTTCGCTGGTGGAGAAGGCCGCCGAGACCATCGACAAAGAAAAGGCCGAGAAGCTTGCGGCCAAGATGCGCAAGGGCTCGTTCGACATGGACGATCTCGCCGATCAATTGCGCCAGATGAAAAAGCTCGGCGGCATGAAGGGCATGCTGTCGATGCTGCCCGGCGTCGGCAAGGTGAAGGACCAGCTCGATGCCGCCGGCCTCGACGACAAGATCCTTACCCGCCAGGAAGCGATCATCTCTTCGATGACCAAGAAAGAACGCGCCGATCCCGATCTCATCAACGGCTCGCGCCGCAAGCGTATTGCGGCCGGATCGGGTGTCGAAGTGAGCGACGTCAACAAACTTTTGAAGATGCACCGCCAGATGTCCGACATGATGAAGAAGATGGGCAAAGGCGGACGGATGCCTTCGATGCCCGGTATGCCGGGTATGGGCGGAATGCCGCCGGGAATTTTTCCGGGGCGCAGATAAGGATTCACCTCCCCCTTGTGGGGAGGTCGTCCGGCGAAGCGATCGCTGAGCCGGGCGGGTGGGGGGCGAACCCAAACGTTTTTTGTAAAGTTGAAAGGAACGAACGATATGGCTTTGAAAATCAGACTGGCACGCGGCGGCACCAAGAAGCGCCCGCATTATTCCATCGTCATCGCGGATTCGCGCATGCCGCGCGACGGCCGCTTCATCGAGAAGATCGGCTTCTACAATCCGCTGTTGCCCAAGGATCACGCCGATCGCGTGAAGCTCGACGTCGATAAAGCCAAGGAATGGATCAAGAAGGGCGCCACGGCGTCGGACCGAGTCCATCGCTTCCTGGCCAAGGCCGGTGTGCTGAAACCGCTGGTTCGCAACAATCCCGAAAAAGCCAAGCCGAAGAAGAAGGCGCAGGAACGTGCCGCAGCGGCGGCGAAGGCAGCCGCAGCACCGCCAGCGGCATCGTAGGGTCTGCAACTTTGTGCGTCACGCTGAAGCGCGCGGCCGTGGTTCGAGGCTCCGCTACGCGGAGCACCTCACCATGACGGCCGCGCCTCGAAGCACGCGCGAGGTGCTTCTTGCCGCGATCATCGGCGTGCACGGGCTGAAGGGCGAGGTGCGGCTCAAAACCGTTACCGCAACGCCCGACAAGCTTGGGGCCTATGGCCCGCTGCACACCAAGGACGGACGGGTATTTACGATCTCGGCCTTGCGTGCGGGTAAGAATGGCGAAGCGGTGGCGTCGTTTCGCGAAGTCGCGGACCGCAGCGCGGCCGAGAAACTGAAAGGCCTGGAACTTTTTGTCGCGCGAGACGTATTGCCGGCCACCGATACCGAGGAATTCTACCACGCCGATCTCATTGGATTGTCGGCGGTGGATACGCTCGGCCGCCATCTGGGCAAAGTCGCCGCGATCCATAATTATGGGGCCTCGGATGTATTGGTTATTGCGCGAGACGACGGCGACGAAGTGCTCATTGCTTTTACACGCGCAAATGTGCCCGAGATCGATATGAAACTGGGCCGCCTGGTCGTCGCGGTGCCGGAAGAAGACGATGCCGGAGATAACATCGAATGAGCGAACTGACTTACAGGTTTGCAGAGGAAGCGGATCTTCCAGTCGTGGTGGGGATGTTGGCGGACGACGACATCGCCGGACACCGCGAACACAGTGCATCGCTAGTCGCGCCCGAATACGGCAAAGCCTTTGCCGACATGATGCGTTCCACTTTCAATCGTCTGCTGTTGGCCGAAAGCGGCGGCGAAATTGTCGGCGTTCTTCAACTCACTTTCATTCCGGGCTTGACGCGGCGCGGTGCAACCCGCGCGCAGATCGAAGGCGTGCGCGTGAAATCCACGGTGCGCGGCAAGGGCATCGGCTCGGCGCTCATCTGCCGTGCGATACAGGAAGCAAAAAGCGCGGGATGCAGCGTCGTCCAGCTCACTTCGGACAAACGGCGCCCGCGGGCACATCTCTTCTATCGTCGCCTCGGCTTTCATCAGAGCCATGAAGGTTTCAAACTTGAGCTTTAGCCCCCTTAGTTGCCCCAGCGTATCCCGGGAGAACGCCTTGGAATATCTCGGACAAAATCATTATCAAGGGTCCGTCTCCCCCTCGCGCAACGGATAGTTAACGAGAATTCCGCTATTCTACCTATTCGGGAAGCCGCACTGGGAATTGCGGTCGGGAACACGTTTGTTATGAGCTACACGCGGATAAACCTGCGAAGCGTTACCAGCCTTCTGGTGGATAGCGAGGCCTATACCCGCGGTCTCGTGGCACAGATGCTGCGCGGCTTTGAAATGGAAACGCCCACGCAAGTTAGCCAAGGGGCTGCTGCCAAGGCCCACCTCCAGCATCAATGCCCCGATATCTGTCTCATCGAAGCTGTTCTTCCAGATATGTCGAGCGTAGAGCTCATCCGTTGGATTCGCCGGCTGAAGGGTCCTGTCCGCTTCGTCCCCGTCATCGTTCTTACCGGTTATACACAGCTCAGGACTATCGCCTTGGCACGCGACAGCGGCGCAAACCTCGTCGTAAGAAAACCCGTGTCACCAAAAGCCTTGTTCGATCGCATGTTGTGGATCGCGCGATCCGCGCGCCCATTCATCGAATCGGACAATTTCATCGGTCCCGATCGGCGGTTTCGAACGATTGAACCGCCGGACGGCAAATTCAAACGTGATCTGGACGATCCGACGCTGGTGCACGATACGTCGGCCGAAGATGCCGAAACGTCAACACTGCTGTCGAAGATTACACAACAGGCCAACCGGGTGGCATGATGAGAAAGATTCACTTTCCAAAAACTCGTTTTGCGGAGTTGGCCGCGCGCGCCGGCGGTATCACGCAAGAGTCCGCTGTCAATGGGGCGCTGAAGAACATCGAATCCGCTCGCGCGGACAGCGACAGCATGATTGCCAAAGCGATCGAGGCGACCGAAACGATCGTGTATGCTCCCCATCCCAATAGCCGGCTTAGCGAAGAGGAGTTGCGCGCCATTCTGCGCCATGGCGATCAGATCGTCACACTCGCCGGCATGTTCTGCTATGAGCGGCTCGATATCGCCGCGCGCAGTTTGTGCGATTTGACCGACGGAATGTTGATCGCCGGTTTGTTCGAAGCGGCGCCCATCGTCGTGCACGTGAAGGCCGTAAGGCTAATGGCGCCCGGCAGCGTCGAGCTATCGCCGGACGAAGCGAATCGGGTTTTCGCGGGACTCGAAAAAGTCCTGTCGCATTTTCAGTTTGGCTCGCTTTCGAGCGTTGTCGATTGTCAGGATATAACAGATACCCAATTGGGCAGCAGCTGACGCTGCCGACGGCCCGTCCTCTCGAAGATGGAACGCCAATGACGGAAATGAAGCCCATCATCGCAGGAGATCAAAGGCCGGCTCTTACGCGCGACGAACTCGGAAAGCTCGTACGTGCGCACGAGTTGTTTCTGGCGGGCGCAGCCGGGGGAAAATGCGCGAAATTGTTTTCGGGTAATCTGACCGGTGTGGATTTGGCAAATTGCAAGCTAGCGGGCTCAGATTTCTCTGGATCCGTATTTTATGGCGCCAATCTGAGATTTGCGAATTTTCAACGCGCGAATCTGTACTGCACGGATTTGCGCAATATCGACGGACGCTGCGGCGATTTCAGTCACGCTGACATGCGCGGCACGACGCTGAACGGCAGCAATTTGTCTCAGGCCATTCTGGATCATGTCGATTTTCGCGCCGGCAGGCTCGCGCCGCTCGGGCGGTGGGGGGCCGGGGATGTGATCGATCGCAATGGTTCGGCAACCGGCGTCGATTTCAGTTTCTGTTCCCTGCGCGGAGCCTCGCTTGAAGGCTCGAATCTCAAAGGCGCAAATTTCAATGGCGCGGTCATTCATGCCACCAAATTCAGAGGTGCGAGTCTTAGCGGCGCAACCTTCGAGCGTACGGCATTTACCGATGTCGATCTGAGCGAACTTCGGGTACCGGCGTCTGCGCTTGCGCATTGCCTTTTCCCGCCGTCTCTAGAGGCCGTGGCCGAACGGGCCAATCTGCTTGTCAAACTTCAAGTCCATCAACGTTGGGTCGAATCCGACGCACGTGCGGGTGCGCCCGCCGTTTTGGACGACAAGGATTTGCGGCCGCTCGCAGATAGTATCGGCCGTTTCAAATTGACGGCGATCTCGGCGCGCCGGGCCATTGCGGTTGGCGTCGATTTGTCCTGCACCGAACTTCAAGGTGCCGATTTCGAGGGTGCCGATCTCCGCGGGGCCAGCTTCGAAGGCGCCGATTTGCGCGGCGTCAATTTCCGCGACGCCTGTTTGCATCACGCAAAATTCGTCGCTGCCGATCTGCGATCCTTGCAGTTGAGAAACGGTAGCCTACGCCAAAGCAATTTTACGGGCGCCTCGCTCAGCGCCGAACAAATCGCGGACGCGATCGTCGACTAGGCGTCGATATTTGTGACCAATTTCTGAACGACAATTCCTTTTCTGATAGTCTCGTTTACCGGCGTCTGTTGCGGCGATTCCCGCGATCTTCGTGGCCGGGTTTGCGAGGCAATTGTGTCCGATACACGTTCAATACCATGGACGGTTACGATCTTGACGCTGTTCCCGGAAATGTTTCCGGGCGCGCTCGGGATATCGCTGGTCGGCAAGGCGCGCGATAAGGAATTGTGGTCGCTCGAAGTACGCGACATCCGCGAGCATGGAATCGGCAAGCACCGCACGGTGGACGACACGCCGGCAGGCGGCGGCCCCGGCATGGTGATGCGCGCCGATGTGGCGGCAGCGGCCATTGACGCGGTCGATCGTGCCGGCCGCCCGTTGATATATCTCTCTCCGCGCGGGGCGCCGCTGACCCAAGCACGCGTCAAAACGTTGGCGGCCGGCCCCGGCGCTGTCCTGGTTTGCGGCCGTTTTGAAGGATTGGACGAAAGGGTGATCGCGGCGCGCAGAATCGAAGAAATCTCACTGGGCGATTTCGTGCTGGCGGGAGGCGAAATTGCCGCTATGGCACTGGTGGAAGCGGCCGTCCGCCTCCTCCCCGGGGTGCTGGGCGACGATGCCTCGCCACAGGACGAAAGCTTCGCCGCCGGCCTCTTGGAATACCCGCAATTTACGCGTCCCCAAAGCTGGGAAGACCGAGGCATCCCTGAGGTTCTAACCCAAGGAAATCACAAGGAAATTTTCAAGTGGCGCAAGGCCGAGGCAGAACGCCTAACGCGCCTGCGGCGCCCCGACCTGTGGACCCTCTATGAAAAGGGGAAGGCCTAGGCTATACGGCCCGCCTTCTCTTAAGAACACGCCGCGCACGGAGATTACGATGAACCTGATCCAAGAGCTCGAAATCGAGCAAATGAAGGCCCTGCGCGCGACGGCTCATCCCGAATTTCGTCCCGGTGACACCGTGAAGGTCAACGTCAAGGTCGTCGACGTCACCTATGACGAGAAGGCCAAGCAGAATAAGACGCGCGAACGTCTGCAAGCCTTCGAAGGCGTCTGCATCGCGCGCCAGGGTGAAGGCATCAATGAGAGCTTCACGGTGCGCAAGATCTCCTATGGCGAAGGCGTGGAACGCGTATTTCCGATCTATTCGCCGCTGGTCAATTCCGTGATCGTCATCCGCAAAGGCCGTGTGCGTCGCGCCAAGCTTTATTATCTGCGCGGCCGCCGCGGCAAGTCCGCACGCATCGCCGAGCGCGTCGAGTACGAGAACACCGAAGCCTGAGGTATCGACTGTTGGGGAATTGCCGCGCATAGCGGAAATTCCATTCGTGCACTTCCATTCGTTGCCGCGCCGACTATTCTTCGCGCCCTTTTAGAGTTGCGCGACGTGAACCGTCATATCGTCCCCGACGAAGTGCTGACACTGCCGGAGCCCTTGGCCGAGGCGCAGACAAGCGCGCGCGTGCCCAAGGACCCCTTCGCCTTCATTTGGTTTCTGGTGACGTCGCATTTCGCCTGGCGCGTTTCTTTCTTGATCGCCATCTCGCTTCTCGCAGCGACGGTGGATTCCTTTGCGCCGCTCGGCTTTTCCCATCTGGTCAATGGAGTGATTGCCGCGCGGGCACATCATCTGTCTTTCATGACCGTTCTGCCATGGATTGGAATGATCGCCGGGTTGTGGCTCGGGGCCGGTATCGCTTATCGCGGTTACGAAGCGGTGGATATCGGCACCAGTCCGCGTATGCGCGCACTGTCGCAGAAATATCTTTTCTCTTATATGCTGGGCCATTCGCCCCGCTATTTTCAGGACAATTTCGCCGGCAAGCTCGGCCAAAAGATCAAGCAGGCCGGTCAAGCGGCAATTACGATCTTGCAGATCGTTTGCTTCGAAATAGTGCGGGTGACGGGCAGCGTGCTGATCGGGGCCGTATTGATGTTCCTGGCGCAGCCGCTTTATGCCCTGATCCTCGGCGTCTGGACGGTACTGTATCTTTCCATCGTGATCGCCCTGGCACGACGCTGTGTGCGATTGTCGAAGGCGTTTTCCGACGAGGTGTCCACTTCTACCGGGCGGCTGGTTGATGCGATCTCCAACGCTGATTTGATCCGCGCCTTCGCCAAAGCCGCCTATGAGCGCCGTTTTTTGTCGCATTTTCTCGCCGACGAGATGAACGCTTCGCGCCGGTTGCGCCGCTTTCTGGTCGCCATGCGCATATTCATGCATCTGGCGACGGTCGTGTTCATGCTGACATTGGTGCTGGTGACCGCACGTGATTGGTATAGCGGCGCCACCAACGCCGGCGATTTCATGATGGTCTTTCTGCTCGGCAACCAGATCGCGCGCGGTGTGCAGGAATTATCCTTCCGCATGCTCGATTATTTCGAGCAGGTCGGCACATTGACCGAAGCCTTGGAATTGGTCAGCCAGAATCACGAAATCGTCGATGTCGAAAACGCTAAGCCGCTCAAGATCACCGAAGGCGCGATCTCGTTCCGGCATGTGCGCTTCGCCCATCCCGACAGCCATCCCATCTTTGAGGATCTCAATCTCGATATTAAAGCGGGTGAAAAGGTGGGACTGGTCGGTCCTTCGGGCGCCGGCAAATCCACCCTGGTGAAATTGATGCGCCGCCAATACGAACCGCAGGCGGGCGCGATTTTCGTCGATGGCCAGAACATCGCCGAGATCAGCTGGGATTCGCTCAATCAAGCCATCGCGGAAGTGCCGCAATCGCCCGGTGTCTTCCACCGCGCCATTCGCGACAATATCCGCTACGCCCGTGCGGATGCCCCGGAAAGCGAAGTGGTGCGGGCCGCGCGCGACGCCCATGCCCACGATTTTATCCTGGACCGCGAGGAAGGCTATGCCACCATTGTCGGCGAGCAGGGAATTAAGCTGTCGGGCGGCGAGCGCCAGCGCGTCGCCATCGCCCGCGCGCTGGTCAAAGACGCGCGCATCCTGGTGCTGGACGAAGCCACATCGTCGCTTGATTCGGAGTCCGAGCACATGATTCAGGAAGCGTTGTGGACGCTGATGCAGGGGCGCACGGTGATCGCCATTGCGCATCGCTTGTCGACCATCGCAGGCATGGACCGCATCGTTTATCTCGAGAGGGGCCGGATCATCGAAGACGGCCCGCACAAGGAATTGCTGGCGCAGGGAGGCGCCTATGCGCGCCTATGGAACCGCCAAATGGGCGGGTTTATCGATGCGGGATGAGACCGCCATTCTGACTCACGGAAATACGAACTGCCATTGCGCCGATCTCATTGGGGTGTGCGGCGTCACCAAAAGCCCGAAAATGGCTCGTTTTCTGAGTTGGGCGGAGGGTAAGCGACCATTCGCCCCCAGAATCCCTTTATTTATCGCGCTTTTTCAGGTTGTCCCCTACTAGCCTTTGCGAAAAATGCTTTAGAATAAGGCTTCTTTTTGATTCGCAGAGGATACACCCAATGGCAAAAGCCGCAGTCGCCGCAGCACCCGCTGCGAAAGCGAAAGTGGAGACGATCTCTACCCGTCAACTGGCCGCCCAACTGGCGCCCAAGCACGAATTGTCGAACAAGGCGTCGCTGGCGCTGATCGACGACGCAATCGGCCTTATTACGAAGCACCTGAAGAAGGGCGCCCGCGTCCGTCTCAACGGTCTAGGTATTCTAGTCGTCCGCAAGCGCGCTGCCCGCATGGGCCGCAACCCCGCAACGGGCGAAGCCATTAAGATTAAGGCGAGCAAGAAGGTAGCCTTCCGCGCCGCCAAGGAATTGAAGCAGTCGATCTGACCGCTTCGTTCCTGCGTAAGATAAGAAGCCGGGCGGGTGCGCAAGCGCCCGTCCGGTTTTTTGTCCCCGCTTGCCCGGGCCGCTGCCGCGCGGTACTTACGGGTTGCCCCTCAAAAGGAACCACGGATGCCTCGCAAGAAGATCGCCCTTATCGGCGGCGGACAGATCGGCGGCACGCTTGCCCATCTGATCAGTTTGAAAGAACTCGGCGACGTTGTTCTGTTCGACATTGTGGGGGGGCTGCCCCAAGGGAAGACGCTCGATATCGCCCAATCGGGGCCGGTCGACGGCTTCGACGCCCATCTGGTCGGCACCAATTCTTACGCGGATATTGCCGGCGCCGATGTGGTGATCGTCACCGCGGGAGTCCCGCGCAAGCCGGGCATGAGCCGCGACGATCTCTTGGGCATCAATCTGAAAGTCATGTCGGCCGTGGGCGACGGTATCAAAGCCTATGCACACGATGCCTTCGTGATCTGCATTACCAATCCGCTCGACGCGATGGTGTGGGCGCTGCGTCAGTTCTCGGGACATAAGCATGAGATGATTGTCGGCATGGCGGGAGTGCTCGACAGCGCCCGCTTCCGCCACTTTCTCGCCGCCGAGCTTGGCGTCAGTGTGGAAGACGTCTCGTCCTTTGTGCTGGGTGGGCATGGCGACACGATGGTGCCGATGCCGCGTTTCTCGACAGTGGCGGGTATTTCTCTGCCCGAACTCGTGAAGATGGGTTGGATTAAGCAGGAGCGTTTGGATTTGCTCGTTCAGCGCACCCGCGACGGTGGCGCGGAAATCGTCGGTCTCCTGAAGACGGGGTCCGCCTTCTATGCGCCGGCGGCTTCGGCCGTGGCCATGGCGGAGAGCTATCTCAAGGATAAGAAGCGCGTGTTGCCAGTCGCTGCGTATGTCAACGGTGCCTATGGCATCAAGGACCTTTATGTTGGCGTGCCTGTCGTCATCGGCGAACGCGGCGTCGAGCGCATTGTCGAACTCGAGTTGACACAAGAGGAAAAGACCGCCTTGGCGAAGTCGTCGGATGCGGTGAAAATCCTGATCGAAGCTTGCAAGGAACTCGATCCGCGGCTGCAATAGGAGCGGGCATTGAAGGCTCTCCTTATCGGGATTTTTGCGCCGTTTTGCCTCTCGGCGCCTCGGCAGCCACGCTAACTGTAAGAGTTGAGAACATCGACCAGAAAGGCGGCATTTTGCATGTCGCGCTTTACGACGAAGCGTCGTGGAAGAACGACGACGCCAAACCCATTGTCGATTCCGAAGTGGAAGCGGTTGCGCCCGAAACCATCGTGACGTTGAGCGGTATCGCACCGGGCGTCTACGGCCTAAAGAGCTACCAAGACGCCAATCGCAACGGCAAATTCGATCAGAATTGGATTGGCTGGCCGCTGGAACGTTACGGCTTTTCCAATGATGCCCAACCGATATTGTCGGAGCCGGGTTTTGACCGCACCAAATTCACGATCATCGAAGGCGCCAACCAAATCGTCATTCACCTGCAATAGTTCAAAACATCATGTGATTTGTTGCAGGCATTCCAGCGCAGTAGAGACTTCGCATGATCCCGCGTCTCCATACCGAGCGATTGCTCTTGCGCGAGTATCGGCCGGAGGATTTCGAGGCATTCGCCGCAATTATGGCAGACGCGGATGTTTAGCGCTACCTGCCGGGCGGCGAGCCGATGTCGGGCATTGACGCTTGGCGTTTCATGGCGGCAAGCATCGGCGCCTGGACTATGAACGGTTTCGGCACCTGGGTGGTGGAACGCAAAACCGACGGCGCCTTTATGGGCCGCGTGGGATTGATCAAACCCGATGGATGGCCGGGCCTCGAAGTTGGCTGGACAATTGGACGGCCCTATTGGGGCCAAGGTTTCGCCACCGAAGCGGCTGCGGCATCGGTCCGCTACGCCTTCCTCACACACCCCGTTGACGAAGTGATCGCTACAATCCACCCGAAAAACGCGGCATCGCAATCTGTCGCGCGCAAGCTTGGCGAAACCAAAGGGCGGCATCTCGAAATGGTGCTCGGCGGCCATGTTTATCCCTGCGACGTATGGAGCATTTCCCGCGCTGAATGGCTTCGCCTACAAAAGGCGTAAAATGTGCACGGACTCTCCGTTTGGCTCTTTAAGGCCGGCTGTGCAACGCTCCCATGCATTGTGCGAATTGTCGGATGCCCGCGAATTGGGTAGATAAGATGAATGATCCCCCGTCTTGAAACCGAACGGCTGATTCTTCGCGAAATTCGCAACGAAGATTTTGAGGCCTTTGCCTCATTCATGGCTGATCCCGACGTCGTACGCCATTTGCATGGCGAACCGATGGCCCGCAACGATTCCTGGCGGCTCATGGCAACTGGCCTCGGCCATTGGGCCCTGCGTGGCTACGGCACCTGGGCGGTGGAGCGCAAATCCGATGGCGCCTTTATGGGCCGCGTCGGCTTAATCAATCCCGAGGGCTGGCCGGGGCTCGAAGTCGGTTGGACGCTCGGGAAACCTTATTGGGGTCAGGGCTACGCAACCGAGGCGGCGAAGGTTTCGATGGCCTACGCCTTTCTGACCCAACCGATCGATCGTCTGATCTCGTGCATCGCGCCGGAGAATACAGCGTCTCAAGCGGTGGCTAAGAGGATCGGTGAAAACAAGGGCCCCCGCCAGGAACTTGTCATCGGCGGCAAAGCCTATGGGATCGATATTTGGAGCATCACACGCGCCGAGTGGCGACGCCTGAACGCCGTATGATGCCGGACGTTTCTCCGCCGCTCTATCGCAGACGGGACCTGGCCTTTTTTCTCTCCGGGCGGTTCTTCGGCACGCTGGCTATGCAGGTGCAGTCCGTCGCCATCGGCTGGCAAATTTACGAGATCGAACGCACGCCTTTGGCGCTGGGCCTGGTTGGACTGTGCCAATTCCTGCCGATGTTTCTGCTCACCCTTCCGGCTGGCGAAATCTCCGATCGCTTCGATCAGCGCAAGGTATTTGCGGCGGCGCTGTTCATGCTGGGAATATGCAGTGCGCTGTTTCTGATCTTAAGCATTATGCATGTCGCCAGCGCCTTGTCTTATTATGCGATCCTGGTTTTGTTCGGGGCGGCGCGCGGCTTCTCCGGTCCGGCGGGTGCATCGCTACTCGCCTTTCTCGTGCCGAGCGAAAGACTGGCGCGCGGGATCGCCGTCAATTCCTCCGTCTTCACGACCGCCGTGATCGTGGGCCCGGCGCTGGGCGGTTTTCTCTACGCACTCGGCCCCGAGGCCACTTACGCCGTCTGCGTCTTTGGATTCGTCGCTGCCGGCGGATGCATGCTGACTTTGGGCGGAAGGCGGCGCAAAGACGGGGTAGAGGGCGATACCAGCCGATTGGCACGCGTTGCCGAAGGCATTCGTTTTGTGCGCGAGCGACCGGTGGTGCTGGGTGCGATTTCTCTCGATTTGTTTGCCGTCCTTTTGGGCGGTGCGACGGCCCTGCTGCCGGTCTATGCCCGCGACATCCTGCTCGCCGGACCGATCGGCCTCGGTCTTTTGCGCAGTGCGCCCGCCCTCGGTGCAGCTTTGATGGCGCTGACCCTGGCGCGTTGGCCGATCGAGCGCGGTACGGGCGCCAAGATGTTCGGGGCCGTGGCCGTGTTCGGGCTTTCCACCATCGTATTCGGGTTATCCCACAATTTCCTTTTATCGCTGGTGGCGCTGTGTGTGCTCGGCGCCTCCGACATGATCAGTGTCTTTGTCCGCTCGGCGCTGATCAATTATGCGACGCCCGATCATATGCGTGGGCGCGTCGGATCGGTCAGCATGCTGTTCATCGGAGCGTCGAACGAGTTGGGCGAATTCGAATCCGGGCTGACGGCGGCGTGGTTCGGCACGGTGCCGTCCGTGGTGATCGGCGGTTTGGGAACGCTGGCTATCGTAGCGATTTGGATGAAACTGTTTCCGCCCCTCAGAACTGTCGACCGGTTGCGCGACGTACAAGCCACATGATCGAGAACGATAAGCCCGCCGAGCGTATCAAACCCCAATCTTCGCGGAAAATTACCAACGATAATTGAGCGAGGCGTAAACGCCGTCGGGTCTGGCTTCCAGATTGGTCGAGAAGTTTTTATACGGACGATACCGGGTGGTGATCGCTTGGTTGAACCCTAAGGATATCGCGTCGCTCGCCACCACATCCCACCAATGGTGCTTTTTGGCATTGACGCGCGAGTAGCCGGAGAATTCGGCCGCCGCAACGGCAGGAAGACCATATTCCCAGCCGTAGCGCTCCCAAAGGAATCCCGCTGGCGCGGCGGCCAAGGCGGCGGTGTCCGACGGGAAGGAATCCCAGTCTTTGCTGTCATGGCTGCACGGCTTTGCGAATGGGCGGCATTCGCGCACAATATGCTTCAGCACATAGACCGAACCTACTGACAGCACGGTGACAGCCGCCAATTGCTTGGCGCCGGTCCAATCATCCTTCCAGACGGCAATGCCGCCCGCCACCACCGGAAGCGCGATGGCGACATAAGATCCGGCAGTTTGGATTGTGGTCGTTTTGGTCGCCGGGGCGGCTTGCGCTGGAGCGGCTTTCGCGGCAATCGCGGTACTCAAAACTCCGACGAAAACGCAACTCGATAAGACCCTCAACCGCATGCCAATGTCTCCTGCCCCAATCACTGTCCTGTGACTATAGCGTCGCTGGCTGCTGACGCAATTGGGGCCTATTTCGGGCATGATGCAAAAAGGAATCAGAGCGAGGGAGGCGACGATATCCGGGGCTTTGACAGGGTGGACACCGGTCCAGAGACATGTCGTCATCGCCAGCTATCTGGGATGGACGCTGGACGCCTTCGACTTTTTCCTTCTCGTCTTTGTCATGCCGGATGTCGCAAGAGCGCTTGTGCCGCATGGTACGAACATACTTGCGCCATTTGGGATAGCCTACGCGGCGCCGGTGACCTCAGTTGCCTGGGCGATAGCACTTACACTCGCTATGCGCCCGCTCGGCGCCTTCCTGTTCGGCCGACTCGCCGACCGCTTCGGCAGGCAACCCATTCTGATGGCTGATGTCGCGCTGTACTCGCTGTTTGGATTCGCCACCGCCTTTTCGCCCAACCTCATTGTGTTCCTAGTCATCCGCGCTCTGTTCGGCGTGGCGATGGGCGGTGAATGGGGTGTCGGCGCGTCGCTGACCATGGAGCATGTCAAGCCCGAAGCGCGCGGCTTGGTGTCGGGAATTCTGCAATCGGGATATCCCAGCGGATATTTGCTGGCGTCGGTCGCTTTCGGACTGCTGTATCCGCATATCGGATGGCGCGGGATGTTTATGGTGAGCTTCGTGCCGGCGCTGCTGATCCTCTATATTCGCAGCAAAGTACCGGAATCACCCGCTTTCCAACGCAAACGCGCCGTCCATGTCACGGCTATTGGCGTCTTGATGAGGCATTGGAAATTGGCGCTCTATGCGATCGTGCTGATGACGGCATTCAACTTTTTCAGCCATGGCACGCAAGATCTCTATCCGACTTTTCTGCAGGTGCAACGCCATTTCGACCACGACACGGTCAGTCTTATCGCAGTGGTCTATAACATCGGGGCTGTGGTAGGCGGCCTGACGTTCGGCATGCTCAGCCAAACGTTCGGACGCAAACGCATGATCATCGCGGCCTCCATTCTGGCTATTCCAGCAATCTATTTATGGGCCTTTTCGACGACGGCCTTTCTGCTGGCGTGCGGCGCGTTCATCGTGCAGTTCTTCGTGCAAGGTGCCTGGGGCGTGATTCCCGCCCATCTCAACGAATTGTCGCCACCCGAAGCGCGTGGCACATTTCCGGGGACGGTCTATCAGCTGGGCAATTTTATCGCGTCGTCAAATGCTGTGTTGCAAGCCAAATTTGCCGAGACGCATGGCAACAATTATGCACTCGCGCTGGCTTCAGTCGCATTTGCGGCGGCTCTCGCAATCACGGGGCTGGTGTATTTCGGTCGAGAAGCCAAAGGCGTCAACATGGCCACCGGCCCATAGCAGGCTTCCGGCTAACTTCTCAGATAGACATCCACGCGATCCGCCGGGCCGTTGTCGTCGACACCGCCCATAGCTCGAACATCGACACGTTCCGACGGCACGCCGTTGTCGATCAGCAGCTGGCGGATAATCAGCGCGCGCTTAAGCGACAGCCGACGCGCGTCGGAGGATTTTTCGCCGCGTTGGCCGCCATAAGCCAGAAGCTGAATGCGCGCCGAGCCGTCCGTGAGCGAAGCACTCAGATCGCCCGCCAAAACTTTGATGGATTGGACCGCCGTGACGGCGGGATCGGTCGCACCGGCCGCGAACAAGATGACGCTTTTCTTATTGCCGCTAATGACCAACTCGGTATTGCGCATCACGGGGGCGCGCGCCGTCGGTTGCGTGGGTGGTTCTGCCGTCGCGACACGTTGGGGTGCTGGAGCGGGCTGCCGTTCGGTTCGCGCCGGTTTGCGGACAGGCGCTCGTTGCGCCGGGGGAGCCGTCATGCCCGCGAGATCGGACATGTCCGGTCCCATCGCCGGTGCAGCCGCGGCCGCTTGCATTTGCGGGGGTGGGGGCGCTGGCTGCACATGTCGTACCTTGGGTGCGCGGGGCATATTTTCGACAGGTGCAGGCTGCGCCGTATCCATCGTCGTGATGGGGGCAGCTGCCTCCGTGTCGGCCAGCCTTATGTGAGCCGGTTTGTGCCGTGCCCTGACAGTGGGAGGGGCAGGTTCATTGGGCGTGAGCGGCGCCGCTTCCGCCGGCGCGGATAGTACAGGCTCTGCTGCCGCCACGTTTGCGGTGCGGCCATGCCGCGCCTGCCGATGCGAAGGCATATGCAGATGGATAGGAGCGTTGTTCTCTTCGCCTGGCATGAGCAGCGGGCGTGTCACCCGGCCATATTTGCCGCCGGGATAGAGCAGAACTTGTGTCCCGGCTGCTGACGGGTTCACCGTTACGTCTTCGCCCGGATACATCTGCGCGCCGGCCGGAGAAGCGGCGCATAGAACGGCCAGGGCGGTCAGGGCGAAAATGGGTCGCATCAATTCGAATCGGCCGGAGGCGATTTGGCACGTAACCATAATCGCATGGGTTCGCGCCCTCAACCTTCGTATCCCTTTCCGGCCTCTGTCAAAAGCTTCAGAAATTGGGGATGCAAGGCCTCGTTGGCCACAAGTATATGGCCCAGCTCCATCGGCCGCACGCCGCCGTCCATATCCGTGACGACGCCGCCCGCCTCGCGAACCAGCAAAATGCCGCCCGCCATGTCCCAGGCATTGAGCCCGCGCTCCCAAAACCCGTCGAACCGGCCGGCAGCCACGCAAGCCAGGTCCAGCGACGCAGCGCCGCAGCGCCGGACGCCCGGTGTGATTGCCATCACCGCCTTGAGCTCAGCCAGGAAGCGTTCGTGGCCGGGGCGTCCCAAGAAGGGGATGCCGGTGGCAAAGAGCGCCTCTTTGGGCGATTTGCGCGCCGCCACGCGCAGGCGCTTGTTGTTCAGATAGGCCCCGTGGCCCTTCTCGGCGACATACATTTCGTCCGTAACCGGATTGAACACGACCGCGGACACCAGCTGTCCTTCGCGCTCCAACGCGATGGAGATCGCGAAGATCGGGATGCCGTGCAGGAAATTCGTCGTGCCGTCGATCGGATCGATGATGAAGCGATGGGATTTGTCCGGTCCCCCGCCGCTGCCGGATTCCTCGCCGAGTATGGCGTAGCCGGGTCGCGCCCGCGACAATTCCTCGACCAGGATTCGTTCGGTGCGTTCGTCGGCGGTCGAGACGAAATCCGCCGGTCCCTTCAGCGAAACCTGCAAATTCTCCAATTCGCCGAAATCGCGTATCAAGCCGCGGGCCGCTTTGCGCGCCGCGGAAACCATCACATTGAGGGCAGGCGAAAGATAGGGCATCGCTCTATTCCGCCCGACGGACGTAAGAACCGTCTTCCGTCGACACGACAATCTTGCTGCCCGCTTCGATGAAAGGCGGAACTTGAATCTTCAAGCCGTTCTCCAGCACCGCCCCTTTGTAGGAGGGCGCCGCCGTACCGCCGCGCAACACAGCATCGGCTTCGGTTACCGTGAGTGTCACCTGTACCGGCAACTGAATACCGATCGGCTTTCCTTCATAGGTCTGCACCAGCACTTTCATGCCATCCTGCAGGAACTGCGCACGCTCGCCGACGAATTCGCGCTGCAATTCGATCTGTTCGTAGTTTTCGATGTCCATGAAGGTGAGCATGTCGCCGGTGGCATAGAGGAACTGATAGTCCTTCTTCTCCAGATACACTTCGTCGACCGCCTGGTCCGAGCGGAAGCGTTCGTTCAGCTTGGTGCCGGTGATGACGTTCTTGAGTTCGACCTGGTTGTAGGCGCCGCCCTTGCCGGGCTTCACGGCCTGCGTCTTCACCGCGATCCACAACCCGCCTTGGTGTTCGATCAGCGTTCCGGGACGGATTTCATTGCCGGATATCTTGGACATAGCGGGCGCGCTCCTTGGCGCGGAAGTGAAGGTTCGGTCGTGAGAAAGAGCGGGCGGGTGATAGCAGGACGGACGCTCAAGCTCAACTTGCGCCATGTCGCCCTCTCCCCTTGTGGGAGAGGGCAGAGAAAGCGCGAGCTTGCGAGCGCTTTCGAGGGTGAGGGGGGCTGCCCCCTCACCCGACACAACTCGCCATGCTCGCAGTGTCGACCTCTCCCACAATCCGTCTTCGCTAAAGCTTCGACGGATTTGCGATCAGTCCGGCGAAGCCTTGGCGTAGCCGGGCACAAGGGGAGAGGTAAAGAAGCGCAGGTTACCCTGCCAGCGTCTTCCCAGCCGACCCCAGATCCGCAATCGCCTCTTCGAGGCGCGCAATAATGCCCAGCTCGCCGGCCCGTAGCCAGACACGTGGATCATAAAACTTCTTGTAGGGCTTCTGGTTATCGGGATCGACCTGGTATTTGAAGGCGCGCGGATTGGACTCGACCTGCGCTGCGATCGCATGCGCAAAGGCAAATTGCAGATCGGTGTCGATGTTCATCTTGAACACGCCATAGCCAACCGCTTCGCGGATCAAATTGGTCGCTGTGCCCGAGCCGCCATGGAACACCAGATTGAGCGGCTTGCTGCCGCCGCCGCGCATTTCCGAAACCAGCTTCTGCGAATTCTTCAGAATCTCCGGCCGCAATTTGACGTTGCCCGGCGCGTAGACGCCATGGACGTTGCCGAACGACGCCGCCACGGTGAAGTGGCCAATGTCGTGCAACCGGTCATAGGCAAGCAGCACATCTTTGGGCTGAGTGTAAAGTTTCGCGTTGTCCGCGTCGCCTTCGCCTAGCTCATGGCCGATGCCGTCTTCTTCGCCGCCCGTGACGCCCAGTTCGATTTCCAGGCTCATGCCCATCGGCGCCATGCGCTTGAGCACGCGGGCGCATTCCTCGAGGTTCTGTTCCAGCGGTTCGCTAGAGAGATCGAGCATATGAGACGAAAACAGCGGTTTGCCGGTGCGTTTGAAATGCGCTTCGCTCTGTTCGATCAAGCCCTCTACCCAAGGGATGAGTTTCTTGTTGGCGTGATCGGTGTGCATGATGGCGCAGATGCCGTATTCCTGCGCCAGCAGGTGAACGTGCTGTGCCGCCGAGGTTGCGCCTAGAACCCGCGCGCGATGCGCATCGGGTGCGCCTTCGCCGGCATAGAAGCGCGCGCCGCCATTCGACATCTGGATGATGACGTCCGACTTGGCCTTCGCCGCGGTTTCCATCACCGCATTGATGCTGTTGGTGCCGACGATGTTGACCGCGGGCAGCGCATAGCCGCCGTCTTTACAGGCCGAAACGAGCAGGCGGTACTCTTCGCCGGTGACGACGCCGGGGCGCAAAGTCTTGGTCATTTCATTCCTCTATTTCAAAGCGGCGCAGTCATAGCGGGCGCATGGAAAAGTGCCAAATCTAAGCTGATGACAACGCTTACCCTGTCTTGATGAAGTCGTCAAAGCAGGTGCGGCAGATGCGCGCGACCCCTTCTAAAACAAGGCGTTGAAGGCTTTTACAGCCGCGTCAGGGCCGTCCGGGTAGTCCCAGACACCTGACGATACCGCCAGAAAATCCGCCCCGGCGTCCACCAAAGGCTTGGCATTGGCCACAGTGATCCCGCCGATGGCGACGCATGGCACCACCATCAGCTCCGACCACCAGCTGAGCAAATCGATGTCGGCATGGGTCTTGGCGTCCTTGGTGGCCGTCGGAAAGAAGGCACCGAAGGCGACATAATCCGCGCCGGCTTCGCCGGCTTCGATCGCCAGGTGCTTGGAGTCGTGGCAGGTGACGCCGACAATGCCGTCCGGCCCCATCGCGGCACGTGCCTCGGCGTACGAAGCATCCTCTTGGCCGACATGAACGCCGTCGCAGCCGAACCTCTTTGCCAGATCGGGGCGGTCGTTAAGGATGAAGGCGACATCTCTCTTCTGCACGATCGGCATCAGCGTATTCACGGCAAGCTCGATTTCGCCGTCGCTCGCGCCCTTCAGCCGCAATTGCAGCGAAGCGACATCGCCCGCGCCCAACGCGCGCTTCAGCGGTTCCACAAAGGCGCGCGGCTCCAACATAGGCGGAGTAATCAAATACAAACGGCAGCGGGTAGTCATGGCAATGATTTTACGTTCTCCCGAGAAGCACCGTACAAGAATCAGGAAGAAACCCCAGTGCAACGATTGATGCTGCTAAGCTCAAGATGCTTAAGACGGCAAATATTCTCGAGTATCTCAGAAGCCCAAGATAATCGGGTTCTGAATGTGTGTTACCGGACCCGAAAAGAATTAGAAGAGCTAAGCTATTGCAGCGCCAATCAATGTATTTCCAAGGCGGGTCACCCGCCATTTTGATCCATTCATCGGGCCAATATTGCTTAATATGTTCAGCAACGCGCCCCGCGCACGATATGTACTTGGCGGCCGCTACGAAAAAGAAAAGCCAAATGACACCTATTCCGGCAAAGTCCAGATTACAGCCATCCCCCATCCTCATCGGTCCTTTCGCGAGCGAGGTGGTCAGTTCTTATAAATCTCCACCAGCTTATCCAGCAGCGCCATCGCCTCTTTCTTAGGCCGTTGGAACGCGTTGCGGCCCATGATCGAGCCGTTGCCGCCGCCTGCCTTGATGGCGCGCGCTTCCTCAAGGATTTCCTCTTCGCCTTTTTTGCCGCCGCCGGAAAAAATGACGATGCGCCGCCCGGCCAGCGCTGACTTTTTGATATGCGCCACACGGTCGGCGAGCGTATCGAGCTTGACGTTGGCTTTTTTGTACAATTCGGCAACATCCTTGGCCTCAACGAACGCGGTCGGCAATTTCACTTTGATGATATGCGCGCCAAGCAGTGCCGCGATCTGCGTGGCATAAGCATCGACGTCGATGGCCGTCTCGCCGTCCTTGCTGATGTCTTCGCCGCGCGGATAGGACCAGATGACCGTCGGCAGGCCCAAATCTTTCGCAACGGCGATGAATTCACGCGCCACTTCGAACATGTCGTAAGACGCCAGCGATCCGGGATAAATCGTCAAACCCACTGCCGTGCAGCCAAGCCGCAAGGCATCGCGCACGGTGGCGGTGACCGCTTGCGTCTTCGGTCCGTTCTTTGGGAACAACAGATTGGCGCTGTTGGCCTTAAGGATCAGCGGCAACCGTCCGGCAAAGGTTGCGGCACCGGCCTCGAGCATGCCGAGCGGCGCGGCGAAGGCGTTTAGTCCCGCATCGATGGCCAGTTGAAAATGGTAATGCGGATCGTAGGCAGGAGGATTGGGCACGAAGCAGCGGTCGGGGCCGTGCTCATTGCCTTGGTCGACCGGCAGAATGACCATCCGTCCGGTGCCACCCAGCCGGCCGTGATACAGCATCCGCGCCAAATTGGTTTTTACGCCCGGATTGTCGCTCTCATAGCAACTCAGAATTTGCTGGACGGCTTCGCTCATCGGTTTTCCCTTTCGTCACGCGGCTGGAAAGAAGTGGGCCCCACCCCGCGAACCAGGATGAGGCCCAATTTTAACGTTCTTATGCCGATTGTCGAAGCAATCGGCGCTGTTATTTCACCATCAAAGCGGCCACGCCCGGAAGCTCGAGACCTTCGAGCCATTCGAGGAAGGCGCCGCCCGCCGTCGAGACATAGGAAAAATCGTCGGCCACATGGGCGTGATTGAGAGCGGAAACGGTGTCACCGCCACCCGCTACCGAGAGCAACAACCCTGCTTTGGTGCGGTCGGCCACCATCCGTGCGGCCGCAACCGTGCCGGCATCGAAAGGCGGGGTTTCAAACGCGCCGAGCGGGCCGTTCCACACCAATGTGCGTGTGTTGTGCAGGAATTTGCCGAATTCCACCACCGTGGCGGGGCCGACATCGAGGATCATTTCGTCTTTGGCCACTTGGCGGACGGGAACCGTGCGATGCGCCGCATTGGCCTTAAATTCCTTGGCCACCACGACATCGGTGGGCAGCAAGATCGCGGCCCCGCTCTCCGTCGACAATTTGATGACCTTGCGCGCGGTTTCGACATGGTCGGGTTCGTAAAGCGATTTGCCGACGTCGACGCCTTCCGCGGCCAAGAAGGTGTTGGCCATGGCGCCGCCGATCACCAGCGTTTCCACCCGCTTCACCAGATTTTCCAGTAGCGCAATCTTGCTCGACACTTTGGCGCCGCCGATCACCGCCATCAGCGGGCGTTCCGGCTCGTTTAGCGCCTTCTGCAGATGGGAAAGCTCGGCTTCCATCGAGCGGCCCGCGGCGCTGGGCAGCAAATGCGCCACGCCTTCGGTCGAGCAATGTGCGCGGTGCGCCGAGGAAAATGCGTCATTGACATAAATATCGGCCAGCTTGGCGAGCGCCTTGGAGAATTCCGGATCGTTCTTTTCTTCTTCGGCGTGGAAACGCGTGTTTTCCAACAGCAGAACATCGCCGTCCTTCAGCTTGGCGACCGCATCTTCGGCGACTTTGCCGACGCAATCGGAAGCGAAAGCGACAGGGCGGCCCACCTTGTCGGCCAGCGGTTTTGCCACCGGGCCGAGCGACATGGAGGGGACGACTTTGCCTTTGGGGCGGTCGAAATGCGAGCAGACGATGACGCGCGCACCCTTCTTCGCGAGTTCGCTGATAGTGGGCGCTTGGCGGTCGATGCGCGAGGAATCGGTAACGACGCCATCTTTCATCGGCACGTTGAGGTCGGCGCGGACCAGTACGCGTTTACCTTTGACGTCGAGATCGTCGAGTGTACGGAAATTTGCCATGGGATTTGTCCTGTGTTCCGCGCTCCCGCGCGGGAGGGGCCGCGAAAAGCGGACAGACGAAGGGCGCCGCTTTTCGGCGGCGCCCTTGAGATAGTTAGATCAGCTTGCCCATCCACACAGCCGTGTCGACCATGCGGTTGGAGAAGCCCCATTCGTTGTCGTACCAGCTCATCACGCTGACGAGATTGCCGTCGAGCACGCGAGTTTGGTCAAGTGCGAAAGAGGAAGACGCCGGATTGTGATTGAAGTCGACCGAAACCAGCGGCGCATCGACGACGTCGAGGATGCCCTTGAGCGGGCCGGCCGCGGCAGCCTTAATCGCTTCGTTGATCTCTTCTTTCGTGGTCGATTTCTTGGAAATGAATTTGAGATCGACCAACGAGACATTCGGCGTCGGCACGCGCACGGCGGAACCGTCGAGCTTGCCCTTCAATTCCGGAATCACCAGACCAACAGCCTTGGCGGCGCCGGTGGTGGTCGGGATCATCGATAACGCCGCGGCGCGGGCGCGATAGAGATCCTTGTGCAATTGATCGAGCACCGGCTGATCGTTGGTGTAGGAGTGGATCGTCGTCATGATCCCCTTCTCGATGCCGACCGCATTGTTCAGCACGAAGGCGACGGGCGCCAGGCAGTTGGTGGTGCAAGATGCGTTGGAGATGACGATGTGCTGCTTCGTCAGTTTCTCGTGATTGACGCCATAAACCACGGTAAGGTCGGCGCCCTCTGACGGGGAAGCAACGATCACGCGCTTGGCGCCGGCTTCAAGATGTGCGGCAGCCTTGGCACGTGCCGTGAAGATGCCCGTCGATTCCAATACGATATCGACATCCAATTCCTTATGGGGCAGGGTCGTCGGATCTTTGATGGCCGTGACTTTGATCTTGTGGCCGGCGGCGATGATCATGTCGCCTTCGATCGTCACGCTGGCGGGAAAGCGCCCGTGCACGGAATCGTAGCGCAGCAGATGCGCGTTGGTGGCCACCGGTCCGAGGTCGTTGATCGACACCACTTCGACATCGCGCCGACCGGACTCGACGATCGAACGCAACATCAGCCGCCCGATGCGGCCGAACCCATTGATTGCTACACGAATGGCCATCACGTACCTCCTAAAGACCTGTAGATTGACAGCGCTGACTTAGTCCTGCGAACTCAACCTTTCAATGCTCTTTTTGCGGCTTCTACCACGGCTTCGGGCGTAATGCCGAAGTGTAGGTAGACATCCTTATAGGGGCCGCTGGCGCCGAAGCTGTGCATGCCGACAAAAGCGCCATTCGAACCGACATAACGGTCCCAGCCGAGCCGCACAGCGGCTTCCACGCCCACTTTTACCGTGCCCGACCCGAGAATGGAGTCACGATATGCTTCGCTTTGTTGCTCGAACAATTCCCAGCACGGCATCGAAACGACGCGGGCGGCAATGTTTTCCGCGGCGAGCAAATCGCGTGCCTTGAGTGCCAGCTCCACTTCCGAGCCGGTGGCGAGCAGCGTCACCTTTGCTCCCGGCGCTCCGACAAGTTCGTAGGCGCCCTTGGCGCTGAGATTCTCGTCGGTGTGAACGGTTCGTACGGTGGGCAGATTTTGACGTGTCAGTGCCAGGAAGCTCGCCGTCTTCTTGTTCGCCAGCGTCAGCGCCCAGCATTCCGCGGTCTCCACCGCGTCGGCCGGACGGAAGACGTTTATGTTGGGCATCGCTCGCATCGCCGCCAAATGCTCGACCGGTTGATGTGTCGGACCGTCTTCGCCCAGACCGATCAAATCGTGGGTCATTACAAATCCAACACGAATGCCCATTATGGCAGCGAGGCGGATGGAAGGACGCGCGTAATCCGAAAATACCATGAATGTTCCGCCATACGGGAAGATGCCGCCATGCAGCGCCATCCCGTTCAGAGCGGCACACATGCCGTGCTCGCGGATGCCGAAGCGGACATAGCGGCCGGAAAAATCGTGCGGCACGATATCCTTCATATCCTTGGTTTTGGTGTTGTTGGATGGTGTTAGATCGGCAGAACCGCCGATGGTGATCGGCCAATTGGCATTGATAACCTCAAGTGCAAGCTCCGATGCCTTGCGGGTGGCAACCGCAGGCTTCTCGGCGCTGATCTTCTTCTTCAAGGCCAGCAGTCCCGCTTCGACGCTGGCCGGAACGTCACCCGACGTTGCGGCATCGAAGGCGCGGGCATGAGCGGATTCGCTCTTGCGCCTCTGCCAAGCGGCGCGGCTTCCCGCACCATTGGCACCGATGGCACGCCATTCGGCGGCGACATCTTCGGGAATGACGAAAGGATCGTAAGGCCAGCTCAGGATCTTCCGCGCACCTGCAACCTCGTCGGCGCCCGGTGCATCGCTATGGGCCTTTTGGGTGCCGGCGCGAGTCGGCATGCCGTATCCGATGATCGTTTTACAGGCGAGCAGCGCCGGCTTGTCGCTGGTACGCGCCCAAGTCAGGGCGCGCGCCACGTCGGCCGCGTCATGCCCGTCAACTTGGATTGTGTTCCATCCTGCCGCCTGGAAGCGCTCGATCGTGTCCGTCGAATCGGCAATCGAGGTATGTCCGTCGATGGAAATCCCGTTGTCGTCGAACAGCACGATCAGCCGCGACAATTTGAGGTGCCCGGCGAGCGAAATCGCTTCGTGGCTGACGCCTTCCATCAGATCGCCGTCGCTGGCGATGACATACGTGCGGTGATCGACCAGGTCGTCGCCGTAGCGGGCATTCAGGATGCGCTCGGCGAGTGCCATGCCGACGGCATGGGCAATTCCTTGGCCGAGCGGTCCGGTCGTTACCTCGATACCGGGAATATGGCCATATTCCGGATGGCCGGCGCAGGGGCTGTCGACCTTGCGAAAATGTCTGATGTTGTCGATCGTGATCCCCGGATATCCGGTCAAATAAAGTAGCGAATAGAGCAACATAGAACCGTGACCGGCGGAGAGCACAAAGCGGTCGCGGTCCGGCCAGGAGGGGTCTTTTGGGTCGAATTTCAGGAACTGCGAGAACAGAACCGTCGCCGCGTCGGCCATACCCAAGGGCAGGCCGGGGTGACCGGATTTGGCTTGCTCCACGGCATCCAACGTCAATGCCCGGATAGCGTTCGCCAAATGGCGGATCTTGGCTTGTCCGTCATGTCCGGCCGAAGATAAAGGGGTCGAAATCATGTTGTTGCTGCTCATATTCCGCTGACCTTCCAACGAAGCACGGCCTTAACGAGCCTTTGCCACGCGCGTCAAGGTCTTCCCACAAGAACATATATATCTGTGCGTTGACCGGGTTTCCTCCCTGCGCCTAAGGTCTTGCTCGGACACGGGAAGGTGACGCAGTCATGAGCAGGTTGGACCTCGCGGCAGAACGCCTCGGCAAGGCTCTCGAAAAACTCGACGCGTTGGTTGCGCCGCTTGAAAAGACACGCCAATCCGCCGCTGCCGCGGTCGAGCGTATCGCTCAGCTGAGTAACGAGCGGGAACATTTGATTGGGCGCATCGCTGCGTTGGAAGAAGAAAGTCGCTCGCTGTCGGGCTTGACGGAAGAAGTCGAAGGCCGGTTAGACGGCGCTATCGCCGAGATTCGCACGGCTCTGGGGCGATGACACCGGTGTCTATGGTTTGCTTTCAGGGAGTTTGAAATGCCGCTCGTCAACGTCATGGTGAACCAGCGTGCCTATACCATCGCTTGCGACGATGGCGAGGAGGATCACCTCAAGGAACTCGCGGAACATGTCGACTCGAAAGTGCGCGAGTTGCTCGGTTCCGTCGGCCAGGTCGGCGACCAGCGTTTGATGCTGATGGCTGCCTTATTGGTCGCCGACGAACATCACGCGGTGGAGGCTCAGTTGGACGTCATGAAGAAGGAACTGGCAGCGCTGACGAGCCGGCGTGATGAATTGGATGCACGTTTGCGCAAATCGGAGACTTTCGCAGCAGAATCCCTTGAAAGCGCAGCAAAACGCATCGAGAACATTGCCGGCAGGCTGGCGCAAGCTTAGATTGGTTCTTGGACAGGTACTGCCCCGCGCGTCAGGAGTGCGATGCCCAGGGGCCTTAATGGTACTCACCGGGAGCTGTCCCTGGCCGAGACCGTGGTCTCGATCATATGGCGCCCACCTGCACTTGCAGGCCCGTGAGGATCCGGATCCAACGCCGACGGCGGTCCTGTCCGCTATGATATGGATGCAAAAGTTCTACATCGCGATAAAGCTCGCGCCCGCCGCGCGGAATTGGCGCGTGCACTGCCGAAATTTGCGGACCGCATTGCCGCGCTCGCGGACAAGCTCGATGTACCCGATGGCGCCATCGTTTCCGGCTACTGGCCGATGCAAGACGAGGCCGATCCGCGCGCGCTGATGGCAGCCCTTGCTGTGGCAGGCCATCCGCTTGCCTTGCCGCGCTTGGCGCAACGCAATGCGCCGCTGGAGTTCCGTCGCTGGAAGATGGGCGATCCGCTGCAAGTCGCCAGTTTCGGCATGTCCGAGCCGCTGACGAGTGCCGATGTGCTGAAGCCGTCGGTTCTCCTGGTTCCCGTTCTGGCCTTTGACGCGCGCGGCCACAGGTTGGGATATGGCGGGGGCTATTACGACCGTACGCTTCAGGCGCTGCGCGCCGCCGGCAAGATCATCGCAGTCGGTGTCGCTTATGCGGGGCAAGAGGTCGGCGAATTGCCGGCCCAGGAACACGATCAGCGGCTTGACGCCATTGTGACCGAAAAGGGCGTGCGTGTGTTCACAGCCTGATGGCGAACAATTCCGCCAAGTCCAGCACCAGCTTCTCGGCGCTTTCGAATACCAATCCGTGCATTCCCGCGCTACGCGCGCCTTCGATATTGCGCTGCTTGTCGTCGATCATCACCGCATCGGCAGGAGGGACTGCCATCTTTCCCAACAGCCGCGTGAAAATCGCCGGATCGGGTTTGACCAAGCCTTCCTCGGCGGAGATTACGATGGTCTGGAACAAATCCGCGAGCGCATGGCGCGCCAAAATCTCCCGCACAAAGGGCGCGGGGGAATTGCTGAGAAATCCGATTCTGTGCGCCACGCGCAGCGTCTTGATGATGTCGACCACATCCGGATCGATATGCACACGGGACCAGAATTCCTCTTCAATTTGGTCCGCGGGAAGGCACAGAACGCCTGCGAGTTTTTCGAACATGACGCTCTGAGAAATGACGCCCCGGTCTGCATCCATAATGATTGTGTCCTTCACAACCCGCACGGTTTTGGCCGGCAGATGCGCTTCCAAAACAAGAGGCGCAACTTCCGAACTGATCACGCCAAAACAGTCGAATACAAAAGTTTGCACGATTAAGCCTCGTTGGATTGTCCGCCTTGCGAAGAATTCACCACACGCCGGGAATCAGACGATAGTGAACTTCCGCCGCATACTCGTCATAGCCCAAAAGATCTTTGCGCAAGGCGCGTTCTTCAATTCCGATTCGGATCACCACACCCCCGATCAGCAGCGGCGCACAAAGCAGGCCGAGCCAGGAACCAAGCTGTAGAGGTACGCCGATAAAATACAGCACTGCGCCCACATACATAGGGTGGCGGACATAGCGATACGGTCCGCTTGAAATGACCTTCTGCCCGCGCTCCTTTTGAATCTTGATGACCGGTGCGGCAAAGGAATTCTCCCGAAAAGTGAACCACGTCATCACAAAACACAGCACGACAAGCAGGGCTCCGACAATGTGCCAGGTGTCCGGCATCCACGATGTTTTCCAGCGTTCTGCGTCGAGCCCCATGAGCACAATCCAGCCGCACCAAACAATCGTGACGAGGGGCATGAAGATTTTGTCCGAGAACACTTGTTGTTTTTGGAACGGCGACGCCAGGCGCTCGCGCAACAGGTCGGGATTGTGGCGCAGCAACCACAGAAAGACGGCGAGGCCGCCGACCAGCATTTCCATAAGGAAGGTCCAAGCCGGCCGCCAATCGAGGGTTCCGGCAGCCCCGAACAGCAATGCCGCCATAAAGGCAAGCCAAACCGCAATCGTGATGATGAGCCGCCTTACCATTTTCACCGCTCCGGGCTGGTGGTTCGAAGGCTTTAATACTATGAAACCGCTATGCATATTCTTTTCATTGGCGACGTTGTCGGGCGCCCCGGGCGTGATGTTGTCGCAGCAGAATTGCCGCGGCTGAGACAGGCCCTCAAGACCGATTTCGTCATCGTCAATGGCGAGAATGCGGCGGGCGGTTTCGGCATTACGCGCGCCATCGCCGAGGAAATGTTCGCTCTCGGCATCGATTGCATTACGACAGGCAATCACTGGGCCGACCAAAAGGAAATTCTCTCCTTCATAGGCGAAGAAGATCGCATCTTGCGGCCGCGCAATTATCCCGCCGGCACGCCCGGCAAGGGGGCGGGCCTATACGAAACGCGTGCCGGTCAACGCGTGCTGGTGATGAACGCGATGGGACGCGTCTTTATGGATGCGCTCGACGACCCTTTCGCGTCCGTCGAGGCCGAATTGGCCGCCTGTCCGTTGGGCGAAGGCGCTGACGCCATCGTGGTCGACATGCATGCCGAGGCCACCAGCGAAAAAATGGCGATGGGCCAATTCTGCGATGGGCGCGCCAGCCTGGTTGTCGGCACGCATTCGCATATACCCACCGCCGATGCGCAAATATTTCCAGGCGGTACGGCCTACCAAACCGATGCGGGCGCCTGTGCCGATTATGATTCGGTGATCGGGATGGACAAGTTCGAGCCTGTGCAGCGCTTCGTGAAGAAGATGAACTCCAGCCGCTTCGCGCCTGCCACCGGCCCCGCCACTTTGTGCGGCGTTTTTGTGGTGACCGATGCCAAAGGTTTTGCCACGCGCATCGAACCGGTGCGGATCGGCGGGCGGTTGAAGCAGGCGTTGCCGGAGCTTTGACCATTACCTGCGTCACCGACGTGGTTGAAATGAGTGCGATCAACACCGATCCTTTTTCGGCGCAGCTTCTAGGAGATTTCGTATGGAATACCGCTTCCTGGGCCGTTCCGGCCTCAAGGTTCCCGTTCTGACGCTCGGCACCGGCACGTTCGGCGGCAAGGGTTTTTTTAAATCCTGGGGCGAAACCGATGCCACGGAAGCGGCACGCCTGATCGATATATGCCTCGATGCCGGCCTCACGATGTTCGATTCGGCCGATATCTATTCATCGGGCGCTTCCGAAGAAGTGCTGGGCGCCGCAATCAAGGGGCGTCGCGACAAGCTGCTGATTTCGACCAAAGCAACGTTCCGCGCGGGCGAAGGACCGAACGATGTTGGCTCCTCGCGATTTCATCTCAGGCGTGCCGTCGAAGCCGCGCTGAAGCGGCTGGGTACCGATCACATTGATCTTTTCCAGCTGCATGGCTTTGACGCGAAGACGCCGGCGGAGGAGACGCTGGCGACGCTCGATGATCTCGTTCGTGCGGGTAAGATCGGATATGTCGGTGTATCGAATTTCTCCGGCTGGCATCTCATGAAATCGCTCGCGGTAGCGGAGAAGTACGGCTACACGCGCTACATCGCCAACCAGACCTTCTATTCGTTAATCGCACGCGATTACGAATGGGAGTTGATGCCGCTCGGTCTCGATCAAGGTGTGGGCGCGGTGGTATGGAGCCCTCTTGGTTGGGGTCGGTTGACCGGCAAGATCCGCCGTGGCCAGCCGATTCCCGCCACCAGCCGCCTGAACGATTCCTTGCAAGCGGAAATTGGCCCACAAATCGAAGATGAGTATCTTTATCGCGTCGTCGACGCGCTGGACGATGTGGCGATGGAAACCGGCAAGAGCGTGCCGCAAATAGCGCTCAACTGGCTGCTGCAGCGGCCAACGGTTTCCACCGTCGTCATCGGCGCGCGTAATGAGGAGCAGCTTCGCAACAATCTCGGCGCGGTGGGCTGGAACCTAACGGCAGACCAGATGGCGAAGCTGGATAAGGCGAGCGCCATGACGCCAGCCTATCCGTATTGGCACCAGCACGGATTTGCCGAGCGAAACCCGAAACCAGTTTAGGCCCGGTTACGCCGCCAGTGTTATTGCGTTGGCCTGCGGAGCATGCGCTTCGCCTTCGAGCGTTGCGGCGATGGCATGCACGACAGAGGCAATGCGCACCGCCGCCTGAATTTGTTCGGACGTGAATCTGGCATTGTGCAAAACTTTTTCATGGCTGTCGATGCACATGCCGCAGCCATTGATAGCCGACACGGCCAAACACCACAATTCGAAATCGGCTTTGTCGACGCCCGGCTTGCCGATGACGTTCATGCGCAGCTTGGCCGGCATGGCTTTGTAGTCTTGCGTGCTCGTCAGATGCGTGAAGCGGTAATAGATGTTGTTCATTGCCATGATGGCGGCGGCGGCGCGCGCCGCATTCTGCGCCTCGGGCGACATTTTCGGTGTAAATTCGGCGACGATCGCTTTGCTCGTCGCCTCGTTGCGCGAAGCAAGGGCGCAGGCGATGAAGGTTCCGGCCCGCTGCTGTTCGGTCAGCGAGGGCTCGGCGGCCAGCGTCGACAAATTCAATTTCAGATCTTTGGCGTATTCGGGCAGGGATTCTTTGAGTGTTTCGATCGACATGGGCTTCCTCGGTGAAAAAGGGGACCCCGCCGGCGGGAGGGGGGAGGATCACCGGCGGGGTCGTGGTGCGCAATTCGACGGAGGGGCCGAAACGCAGCACACCATTGGCGACGGCAATCAGGCAGCAGGCTTCAAAACCTCCTCGCCTTTTTGCCAATTGCAGGGACAAAGTTCGTCGGTCTGCAGAGCATCCAGCACGCGCAAGACTTCCTGCGGATTGCGGCCCACGCTCATATCTGTCACATAAACGAAGCGGACGATGCCGTCGGGATCGACGATGAACGTCGCACGCTTGGCGACACCTTCCTTGGCATCCAGCACGCCCAGCGCGGTGGAAAGCTCGCGCCTGATGTCGGACAGCATCGCGAAAGGCAAATTCTTCAGGTCGGCATGGTTCTGGCGCCAGGCCAGGTGTACGAATTCGCTGTCAGTCGACACGCCATAGATCACCGCGTCGCGATCCTTGAATTCGCCCACCAGCTTGCCAAATCCAGCGATTTCGGTCGGGCAAACGAAGGTGAAGTCCTTGGGCCAGAAGAAAACGATCTTCCACTTGGACGTATCGGAGGCCTGAGTGAAATCCTTGAAGGCGGTCTTGGGGTCGGTGGAAATCACGCCAGTCACGGAGAAATCGGGGAATTTGTCGCCTACGGTCAACATGCTGTGCTCCTTGTCTTGTTAGATTAGAATTAGAATAGTTCTAATCTAATAACAAGACCAAAGGTGACGTCTGCGGCATTTTGGCGCTAAACCTGCACAACACATTGAATTTATTATAATTTGATGCCGAAAGGCTCCCGCCATGCAACCAGCCATCTTCGTATCGCACGGTTCACCAACCCTCCCGTTGGACGAAGTTCCGGCACGCGATTTTCTGCGCGGATTGGGCGCCAAGCTGGGAACGCCTCACGCGATCCTAGTTGCCTCAGCCCATTGGGAAACAAGTGCACCCGCGCTGAACGCTGTTGCGCGCAACGGCACGATTCACGACTTCTATGGTTTTCCGGCACCGCTCTACGAGTTGCATTACAACGCGCCGGGCGCACCCGCGCTCGCCGAGCGCGTTTCGTCGCTGTTGGCTGCGGTAGGACTGCAGGCGCATATCGACACCGCCCGCGGCCTCGATCACGGCGCATGGGTGCCGTTGATGCTGATGTATCCGAATGCAGACATCCCCGTGTTGCAGATCTCCGTGCAAAGCCATGCCGGGGCGGGCCATCATATCGCGCTGGGACGCACACTCGCGCCGCTGCGACAGGAAGGCGTGCTGATCCTCGGCTCGGGTGGTTTCGTGCACAATCTGCGCACCATCGATTGGGATGGCGGGCCGGAACCCGAATGGTCGCGCGCTTTCGCAAGCTGGATGCATGAGAAGTTGCTGGCGCGCGATGAAGCCGCACTCGCCGATTACCGCAACCTTGCGCCGCAAGCCAAACAGGCCCATCCGACCGAAGAACATCTTGTGCCGCTGATGGTCGCCTATGGTGCTGGCGGTGAAAAAGTCGAGCGCCTGCACTCCAGCGTAACGCTCAGTTCGTTGCGGATGGATGCATACGCGTTCGGATAACTGCCTTTAGAAGCGCACGCTCAAGCTCAGTTCCCCGCCGTAGTTGTCGACCCGCGAATTGGCCACGACCGAGGAAAGCGTTCCTTTGAGTGCGATGCAAGAACTGACCCGGTAGGATGCACCGAGCGACGCGGTCGCCCAATCGCTGGCAACCGGAGCTGCATCCATACTGTAAGGTGCCGTCGGTGCGGTCGTAAGTGCCGCTGCCACACTTGTGCCGTTGCTGTGCAGTTCGTGATCCCATTCCACTTCCGCGAAGGGCTGCACGTCTGCCCAAACCATCGACGCTCGCCAACCAAGCTGGGTGACGGCCAAGTTCCGCGTTTGACCGCCAAAGGACAGTGCCGTCGTTCCGCTGGTGCCCGTTTCGGTGAAAGCACCGAGCCGAACTTGTTGCAGCACGACGCCGAGGACCGGTCCGGTGGTGGCTCCCGCCAGCGCAAAATCGCCGCCCCCGCGTAGCGCCAGCGCCAACGTGTGCCCGGAGGTCTCGCCGTGGTTCACGTCCGTGTAGAGGCCGAGCATCGCTTGGCGTGTGATGTCGTTCTGAAAAATGCCGTAGCTCGCGACCGCATGGCTCCATAGCCGCCCGCTCGTGAAACCCGCATAAATGCTGCCGGTTTGGTCAAACTGCACGAAGCCTCCGCCGCTGGAGAAATGTGCCGTCTCTCCGCCGAGCGTGAAGGCTGCGCCAAGGACGCCGCCGCTT
>CAVXZV010000031.1:0-76116 GCA_963766355.1 uncultured Alphaproteobacteria bacterium
CGAACCTAGACAGGCAGAGTCAGAGTCTGCAGTCCTACCGTTAGACGATCCCCCAACGGGCGCTCCGTGTAGCCCAGGCGGCAAATCCCTTCAAGTATCGCAGGATCGAGCGGCGGTTATTCCCCGATTTTACAAGCGCCTACGTGGTCGAGCCGGGCCTTTGACCAGATCGCAAACCCAAGCCCGGCCGGCCGCTCTGCCACCAGCACGATGCATCCCGTTCTCGGCTTGTGCCACCGCTCGGACCGTATCGCTTGGCGCCCCTCGCCTTGGCCGCGCGTTTTCGCCCTGCCCAAGCAGGAGGTTACGGGCCATTCGGCCTATGCTGTGCCCGACAAGGGCGTGCTAGCGTGGGCCGCGAAGGGATTCAAGGCGGCAATGGACAAGGCGAGGCGGAAGCACAAACGGGGACGACGCGGCGGCGCGTCGGGGTCACCCATGCTAGCGGCGCTCGACCTCGGCACCAACAATTGCCGTTTGCTGATTGCTTCTCCGGCGCGCGACGGCACGCTGCGCATCGTGGATTCATTTTCGCGCATTGTCCGTCTGGGCGAAGGCGTGGCGCAAAGCGGTGTGCTGTCCGACGATGCGATAGAGCGCACCGTCGCCGCTCTGAAAATCTGCGCGCAGCACATCAAGAAATCCGGTGTGCGCCGCGTTCGTGCCATTGCCACCCAGGCTTGCCGCCAGGCCTCTAACGCGCAAACGCTGGTCGACCGCGTCGCCGAAGAGACGGGTATCGTCCTGAACATCGTCACGGCGGAAGAGGAAGCGCGCCTCGCGGCGATCGGCTGCGCGCCGCTGATCGGTGAGGAATATGACGGGGCGCTGGCCTTCGACATTGGCGGCGGCTCGACGGAGGTCATCTGGCTCAAGCGCGAGGGCACGAACGGGCGCGCCTCGCTGGTACATTTTGCCTCGATACCGCTGGGCGTCATGTCGTTGGCCGAGACCAATTGCGGATTGTCCTACGCCGTCATGCGCGATGCCATGCTGGCGCGCTTTCGCGCCGTGCGCCGCGAGATGGACAAGAAGGCGAATTTCGATCTGGCGCGCCATCATCTGCTCGGAACCTCGGGCACGGTGACCACATTGGCCGGGGTCGCGATGGGTTTGCCGCGTTATGTCCGTTCGAAAGTGGATGCGACATGGCACGATTGCGACGGCATTCTTGCGGTGGTCGATATGCTGACGGGGCTTAACCGCGCAGGACGGGCAAAGCTCGGCTGCGTGGGTCAGGAGCGCGCCGATTTGATCCTGCCGGGCTGCGCCATTTTTAGCGCCATCCAGAGTGTCTGGCCTTGCGCAAGGCTGCGTGTCGCCGACCGCGGGCTGCGCGAAGGCATCTTGCGCGAATTGATGGCGGAGGCGAAACCGTGAGCGGGCGCGATTCCGGTTCGGGGCGCGGAGAAAAGCGCGTAATCGTCAAAAGTACGCGCGGGCGCACCGTCTCCTCCAAACGCTGGCTGGAGCGCCAACTCAACGATCCTTATGTCGTGGCGGCGAAAACAAAAGGTTATCGCTCGCGCGCCGCGTTCAAATTGCTCGAAATCGACAAGAAATACCGGTTGCTGAAGAAAGGCGCCTATGTGATCGATTTGGGCGCCGCACCGGGAGGCTGGAGTCAGATCGCTGCGGCGCGTGTCGGTGAGAAGGGCAGGGTCGTCGCTGCGGATGTTCTCGACATCGAGCCGATTGCCGGCGTGGAATTTTTCAAATGCGATCTGCTCGATCCCGAAACGCCCAATGCTTTGAAGCGCGCGCTTGGCGACAAGGCCGATCTGATACTTTCCGACATGGCATCGCCCACTACCGGCCATCGCGAGACCGACCACATCCGAACGCTGACGCTGTTCGAAGTGGCGCTCGAATTGGCCGAAGATGTATTGAAGCCGAACGGCGCCTTTGTCGGCAAAGTGTTTCGCGGCGGCGCCACCAACGAACTCTTGGCACGGGTGAAGAAACGTTTCGGCGATGTGAAGCACGTCAAGCCGCCGGCCAGCCGTGCGGAATCCGTCGAGCTTTATCTCGTGGCGATGAAGTTCAAGGGATAGGTTCGCAAATCATGGAGAGAATGATGCGGCCGATGGTTATCACGGGGATAATGACTGCGCTTCTTTTCGCTGTGGCTCCCGTTCAGGCAGCTCCGCAATCCGCCGATGCGCGGCTTCGCGCGATCTATACCGCCGAATGGAAATGGCGCGAAGCGCAATTCGCCAGCGACGAAGATGGCAGCAAACCCGTCGTCGATCACCTGCCGAAGGTCGATCCCGCGGCGCAGGCGGCCCAACTCGCCATGTGGCGCCAGGTTGTCGCCCAGCTCGCTGCGATTCCGCTCAAGCAGCTCTCGCCGCGCGAGCAATTGAATTACCAGATCTATAGGGCGCAGGTCATGAACCTGATCGCCGAACAGGTTTTTCGCAGCTACGAAATGCCGGCCAATTCTGATTCCAGCTTTTGGACGGATATCGGTTACACGGCGCGCCGTCCTTATCGCAGCCTGGCGGATTACAAAGCCTGGATCGCGCAGATGCGCGATATTCCGCGCTATTTCCGCGAACAGATCGAAGAAATGCGTGCCGGCGAGAAACGCGGATTTACGCCGCCGCGCGTGACGCTGGAGGGCCGCGACGCCTCGATTACCGCCGTGACCACGGCCAAGCCGGAAGAATCGCTGTTCTACACGCCGTTCAAAGAAATGCTGTCGACCATTTCGCCGGCGCAGCAGGCAAGCTTGCGCGCGCAAGCGCTGAAGGTCATCCGCGAGGAGGTGCAACCGGCATACGCCAATCTTTTGAAATTCTGGAACGGCGAATATGTGCCGAACGCGCGAACCACGCTGGCTGCCGAGGCCATGCCGGACGGCAAGGCCTATTACCGTCAAGAGATCGCCAATTATACAACGCTGGATTTGTCGCCGGATGAGATTCACAAACTCGGGCTTGCCGAGGTCGCCAATCTGCATTCCAAAATGCTTGCCGCGATGCGCGAAACGGACTTCAAAGGCGATTTTCCGGACTTCCTGCAATTTTTGCGCAGCGATCCGCAATTCGTCGCCAAGTCGCCGCAGGAATTGTTGAACGACGCCGCCTGGATCGCCAAGGAATTCGACGGCAAAGCCTCGCAATATTTCGGGCTGTTGCCCCGCGCGCGTTTTGCCATCAAGCCGGTGCCCGACGATCTGGCGCCGTTCTACACCTCGGGCCGCGGCGGGCCGGGTGTCTATCTTCTCAACACCTATGATTTGCCGCATCGGCCGCTTTACAACCTGCCGGCACTCACCTTGCACGAATCCGCGCCGGGTCATGCGTTCCAGATTCCGCTGGCGATGGAAGACAAGACGTTACCGGATTTCCGCCGCTACACTTATATCTCCGCTTACGGCGAGGGCTGGGCGCTCTATTGCGAATGGCTGGGGCAGGAGATAGGCATGTACAAGACGCCCTATGAGCGCTTCGGCATGCTCGGCTATCAGATCTGGCGTGCCGCCCGTCTCGTCGTCGACACCGGCATTCACAGCCAAGGCTGGACGCGCGAACAAGCCATCCAATATCTGCACGACAACACTGCGCTTCCAGATCACGAGATCGATACGGAAGTGGACCGCTACATCGCTTGGCCGGGTCAGGCTCTTTCCTATTACCTGGGCGAAAAGGCGATCCGCGACGGCCGGGCCAAAGCGGAAAAAGCGCTGGGGCCGAAATTCTCCATCCGCGCCTTCCACGATACGGTGCTGCAACTGGGTTCGGTGCCGCTGCCGGTGCTAAGCGCGCGCATCGACAAGTTCATCGCCGACGGCGGCAAGGGTCCCTATCCCGAACTTGAATGAGAGGTGTTCTTGGTACGGCTGCTATGCGGCAAGATGCGCACGACGAAAGAACGCTTTTGAACAAAAATTCGTAGAACGCGTAAAGAATCAGATGATACGCCTCGTCGCAACCGAAATTGGAGTTGCGGGGGCCTGTAAATGCGTCTCACTTCGTTCGTGTTATTGATGGCCATTGCAATAACCGGAGCTGCCTGCTCCAAGAAATGCGAACAGGATAGCGCGGCGCTTCAGACGAAAATTGCCAAGCAGCAAGACGAGAATCTCACGCTGCGCAACCAAATGGCTGGCTTGATTGCCGAGCGCGATGAGCTGGATACGCGCAGCAAAACCGTCTCCAGTTTTGGTCTGCGCCTGGCGCTGGCTTGCACCTCCGATGTCGTTGTCGCGCCTCCGCCGCACAGCGCCATCGTGGTAACCGCCATTCTCGACAACGGCAACCGCGTCGCGTTTGTCGACGACATGACGCGGCCCATCACACTGACGCAGACCGCCAAAGGCCATTACGAGCTTGCCCTGGCTTACCGGCCGAAGGACGACGGCGAGCCGATCGGGCAGCGCGTTGCGTCATTGACAGGCCTCAACACGCTGGAATTACACAATCGCGAAGTGCTGACGCCGTTAAATCTGCATTGCGCGTCGATCGCCCATTTGATTGTCGAGGTCAACGGCCTCGATACACTGCAAGGCGACAACATCCCATTGGCCGAGGCGACCCTGTACAACACACCGGCCACAGGCGCCGCTCCCGATACGGTGGATACGCGCCAATTCTTTAGCGGCGTCGCACAAGCTTATGCCCAGATGGCGGATCGCCGTCTGCATCGCGCGCCATAACGATCGAGAAGCGCTTCCGTATTATTTGCCCAGCAACTTTAGAGCGCCGCCGCGTTCGATGGCGCGCTTATAGGCGGGTCGTCCGCGCACTTTCTCCAGAAAGGCGCGCACTGCGGGATATTTGTCGAGGTTAAAGCGCGCCTCGGCGCCTTCCAGCGGAAAACTCATTTGAATATCGGCGGCGCTGAAGGCTTCGCCCGCGAACCACGGCGCCTTCGACAATTCGCCATTCCAATAGGCCATGTGACGCGCCATCTGCGGATCGATAAAGCTCGTCTGCGCCTTTCTCGAGATGGCGCGCGCGATCGGACGGATGAAAAACGGCACACCCAAAGGCATGCGCTGAAAGACCAGCTTCAGCAGCAGAATCGGCATGGCCGAACCTTCGGCATAATGCATCCAATAGATATGGCGCTGCCGGGCCGGCGTTCCGGGCGCAGGCGCCATCCGATCCGGGCCGTAATTCTCCACCAGATATTCGATGATCGCGCCGGATTCGGCGATGGTGTTGGCGCCGTCGACGATCACCGGCGATTTGCCCAGCGGATGGATCTTGAGAAGTTCGGGCGGCGCCAGCATCGTTTTCTTATTGCGCTTATAGGCAACGATCTCATAAGGCACGCCCAATTCTTCGAGCAGCCACAGAATGCGATGCGAGCGTGAATTCTCCAGATGATGGACGACGATCATGAAACACGCTCCCAGTTGCGCGGCGGACCTAAGTTAGTTGAAGGAAATGCCAAGCGCTACGGCGCGAAACGTGACGTTACGGATCACGCCGCCTCTCGCTCGTCGCAAGCGTCCTGGCGGCCGCAAGAGGCTGAGTAGTTTCCGGCCCTACCGCTACATAAGCATCCGCGTATCGTCGTCATGGCGATCACGCCTTCGACGCCGTTCCAATCGGGGAAACGGGAAATTGAGGAACGTTATGTTTAAAGGCATTCGATTGATCTGGGCGGACAAATTGGCCCTGGCGCTGGCGCTTTTCATCGCTGCGGGAGCTTTTCTATGCTGGGTTCTCGGCATCGTCGGCTTGGACGGACATCCCAATGGCCGATTCGACCAAGCGATGCTCGATTGGACGACCCAATTAGAGTTTGCCCTGGTGCCGGCGGTTTGGGTGCTTCTGCGATTCACAGACTTCACAGCGAAAGCGCTGTCTCAGGTGCTACGTTTCGCGCTGGCCCGTTCTCGCGCATCTTCCTTGCCGTCTTATTCCGGCACGGGAATGCGGGCGGGCGAGGGCACGGTTTAAAGCGTGCCCTACTTCTGTTAGGAGTGCCCAACGCGGATATTGGTCAGCGAGCCGATCAAGCCGAACACTTGCAGCAGCCACAACACGACGGCGATCACCACCACGGCGTTCAAGATGGATTTAATCTTCGAAATCCATCGGGATATAGGTGTTGATCAGCCATAGAACGACGCCCACGACAATCAAAATCAGGATTAGCGAAACCAGCGACATGGGATTTTTCCCCTCTGTATTGCGGTTAGGAACGCGCAAAAGCGGGAAAGGTTCCCGCACGCGACGGGCACCGAAGGTGGTGGGGATTCAAACGAATACCGGAGTCGCAGCGGAACCGGCGAAGGTCTGAATAGTTTCCAATCATGCAGCATTCGCTTTGCGGGCGGGCAGCCGAGTTCGGCTTCGATTTCAAGCGGGAGTATTCGATATGTTACGCTGGGCTGTTATCTTTCTGATCATTGGCCTCGTCGCAGGCATTCTGGGCTTTACCGGAATCGCCGGGGCGTCTTTCGCGATTGCCAAGATTCTGTTCTTCATCTTTATGGTGATCTTCCTGGTGCTGCTGATCGGCGGCCTCACCTTCGCGCGGCGCGCGACGGGCGGATAGCCGGCGAAGCGTTCATTCGCGAGACGCGATACGGAATTCACATGTCTACTTGCCGCGATTGAATTCAATCGCTGCCGAGGCCGATACGTATGTCTTCATTTTCTGCCCACGCGGCAGCGGGGGAAGTGGATCGCGCGGCGTTAGCCGCGCGAGACGAAGGGGGCGGACGATTAATTCGTCTCTAAGCTGGCGCCGATTTCCCGGTCCGGGAAGGTACTCGGAGGAAGGGAGGGGGCTCGCAAAGTCGAAAACCGACTCGAGCCGTTTATCATGAAATGTCAGCCACTTGGCCAAATTCACAGGTTCGCGGCGCCCCGCTCGCGACAGATCCTTGCGCAGGGCCCGAACTCGCTGATAAAGCCTCGGCGCTCCAAGTGGTTCCGAACCCAGGAGCGTAGCCCATGACCATCCACGAAGCCCTTACCTTCGATGATGTGCTCCTGGTGCCCGCCGCCTCCGAAGTCCTTCCCGGCCAGGTCGATACCCGCACCCGTCTCACCAAAACCGTCGAACTCGGCATTCCGCTGATTTCGTCGGCGATGGATACGGTCACCGAGGCGCCGCTCGCCATCGCCATGGCGCAGGCCGGCGGCATCGGCGTTATCCATCGCAATCTCACGGTCGAAGAGCAGGCCGAGCATGTCCGCCGCGTGAAGAAATACGAGAGCGGCATGGTGGTGAACCCGGTCACCATTGCGCCCGACGCGACGCTGGCCGATGCGCTGGCGCTGATGGAGCATCACCACATCTCCGGCGTACCGGTGGTGGAAGGCGCCAATCCGAAAGGCACCGGCACGCTGGTCGGCATTCTCACCAACCGCGATGTGCGCTTCGCCACCAATATGCGCCAGCCGGTGCGCGAGCTGATGACCAAGGAAAACCTCGTCACCGCGCTCGAAGGCGTGAAGATGGAGGAAGCCAAGCGGTTGTTGCATGCCCGGCGCATCGAAAAAATTCTGGTGGTTGATGAGGCCTATCGCTGCGTCGGTCTGATCACCGTGAAGGACATCGAGAAGGCGCAGAAATATCCCAATTCCTGCAAAGACGAGCGCGGCCGTTTGCGCGTTGCCGCCGCGGTAAATACCGGGCCGGACGGCGTGGCGCGCGCGTTGGCGCTGGTGGAAGCGGAATGCGATGTGGTGGTGGTCGACACCGCCCATGGCCATTCGCAAGGCGTGCTCGACACCGTCCGCGCCATCAAGCGCGAGAGCAATTACACCCAAGTGCTGGCGGGCAATGTCGCCACTGCCGACGGCGCCAAGGCGCTGATCGATGCGGGCGCCGATGCAGTGAAAGTCGGCATCGGTCCGGGCTCGATTTGCACCACCCGTATCGTAGCGGGCGTAGGCGTGCCGCAATTGACCGCGATCATGGATGCGGTGTCGGCGGCGCAGAAACAGGGCATTCCCGTGGTCGCCGACGGCGGCATCAAATATTCCGGCGATTTGGCGAAAGCAATTGCGGCAGGGGCGCATGTCGCAATGATCGGTTCGCTGCTCGCCGGCACGGAAGAAAGTCCGGGCGAAGTGTTTCTCTATCAAGGCCGTTCTTACAAAGGCTATCGCGGCATGGGATCGCTCGGCGCCATGGCACGCGGTTCGGCCGATCGTTATTTCCAAGCCGAAGTGAAAGACACGTTGAAGCTGGTGCCGGAAGGCGTCGAAGGCCAAGTGCCGTATAAGGGCCCGGTCGGCGGCGTGGTGCATCAGATCATCGGCGGCTTACGCGCGGCGATGGGCTATACCGGCTGCAAGACGATCGGCGATTTTCACGCCAATGCGAAATTCGTGCGCATCACCAGTGCGGGCATGGCCGAAAGTCATGTGCACGGCGTGATCGTGACGCGCGAAAGCCCGAACTATCCCGGCGGACAATAATAAGAGGGCGATGCGACTCTAAGCAGCTTTGTATTGATAGCTCGCAGGCGTTTCGTCCCGCGGCAGGCGCAACGTGACGGTAGTGCCCGCACCCATTTTGCTGGCGATGGAAAGTGTGCCGCCCATCAGGCGGATCAGCCCTTTTGCAATGGAAAGCCCGAGCCCCGGCCCGCCGTTGCCTTTCACCAAATGGCTTTCCGGGCTGCCGAAGGGCTGACCCAGCGCCGCAAGTCGTTCCGGTGCTATGCCGTCGCCAACGTCGCGCACTTCCACCGTAATGTTGTTTCCGTCCCGCTGGACGGCCACCGTCACGACGGCCCCTTCCGGCGAGTAGCGGATGGCGTTGTCCAGAACGCGTCCGATTGCTTGGCGCAAGCTCAGTTCCGAACCCCGGCACCATGCGCCGTCATGTACCGCGGAAAGAAAGAGCTCGACATTTTTCCGCAGCGCGTCTTTTACCGCGCCTTCGATGGCGAGTTGCGCCGCAAGAGCCGCATCGACACGCTGTTGCTCGACGGCGGTATCGCGCGCTTCGATCCGTGCGATCTCGATCAGATCGTTGACCGTCTTCAGCAGCAAATATCCGCTCGACCGGATATGGGCCGCATATTCCTCATAGCGCGGCGAACCAAGCGGGCCGAACAGACGATTGAGCAGAACGTCCGAGAAACCGATGATGGCATTGAGCGGCGTGCGCAGCTCGTGGCTTATCGTGCCCAGGAAAACCGATTTGGCGCGGCTCTCTTCTTTGGCGCTCTGCGCCATGGCATCGGCCATGAAGAGTTCGCGTTGCATGTTCTGCCAGCGGCGCACGATCATGCCTTGCAGCAAGGCCAGCAAAAGAAGCACGCCGATCATAGCCGGCAATACAGTCTTCAGCAGGCTTTCTCCCGGCAATTGTACCTTCCATTGCAGCCAAGCAAGCGGACGACCCGCGGCGTCGGCCAACGGCGCCGCCACGAATTCTGAGGACCGCTTGTCGCCGACGACGATACCTGTGTCGTAGACCGCAAAACCCTTGGTGAGCGCATCATAATTGGCTGTCATCACGGGGGCAAAAAAGACGACATGGAACGGATGCTGCTGTGCCAAAGCAAGATCGTTAGTTTGCTCCGGCGTCACGGTTCCAGCCACGGCGAAATAGGCAATTCCGTCGATCAGCGTAATGCCTTTGTGCAAGGCCGGCGGCTGGCGCATTCGCTCGGAAGCCACCGACTTCAGCAATAACGTCAGGCCGTTTGCGTTTGCCAAATCCGTACTGGAGATATGTGCGAAGCGTCCCCCGGCGTGGAGGAACAGCAATTGGCCGCTTGGCCCATAGATGGCGACCAAATGATTGCCCATCGTTTCCTGATAGGGGCCGAACTGATAAGCCACCCATTTCTGATTCCATTGGCGGACGATGTTTTCATAAGCGTCCTGCCAAAAAATCATCTGGCTCAACTGGCCTTCGATTTGTCTATAAACCTCGTCAGTTTCGTGTTGGACCACGGCCTGCTGATTTACAAGCGATTGCTCATTCTCCTGCGACGCCGCGAAGCCGGACACGACGGCGATCGTCACGATCGCAATCGCCAGGCTGGTGCCCAAATAGACAAAGATGGATCTATATTTGCGTGGCACTTTGGAGTTCGTATGGGTTCGCCGCGCGGCAATTAAACCACGCAGACTTTAACATCGCTTAAATGTGCGTTAACCAGATAGGATCACGCCGATGAACGCGACACCCGGGTCCGCATGACACCGTCCGCCCGTTTGCAAGCCGTTATCGATATCCTCCAGGCTCTTGATACGACGGGACAACCGGCCGATCGCTTCCTTCGCGATTGGGCGCGCGCCCGGCGCTATGCAGGGTCGAAGGATCGTGCGGCGGTTGCAGAACGCCTCTATGCCATTTTGAGACACCGTTCATCTTTGGCTTGGCAGATGGGGTGTCGTGAGGCGCGAGCGCTTGTCATTGCATCCTTGGCCCGCGAAGGGCTATCGCCGGAGTCCATCGCGCAATTGTTCGATGGCAGCGCTTATGGCCCGCAAGCGCTGAGCGATGCCGAACGCCTCGCGATAAACGCGCCGCGTGGCGAACCGCCTTCCCATGTGCGCGGCGAGTTTCCGCCTTTCCTCGAACCGGAGCTGAGCCGCGCGTTCGGCGCGTCAATGCTCGATGAAATGCTGGCGATGCAGGCGCGCGCGCCGATCGATTTGCGGGTCAATTCTCTTCGTGCCGCGCGCGACACGATGTTGGAAAAGCTTCGCGGCGAAGGCTTCGCCGTCGACCGCACGCCCTATGCACCCTATGGCCTTCGCCTGCCGCCGGGCACGGGCAGCGCGAAGCTCAGCGCGTCCTCGTTGTTCATCCAAGGCGCTTTCGAGATTCAAGACGAAGCGGCGCAGCTCGCCTCTCTGTTTTGCGGCGTGGCGCCGGGAATGCGCGTGCTCGACTTCGCGGCGGGTGCCGGGGGCAAGTCTCTGGCGCTTGCCGCCGCGATGAAGAACAAGGGCGAGATCGTCGCCCACGACATCACTGCCGCGCGGCTCAAGGCACTCTCGCCGCGCACCCTGCGCGCCGGAGCCAGCATCGTGCACCCCACAACCGAACGGCCATCGGGAGTATTCGATGTCGTGCTGATCGATTCGCCTTGCAGCGGCTCGGGCACCTGGCGCCGCCAGCCGGAGCTGCGCTGGCGGATCACATCGGAAAGCCTATCGACCTTGCATGCCTTGCAGGACGAATTGCTGGCGCAGGGCTCGGCCTCCGTGAAACCTGGCGGGCGGCTGGTTTATGCCACCTGTTCAATTCTGCCGTCGGAAAATGAAGATCGCGTCGCGGCGTTTTTGGCCAAGCAGTGCGATTTTCGCCTGCTGGAAGCGGTGGATATCTGGCGCGAATCCATCGGCTCCCCGCCGCCGCCGGGCACGGATCGCTTCTTCAAGGCGAGTCCGCGAACCACCGGCACGGACGGCTTTTTCGCAGCCTTTTTGGAACGCTGGACAAGCCGGGGCGCGACCGGATAAATCCCGTCATGGCAGCTCCCGTTCTGGTTATCGATTTCGGCTCGCAGGTAACGCAATTGATCGCGCGGCGCGTGCGCGAAGCCGGCGTCTACTGCGAAATAGTCCCCTTCAACAAGGCCGAAGCGGCGCTGAAAAAATCGCCGCCGCGCGCCATCATTCTTTCCGGCGGTCCCGCCAGCGTCACCGAAGCGGACACCCCGCGTGCCCCGCAAAGCGTCTTCACCGCCGGCGTTCCAGTGCTCGGCATCTGTTACGGCGAGATGACGATGTGCGAGCAACTCGGCGGCCACGTCGAAGCCGGTCATGCCCGCGAATTCGGACGCGCCGACATCGTCCTCGCCAAAGCCACACCGCTCTTGGCAGGCCTCGGCGACGCCAACGGACGCGAGCCCGTCTGGATGAGCCATGGCGACAAGATCACCGCCATCCCGCCGTCCTTCGACGTCGTCGCCACTTCCGACAATTCGCCCTATGCGGCGATCGCCGACGAGAAGCGCCGCTTCTACGGCGTGCAGTTCCATCCCGAAGTCGTTCACACGCCGCGCGGCGCCACCATCCTGCGCAATTTCGTCGTCAACATCGCCGGCATTGCGCCAGACTGGAACATGCACGCATTCCGCACCAACGCGATCAAGCGCATCCGCGAGCAAGTCGGCAAGGGGCGGGTGATTTGCGGTTTGTCCGGCGGCGTCGATTCCTCCGTCGCCGCGGTCCTCTTGCACGAAGCGATCGGCGATCAGCTCACCTGCATCTTCGTCGATACCGGATTGATGCGCGAAGGCGAATCCGAACAAGTGGTTTCGCTGTTCCGCGGTCATTACAACATTCCGCTGTTGCATGCCGAAGCTGCCGATCTGTTTCTCTCCAATCTCGAAGGCGTCGGCGATCCGGAAAAGAAGCGCAAGATCATCGGCGCAGCGTTCATCGAAGTGTTCGATTACGAAGCGGCCAAGGTGGGCGGCGCGGAATTCCTGGCCCAAGGCACGCTCTATCCCGACGTGATCGAAAGCGTCTCGGCCACCGGCGGCCCGTCGGTCACCATCAAATCGCATCACAATGTCGGCGGGCTTCCCGCCCATATGAAAATGAAGCTGGTCGAACCGCTGCGCGAACTCTTCAAGGACGAAGTGCGTGCGCTGGGGCGCGAGCTTGGCCTGCCGGAAAGCTTTGTCGGGCGCCATCCCTTTCCGGGTCCCGGTCTCGCCATTCGCATCCCCGGTGCGGTGAGCAAAGAAAAGCTCGAGATCCTGCGCAAGGCGGACACCATTTATCTCGACGAAATCCGCAAGGCCGGACTCTACGATGAAATCTGGCAGGCCTTTGCCGTGCTCTTGCCCGTCAAGACGGTGGGTGTGATGGGCGACGGGCGGACCTATGACCATGTCTGTGCGCTGCGCGCCGTCACCTCGTCCGACGGTATGACCGCGGATTTCTATCCGTTCGCGCACGATTTCCTCGCCCGCACCGCGACGCGCATCGTCAACGAGGTCAAAGGCATCAATCGGGTGGTTTATGACGTGACGAGCAAACCGCCGGGGACCATAGAATGGGAGTGAGGTATTTGCCCTCTCCCCCTGTGGGAGAGGGCGGTTCGCCTTGTACTTCGCGAAGCGAAGTGCTTAGGCGAACCGGGTGAGGGGGCGAACGCGCCGCTCGTCCGCCGTAGCTTCAGCGAAGGCGGATCGAATGCAAGCGATGTGCTGCCGCGATCGATGATTGGGAAATTAGGTATCAAATGGCCGTCCCAAAGGACATGCTTGCCGCGCTGGAGTCTTGTTATGAAAGCTGTGAGGCTCGGGTAAATGCTTACGCTTCCTCTCTTGATGCAGAGCCGCCTCCGCCAATAATTTACCACTATACGGACAGCGTAGGCCTTCGAGGTATTCTCGAAAGCGGCGCGATCCGTTTGTCGGATATTTTTGGACTGAACGATCCCACCGAACTACGGCACGGGGTTCAGCATGCCAGCGAGATATTGGATGTTGAGGCACCCAAAGCCCATCCAGCGGGAAAGACTTTTGCGCAGGACTTCAAGGTTCTCCTGAAGGAAGGTGCAGCCAAAGTCGCTGATTTCTACGTGGCATGCTTTAGCGCGACGGGAGACGATTTGAGTTAATGGCGCGCATACGCCAACAACGGGCGAGGATTTTCTCTGGGATTTGACGGCAACCTTCTTGAAACGGCGTTTGCTAAGCACGAAGGCACGAAAGGCGGATGCACGTTCCCGGTCTGTTATGATGAGCAAGTACTTCGAGGTATCCAACGTGACCTCGTTCAACAGACGGTGCCGCTAATTGCCCTTCCGCAGGGTCGCAACTTAAGCAACGAAGACATAAACGAATATATGAAGTCACTTTCTATCAATATTTCAGTGCCAACGATAAGGGCCGCTCTATTCTTCAAACATCCCGCGTATCTAAATGAACAAGAGTATCGATTTCTCCAGATTCGTAGCATTGACGCGTCGAAAGACGATGTCAAAACTCGAACGCGTGGTTATTCGACAATCTGTTACATCGAGTTTGACTGGAGGAGCGTCGCTTCAGAAGCGTTGACGGAAATTGCAATCGGCCCCGCAGCTCCCATTGGCGAAGCAAGAAGCTTTGTCGAGGACAGTTGCCGGCGTTTTTTAGTGAAGCCTGAAAACGTAAGAGTTCGAATATCTGATATTCCATATCGGGCGGTGTAGCTGTCCCGCGCTTAGTGTTCTGAAATTCGGTGACGCTTAATCTAATACAAGAAGCGCGTCGCCCGCCGCGAAAGAGTTTGGAAATTGATTTTCATGTCCCCTCATTCCTACCCTCTCATAGATTTGCAGAAGATTTACAATCCCAACGATTGCTGCTTCGGGCCAAGGTTCACGCCTTCCAGCGCCAGCATCTTCGCTTTCGTCTCTGCGCCGCCCGGCGCCGAGAAGCCGCCGATCTTGCCGCCGGCCGCCAACACGCGGTGGTAGGGGATGATCAGTGCCACCGGATTCTTCGCCATCGCCTGGCCGACATCGCGCGCCGCTTCCCAGTCCGTGCGGCCGATCGCTTTCGCCAATCCGCCATAGGTCGTGGTCTGGCCATAACCGACGCGCCGCGCGGCGGCATAGATCTTGCGATAGAGATCGTCCTGTCCGGTAAGATCGAGCGTCATATCCGAAAAATCGATTTGCTCGCCGGCGAAGTAGCGTTTCGCCGCATCCACCGCCTGCGCGATGGGCGTCAGCGGCAACGCCTCTTCTGCGCCTGGTGCGCGACGCAGGAGGTTGCGCGTTGTCGCCTCTGCGCTCGCGGATGGCAGTTGAAAGCGCGTGATGCCGGCATCGTTCCATGCGATGCCCGCAAATCCGAGCGCTGTATCGAAGACGATGTAGCACGTGCTCATGCACGAAAGATCGTATCGCTTCGCTCCAAAAACAATCCGATTCTTGCGCTTTCGCCAGCACGCGCCATTTCCGCAAAACGATGGCCTTCCGGCGGATTTGCCGTAAAAATACGAGCGCGCGACCCCGGTTCTTAAACGGAGCAAAACATGGAATTTAAAGGTGCAACTTTTTTGTACACTTTGGCCGGCCTGATGATCACCTTCGCGGGGTTCTCGGCGCTCTTGTTGACGCTGCGACCGGCCACGGGCGCGAGGTTGTCACTGCTCGACAGATACCTTGCAAAAACCGTCATGACCTACATTTTCGTATTGACGGCGGGAGCGCTGCTGCCGGCGCTATTGGCGCTCTACGACGTTCCGGAAAAGTGGATTTGGCCAAGCTCTGCCGTGCTTTTCGCGCTGCCGATGCTGTCCCTTCAGGTCACCTATCCGCGCCGACGCTATAAGGCGGTAGGCAAAGGACCGCCGCCCGCAATATTGGCTGTCCTCGTTGTACTAGGCTCCGCCGTGACAGCGGCGATGCTTGGCTACGTTTTGGCAGGCCTGCCATACGGCGCCGCAGCCTACATCACGGCGTTGACGATCGATTTCTTTACGGTCGCTTTCGCCTATGTGGTTGCGCTCGATGTCATTATGCAGCAACCCATGGAAGCGCCGGAGCGGCCGGCACAGCATGGATAAGGCCGCTATCTTCCCTTCGACGCCAATTTGGCATTGAGGGCATCGCGCAGGGCCTTGACCTCGTCATGCAGGCGATGGAGTTTGGAAATTAGTCCCCTCATTCATAAACGGAGAAAAGCAATGTCGGAGAGCACAGGGCGCATCACGGGTGTCGGCGGTATCTTCTTCAAGAGCAAGGATCCCAAGAAATTGGAGGCGTGGTATCGCGACGTTCTGGGTTTTCGCATCGAAGATTGGGGCGGCGCGATTTTTCATACCGATGCGCCCGGGCATCCCGCGGTCGTGGTCTGGAATGCCTTTCCGGACACGACCGATCACATGGCTCCGTCGACGCGCGACTTCATGGTGAACTTCGCAGTGGACGACCTCGATGCGCTTTTGGCGAAGCTGGCTGCCAAGGGCGTGACGGCCCTGAAGCGGGACGACAGCGATCCCTATGGAAAGTTCGCGTGGATTCTCGATCCGGACGGCACGAAAATCGAACTCTGGCAGCCAACCAAATCGTAGTTGTAGCTGGCGCAATGGCCCGCGCCTGGGTGACCATTGCCGGCGCGCTGGGGCTGCAGCGGAATAATGTCACAGCACCGACGTTCCGCTCGATCAGATAGACAGGAAAACTTGCAAGTTTACCTGTCTATCTCTATATCTCTGCCATGAACAATCCTCCTGGTGCTTCCCTCGAAACGCTCGTCGCCGAGCTTTCGCTGGCGGTCGGTCAACTTTTGCGGCGCTTGCGCGCGGAATCCAACCCGGATGGGCTGACGTGGTCGCAGACCGTGGCGCTGTCGCGGCTGGAGATGGAGGGTCCGATGACGACGGCAGATCTCGCGCGGGCGGAATCGGTGAAGCCGCAGTCCATGGGCGCGACGCTCGCCGAGCTGGAGCAGGAGGGCTTGGTCAAGCGTCACCCGCATCCGACGGACGGAAGGCAGGTGCTGATCGCGCTGACGGCCCAAGGAGTCGAGGCTCGGCGAAAACGCAGCGCCGCCAAGCAGAAATGGCTGCTGGCGGCGATGTCCGAGCTCGATCGTGGCGAACGGCAGACGCTCATATCCGCGGCCGCCCTGATCGGGCGTCTCGCCGAGGCCGATTCCGACCCAAGCAGTTGAGATCGCGTGACGCATGAGATGCACGCCATCATCAGAAGGAAAACGCCATGACCGTGACCACAATCGACCCGAAGTCGGCGCTCATTGTTGTCGATCTTCAGAAAGGGATTGTTTCGCTCCCCACCGTGCATCCGGTGGATGAGGTCGTGAAACACGTCGGCGCGCTGGCTGCCGCTTTTCGCAGCCATGGCCTGCCGGTCGTGCTCGTCAACGTCGCCGGCGGTGCGCCAGGCCGGACAGAGCAGCCGCGCAACCTTCGGGATTTTCCACCCGGCTGGACCGATCTCATTCCCGAGCTGAACCGGCAGCCTGAGGACCACGTCGTGACAAAGTATACGCCCGGCGCGTTTACGAACACCGGTCTTGACGCCCATTTGAAGGCGCTGGGCATCACGCAGGTCGTGATCGCCGGCGTTGCCACCAGCGTTGGCGTCGAGGTCACTGCGCGCCAGGCTTATGAGCTTGGTTTCAACGTCACGCTCGCAACCGATGCCATGACCGACTTAGCCGCCGATGCCCATACCTACAGCATCACCCGCGTTTTTCCCAGGATCGGCGAGACCGGCACGGCGCAGGAAATCATCGATCTGCTCAAGAGGAGTGCTTGATCATGGATTGGCTTCACGACGTGTCCTACTTTTTCGGCGGCGCATTTCTGGCGAACGCCGTTCCGCATTTCGTCAGCGGCGTGATGGGACAGCCTTTTCAGAGCCCGTTCGCCAAGCCGCCGGGCAAAGGTCTTTCATCCTCGACCGTGAACGTGCTCTGGGGATTTGCGAACTTCGTCATCGCCTATCTGCTCATCGCCGGTATAGGAAACTTCGATCTGCATGCCGCGGATCACGTGATCGCTATGGGTGTAGGCGTTCTGCTGATGGGCGTGATGGCCGCGCGCACCTTCGGGCGGTTCCACGGCGGCAATTCGCCCACGGGCTCGTGACGGCATGGCCAAGGGCACGTTTCGCTCCCTGACGGTCTTCAACTATCGTATTTGGGCGGTCGGCTCGCTAGTCTCCAATGTCGGCACATGGATGCAGCGCACAGCCCAGGACTGGCTGGTGCTGACGGGGCTCACCCATCATAGCGGGACCGCCGTCGGCATCGTCATGGGGCTGCAGTTCGGCCCGCAACTCTTGCTGCTGCCCTGGACCGGTTATGCGGCCGATCGCTTCGACCGGCGCACGCTCTTGATCGTCACACAGACTGCGTCGGGTATTTTGGCACTCGTGCTTGGCCTGCTCGCCGTCACAGGGCTCGTCCAGCTATGGCATGTGTACGTACTGGCGTTCCTCTCCGGCTGCGTCAACGCCGTCGATATGCCGGCACGCCAGACCTTCGTCTCCGATCTCGTCGCAGACGAACAACTTTCCAACGCGGTGGCGCTGAATTCCACGTCCATGAACGTCGCGCAGATGGTCGGTCCCGCCGTCGCCGGTCTCTTGATCGCGGCCGTCGGCTCCGGCTGGGCGTTCTTGATCAACGCAGCCTCTTTCGGCGCGGTGCTCGCATCGCTTGGTTTTTTGCGCGTGAAGGAGCTTCATCTGAGCCCGCGCGCTAGCCAGTCCCGCGGCAACCTTGTGGAAGGCTTTCGCTATGTCCGGTCGCGACCGGACCTGAAGGCCATCCTCTGGATGCTTTTCCTGATCGGCACGTTCGGGCTCAATTTCCCGATCTTCATCTCGACCATGTCCGTCAAAATCTTCCACGGCGGGGCAGGGCAATATGGGCTCCTGACTTCGGTCATGGCGGTGGGAACGCTCGCAGGCGCCCTGCTTGCTGCTGGTCGGGAGAAACCCCGGTTCGGGCTTCTGCTTGTCGGCGCCGCGATCATAGGGATCGGCTTCGCCTTCGCCGCGATCTCACCCAATGCCTGGCTGTTCGGCGCCGCGCTCGTCATCATCGGCGTGTCCGGCCTGACCTTCACCACCTCGACGAGCAGCCTGATGCAGCTATCCACCGAGCCTGTGATGCGCGGGCGCGTCATGGCGCTGCGTCTCGCCATTGGCGTGGGGGCGACGCCGATTGGCGCACCGATCGTCGGCTGGATCGCCGATGCCTTCGGTCCACGCTGGGCGTTGGGCGTCGGCGCCGCCTCAGGATTCATGGCCGCGATCGTCGCACTCGCTTACCTCGTGAAGTCCCGTCACCTGCGCATAGGCTTTGACGGTTGGCGTCTGCGCCTCACCAGCGATAGCGGCGAACTTATGACACAAGTCAGCCCCGCCCCGCGGTGATTAGAAATAGTAGAGTGGTGGTAAGATTCTCGACCATTAGATGAAGGCTAAATCATGAATCCTTTTCCCGAAGACATTTTCACGGAACCGCAGAACGTTGACCCAGATACGTTGGCCAATCTCGGGCCGCTCGCCCGGCTCGCAGGCGTATGGAAAAGCAGTAAGGGCGTCGACCTCAATCCGAAAGCGGAGGGGCCGGAGCGGCGTCAGTATATCGAACACATCAACATGCAGCCGATCGACCCGCAGACGAATGGGCCGCAACTGTTCTACGGCTTGCGCTATCACATCCACATCAACACCGCCGAGGAAGCCATCACTTTCCACGACCAGATCGGCTATTGGCTGTGGGAGCCTGCCACGGGTTTGGTGCTCCAATCGCTGACCATTCCGCGCGGCCAGACCGCGCTAGCGTCGGGCACTGCCAAGCCCGGCGACATGAGCCTGATTGTCAGCGCCGCGCGCGGCCAAACCAATTACGGCATCTGTTCCACCGACTTCCTCGAATATGCCTTCCGCACCGATGCCTACCGTCTTGAGATCACCTTCCATGCCGACGGCAGTTGGAGCTACGTGTCGGACACGACGCTGATCGTGCGCGGGCAGACCGAACCGTTCCTGCACCACGATGTGAACACGCTGGTGAAGGTGGCGGACGCCAAGCCCAATCCGCTGATGCTGGCCGCGAAGAAAGCGTGAAAGTGCGACGTGACAAGCAAAGCGCAGGGAATGATCGAGTGGGGGTAGCATTTTTTTCACCTGGGGGAGAAAATCCCCCGTCAACACGAGGAGGGGGACATGCCGAATATCGGGATTACATTGACGGCGTTGGCGACGGTGGCTTTGCTGATGGTGCCAGCAGGCGCTACGCGCATGTGGAAACAACCGGCACCGCCAACCAAGTCCGGCGACCCGCAAGAACAAGCAATGGACTATGTCCACATAATGGACTTTCGTGGACCTGATGATCTGGTCTCTGTGCAATGGTTGCCGCCGTTGGCGATGCGCGTTGAACCCGAATTGAAGGCGTTGTTCGGTCAGTATGTCGTGATAGCGGTCGCGCATGTGTCCTATTCTCCAAATAGCGAAACAGTCGATGCTCATCCGGACGAAATGCCCGTGGCCCTCGACAGCGGCGGCCATGCGCTGCAACTGGTCGCGGACACGGACTTGCCGCGGTCACTAGCGAACTTGCTCGTTCGTAAGCGTGAGCTGGCGCGCTCTGCGACACCGCCCGACAATGTCGGACCGGCGCCGGGGCGCATGCGCAATCTGTTGATCGGCTATGTACGCAATCTGCGCTTCTACGCCTTTCGTGCTGGTGCCATGCACGAGTGTGACGCCGGGCGTCTGACCATCGGCTTTGCGCGCGAGAACTACACGTTCGATACGCCGTTACCGGGCTGCGCGGCGCCGAGCGCAGCTCAATAAGGATGGCAACAGGGGTCTCAAGTCGTGTCCATCACCATCTATGGCATCAAAAACTGCGACACGATGAAGAAAGCCTTCGTCTGGCTGGACCAGCGCGGCATCGCTTATGACTTCCACGACTACAAGAAAGCCGGCGTGACCAAAACCCAGCTCACGGCTTGGTGCCACGCGGCAGGTTGGGAGAAGGTGCTGAACCGGGCCGGTCCCACCTTCCGCAAACTGCCGGACGCCGACAAGCAAGACCTGACGCAAGCCAAAGCCATCGCGCTGATGCTTGGCAATCCCTCGATGATTAAGCGGCCGATTTTGGAAAAGGGTGCCTCGCTGGAAATCGGCTTTAAGCCGGAGCGCTATGAGGCGCTGTTCGGGGCTTAGGCCCACTTCGCGCATCGTCACCGAAATCAACGTCATCGCGCGCACGGTGACAAGCAAACCGCCGGGACGATAGAATAGGCGCGATATAAATCGCAGAGAACGTCCCGATGTCCAATCTTTCCGCCTTTCCGATTGTCGCGCGCTGGCCGGCCCAGCATCCCGAACTGCTTCAGCTCTATTCGCTTCCGACGCCCAACGGCGTCAAAGTCTCGATTATGTTGGAAGAGATCAGGTTACCCTACGAAGCGCATAGGATCGACATCGGCAACAATGAAACTTGGACCTTCGAATTTCTGTCGCTCAATCCGAACGGCAAGATCCCGGCGATTATCGATCCCGATGGGCCGGGCGGTGTCCCGATTGGTTTGTTTGAATCGGGTGCCATCCTGCTCTATCTCGCCGAGAAAACCGGCATGCTTCTGCCGCGTGATGCGGCGGCGCGCTATGAAACCATCGAGTGGGTATTTTTTCAGATGGCCTCGGTCGGGCCGATGTTCGGCCAGGTCGGCTATTTCTACAAATTTGCCGGACGGGAAATTGAAGACAAGCGTCCGCTTGAACGCTATCGCGATGAATCCAAACGTCTGCTCGGCGTGCTTGAGACGCGCCTTGCCGAACGGCAATGGATTATGGGTGAGGAATATACCATCGCCGATATCTCGCTGCTCGGCTGGGTGCGTAATTTGATAGGTTTCTATGGCGCGCGCGATCTTGTTGCCTTCGATACGCTCAGTAAGGTTCCCGCTTGGCTGGAGCGCGGCCTGGCACGACCCGCGGTGCAACGCGGGCTGGAGATACCGAAACAAGCTTAGCGCGCGTCGTGGCACCCAGCTGGCGCAACATGCTCGGTGTCTGCAGTTGTTCGTGCCATTATCCCTGCAATGCTCGACCGTATGGCTGGCGGGCTGCGCAGGCACTACACTCAGGCGTTCGTCGCGCAAGTTGATTTTTGCATCGTGCCGCAGTGTCAAGGCGCCGCGCGGAAACTTGTCCACATATTTCGCACCGGCATCGTCCGCAATAAGCTGTGATCAAAAGTGCCGGAGCGGCGAATCACCTTGCAGTCGCACTTGTGGGCCGATTGATTCGACGCCCCGCGAACCGGCGGCCAGCAGAAGCGAACATGGAACAAGAAGCCTATCGCCACGTGCCATACGACATCGAAGTCGAGCAAGCTTTGCTCGGCTCGATTCTGGTCGACAACCGGGCGCTGGAAGCGGTTTCTTCGTCGGTGCGGCCGGAGCATTTCTTCGATCCGCTGCACCAGCGTTTGTACGAAGCGATGTCTACCTCGTTCGAACGCGGCGGCATGGTGCTGACGCCCTTGACGCTGCATGCGGCGATGAAGGCCGATCCCGGACTGCAGGAACTCGGCGGGCATGCCTATTTGGTGGGCTTGGCGCAAGCCGCGCCAGCTTTGGCCAATTTGCGCGATCTGGCGCGCATCCTCCACGATCTGGCGGTGCGCCGGGCGTTGATCCGCATCGGCGAAGATATCGTCAATACCGCGTTCGAGGCGCCCCATGAAAAGCCGCCCCAGGCGCAAATCGAGGAAGCCGAAAAAGCGCTGTACCGCGTCGGCGAGACCTCGAAATACGGCGAGGGTCCGCTCGATTTCTCGGAGAGCTTGCGTCGCGCCGTGGCAAGCGCGGAACGGGCCCAAGCGCGTGGTGGCAAAATATCCGGTGTCCCATCGGGATTTTCCGACATCGACAGCTTGCTCGGCGGGTTGCAGCCTTCGGATCTTCTGATCCTGGCGGGCCGCCCCGGCATGGGCAAGACGGCGCTCGGCACCAACATGGCGTTCCACGCCGCCCGCGCTTGGCAGGCCGATGTCGAAGCCGGCGAGGCGGACCCGCGCGGTGCGCCGGTACTGTTCTTCTCGCTGGAAATGGCGGCGCAACAACTCTCCGCGCGTATTCTCTCCGAACAGACCGAAATCGAGATGTGGAAAATCCGCAACGGAAAGTTCTCGGAAAGCGAATGGGAGAAGTTCGTCCTCAAAATGCAGGATCTTTCCACGCTGCCGCTCTTCATCGACGATACGGGCGGCATTTCCATCGCCCAGATCGCGGCACGCGCCCGCAGGATGAAGCGCGAGAAAAAGATCGGCCTCATCATCATCGACTATCTGCAGCTGGTCGAACCTTCGCGGCGCCAGGAAAATCGCGTGCAGGAAATCACCGAAGTCACCAAAGGCCTCAAGGCCTTGGCCAAGGAATTGAACGTGCCGGTCCTGGCATTGTCGCAATTGTCGCGCGGCGTAGATGCCCGCGACGACAAGCGCCCGGTGCTTTCGGATTTGCGCGAATCCGGCTCCATCGAGCAAGACGCCGACGTCGTGATGTTCGTCTATCGCGAGGAATACTATCTGAAGTCGCGCGAACCGGAGCCGGGCAGCAGCGAACATGCCAAATGGCTGGAAAAATGCGAGCGCGCGCATCGCCGTGCCGAAGTGCTGGTCGAAAAGCATCGCCATGGCGCCACCAACAAGGTGGAGCTGTTCTTCGACGACCGCTTCACCCGGTTTAGCAATCTGGCGAACGACGGCAACGGCTAGCGCTGGGCGCTATTTTTTCTCATCGCAATCGGAATCGTAGCCGTGCCAGGGATCCTGGCGGCTGCGGTCTACTGCAGCGACGGATTGCATAGCCGCTCCACCGTCCGCCGCACCCTGCTCTTGAGAAGCTGCCGCGACATAATGGCTTCGGCCATAGCCGTCGACCCATACGGCGCGGCTGGCGCTTTCCGATTGTGTTTCGGCGGGACTCCAGGACTGGCTGTGCGAGGAATAGGTCTCGCTTTCACTATATTCCTGGCGGGACATCGCATGCCGCACGTGGCGATGGGCCGTATTCGCAACCTTTAGGGGCGTCGCGGACGGGCCGGCGGCCGGTGTTTGACAATTGCATGGCGGCACTTGCGCAGTTGTGGCCGGCGCCGAACTAGGATTGTCGCAACTTGTCAGGCTCAGGCAGGCCAAAAAGCAGACTCCGGCGCCAAGTTTCGCAAACATCTCTCCGACCCCCACAAATCGAGAAAAGGGTAACAAGCTCAAGCTTCCCGCGCCGGTTCAGGGCTGGCAAGCGCGCATGCCGCGCATGCTTAATCGTCATTGCGAATTGCTCTATGGGTGGCGAAAATACATTACAAACAACGCTATAGTTGTTATTAGACAATCGGTGGCATAACGCCGCCCCAACAGTTGAATCCGACAATCGGTCCTTTGGTCGAGCAGGCGCATCGGTGTCAGACCAGTCTCACATCGGTGAAATCGCGGAGGGCATCGGCGCTGTTATCATGCGTCTGCGGGAGGACGAGGAAGCCTCCCGGCGCGCCTTGCGGCGCACGGTCGCCGCCTTCGCCGTGGTGGTGCTCCACATCCTATTTGTCTTCATGTTGATATGGGCCGAATGGGTTCCGGGGTTGCATGTCCGGACATTCAAAGAAACGCCCTTGCTTTGGCTTCTTCTGCCGCGATCCCCTGGCTTGGAGAAGCCCGTTCAGCCGCATGAGAGCAAGGAAGCCGCGCACACAGAGCACATGACAGTCGTTGTGCCCATTACGCCTCCCGAGCCGTCCACCGCGATCAACCCGGCTTACGTGTTGGGCCAAGCGTTGGCGTGCGGAGCGGCAAGTTATGAACACCTGAGCCCGGAAGGACGGGCCAAATGCAGAGCTGCGCCATGGCGATTCAAGTACGATAGATACGGCGTAATCGTTCTAAACTCCGCGCCGCGGCCCGTGCAGCCTGAAAAGCCTCGTCAAAGTGATGTCCAAGCACACGAGCGCAACACGGCCCCCGAATGCCCCAAATACATAGATCCCAACGCGCCCTGCCTCTCGGCGATCATGCCGAACCAACGACCGTGAGCGAAAAGCCGCACGGCACTGGACCAATGGGCTTTGACGCCGGGGCGTCGGCCCTGCATTGTCCGCCCTCCATGGACCGGCCCGACGACACCACCAGCACGGATTTTGAAGCGGCGCGCGTAACCGTGCGTCTCGGCGCTATCGTGGCCAATTTTAAGACCGTTCAGCGTTTGGCCGGCCCTGCAGCCGTTGCGGCCGTCGTTAAAGCCGACGCTTACGGGACGGGCTTGGCTCCGGTTGCGGTCGCGGTCGCCCAAGCCGGTTGCGATAGTTTTTTTGTCGCACGCCTCGAAGAAGGCGTTGCGTTGCGCCCGCTCGTGCCGGCGGCACGAATCTTTGTGCTCGACGGCGCACAACCCGATGCCGTACCGGCTCTTATTTCGCATCGTTTGACACCCGTCTTGAATTCTATCGCGGAAATTGCCGGTTGGTCGGCGGCGGCTGAGGCAACCAAGACACGGCTCGACGCAGCGATCCACATCGACACCGGCATGAATTGTCTGGGGATGCCGGCGTCGGAGCTTGCAACGCTTTCTGCCGAGCATACCAAGCGGCTGGACGGTATCCGCCTTGTCCTGGTGATGAGTTATCTGGCTTGTGCCGACGATTGCGCTGCGAAGATGAACCGTTTGCAGCTCGAGCGCTTCCGAACGGCGCTGGCGATCTTGCCGCCGGCTCCCGCAAGTCTTTCGGCGTCCGGTGGCATTTTGCTCGGTAAGGATTATCAGTTCGACGTGGTGCGTCCCGGCCTGTGCCTTTATGGCGGCAATCCTCATCCAACCGCGCCCAATCAATTTGCCGTCGCTGTGCGGCTGACGGCCCGCATTCTTCAGGTCCATCGGGTCGGCAAGGGCGAGACCGTGGGCTATGGCGCGACATTCCGGACGAAAAGGCCGTCGGTTCTCGCCGCTGTCGCCTTGGGATATGCTGACGGACTGATGCGGGCCAATTCCAATCGTGGGCTAGCTGCCATCAACGGCGTTCGCGCGCCCATGGTCGGTCGCATTTCGATGGACCTTGTGACACTCGATGTGACCGATGTTCCGGGGCTGGTTACAGCCGGTACGCAAGCGGAATTCGTTGGCGATACCATCACGCTGGAGGAAGCTGCCGAGGCGGCGAACACGATTTCCTTTGAAATTCTCACATCACTTTCGCGCCGTGCCACGCGCTGTTACGAGGCTGCGCCATGAATATATTTGCTTTGATCGGCCGGGTGACGCTGGCCTTGACCCGTGAAATCGGTCGGCTGGCGGTGTTCATGATCGACGCCGTGACGGCTTGTTTCCGTCCGCCGATCTATTGGACTTTGATCCTTCAGCAGATGAAGCGCATCGGCTATTTCTCCTTGCCCGTGGTCGGCTTGACGGCGTTCTTCACCGGCGGTGTGCTGGCGTTGCAGATTTATACTGGCGCCAGCCGTTACGGCGCCGAACAGTTCGTGCCCACGGTCGTGCTGGTGGGTATCCTGCGCGAATTGGGACCGGTGATTGCCGGCCTGATGGTGGCCGGTCGTGTTGCCGCCGCCATTGCCGCCGAGCTCGGCACCATGCGTGTCACCGAGCAAATCGACGCGCTGACGACGCTCTCCACCAACCCGATTAAATATCTCGTCGTGCCACGGCTGGTCGCGGCACTGATCTCGCTGCCGCTTCTGGTGGCGATTGCCGACTCGATTGGTGTCTTCGGCGGCTATGTTGCATCGACCCAGAGCCTCGGTTTCACCGGTTCGATCTATCTCAACACAACCATGGGCGCGCTGAACAACAACGACATCGCCTCGGGCCTCGTCAAGGCGCTGGTGTTCGGGTTTCTGATCGCGCTGATGGGAACCTTTCACGGCTTCAACTCGAAGGGCGGTGCGCAAGGTGTGGGCGCTGCCACCACCAGTGCCGTCGTTTCTTCGTCGATACTCATCTTGGCGGCCAATTACGTACTCACCAATATCTTCAACTTCTTCAATTTCTAGAGGCTACAATGGTGCGCTCAGCCTCCACGGCAAAAGTTGAACTTCGGGGCGTCAAAAAACGCTTCGGCAGCAAAATCGTTCTCGACGGCGTCGACCTTACCATCGAGGCGGGCCAGTCGCTGGTGGTAATCGGCGGCTCGGGCACCGGCAAATCGGTGATGATCAAATGCGTTCTTGGCATCCTGCGGCCCGACGCCGGCGAAATCTTCGTCGACGGCAAAGAGGTCACGCGCATGAAAAGCCGCGCCCGAGACGCGGTATTGCGGAAATTCGGCATGTTGTTCCAAGGCGCGGCCCTCTTCGATAGCCTGCCGGTCTGGGAAAATGTGGCATTCGGCTTGATTCAAGGACGCGGCATGCTGCGCCGCAAGGCGCGCGACATCGCAATGGAAAAGCTCGCCAAGGTCGGGTTGGGTCCGGAAGTCGGCCAGTTGTCGCCTTCCGAGCTATCCGGCGGCATGCAAAAACGCGTCGGACTGGCGCGCGCCATCGCAGCCGATCCCGAAATTATTTTCTTCGACGAACCGACAACCGGCCTCGACCCCATCATGGCCGACGTGATCAACAATCTGATCGTCGACACGGTGAAGGATGTCGGCGCGACCGCCTTGTCGATCACCCATGATATGGTGAGCACGCGAAAGATCGCCGATCGCGTCGCCATGCTCTACAAGGGCAAGATCATCTGGGACGGCCCGACGTCGGAATTGGACTCGAGCGGCAATCCCTATGTCGATCAGTTCATTCACGGCCGCGCCAAGGGCCCGATCCAGATGGAAGTCCGAAACTAAATGGCGCGCGGCCAAGCGAGCTTCGTGTGCCAATCTTGCGGCGCGGTTCACACCAAATGGTCCGGCAAATGCGACGCCTGCGGTGTATGGAACAGTATCATTGAGGAAGGCGCCCCGGCGCCCATCGGTCACGGCGCACAGAAGCGTGTGAAAGGCCGGCCTTTTGCGCTCGAAGATTTGAAGACGGAGGACAAGGAACCGCCGCGCCGTGCCACAGGTGTCGGCGAGTTCGATCGGGTTTGCGGCGGCGGTTTGGTGCCGGGTTCGGCGCTGCTGGTCGGCGGCGATCCGGGTGTCGGCAAGTCCACGCTGATCCTTCAGGCGTTGGCGTCTTATGCCGCCAAAGGCGGAGCGGCCGTCTACATTTCCGGCGAGGAAGCTATGGCGCAGGTGCGGCTACGCGCCAACCGCATGGGTCTGTCGAACGCACCGGTCGCGCTCGGCTCGGCCACCTGCATCGAGGACATCCTTACCACCCTGGAGAAGGGCAAGACGCCCGGCGTGGTTGCCATCGATTCCATCCAGACCATCTGGACCGGCGCGATCGAAGCGGCGCCCGGGACCATCGCGCAAGTGCGCACCTCGTCATATGACCTCGTGCGTTATGCCAAATCCACCGGTGCGGCCGTGATCCTCGTCGGGCACGTCACCAAAGACGGACAGATCGCAGGACCCAAAGCCGTCGAGCATTTGGTAGACGCCGTTCTCTATTTCGAAGGCGAGCGCGGCCACCATTTTCGCGTGCTGCGTGCCGTCAAGAATCGATTCGGACCGACCGATGAAATCGGCGTCTTCGAAATGACCGGCCGCGGTCTGGCGGAAGTCGCCAATCCCTCGGCGCTGTTTCTGGGCGATCGTGCCAGTAAATCGCCCGGTACGGCGGTGTTCGCCGGCATTGAGGGCACGCGTCCGCTGCTTGTCGAGATTCAAGCGCTGGTCGCCGAGGCGAGCTACGGATCGCCTCGCCGTGCGGTTGTCGGCTGGGATACGGGCCGTTTGGCTATGATTCTTGCCGTTCTCGATGCGCGAGGCGGTCTTGGCGTTAGCGCGCATGATGTCTATCTGAACGTGGCGGGTGGCCTGAAAGTCAGCGAACCGGCGGCGGATCTCGCCGCCGCGGCGGCGCTCATTTCCTCTTTCGCGGGCCTCGCGTTGCCGCGAGACACGGTGTTCTTCGGAGAAATCAGCCTGTCGGGCGATGTACGCCATGCACCGCAATCCGAGCTGCGCCTCAAAGAAGCCGCAAAACTAGGGTTTTCCACAGCCGTGGTTCCCGAAGGAACAGGTTCGGATATCACAGGACTCACCTTGCGGCCCGTCAAGGACGTCGGTGACCTTCTGGCGTTCGTCGGCGTTGGCGAGCGTCGCTCTCCCCGCAACATGCCCGGGCGTGCTAGAGTAGAATCATGAGTATGTCGTTCTCTTTCGTTGACGTCGCGGTGGTGCTCATCATCATCGTCTCGACGGGCTATGCGACATACCGCGGCTTCGTCTCGGAAACTCTTTCGATCTTCGCCTGGGCGGCGGCGGCCTTTGCGGCGCTATGGTTCGGACCCTGGGTCGTTTACCTGTTGCATGGCGTGATCACGCCGGGCTGGCTCGGCCTATTGGTCGGCTATGCGGCCGTTTTTTTGGCCGTCCTTATACCGCTCTCGTTCATGAGCTTCCGCTTTTCCCAAGGTGTAAAGAAATCGCCGGTTAGCGCGCTCGACGGCGCGCTCGGTGGTGCTTTTGGCGTCGTGCGGGGGCTTGCCGTCATCGGTATCGCGTATCTTATTTTCTCCATGATCATCCCAATTCCCAAGCAACCCGCTTGGATCACCAATGCACGTTCGCTACCTTTGATCCGCGGCTCGGCGCAGGTGGTTGCATCGTTAATTCCAGATCAGCATATGGGGGAGCATCGGGACACGGTCGAGCAACCAAGGGAAATGCCCCATGCGCAGCCCGTTGTTCACCGGAAACCGGCAAAAGTGACGCCGGCTCACACAACAAAATCAGTCAAAAAACACGCCAAAAAGGCCTATGGCGCTAAGGACCGTCACGCGCTAGACAAGCTTATCGAAGCCACCGGAAGCAATGGAAGCGGCAAGCCATGACAGGCCTGACCGGCGATTGCGATTTTGATCAGGATACGTTGCATGAGGAATGCGGCGTGTTCGGCATATTCGGTCATCCCGATGCGGGTGCATTGACCGTATTGGGCCTGCATGCCCTTCAGCATCGCGGACAGGAAGCGGCCGGAATTGTCACCTACGACAAGGGCCAATTCATCGCCGAGCGTCATGCGGGCTTGGTGGGCGACATTTTCGGCAAGGACAGTCTGCATGCCGAGGCGCTGAAAGGTTCCTTCGCGATCGGCCACAACCGTTATTCCACGGCCGGCGGATCCGTGCTCCGCAATATCCAACCGATGTTCGCCGATCTGTCGGGCGGCGGGCTGGCGATCGCCCATAACGGCAATCTGACCAATGCCCGGATGTTGCGCGCCAGGCTGGTTCAAGAGGGCGCGATTTTCCAATCCACCTCCGATACCGAAGCCATTATCCATCTCACGGCCCGCAGCAGTTTCGGCCCGATCGTCGACAAATTGGTCGATGCGCTGAAGCAGGTGGAAGGCGCCTACTCGTTGGTGGCGATGACCTCCAAGAAACTGATCGGCGTGCGCGACCCGTGGGGCGTGCGGCCGCTGGTGCTGGGGATGTTGGAGGGCGCGCCGATTTTGGCATCGGAAAGCTGCGCACTCGACATTATCGGCGCCGAGTTTGTGCGCGATATCAAACCTGGCGAAGTCGTCGTCTTTACCAAGGACGGTACCGAATCCTATTTTCCCTTTCCGCAACAGCAAAAGCGGTTTTGCGTCTTCGAGTACATCTATTTCGCACGCCCGGATTCGACGGTGGAAGGACTGAATGTCTACCAAGCGCGCAAGCGCATCGGCGAACAATTGTCGAAGGAAGCGCCCGTCGTCGCGGATTTGGTGATCCCGGTGCCGGACTTCGGCGTGCCGGCGGCGCTCGGTTATTCCGCAGCCTCGGGGCTGCCGTTCGAGTTCGGGATTATCCGCAACCATTATGTCGGGCGGACCTTTATCGAGCCGACAAACGATATTCGCCATTTCAGCGTGCGGCGGAAGCACAATCCAAACCGCGCGATCTTGAACGGCAAGCGTGTCGTGCTGATCGACGATTCCATCGTGCGCGGCACCACATCCAAGAAGATCGTGCAGATGGTGCGCGACGCCGGCGCGACCGAAGTACATTTTCGCGTCGCCAGTCCGCCGACCAAGCATTCGTGTTTCTATGGTGTCGACACGCCCAACGAGCACGCGTTGCTGGCGCACGAAATGGGCATCGACGAAATGCGGCGTTTCATCGGTGCGGACAGTTTGGCCTTCATCTCGATGGACGGACTTTACCGCGCGATGGGCGAGACGGACGGCCGCGATCCTGCGGCGCCGCGTTTCTGCGACGCCTGTTTCTCGGGCGATTATCCAATCAGCGTGACGGACACGCCGGGCGGTTCCAAGGACGGCCAGCTGTCGCTGCTTTCCGAAGTCGCGTGACATCGTCATGAGCGAAGAGGCTTCCGCACGCGTCGTGCTGGTCACCGGGGCGTCGCGCGGCATCGGCCGGGCGGCCGCCAAAGCGTTGGGTGCAACGGGAGCCCATGTGATCCTTCTCGCGCGGACCGTGGGCGGGCTCGAGGAATTGGACGACGACATACGCCAGGCCGGTGGCAGCGCCACACTGGTTCCTCTGAACCTCAAGGATTTTGCCGCCCTGGATCGCTTGGGCGCGTCGATCTTCGAACGCTGGGGCAAGCTGGACGGGTTGTTCGCAAATGCCGGCGTGCTGGGCGTGCTGACACCCCTTGCCCATCTCGATCCCAAAGCCTTCCAGGAACTTTTGGACATCAACATCACGGCCAATTGGCGATTGATCCGTTCGCTCGATCCGGTTCTGCGCCGCTCCGCGGCGGGCCGCGCCTTGTTCGTCACCTCGGGCGCGGCGCGCAAGAACACGCCGTTCTGGGGTGGCTATGCGATGAGCAAAGCGGCGCTTGAGTCCTTGGCGCTGACCTATGCCGCCGAATGCGATGGCACCGCTATCAAAGTGAATTTGCTCAATCCCGGTCCGGTGCGCACGGCGATGCGTGCCAACGCGATGCCCGGCGAGGACCCGGACACGTTGCCAAAGCCCGACGCGTTGGCGCCGCTGATTGTGGAGTTGCTGTCGCCGTCCTGCACCAAGCATGGCGAGCTGGTGACGTTCACGTATTCTGTTTAGTCGGCGTACGGATTCTTCGCGTTGCGCAACACGAAGCGGATGGGCGCGCCATCCAGATGGAACACGTCGCGCAGGCCGTTCATGAGATAGCGCAGATAGGCCTGCGGCAAAGCATTCAACTGATTGCCGAACAGTGCAAATGTCGGCGGCCGGCTCTTGGGCTGGGTCATATAGCGAATGCGCACGCGCCGTCCATGAATGGCTGGTGGTGCGTGGCGCGACAGTGCGTCTTGCAGAAAGCGGTTGAGCGTGGCCGTCGGCACACGGCTATTCCAGGCGCGGTCGGCCGCCAAGACGGCCGGAAACAATCGGTCGAGACCTTCATGGGTCAGCGTCGAGGTGGCGATCAATGGCGCCCCGGCGACTTGCGGCAACAGCTTGTCGAGTTTGTCGCGCAACTTTCCGATACCGCCGGCTTTTTTCTCCACCAAATCCCATTTGTTCACGGCAAAGACGACGGCGCGGCCTTCCTGCGCGATCAGATCGGCGATGGTCAGGTCTTGCTTTTCGAATGCCATGGTGGCGTCGATCACGACGATCACGCAATCGGCAAAGCGGATGGCATCGAGTGTGCTCGCCACCGACATTTCTTCCAATGTATGACCCGCCGCGCGCGCCTTTCGGCGCAGTCCCGCGGTGTCGTGCAACAGAATCTCACGCCCCTGCGCCTGCCAACGCACCGCGATGGCATCGCGCGTGATTCCCGCTTCGGGTCCGGTCAGCGAGCGCTCGCTGCCGAGCAGCGCATTGAAGAGGCTGGATTTGCCGACATTGGGCCGCCCGATTATGGCAAGGCGCAAGGGTTTGTTGGCTGCATCGTCGGTTTCGACGGGAGTTTCTTTCACGACATAAGGCAACAGGGCTTCGGCGAGTTCTTCCAGACCTTTGCGATGCTCGGCGGAAATCGCAATCGGATCGCCGAGGCCCAGCCGCCACGCTTCGGTCATGCCCGCATGGGTCTGGCGGCCCTCGCATTTGTTCGCCGCGAGCACGATCGGCTTGCCCGAACGGCGCACGGCTTCGGCAACGATTTCATCGGCTGCCGTGACGCCTTCGCGCGCATCGATCATGAACAGGCAAACATCGGCGTCCGCCACGGCTTTCATCGTCTGTTCGGCCATGCGCGCCGTTAGGCTGCCTTTTTCGGCTTCTTCTATGCCGGCGGTGTCGATAATCTTGAACGACAAATCGCCCAAACTGGCGTCGGCCTCGCGCCGGTCGCGGGTGACGCCGGGCGTGTCATGCACCAGCGCCAGCTTGCGGCCGGCAAGTTTGTTGAAGAGAGTCGATTTGCCGACATTGGCCCGGCCGACAATGGCGACTGTTAGCGGCATGGCGCGCTTTCAAGCTCTCGTCTGTCAACCGGTCTGCGCGTCAGCGCAGTGCGACAAGCGTCGCATCGTTGGTCAGAAGGTAGAGCGTATCGTTGGCGACGACCGGGGCGATGAACGCACCGCCGGGAATCTCCATCCGCCCGAGCATCGCGCCCGTATAGGGCGAGATGGATTCGGCATGACCGTCGGAAGAGACAACCACCAAACGATCCGATACCAGCACCGGCCCGGACCAAACGACAGGATCGCTCGACGTATCCGTCGGGTCCGTCAAGCGGGGCAGCTGGTGAATCCATTTCACCCTTCCATCCAGACGCGCCAAGCACATGATCTGCGATTGCGCGGTCAGGACATAGAGGAAGTCGCCCGCTACCCACGGCGTTTGAATGCCGCCCAGATCGCGCGTCCATACCCGGTCACCGGTATTGACGTTGATCGCCGCCATGACGCCCGAATGACTGATCGCAAAAACAAAGTCGCGGTCGACTACCGGCCGCCCGGCGATGTCGTCGAGTTCGGAAAGCGCAGTGACCCCGCCGGAGCGCGTCAGCATGTCGTTCCAGGCGGGCCGCCCGCTCTGAACGCGAAGAGCGTAAATTTCGCCCGAGGTGTAGGGCGCGATCACGAACTCACCCGCCACGGCGGCGCTGGTGCTCGATAAAATGCCGGCCGATTCCGTGATCCCTTGGTGATCCCACAATTCCCTTCCGTTGGTTTCGGCAAAAGCGTGGAAGTGATTGTCTTGCGCCGAGACGAAGACCCGTCCGCCATTGGCCACGGGCGCATCGGAGATCGGTACGCCGACGTTAACCCGCCATAGTTCTTTGCCGGTTGCCGCATCCAATGCCACGACATCGCCAAAGCCGGTTGTCGCGAACAATTTGCCGTCGTCAAAGGCAATGCCGCCGCCGAAACCTTTGGTGGCGTCAACTCTGGTGTCCTCGCCGACCAGCCCGAAGCTGAGCATATTGAACAGGCCCTGATGGCCATGCGGCGCAACGCTGACGTGCCATTGCGGCTCGCCGCTGGTCGCGTTGAAGGCGAAGACGCGCGCCTTGGCGTCCAGTACATAAACCTTTCCGCCGGCGACGATGGGCGGTGCGGTCAAGCGCGTATCGGAATTGGAGCCTTCGCCGGCATCTTGCTCCCATACGTCGGCGAGCGGTCCGGATGCTTGAAGATGATACATGGCATTGGAGGCATAACCGCCCGGCTCTGGCCATTCCGTATTGCGATAGGGCGGCGGCAATATAACGGCTTTGTCTTTCAAGGTCGGGTCGAGCTTGACCGAATCCTCCAGCGACATCACGGAAATGCGCTGACCTTTAAGCTTGGATTTGGAGCCGCCGGAACTAAACCAGTTCCCCATCGTATCGAACACGCTGCAGCCACCCAACAAAAGCGCTGCGGCGATAACGATCGCCACGAAGCCGAACGGACGCGTCTTCATTGTGGCGTATTCCCATTCAAGTTGCCCGGATCAGCCGGTTTGAGTTCCGGCACGGTGCCGAAATTGCCTTCACCGCCGGTACGGATCAGGGTTGCCATGGCCAAGGCGCGCTGGCGCAACGCCGATGGCGCATCCGGCTCCATCCCGAGAAGTTCGTATTCCCGCAATGCTTGTTTCGCCGCGCCCTCATGATAGTCGCAATAGGCAAGCAGCTCGCGGGCCATAAAGCGCCACGGTGAATTGCCCTTTATCAGCGGCGCCAGAAGAGTTTGCAGATCGCTTTTGGGTTTTAAATCGGCCAGGGCCCAAGCCGCCCGCATGCGCGCCACGTCGCCAAGTGGGCCGCTGTTTTTTGCGACTACCTGTTTGTAAAGCGCAACGGCGTCTTCCGTCCGGCCGGAGGCCAGAAGCGCGTCGGCTTCCGCGAGCCGCGCCGTTGCGGCGTAACCGCTGGGCGCGTCGTGTGCGATCTTGGCGAAGGCTTCGGCGGCTTGGCTGGTGCCGCCACCTTCGGCCAATTTGGCAGCAACGTTGAAGGCTGCCGCGGCTTTGAGTTGCTGCTGCTGCTCGTAATGCTGCCAGACTTTGTAGCCGGCGACGCCGATAACCAGCACGGCGACGCCTGCGATGACGTGGTCGCCATACTGCTTCCACAGCTTTTCGAGACGTTCTTTGCGAACGTCCTCCTCGACTTCGCGGAAGATGTCGGACACGGAGAATCCTTTCTGGGAAAGGCAAAGTTTAATCCGGACAGGCACAAGGCCTTGACCGGGCGCGTTAATTAGCCCGCGCGGGGCTTTAGCGCAACTTGCGGATTATTCACCACAAGGGGAGGGTGGAAAGTAGGCTCAGACGGCCTTCTTCATGGTGTAGACGTTCTCTTTGCCCGGGAAGGCGCGGGACCGCACGTCTGCGGCATAAGCCTTTACCGCCGTCTCAATCTCCGGGCCCATATTGGCGTATTGGCGGACGAATTTGGGCGGGTTGGGGTTCAACCCCAGCATGTCCTCCATCACCAGGATCTGCCCATCGCAGAGCGGCGAAGCGCCTATGCCGATGGTGGGAATGGAAATCTCCTTGGTGATCTTGGCCGCCAGAGGCTCCGCCATGCCTTCGAGCACTACCGAGAACGCCCCGGCTTCGGCCACGGCACGGGCATCGGCCTCGATGGCAGGCCATTCGGCTGGCGTGCGGCCCTGAGTCTTGAAGCCGCCGAAAATCTGAATGCGCTGGGGGGTGAGCCCGATATGGCCCATCACCGGAATGCCGCGCTGGGTCATGTAATGCACGGTCTCGGCCATGCGCTCGCCGCCTTCCAACTTCACCGCTTGGCAGCCGGTTTCTTGGACCACGCGGGCGGCATTGCGGAACGCCACCTGCGGCGATTCTTCGTAGGAACCGAACGGCATATCGACCACGATGAGGGCATGCTTGGAGCCGCGCATCACGGCTTGGCCGTGCAGGATCATCATGTCGAGTGTCACGCCCAGCGTGGTCTCCATGCCGTGCATCACCATGCCGACGCTGTCGCCGACCAGCATGAGATCGACATGCTCATCGAGCAGCCGCGCGGTATGGGCGTGGTAACAGGTGAGGCAGACGACCGGCTTGGCGTTCTTGTGCGACACGATCTCAGGAACGGTGACGCGCTTGGTTTGGACGACCACGGACATATGTTGTTCTCCAAGTCGGGGGCCGGCTTGCCCGCCGAAGCTCCGTCAGGAGCGAAGGCGGGGACTATAGCCCATGCTGCATAAGCGAAGTAGTGCGGCTTGCTGGCTTCCCCGAACGCGGATTTCTTGGGATTTAGCGGAAACGGGAATTCGGCCGTGCCGGTTCACCAGGTGGGCGGAGAGAATTTTCGCGCCAGAGTGGCACATTCATCCCCGACGCGCTTAAGGCCTAATATCTGCCGATCATGTGGGGGGCATTCATGACAAGCGTATCGGGGTTGGTGAAGGTCGGTGAAGCAAACCCGACGCTTCGTGTTGTTGGACAACGTCAACGTGGCCCGAATTGGGTGTATTGGCTCATCCAATTGTTATTCTTGGCAGTGGGTGCCGGTTCAGGCGCGTTAGCATGGCGACCCAATCCGTGGCTGGGCGGATTTGTGGGACTGGTCGTTGGCATCATCGCCTATTTGGTTATCTGTAGGCGATTGGTGATTGGCATGTTCCGCAGGACACTTGAGAGCAAGGGAACGCCACTCGACTTGCCCATTAGTATGGAGATTACGGCGGACGCCTTGGTTTATGATGTGGAGCTTGTGCATCACCAAGCGCAATGGCCTGCAGTTTCCGAATTGTTCGTAAGCCGCGGCTTTTGGATATTCTTAGTCCAGGCATCGCCATGGTATGTCCCGATACGCCTCTTCGCAAATCAGGATGATGAGCGCGCCTTTATCAAGGAAGCGCTTGCGCATATGAGCGAAGCGGCGCGGGCGCGCAGCAAAGAAGCGGTCGCGTTTGCGGAAGTAAAATAACACGACATCTGTCATCCCCGGCGAGCGCGAACGGTCCTGAGCGACAGCGAAGGACGAGCGCGAGGTAAGGGGATCCAGGTGGATGGATCAGGTCCGGTCTTTCCACCTGGATTCCCTTCCCCTCGCATTGCTGACGCAATGCTCGGCCGGGAATGACAAGGGTTGTTGGTTGGGCAGTGCTGCTGAAAACAAAAAAGCCCTCCGGATGAACCAGAGGGCTTTTCGCGTAACGCAATGGGCAAAGCTTAGTTGTTGGTGACTTCGTCGCCGGCTGCCGCTTCTTCTTCCGTGATTTCCTTTGGTGCGGCGCCTTCTTCGAACAGCTCCTCGGCGGCGATTTTCGCTTCCTCGGCATCCGTCTTTTCGGCGAGCACGTCTTCGCCGCGCGCCTGACGCTCGGCTTCTTCTTCCGTACGCGCGACGTTGAGCGTGATGGAGACCTTCACTTCGGGATGCAGCACGACGGCGACCGGCACCAGGCCGATGCTTTTGATCGCCTTGTCGAGCGGCACCTGGCCGCGCGCGACGGTAAATCCGCCCGTAGTGATGACATCGGAGATGTCGCGAGGGGAGACGGAACCATAGAGCTGGCCGCGGTCGCCCGCCTGACGCAGCAACACAAAAGTCTTGCCGTTCAGCTTCTTGGCAACGGCTTCGGCGTCTTTCTTGCGCTCGAGGTTGTTGGCCTCAAGCTGCGCCTTCTGGGTGGTGAAATATTCGCGGTTCGCCTTGGTGGCGCGCAGCGCTTTCTTTTCGGGCAGCAGATAGTTGCGGGCGAAGCCGTCCTTCACCTTCACTTCGTCGCCCATCTGGCCGAGTTTTTCGACGCGTTCGAGCAGGATCACTTGCATGGCTGGTCTCCTTACTCGACGACGTAGGGCAAAAGCGCCATGAAGCGCGCGCGCTTGATCGCATTGGCGAGCAGGCGTTGCTTCTTGGTCGAAACCGCCGTGATGCGCGAGGGCACGATCTTGCCGCGCTCGGAAATGAAGCGCTGCAGCAGTTTCACGTCCTTGTAATCGATCTTCGGGGCGCCCGCGCCCGAGAAGGGGCAGGTCTTCTTGCGACGGAAGAAGGGCCGGCGTTGTCCGCCTGCACCGCCATGTCCCTCGCCACGATCGCCGCGATCGCCACGGTCGCCGCGATCTCCACCGCTACTGCGGCCGCCGCCGCCGCCATGTCCGCCGTAACTCATAGTCCGATCTCCGCCGTTTCGATTGTGCCTTCGGGCTTCGCCGCATCGTCGCGGCGCGCCTTGTTCGAGGAGACCTCGAACGCCTCGACCTTCACGGTCAGATAGCGCAGCACGTCTTCGTTGATCTTGAGCTGGCGCTCCAGTTCCACCACGGCCTTGGACGGCGCGTTGATGTTGAGGAGCACGTAATGGCCCTTGCGGTTTTTCTTGATGCGGTAGGCGAGGCCGCGAAGGCCCCAATATTCCTGCTTTTCGACCTTGCCGCCTTCGCCTTCGACGATGGTTTTGAGGTGGGTGGCGAGCGCATCGACCGCCTGCGCGCTGATGTCCTGGCGCGCGATCAGGAGATGCTCGTAAAGAGCCATGTCCTATTCCCTTGTAAGGCCGCGGTGCGAGGGGGCCGGGTTAAGCCCTTGAACCTGCATTGGATTGTCTGGAAATGCACGATGCATAACCCTTCGGGGCTCGGACATCCGTCCTCGCGCCTCAGGGCTCCAGACAACCGCAGCCGTCGTGAGGGCGGGCGTATAGAGGAAAGGCGGGAAAAGGGCAAGAAGGGGCTCCTGGCCAAGAGGCTCACTTCGGATTTCGCCTCATGGCGATCAAAGTGACAGCAATGATGGCGACGAGACCGACGAGGACCCAGCGGTAGGGAACCACATCACCACAATGACCCGCCACCAACGTGTCCAGTGCGCTCGTTGGGCATGGAGCGTCTATGTAAATCTCGCCATGAAGAATATTCCAGAAAAATCCAACACGTGGCACGTAATTGTAAATCGAGAGAAAGCTTATTACTGCTGTTGCTCCAGTGACTATTAGAACAGATTGCAGCGAAGGCTGCCTCACTTTCATTCGCGCCGCTCCGTCTTTAAGTCGCGTTCATGTCAAGAAGGTCTGCGATCTCGCCGTGCACGGATATCGTTTCTTCGTTTTGATTTTGGAGGATACCGAGGCACGACTAAGTTCGGCGTTTTCACCTTCGTCGGCATGTCTTTTAGCCGGCTTCCGTTGGTCCGTTGCTCAGGCAGATCAGCAATATCGACTGCGATTGTCACCTTCAGTCCTTCCGCCGGTCCGGTCACTGGCGGGGTGTGCCGCACAGAGATTGCGTGCGATGTCGCGTCACTCAACCTTAAGAGTTCAGGAACCAATGAGCACAGTTTTTTCTCCAACGCGCTGATGGTTTTAAACTCCGTAACAAGACCGGGCACGTCTTCGCTGGTGGCGACCCAGACGCCAGCGTTGCTGTCCCATTCGGCATAGATCGTGTGTTCTCGCGCCATAGAGCAAATATATGCGCCTAAATGTTCTGGAACAATTGACATTATCCACAAAAGGCGCGGGCGCTGTCGCGAAAGGCAGCGCCCTTTGTAGGCCAGGGCTTTTGAGCACCGGGCCGACCGGCCCTCGAGGAGGGTCCGTCTTTGCGCCTCATCTGCTCACAAGGAGCGAGGCAAGGAGAAGTATCTTCCTAAGCAAGTTTACGGTCAAGAAAATAGAAGTGGTATAAGGATATTTCGCTATTGCGGCGCATATTTGCGCGATGTCAATGACTGGGCTGCAGACCCATCCGTAACGGGTACCCCATGGCCACTTTTGCAGCGCTGCTTTCCGCCCGCGTTCCGCGCTATACGAGCTATCCGACGGCGCCGCATTTTCATGCCGGCGTGAACGGCGAGGTGTTCCGCACCTGGCTCGAAGCGCTGCCCAAGTCCATGCCGCTATCGCTTTATCTGCACATCCCGTTTTGCGACACGCTGTGCTGGTTCTGCGGTTGCCACACCACTGTCGTAAATAACTATTCGCCGGTGGCGTCGTATCTTGGTCTTTTGATGAAAGAGATCGAGATCGTTTCGGCGATCGTGGGCGCAGGCCATCCAGTCACGCATATCCATTGGGGCGGCGGTTCGCCGACCATGCTGGCGCCCGAGGACATCCGCAAATTGGGCGCGGCGCTGAAGACGCATTTCGAGATCGCGCCGGGCGCGGAATTCGCCATCGAGATCGATCCGCGCGGCCTCAAAGACGAGCCGGTCGCGGCACTGGCAGAAGCGGGCGTCACGCGCGCCAGCATTGGCGTGCAGGATTTCGATTTGGAGGTGCAGCGCGCCATCAATCGCTTGCAGTCCTTCGAGGAAACGCGTTCGGCGGCGCAGCGGCTGCGCGACGCGGGCATCGGCGCGCTCAACATCGATCTGGTTTATGGCTTGCCGCATCAAACCTTGGCGGGCGTCGAACGCGCCATCGAAATGTCGCTGACGCTGGCGCCGCAGCGCTTTGCGGTCTTCGGCTACGCCCATGTGCCGCATTTCAAAAAACATATGCAGCTGATCGACGAAGCGGCGCTGCCGGACGGCGAAGCCAGGCTCGCACAATACGAATTGACGCATCGTATGCTGACACATCGCGGCTTCGAGGCGATCGGGCTGGATCATTTCGCCCGACACGACGATGCGCTGGCTGTGGCGCAACGCAAAGGCCGGCTGGCACGCAATTTCCAAGGTTACACCGAAGACAACGCGCCGGCCTTGATCGGGCTTGGGGCCTCATCGATCAGCGCGCTGCCGAGCGGTTATGCCCAAAACAAACCGGACGTCCCGGAATATCGCAAAGCGGTGCTGGCGGGCCATCTTGCGGTGGCGCGTGGTATCGCGCTCAGCGACGACGACAGGCTGCGGCGCGCCATTATCGAGCGGCTGATGTGCGACCTCGCCGTCGATCTCGATGCAGTGAGTGCGCCGTTCGGAAAAACGGCCGCAGACTTCCGGCCGGAGCTTGCAGCGTTGGCACCTTATGTCGCCGATGGTGTGTCGGAGATTTCCGGCTCGAAGATCACGATGCAACCCGCCGCGCGCGTTGCGGTGCGAATGGTGGCTGCGGTGTTCGACGCTTATCTTGCCAAAAGCAACGCGATCCACGCTGCGGCGGTCTAATGCATTCCGACTTTGCCGCTGCCGTGTCGGGGCGGTTTCGGTGCCAGCCATACCGCAGCAGCTGCTACCAGCATGACGATGCTGACCGCCAAGAAGGTCTGGTTGGTCCCCAGCATCACCGCCTGTTGCTGCACCAAGAGATCGAGCAAATTGAGCGCCTTGTCATGCGAGAACCCGCCGGCCTGGACGCGCGCAATCATGGCTTGCGGATTGTGCAGCCCGCCCACCAGCGCGGCCTTGTTGACATCGATGGCGTTGACCCAAACGGCGACGACCGCCGCGGTAGAGATGGCGCTGGCCAAGGTGCGGATGAAGTTGAACTGGCCGGCGCCCGACGCAGTGTCTTCCGCCGGCAGCGAACTCACCGACATGTCCATCAAGGGAATAACGATTAACGGGAAGGCGAGGCCTTGCGCGACCTGCGGCCAGAGCAATTGTTCGAAGGTCATATCCGCGGTGAAAAAGACGCGCACCAGCGTCGATAGCGCACCCAGCAGCAAGCCGGCGGTTACCAGCGCGCGATGATCGATGCGCGTCATCAGAGCGGCTGTCATGGGCGCGGCGAGTACTGAGAAAATACCGGCAAAAGCGGCATTGTAACCGGCGAGCGTCGCCGTGTAGCCCATGTCGGTTTGCAGCCAGAGCGGCACCAGCACGACGGCGCCGAACAGCGACGCAAAGGCGAGCGCGATGACGACCATCGACACCGAGAAGGCGCGGTTAGAGAAAATCCGCAAATTCACCACCGGCGCTTTGTCGGTCAGTTCCCAGATGACGAAGGCGATGAAGCCGAGAACCGTGGTGACGAGAAGCGCGACGATAAAGTCGGAATTGAACCAATCCAAATTCTGGCCGTTGCCGAGCATGATCTGCAGCGCACCGACCCAGAGAACCAAGAGACCCAGCCCGACATAATCGACGGGCGCTTTTTTGGTCGCGGTTTCGTGCGCTGCGAGCAGCCGCCAAGCGAAAAACGATAGCGCCAGGGCCAGCGGAATCTTGAAGTAGAAAGCCCATTCCCAGCCCCAATTGTCGCCGATTACGCCGCCGAGCACCGGCCCGATGATCGGTGCGATGATCGTTGTGGTCGACCACGCCGCCAGCGCCGCGGTCTCGTGGCGCGGCGGTACAATTTGCAACAGCAAGGTCTGCGACAGCGGAATCAACGGGCCGCCGCAAATACCGAGCAAGACGCGAAAAGCGATCAACATGGGCAGCGAGGTGGCCAAACCGCAAAACAAGGAGAAGACGCCGAACCCCGCGATGCAGAGCACGAAGACGCGTACCGGTCCGAAACGCTCTGCGAGCCACCCGGTCAGCGGCACCATGATCGCTTCGGCGACAGCATAAGAGGTGATGACCCAGGTACCGTCACTCGTGGCCACCGCCAATGCGCCGGAGATATGAGGAACAAGGACGTTGACGATGGTGAGATCGAGAATGGCCAGGAAATTGGCCATCGCCAGGATAAACACGATACTGACGAGCAAGAGGCCGCGCGGTTCTTCTTTTGCGCTCGGCGCACTGGGCCAATCGCTGGCAATGCTCGACATGACCGTTTCCTAGCCAAAGGGCTCGCCGGCCGCCGGCATACCCTATTGGAATAGCTATATTTTAAACTATTACCGTACCGTACGGTACAGTTGCAAGTTAATTGGCGCACGCCCAAGGCCAATACGGGTGTCCCGATGTCGCAACCGAAACCTTGCCCGTGCCCCACACGCCCTAGCGCGCTTGGAAATGGCGTTGGCGCCCGCCACTCTGATCCGCTTGGGGACACGCCGCGAAGGAACACAGCGCGACTTTCACCAAAGTGGTGGCGCGGCTGTTGCCATTCATGGAGGCTTTACGCCGCAGGCTTGGCCGCGTGCCTCATCGCAGCCGCCGTGATTGTGCTGCTTCTGGCGCGGTCGCTGACGTTCAAAGGCCGTGCGCGAGCCTTCGACCGTTATGCGCCGCCTTGACTAAACCTTCGCCGCTTGATTTGTCTCGCGCCCGATTTTCGAGGTGAAAATGACGCGCGCATTCATCTTTCCGGGACAAGGCAGCCAGGCTGTCGGCATGGGCAAAGTGCTGGCGGATGCGTTCCCAGCGGCCCGCGATGTGTTCGGCGAAGTCGATGAGGCCTTGTCGCAAAACCTTTCGCGCCTGATGTGGGACGGCCCCGAAAGCGATCTGATCCTCACCGAAAATGCGCAACCCGCGATTATGGCGGCGAGCATCGCCATCATCCGCGTACTTCAGCGCGAAGCGGGATTGGATCTGGCGCGCCATGCGCGCCTCGTCGCGGGGCATTCGCTCGGCGAATACAGTGCGTTGTGCTCTGCCGGAGCGTTTACGCTGGCCGATACCGCCCGTCTGTTGAAAACGCGCGGCCGCGCCATGCAAGAAGCGGTACCCGTCGGCGTCGGCGCCATGAGCGCATTAATTGGCGCAGATATCGCCATGGCGGAGGAAGCGGCGAAGGAAGCGGTCGCCGCCGCAACCGAAAAAGATCCGGTCTGTGTCGTGGCAAACGACAACGCACCGGGCCAGGTGGTGATCTCCGGCCTCAAGGCGACGGTCGAACGCGCCGGCGAGATCGCCAAGACCAAAGGCGCCAAGCGGGCGTTGCCGCTTGCGGTCAGCGCGCCGTTCCATTGTCCGATGATGCGCCCTGCCGCCGACAAAATGGGCGCCGCGCTCGCCACTGTGACGATCCGGCCGCTGGCAATTCCCGTGTTCGCCAATGTCACTGCGGAGGAGACCAGCGAACCCGCAGCAATTCGCGGTCTTCTTGTGGAACAAGTGACCTCGCGCGTGCGTTGGCGCGAAACCGTGCTAGCTTTCAGCGCAGTCGGCGTGGATACCACGGTCGAATTCGGCGGCAACAAGGTGCTCACGGGCATGGTCAAGCGCATCGACAAGGAATTGGCGACGATCACGCTCGATACGCCCGCGGACATCGAAGCTTTTGCGAGGACCTTATGATCTTCGATCTGACCGGCAAAGTGGCGCTGGTCACCGGTGCGACCGGCGGTATAGGCGGCGGCATCGCCAAAGCGCTGCATGCGCAGGGTGCGACGGTCGTTATTTCGGGCACGCGCGCCGAAGCACTTGAAACGCTGAAATCGGAATTGGGCAACCGGGTTCACAGCGCCGTGTGCAATCTAGCCGATATTGCATCGGTGGAAGCGTTGCCGAAAACGGCGGAAGCGGCAGCCGGTCCGATCGACATCCTGGTCAACAATGCCGGGATCACGCGCGACAATCTCTTCATGCGCATGAAAGACGATGAGTGGGATCAGGTGATCGCGGTCAATCTCTCGGTTGCGTTCCGCCTGTCGCGCGCGGTGTTGCGCGGCATGATGAAGAAACGCTGGGGACGAATCATATCGATCACTTCGGTGGTCGGCACGGCCATCGGCAACCCGGGACAAGGCAATTACGCCGCCGCCAAGGCGGGGATCACCGGCATGACCAAAGCGCTTGCCGTCGAGGTCGCCAGCCGCAACGTCACGGTCAATTGCGTGGCTCCCGGCTTTATCGCAACCCCGATGACAAATGGGCTGAGCGACGACATCAAAGCCCTCCAGCTCTCGAAAATCCCTATGGGGCGTTTTGGTACCCCCGAGGACATTGCGGCCACCGTGGTCTATCTCGCCAGCAGCGAAGCGGGGTATGTCACCGGCCAAACAATCCACACAAATGGTGGGATGGCGATGGTTTCATAGCTATTTCAACCACTTAGTCTGTTGTGGCGGGACGCAAGAGTTTGTGTTACGAAACCGCCAACCCCCACTCGATGTTCATACCAGTGAGGGCCCATGCCGCGGGCCAATGCAACCACAGGCGCGGTAGTCAAAAGCAAGGAGAGGCGTAAAAACCCATGAGCGATACTGCCGAACGCGTGAAGAAGATCGTCGTCGAGCATCTCAATGTGGATGCAGAGAAGGTCACCGACACAGCGTCGTTCATTGAAGACCTCGGCGCCGACAGCTTGGATACGGTTGAGCTTGTCATGGCGTTCGAAGAGGAATTCGGCATCGAAATTCCCGATGACGCAGCCGAGTCCATTGTTACTGTCGGCGACGCCGTCAAGTACATCGATAAAGCGAACACCTAAGCTCTTCTGGGATCCCGTCCGCGATGCGTAGGGTCGTTGTTACGGGGCTTGGGTTGGTCACACCGCTTGCTTGCGGTGTCGAAGAAACTTGGGCGCGGCTGATCGCCGGCAAATCCGGTGCGCGTGCGATCACCAAATTCCCGACGACCGACCTGGCAACGAAGATTGCTTGCAATGTTCCGCGCGGGGATGGCCCGGACGGGACGTTCAATCCCGATGACTGGGTCGATCCCAAGGAACAGCGGCGCATCGACGATTTCATCGTCTTTGGGCTCGCTGCCGCGCATCAGGCCGTGAAGGATTCCGGCTGGGAGCCGAAGACGGAAGACGATCGCTGCCGCACCGGCGTGTTGATCGGTTCGGGCATCGGCGGGCTAGACGGCATCGCGCAGACCGCGGTGCTGTTGCACGAGAAGGGCCCGCGCAAGGTTTCGCCGTTCTTCATCCCGGGTCGTTTGATCAACCTGGTTTCCGGCTATGCTTCCATCCGCTATGGCTACAAAGGTCCCAACCATTCGGTGGTCACGGCTTGCGCCACCGGCGCGCACGCCATCGGCGATGCGGCACGGATGATCATCTTCGACGACGCGGATGTCATGTTGGCGGGCGGTGCCGAAGCCGCGATCTGTCCAATCGGCATTGCGGGGTTCAACGCCTGCCGTGCTTTGTCCACCGCCTACAATGAAACACCCGAAAAGGCCTCGCGTCCTTACGACAAAGATCGGGACGGTTTTGTGATGGGCGAGGGTTCGGGCATCGTCATGCTCGAAGAATACGAACACGCCAAGGCGCGCGGCGCGAAGATCTATGCCGAAGTGAAGGGCTATGGCCTGTCGGGAGATGCCTTCCACATTACCGCGCCATCGGAAGACGGCGACGGCGGGTTCCGGGCCATGAAAATGGCGCTCAAACGCGCCGATCTGTCGCCCTCCGATATCGATTACGTCAATGCGCACGGCACTTCCACCATGGCCGACGGAATCGAACTTGGTGCGGTGGAACGCTTGTTGGGCAACGCGGCGCCGAACGTTTCGATGTCGTCAACCAAATCTTCCATCGGCCATCTGTTGGGTGCGGCGGGAGCAGTGGAGGCGATCTTCTGCATTCTGGCTATGCGTGACGGCATCGTTCCGCCGACGCTCAATCTCGACAATCCGTCAGTGGAAACGCAAATCGATCTGGTCCCTCTCACCGCCCGCAAACGCGACGTTAATGTCGCCTTGTCAAATTCGTTCGGTTTCGGCGGCACCAACGCGTCCCTGCTTCTAACGTCCGCGAAGTAAGCGGAACGGGTAATCCCATGAAGAAGTTCGTTGCTTTGGCGGTAGCGCTTGTCCTCTTGACGGCAGGTGTCGCCGAATGGACTTTCGCGGGCTTTGCCGCGCCGGGACCGGCAGCCCCCCATGGCAGCGAGACAATCGTCCTCATCAAGAGCGGTGCGGGAATACGCGGCATCACCCAGACGCTTAATGACGCGCGGGTTGTCTACAAGCCCTGGCTGTTTCAGATCGGCGTGCGTTTACACGGAGAAACGGCTGCCCTGAAAGCCGGCGAATACGCCATACCCAGCCATGCCAGCATGTTCGATATCATGAACATCCTGATTTCGGGCAAGTCGATTGAACACAAAGTGACGATAGCCGAAGGCCTGACCAGCCAGATGGCTTACAACATCGTGAAGGACGACCCCGTGCTGGTGGGCGATGCAGGCCCGCTACCGCCCGAAGGCACTCTGCTGCCCGAAACCTATCTGTTCATGCGCGGAGCAACGCGCGGCGAAATCATCGACAAGATGAAGACGGCGCAGAAAACGCTTCTCGATGAATTGTGGGAAAAACGCGCGCCGGGCCTGCCGATCAAAACCAAAGAAGAAGCCGTGGTCCTGGCCTCCATCGTGGAGAAGGAAACCGGCATTGCCGCGGAGCGCCGGCATGTCGCCTCGGTTTTCGTCAACCGGCTTAGGATAGGCATGAAGTTGCAGTCCGATCCCACGATCATCTACGGGATCACCAAGGGCTATCCCTTGGGCCGCCGTATTCGCCAGAGCGAGATCGATGGCGCGACGCCTTACAACACCTACGCCATCGCAGGGCTCCCGATGGAACCGATCTGCAATCCCGGGAAGGATGCGCTTGCGGCCGTTCTCAATCCGGCTCAAAGCAAGGATCTTTACTTCGTTGCCGACGGAACCGGCGGGCATATCTTTTCCGCCACCGTCGACCAACAGAACAAAAATGTCGCCAAATGGCGGATCATCGAAAAACAATTGAACACCCCCGCCGATCACCAACAATAGCGCCTTAGATGACATCGATGGTCGAGGTGCGGTAAATAAACGACCCAATCGGAGTCGCTCCATGGCCCTTGTCAGCATGACTGGCTTTGCCGAAGCACAAGGAAGCCGCGACGGCGCGCATTGGCGCTGGGAAGCGAAAAGCGTCAACGGCCGTAGCCTCGATCTGCGCCTACGCCTGCCGCAAGGTTTCGACGGCGTCGAGGCGGCAGCGCGCATCCTGGCGGCCGACCGCTTCAAGCGCGGCAATATCCAAGCCTCACTGACCTACGAAGCGGCGGCAAGCGTGCGCGGCTTGCGCATCGATGCGGTGGCACTGGCCTCCGCCGTGAAAATCGCCAAAGAAGTCGCGACCGAGACGGGCCTCAGACCCGCCAGCGTCGACGGCCTCCTGGCGCTTAAGGGCATCATCATTCAGGACGAAAGTCTGGTAACGGACGACCGCGAACGCGCCGGGCGCGACGCTGCCATTCTGGAAACGCTGGCCGCCGCCCTCAGCGCCTTGGCGCGCGCGCGCGCCAGCGAAGGCGCCAAGCTGCGCCTCGTTCTAGAGGCCCAGATCGCGGAAGTGGCGCGGCTGACCGAGACGGCAGCGGCGCTTGCTGCCACGCAGCCGGCGGTGTTGCGCAGTAAGCTGGAACAGCAGCTCAAAGATTTGGTGGGGCCGGGCGTCGTTGCACCCGAACGCCTGGCGCAGGAAATTGCATTGCTGGCCGTGCGTGCCGATATCCGCGAGGAACTCGACCGGCTGGCCGCGCATGTCGGCGAAGCGAGAAAGCTTTTGTCGAGCGGCGAGGCCGTCGGCCGCAAGCTCGATTTCCTGGCGCAAGAATTCAATCGCGAAGCCAACACTTTATGTTCGAAGTCATCCGATGCGGAACTGACGCGCGTTGGGCTCGATTTGAAGGCGGTCATCGACCAATTCCGCGAACAGGCGCAAAACGTCGAATGAGCGCGAATATCAAACGCCGCGGTTTGATGCTGGTGCTGTCGTCTCCATCAGGTGCCGGAAAAACGACGCTGTCGCGGCGGCTGCTGATAAACGATGGAAATGTGGCGATGAGCATCTCCGCCACAACGCGCCCGATACGGCCCGGCGAAGTAGACGGACGCGATTATTTTTTCGTCAGTAACGAAAAGTTCCAGGAGATGATAAAGGCGGGCGAATTCCTGGAACATGCGCTGGTTTTCGGACACCATTACGGCACGCCAAAGCAGCCGGTGTTGGAAGGGCTTGCGGCCGGCCGCGATGTACTTTTCGACATCGATTGGCAGGGAACACAGCAACTTCGCCAGCAGGTGCGCGAGGATGTGGTGACGATTTTCGTGCTGCCTCCGTCGCGCGAGGAGCTGGAGCGCAGATTGCGCGCGCGCGCGCAAGATTCGTCCGAAGTTGTGGAGCGCCGGATGGCGAAAGCCAACGACGAACTCAGCCATTGGGCGGAATACGATTACGTCATCGTCAATGAGGAACTCAATTACGCGCAGGTCCAGGTCGAGACCATTCTACGGGCCGAACGGCTGAAGCGTGCGCGCCAACCGGGCATTCCGGCTTTCGTCGAGACCCTGATGCACAAATCCTAAGGTTTCAGCACGACGCGTCCGGTGACTGTGCCATGACGCAGATCGTCCAGGGCGCGCGAAGCCAGGGACAAAGGACGCGTGGTCACCGGTATGGGACCGATTTTTCCACCACGCACCAGTGCCATCATTTGATCGGTTTCGCTCAGCGTGCCGACATAAGATCCCATAATAGTAAGGGCGCGTAGAGGGAACATCGGAATTGGCATCGTCATGGCGCCACCGAACAATCCGACGACGATAACTTTGCCGCCTTTGCGCACGGCGGCGCTGGCGAATTTGAAACTTTCTTCGGAGCCGACGAAATCAATTACGGCATAGGCGCCGCCGTTGGTGTCGGCGAGAAGCTGTTTGACCACCCTCGGCGTGCGCGTGTTGTACGTCGCAGTCGCGCCAGCATGTCTGGCTGCCTCAAGGCGGCCGTCGTCGATATCCGCCGCGATCGGGCCCCTGCCGAACAGCGCCTTGGCAAACTCAACGCCCATCATGCCGACACCGCCGCATCCGAGCACCACGACGTTGTCATCGGCGGCCAGCTTGCCAACCTTGCGCATGGCCGAATAGGCGGTGAGCCCGGAACACATATAGGTCGCTGCCAAGGAGGGCGACGCGGACCCGTAGTCGAGAAGATACTTTGCGTGCGGCACCAAAACATGCGTGGAATATCCGCCGGCCGCGCCCGGCGAACAACCGAGTTGACGCGGCTTGGCACAAAGATTTTCTTCGCCTCGTAAGCACGCCGGACACGCGCCGCAACCGATCCAAGGATAAACCGCGCGCCGGTCGCCGATGCTCAAGCCGCGCACATCCGGACCGAGTGCAACCACTTCGCCTTCAATCTCGTGACCCAAGATGTGGGGAAATGTCAGCGTGCCCATTGCGAGTTTGTTGCCCGCACCCAGATCGAAGAATCCGTCGTGGATATGCACGTCGCTGTGACACACTCCGCAATGTACGACTTTGACGAGGACCTCGCTGCCTTGCGGCGCGGGCGTCGGCGCTTCGATTCCTTGCAGTGGCGCTCCAAACGCGACGATGGCCTGGCTCAGCATGCACAATTTCCTTTTTGCGAGACCTCATTCTCGCATGTGCAGCATGGCGTTTTCAACGCGCCGTTTCTCCCAAGCCCTTGCAAGTCGTGCGAATTCCGTTACGGAAAGCTTTTCCGGACGCTCCGTCGGATCGAGTTCCGCTTCGCGGATCATCGCTTCGGCGTCTTGTGTCAAATCGCGCAAACTTTGACGTAGCATCTTGCGCCGATGGCCAAAAGACACCGCTGTCACAGCTTCCAGATCGGCGCGGTTCGCGGGCGCTACCGGTTCCGAAAGCGCCTCCAAGCGCACGATGGAAGACGTTACGTTAGGCGGCGGAACAAAAGCGCTGCGCGAAACATCGAAAAGAATCTTTGCTTTGGTGCGCCATTGCGCCAAGATGGATAGCCGTCCATAGGCCGCAGTGCCCGGCATCGCCCCGATGCGTTCGGCCACTTCGCGCTGAAACATCAGCGTCATACTTTGCCAGAAGGGCGGCCAAATATCGGCGGTCAACCATTTTACGAGCAATGCGGTACCGATATTGTAAGGCAGATTGGCGGCAATTCTGACCGGGCCGCTCACCCCAAGGTTCTTCAACAGCGCTGCTTCGTCGACAGTCATGGCATCGGCGGAAATCACTTCCAAACGTCCGGGATAGGCTGCCGCGATATCCGCCAGCGCAGGAAGGCAGCGCTGGTCGCGTTCCACTGCGATGACGCGCGATGCTCCTTCGGCGAGCAAGGCGCGTGTTAATCCGCCCGGGCCGGGACCCACTTCATATACTACGGTGTCTTGCGCGTCGGCCGCCCGCGCAATACGGCGCGTGAGATTGAGATCGAGCAGAAAATTCTGTCCCAGCGATTTTTTCGCGGAGAGCCCATGCGCGGCGATGACCGTGCGCAGCGGCGGAAGATCATCTGGCCCGGGCATCGGCAATCTCTGCCGCCATTTCGATGGCGGCAATCATGCTGCGCGGATCGGCAATACCTTGGCCGGCGATCTGGAATGCCGTGCCGTGATCGGGCGACGTGCGCACGATGGGAAGACCCAGTGTCACGTTCACCCCGTCCCAGAACGAGAGCGTCTTGATCGGGATCAAGGCTTGATCGTGATACATGCAGAGGGCCGCGTCGTATCCTCCCCGCGCTTCGGCGTGGAACATGGAATCGGAAGGAAGAGGGCCGAGCACGGTGTGCCCGCGCCGATGCAATTCATCAATGGCCGGCGCAATGATCGCTATTTCCTCGCCGCCAAGAACCCCACTTTCGCCGGCATGCGGGTTCAAACCGGCGATGGCTAGGCGGGGTTTGTCGATCTCGAAATCGTATTTCAGCGCAGCCAGGATGATCTCCGCCGTTTCCAAGATGACATTCTGGTTAAGTGCGCGTGGGACTTCTATGAGTGGAATGTGGACGGTGAGTGGAACGACGCGCAATTGGCTGCTGGCGAGCATCATCACCGCACGCGACACGCCCGTCAGGTGTGCCAAAAAATCGGTGTGGCCGGGAAAAGCAAACCCCGATTGCATGAGTACCGCTTTGTGGATCGGCGCCGTCACCACTGCAGCGGCTTCTTTGCGCATCGTCAGTTCGACGGCCCGCGAAATCGCTTCAATGGTGGCCGCCGCATTTTTGGCCTCGGGCTTACCGGGGTTGCGTATGGCTCGCGCTTTGATTGGGATGATGGCGTCGCGCGGAATATCGCCGCAACTTTGAAAGACACCAACGTCGCCAACCAGGTGCAAGGCGCGATGGCCAATGCGGCCGCCCAATGCGGCGAAAGCAGCGAATGCAACTTCCGGCCCGATGCCGGCTGGTTCGCCCATAGTGATGAGAACGGGAGCCGATTGTCCTGCGTCAGCGGGTTTCGATGTCGGCATTGCGCCTCAAGTCCCGGTCATAACGGCGGGCAAGCGCGCTGATCTGTTCTTGGAAGAGCTGTTGCTCCACTTGATCGCGCGATGGCATGAAAAATTTCTGCTTCTTCACGATTGCCTTGTCGCAGCGCACGATCAGTTCGACGCCGGCAGACGATGTGAACGGTTCCGCAACCCCACCCAACTCGGTCTTCTGCAGCGCATCGCGAATCTGCTGGCTGAGGTCGCTGAGTTTAGCCATACCCATATCCATTAAAACCGAGCCGGGAACTTTCTCCTTAATTTTGGGAAGCATCTGACAATTGGCGATGTTCGAACGGATCGCCGTAGCAATCTTCATGACATTCTCGACGCCCGCCTTTGGAGTGTTCGGCGGTAACGGCAGCAAAAAACGCGCTAACGGAAGCGAGGCGGGCAGGACATTCTTCGTCGGATCGTTTTCGACGATCACCGCATCGACTGGTTCCAGCCTTTGCCGAAGTGCCAGAATGTAATAGCCGCCTGTCGAGCGGATCGGCGCCGACAGGTCGCCAGTCTTCATTTTCGCGAGTTCGGCACTTAGCTCCGGAGCAAGCTGACCTTCGTAGACGAGACCGATGTCTCCGCCTTCCGCCGCCGAGGGGCTTTGGCTGAACTGCCGGGCTATCGCCGGGAAGGCAGCACCGGCCTGAATTTGGCTTTCCAAATTCTGCGCATCTTTCAGAACTTTCTCATCCTGATCGGGGTTGTCGACTGCCAGAAAGATTTCCGACACCTCGTAATGCGGTTTGGTTGCGCCTTCGGCAATGCGCATAAGTTCGGCATCGACCGCCTCGGGCGTAATATGGATGCGGTCGGAATAGTTCTGCTCGACGGCCTTCTGCCAAAGGATCGAAGCTGCACGCTGCGAGCGGAAGGTCGCCATGGTAACGCCACCTTGGGCCAGGATAGCCTTGAGCTGATCCGTCGTCAGGTTGTTCTCGGTCAGGATGCCCTGGATGTCCTTGTCGACCTCAACCGACGACACCGTGATGTCGTTGCGCCGGGCTTCTTGGATATGAAGCTTTTCGGTTTCAAGCCGCTCGAGAACGAGGTCGTGAATCTTCTTCTTCATTTCTGGCGTGTCGGGAATTTTCTCTGTGCTTAACATCAGTGCCATGCGTTGGCGCAATTCGTAAGCGGAGACCGGCTCGTCGTTGACGATCGCAACGATACTGTTCTGATTGTGCTCGTTCACTTCGACCGTCGGCGTCGATGGCGCCGGCGCGGCTGCGGAAGCCTGCGCCATTTCCCGGGGTGTCGCGGAGTTGGCAGCCGGCGAGGATGGTGCTCCCGCTTCGGCGCGCGGCTCGCCGCTCACGGCATAGGCCGCAAACAGGGGCACGCTTGCGCCAAACACGAAGGCGGTCAGAGCCACCGAAAACGTCGAACGATTCTTAGGCAGCTTCATCTAAGCAAGTTCCCAATTATCAAACTCCGCCCCGCGCCCTAAGCGGCGTTGCAGAATAAGCAAATCCCGCTTTGGTTCAAGGATGGGTATAGGAGAATACGTCCTGCGGGAACAGGCTAAACGGCCGAATCGGCTCATCCGTCGTTTTTAGGCTGAACCGCAGAACGACCGTCGTCGAAGGCGGCAGATCGCGGTCCGTCGTATATTTGCGCCTGTAGCCGATGGAAACGCCCAGGCAATCGTCTTCATAGCCTAGGCCGACTTCACTATCGAGAGTCTGATCCGCGATCAGATCGCGGCGGATAGCCGCGAAAGCCTGCCAGTTTTGGTAGAAATTTACCGACGCTTGAGCATTAACTTCCTCTTGCGCGGGAAGGGCCGGAGAGGATTGCTCTTGCGCGGGAAGCACGGGAGAGGATTGTGTTGCAATAGTCGGCGCCAGTTGGATGTAGCCAATCTCCAAGCTAGACCGCCCTAATATCCCGGTAAGGTAAACTTCATTTCGACGCACTGTGCCCGTTGATTGGTCGACGTCGATCCGATGGGTCAGGTCGACATATGGAGGAAATTTAATGCTGAAGCGTCCGACAATGTCGGAAGCCCTCCCAGTGAGCCCTGTACTCGTCCCAAAGATCGGGTCCTGTTTCAAGCTAAAGGTTTGCCCGACCAACGCTTCGACATAACCCGTGAGGAACCGTGCCTCAGTCCGTACGCCGACATTTGCGCGCGGGCCGCTTTCCGCCAAATCATAACCGGGAACCTGGTCGAAGCTGAAAATATTGTTGTCGTCGATCACAACGTCCTGACTGTCTTCATTGGGAATGTGCGCTTGATTGCCGGCATAGGGTGCTACAATCGCTTGCGCGATCGGTTCGACGATAAACGATTTGCCGCCGTTTCCTAGGGAGATGAATGGCCAGCGCCAATCGAGCGCTGCATAGGGCAGTCCTCGCGCGATAAAATGGCTATCCGACGGCAGCGGCACCGGCGTATCGGTGTGATAGAGATCGCCGCGGGCATCGAGTTGCAGCGTCCATAGTTCGCCGTCGCTAGCCACGTAGGGGCGGCGCCAACGCATCTCTACGGAAAGGCGCTGATCATCGGTGCCGATATCGCGCGACAGCGCCACGCTGTTCACGTCCATGCGAAACTGCCCGCCCAACAATTTGTTCATTGGGATGTAGGTGTATTCGATCAACGGCAAAGCAATAGGGAAGGTTCGATTGTCGTCGCTGGCGCGCAAGCCTTGGAAGAAGTAACCCGTGATCGCGAAACGGCTACGCCCGCTTTCGCCGGTCACCAGAATATCACTGAGCGTCCGATCGAACTGCCAAATGTTGTAGCGTTTGAGATACGTATCGTCTGAAGTGACCTGTGCGTCGAAGCCCACTTGCCAGATCGGCGAAACCTGCCAACGGCCGGATCCAAAAAGGTGCGAATAAATCTGAAATTGTTCGCCGCTAAACCCGCCGTTCGGGTTTTGCGCGATACTTCCCTGTAGCCACATGCCGCCGTTGCTAAAGCGTTGGCGGTATTCGCCCAGAAGGACATCGCCACCACTGGTCGTGAGCATCGGTTCGACCGTCAAGTCCTGTGATGGCGACATGGAGTAGTAATAAGGCAAGCGAACGAAATAACCGCCATTTGAGCCCAATGAACCCATCTCAGGCGTCAGCAATCCACTCGCATAATGCACCGTGGGGTCTGGCTCGGTGAGATAAGGTGTGTAGAAGAACGGTACGCCAAATAGCGCCAGCGTCGCGTCGGTGAAGGTGAGCCTGTGTTTTTCTTCGTCGTGCACGACACGAAAGGCTTTGATCTGCCAAACCGGCGTTTGCTGTCCGGGCTGGTTGCAGATTTTGCAGGGCGTATAAACAATATGCGTGGCGTTGGTGAAGCGGTCCTCCGAGCGGCGGGCATTTGCAGCGACCAGTCTGCCATTCTTGCCAAGCAAGGCGCCAAAGCCCTGCAGCACGCCATTGCGCATGTGGTCAGTGAGTACAACATGCTCGGCAAATGCGACGTGGCCATCTTCCGCCAATAGACTGACGTGACCATCTGCCGTCACCACATCCGTGTTCTGGTTGTAAGACACGGCATCGGCCAGAAGGATTTTGCCGCCATAGTCGATCTCGACATGGCCTTGCGCTTTGACGACCGAATTGTCGGTGTCGTAATCGAGTTCATCTGCCTGCAGCAATGCATCGCCGCCGGGCTTGGTTAGCGGGGCGCCGTTCGCCGTGTGTGCCGCGAGCGACAACGGCACCAGCGCCGAGAGTCCCAGCGCCAGACGCTTCAACCGCGGATTCCACTGCCCCTTCATCCGTCCTCCTGGTGGAAGACAAGCGTCATGCCGATCAAGATCGCAGCCGCTGCCGGCGCCGTGGCGGCCAGTGCGACCGGCAGAATACCCGATTGGCCGAGTGCCCTCGTCATCTCGCTGAAGAAATACACCGCGAACCCCGATAGGGCACTAATCAAAACGACGCGTCCACTGCCACCGGCGCGCGCGAGTTTCAGGGAAAAACTGGCTGCCATGAACACCATCGCCGCGAACAGAGCCGGCAAAGTGAGTAGCGCATAGAGATAAAGACGATAACGCACGGCCGAAAACCCAGCATTTTGTGCAGCTTGGATAAACCGCGGCAGGGCCCAGAACGACAATGTGTCGGGCGGGGCAAAGCTCTCTTGAATTTGTGCCGGCGTCAGCGTCGTGGGCAGTTTGTAATGGGCGTAATGCGTAACGTTGCCTTCTTTGCCGCTCACCCATGCATCGTCCAAAATCCAGGCGCCCGGCGAAAGCTGTGCGCTCTTTGCATCGATGCGTCCTTCGACGTGATCGTTGGACCCGTAGAGGAAGACGATGACCTCGTCCAGATGCACGCCCTGTTCCGATATGCGCACGGCGTGGATGACCGATTGCTGATCCTGGTTTCCTTGCCGCAGCCACAATCCATTGACGGATACAGCAAGCTGCAACTCCTCGCCTTTGATGTATTTGGCCTCCAAAGACGAAAATTGGCCGAGCATGCGTGACGATACGGGCGTTACCGCCAATACGACAAATACGCCGATCGCGACGGCTACCGTAAGCGGAGGCACCAAAAAATCCCATGCGGAAACGCCCGCGGCGCGGGTCGCAACCAATTCCTGGCTGCGCGACAGACGCACGAAGCAGAACACCCCGCCCAGAAGCACGGCGAAGGGCAGCAATTTCTGTCCGAGATCGGGAAGTTGCAGCAACGCCATTCCGACGATGACCGCGCTTGCCACGCCATGTCCCGATGTACGATTGATTAAATCGACGACATCGATCGAAAAGGCCAGCAAAAGAAACGCCGAATAGACGATCGCCACGCCAAGCAGAAACTGACGTGCCAGATAACGGTAGAGCGTCCATGACCAACTCACGACGTCGCCTCCGTCATCGTACCCGTGCGAATCCCAACTCTTGGGAATCCACCTAAGAGCGCCACCAGCGCGCCAAGCGCTCCGACAAATGGAATGAAGTAGAAGAGAAGACAGAGGACCGGGCTGCTGGCGGCCAATCCAGCCACGCCATATCCGGCGATGCGCAGGCCTGCGCCGGCTATCGTCGCAATCGTTATGCGCAGTGCATGGGCGCCGCGCGCCCGGCGTCCGCGTGTGACGGCCGCGAGTGCGATCAACGCAAAATCGATGCAATAGAGCGGCTGCGTAAGCCGGTTATGGGCTTCGGCGAAATAAGCCTTGCGGACACTCGGTTTCAAATTCGGGTCGGGCCAAAGCAATTCATTCAGATAACGCTCGTTGGACGCGCGGTCTGCGGCCCGAGTCGGACCGGCGAATTGGTCGAGATCAAAGACATAGCGGTCGAATTTTAGGACCGACAGATGCGCGCCACCCGCGGAGCTTTGTTCGACGGTACCATCGACCATAATCAAACGGCCACCTTGCGGCGTTTGTGCCATCCGTCCGCTCTCGGCCAGGTAGGTGATGGCGCGGTGCTGATTGCGGCTGTCATGCACCAGGACGCCGCGGATATGACCGTCGGAGTTGATTTCACGAATGAAGACAGTCAAACCCTTGGACGGCGTGTTGAACGTGCCTTCGTTGAGCAACGCGGCACCGATATCGGCACGGATATCGAACACTTTGTCATTCATGGCGCGTTGGCCGGCAGGCATCAATTCGAGCCCGCACCAATAGGTCAATGCCATGACGACCGCCGCTGCCATGAAGACCGGGACGGCAAGTTGGGCAAGGCTGAAGCCCGCGGACGCCATCACCACAAGCTCGCTGTCGGCATTGAGCTTGTCGAGTGCATAGAGAATTCCGAAGAAAAAGGCGATCGGCAGAATGATGACAAAGAGGCTGGGCAGGATCAGGATTGTTAGATAGACGAAGGTTGGCGCCGACTGGCCGCGATTGATGACCAGATCGAGCAACCGCAGGGATTGCGTCAGCCACAACACACAGGTCGCCAGGAAGGCGCATAGCGCCACCGGCCCTATGAGCTGCTTGAAGACATAGAATGACAGTCGCGGCATCTGGCTATCCGGTCGGCGTGGGCGCCTTGCCCCTTCGACGATTCGACTTAAACTACCATTCCCCTCTTTAGCATTCCCATCCGCCCATCGGGCAACCGGACTGTGAACCGGAAAAAACGGAGAAAATCGATGCAACTTGGCTTTACCGCGCCTTTGGCAGTCAAATCCGGCGTCTGGGTGGTGGGTGCGACCGAGGGACCAGCCCTGTTACCTGCTGCAGTGAGGGCCGACAAGGAGGCCGGTGGCGCAATTCGCCGGGCTCTGTCTGTCAGCCGGTTCACCGGCAAATCCGCGCAGGTGCTGGAGGTCCTTGCCCCGGCAGGCGTGAAGGCCACTCGAATCCTGGTTGTGGGGCTGGGCAAAGCTGAGAATTTCGACGCCAATCGGGCCGAGGCCGTGGCGGCCGCCGCCATCGCCAAACTTTCCATGACAGCCGAGGCGGAAGTGAGTTTCGATATCGATGCGCCTAAGGGCGCCAAGGCCAAAGGGGCAAACCTGGCAGCGCATCTGGCGATGGGCGTCAAGCTTAAGAGCTATGCCTTCAACCGATACCGCACCAAAGAGCTTGCCGAACATAAATCCAAGCTCAAGAAAGCCGTAATTTTTACCGCGGATCCTGCGGCGGCAAAAAAAACCTGGGGACGCTGTGAGGCCGTCGCCGAAGGAATGTTCTTGGCGCGAGATTTGGTGAACGAGCCGCCGAATATTCTCTACCCCGAAGAATTCGCCCGGCGCGCCAAGGCACTCTCCAAGCTTGGTTTGAAGATAGAGGTGCTTGGCGTGGCCGCGATGAAAAAACTCGGCATGGGGGCACTCCTCGGCGTCGGCCAGGGCAGTGAACGGCAAAGCCAACTTGTCATCATGCAATGGCAAGGTGCGAGAAAGAAAACCGCGCCACCCGTTGCATTCGTCGGCAAGGGTGTGTGCTTCGACTCGGGTGGCCTGTCGCTCAAACCGGGCGCCAGCATGATGGGCATGAAGGGCGACATGGGTGGCGCAGCCGCGGTGATCGGCACGATGCGGGCCTTGGCCACGCGCAAGGCTCGGGTCAATGCCGTTGGCGTGATCGGGCTGGTCGAGAACATGCCCGATGGCAAAGCTCAACGCCCCGACGACGTGGTGAAATCCATGTCGGGACAAACCATCGAAGTGTTGAACACCGATGCCGAAGGCCGTTTGGTGCTCGCCGACGCACTTTGGTATGCACAAACACGTTTCAAACCGAAATTCGCGATCGATCTCGCAACTTTGACCGGCGCGATCATGGTGGCGCTCGGCAATGAACATGCCGGCTTGTTCTCCAATGACGACAAATTATCGGAGCGCCTGGCCGATGCAGGCAAAGCCGTGGGCGAACCGGTATGGCGTTTGCCGCTCGGCCGTGCTTACGACAAATTGCTCCGCTCCAAGATCGCCGACATGAAAAATATCGGCGGACCGAATGCGGGCTCGATCACCGCGGCGCAATTCCTTCAACGCTTCGTTGTCGAAAAAACGCCTTGGGTGCATTTGGATATCGCGGGCGTGGCCTGGCAGGACGGCGAACAGAGGCCGCTGATCCCGAGTTGGGGAACTGGCTGGGGCGTGCGGATTCTGGACCGGCTGGTTGAAGATCATTATGAGGGGTGATGACCGAAATACTTTTTTATCATCTCGAACGGCGCAGCTTAGATGACGTGCTGCCCGGTCTGATCGAGAAGACGATGGAACGCGGTTGGCGGGCGTTGATCCGCACCGACTCCGCCGAGCGGGCCGACGCGATCGACACGCTTCTATGGACCTATGACGACCAAAGCTTTCTGCCACACGCGCAATCCGGCGACGGCGATCCCGCGCGCCAGCCCGTGCTCGTCACGGTGGAAGAGGGCAATCCCAACGCCGCCAATGTTCTGTTCCTGGTGGGTGGCGCGGGCCCGCCCGCATGGGATAGTCCGGCGGCGAAGAATCTCACCCGCATCGTAGTGATGTTCGACGGGCGCGACCCGTCAGCCGTCGAAACCGCCCGCGCCGCCTGGAAAGGCGCCAAAGCCGCGGGTCACGATGTGACCTATTGGAAAGAAAACCCCACCGGAAAATGGGAGAAGCAGGGTTGATTTGCCCTGCCCAGGACGCCTATCAGGACGCCGGATATATTGTGGTGGGATTTCTCCGTGCCCTTTATCGGCTTCGGTTATCTGCTTTCGCTCATCTGCGCCTTCCATGTCTATCAAACGGGGCGTCCCTATGTTTGGCTGGCGCTCTTTTTTCTGGCACCGGGTCTCGGACCGTTGATTTATGTGGCTGTCGTGCTGCTCGGTGATGGCGCCGACACGCGCGCGGCACGGCGCTTTGCCGATAACGTCGCCAACACCGTCGATCCCGGCCGCACCTACCGCGAGAAACTGCGCGAAGTGGAGACGGTCGGCTCCGCGGATGCCAAGCGCGCCCTTGCCGAGGAATGTATCAAGCGCGGCCGTTTCCAGGACGCCGTCGATCTTTATCAAGCCGCGATGACCGGCCCGCTTGGGGCAAGCGATCCGGCATTGTTGCGCGGCATGGGACGCGCCAAACTGCTGGCGGGCGACGGGGCCGGCGCCGTCGCGGCATTCGAGACGCTCAGAGAAGTGGACAAGGCCGCGTTCGATGTCGATGTCGAACTCGATTATGCCCGCGCCCTGGTGCTGATGGGCCAAACCGACGAAGCGCTGCGCCAATTTGAATCCTTGGTGCCGCGTTATCCCGGCGAGGAGGCGCGGTGCCGCTTCGCCGTTTTGCTCCAGGAATTGGGCCAGAACGAGCGCGCGCAACAGCTGTTTCGCGAGATTGTGGATTCGGTCAGCCACGCGCCGGGCTATTATCGCAGCCGTCAGCGCGAATGGTATCGCATCGCGAAGCAGCAATTGAGCGCGTGATTAAACCGTCATCGCTTTCTCGTATTCTTCGTGCGTGGAAAGCCAGATCGCTTCGGCCGCGGCCAGTCTGCGCGCGGCATCAGCTCGCTTCTTAGCCACAGCCTTTCCTTTCGCGGGATCCCTGGTGAACAACAAAGGATCCGCCAGCGTTGAATCCAACTTCGCAAGTTCGGTAGTGAGATCGGCGATCTGGTGTTCGGCGGCGTCGATCCTATCCTTAAGAGGCTTCAGATGGCGGCGGCGCTCGGCGGCTTCACGGCGCAGTTCTTCCTTAGTGCGTTTCTGTTCCGCGGGCACATGGGCTGCCGCGGGTGCCTCGTTGCTCAGCAAAAAGCGACGGTAATCGTCGAGGTCGCCGTCAAACGGCACAACATGTCCATTGGCCACCAGCAACAAACGGTCGGCCGTCGCTTCGATCAGCCTGCGGTCATGGCTGACAAGAACCACCGCGCCATCGAAATCGTTGAGCGCCGACAAAAGTTCGCTACGCGCATCGATGTCCAAATGATTGGTGGGTTCGTCCAGGATCAGCATGTTCGGTTTGTCGAGCGTGGCGAGCGCCAGCATCAGCCTGGCGCGCTCGCCGCCGGAAAGATTTACGACCCTGGTTTGCGCTTTGTCGGCCGAGAATCCGAAGCCGCCGAGCTGGTTGCGCAATTCCTGCATGGTGAGCTTGGGCCGCAAATCGCCGAGTGTTTCGATAGGTGTGCGCGAGCCGTCCAATTCCTCAAGCTGATGCTGCGCGAAATAGCCCGGCACCAGCTTTTTGGCGCGCACAAATTCGCCGCCCATCGGTTCGAGCTTGCCCGCCAGCAATTTCGCCAAGGTCGATTTACCGTTGCCGTTTTTGCCGAGAAGCGCAATGCGATCGTCGTTGTCGAAGCGCAGCGCCAGATTTGAAAGGATCGCTTTGCCGGGCTCGTATCCGACCGAGGCGCGATCCATGGTGATCAGTGGCGGACTGGCGGGTTGCGCCTTGGGCAAGCGGATCGGCACAGTGTGTTCGTCCACCGGAATCTCGATGGTCTGCATCTTTTCCAGCATTTTGACGCGGCTTTGCGCCTGGGTCGCTTTCGAGGCCTTGGCTTTGAAACGGTCGACAAAGGATTGCAGATGCTTGCGCCGCGCCTCTTGTTTCTTGGCAAACGCGGCATCAAGCGAGCGCTTCATGGCGCGCGCTTCCTGGAATTTGTCGTACCCGCCGCTGTAAAGCGTCAGCTTGCCGTGTTCGAGATGCAGAATGAATTCCGCCGCGGTGTTCAACAGATCGCGATCGTGGCTGACGATCAGCACCGTGCCGCGATAGCGCCGAAGGAATTCTTCCAGCCACAACACGCCTTCGAGATCGAGATAGTTGGTCGGTTCGTCCAGCAGCAAGAGATCGGGCGAAGCGAACAAGATCGCCGCCAAGGCGACGCGCATGCGCCAGCCGCCGGAGAATTCGGCACAGGGCCGCAATTGATCTTCCGCAGAAAATCCGAGACCGGCGAGAATCTCCGCGGCGCGCGCCGGTGCGGAATAGGCGTCAATCGTGTGAAGCCGCGAATGGATCTCACCGATGTGGTGGGGATCTTCCTCATGTTCGGCGCGTGCCAGCAGGGAAGTGCGTTCTTTGTCGGCAGCCAGAACGGTATCGACCAGACTTGTCGGCCCCGACGGCGCTTCCTGGGCCACGGCGCCGATGCGCCAGTCCTTAGGCCAGGAGATTTGTCCCTCATCGGCCCCCAATTGACCAAGGACCGCCTTGAGCAGCGTCGATTTGCCCGCGCCATTGCGCCCGACCAGACCCACGCGCCGTCCGGCGGGCAAGTTGGCACTTGCGCCTTTCAAAATGTCGCGGCCCGCGATGCGGACGGTGAGGTTGTCGATAGTCAGCATGGGGCGGCTTTTATCATGAAGTGCGCCGATGCAAAGGGCCACGGCTTGCGCCGATGCAAAGGGCATGGCTATAAGGCGCGCGATTTTTCAACCTGGAGCAGGACATGGCCGTCGAGCGCACGCTTTCCATCATCAAACCCGACGCGACCCGCCGGAACCTGACGGGCGAGATCGTCGCACGCTTCGAAAAGGCCGGCTTGCGTATCATAGCCCAGCGGCGGATCCGTCTGTCCCAGAGGCAGGCCGAGGCGTTCTACGCCGTTCACGCCGCGCGGCCTTTCTACAAGAGCCTGGTCGAATTCATGACCTCCGGCCCGGTCGTGGTGCAGGTGCTGGAAGGCGAGAGCGCCATCGCCAAGAACCGCGAAGTGATGGGCGCCACCGATCCTTCCAAGGCGGCTGCCGGAACAATCCGTAAGGATTTCGCGGAATCCATCGAGGCCAATTCGGTGCATGGCTCTGACGCTCCGGAAACCGCCGCCAACGAGATCAAATTTTTCTTCAGCGACCTGGAAATCGTGGGCTAATTGAGCGGCCCTCGGCTTCGACTAATGCCATCGGAAGCGTAAGATGTTCCCCAGCGGGTCCGTCCTTTGGCGGATTGCGAAGCAAGGGGGCAGTTCATGCAAGGCAAGACCGTCGTCATTACCGGCGCCACATCGGGCATCGGCGAAATCGCCGCCATCGATTTGGCCAAGCGCGGTGCGCGGATCGTCTTCACGGCGCGCAATCCGCTGCGTGCCGACGCGATGATGACGCAATTGTCGATTGCCAATTCTGCGGTCAAGCATGCGGTGCATCTTGCCGATCTTTCGCGGCTTTCCGAGATGAAACGGGTGGCCGGCGAGATCGCAGCCAGCGAACCGAAAATCGATGTGTTGATCAACAATGCGGGTGCGCTGTTCAGCACGCGCGAGGTGACGCCTGACGGATTGGAGATGACGTTCGCAACCAATCATATGGCGTATTACGTCATGACGAATTTGCTGCTCGACCGGCTGAAAGCGACGCCAAACGCGCGCATCGTTTCGACGGCCTCCGATGCGCACAAACAGGGCAAGCTCAATTTCGACGACCTACAATCGGAGAAGAGTTACAGTGCCTTCCGCGTCTACGGCACGTCGAAATTGTGCAATATTCTGTTCACCCGCGAATTGGCGCGGCGTCTGGCAGGAACCGGTGTCACGGCGAACTGTCTGCATCCCGGATTTGTTTCCACAGGCTTTGGCGACAACAATGACGGTTTGTGGGGCTTCGTCATCGGCCTTGCCAAGAAGCTGGCGGCAATCACGCCGGAGGACGGCGCCAAAACTATAGTTTATCTGGCATCTGCGCCGGATGTGGCGGGCCAGACGGGCGGGTACTACTACAAAAGCGCTCTCGCAACGCCAACCGCCGCGGCACAAAACGACGCTGACGCGAAGCGGTTGTGGGACATTTCGGCGAAGATTTCGGGAATCGGTTAGATGGACAAGGCACGTCGAAAAGAGATCATCCGCAGTCACAAAGACTATGTCCCGCCGCAAGGCATCTTTGCCGTGCGTTGCTACACGGACGGATCGGTTTGGGTTTCGGCATCGCGCAATCTGGAGAAGCAGCAGAATCAAATCTGGTTCGGGTTGCGTCAGGGCGGTCTTCCCAATGCGCGGCTTCAAGCGACCTGGAAAGAGCACGGCGAAGCGGCTTTCACCTTTGAAATTCTAGAAGAGGTGAAAGACGACAATGCGCTGCTAATCCCTTCGCTGCTGAAGGAACGCGAAGAGCATTGGCGCGCGGTGCTCGGCGCGACCAAAGTGTTCGGTTAGAAGAATTCGTAATAAGCCAAGCTGCGTAGGCTGTCGCAGATTTCACTCATATTGACCTGGATGAGCGCGTAGCCAGTTATCCGGCTCACAGGGATCATCGCGGATAATTCCCTCCCGCCTTTTGCGGTAGTCGAACTCCGACTCGTCGGGCATCCGCTCTGGCGGAAAAGGCGGGACTACCCACGGACAGGACGGCCCGCTTTTCGTCTTGATATTGCTGGCCGACTGGATGCGGAAAATCGGGCTGTGGTCACGGAATTCTGTCGGGGGTTCAAGTGATCCCAATAATGTTGCGTATACCACAGGTCGGACTGATGACGGTTCTGTTGCACGCTCAAGATCGGCAGTTTTTGAATTATCACCGCTGAAACTAATTGCACTTCCCACGCATCTGATATCGTACAATCTTGACCACTCAAACCCTACCTTCACACGGGCCCTGATCTGCACGAGTTTGCCGTAATATTTGTCGGGATGACGCGCCAGCTCACAGACGGTTGTGTGCAAGGGTTCAGGCTTCGGCGGCACGGGTTTTGGCGGTGGTGAACAGGACGCGAGGACCAGCATCGCTGCTATCGCAAGATAAGAAGTTGAAGTGCGTTGTGTCATCGCTACCACCAATTGGCGAAGAACTACGCCCCATTTTCGATCTTCACGCGCCCTGCTGCCAGCATCTTCAGCGCCGCGGGATAGAGTTTGTGTTCTTCCACGAGAATGCGCGCGGCCAGTGTTTCTGGCGTGTCGCCCGGCATAACCGGTACTTGGGTCTGCGCGACGATCGGGCCGGCATCGAGTTCCGGTACGACGAAATGAACCGTGCAACCGGAAAACCTTTCGCCCGCTTCGATAACCCGTTCATGGACATGCACGCCTTTATAGGCCGGCAGAAGAGAAGGATGAATGTTGAGCAAACGGCCTTCCCATTTGCGCGCAAACCCATCCGATAGGATTCGCATGAAACCGGCGAGGCAGACAACCTCGATTCCGGCTTCGGTTAATGCCGCGTCGATAGCGGCGTCGAAAGCTTCGCGTGAGGCAAAGGGCTTGTGCGGAATGACCTTGGTGGCGATGCCCGCCTTGGCCGCATGCGACAGACCCTCCGCAGTTTCGACATTGGAAATTACCAGAACGATCTCCGCGGGAAAGGCCGGATCGGCGGACGCAGCAATCAGCGCGCCCATATTGCTGCCGCGGCCGGAAATAAGAATGGCGGTACGCGCCCGCGCGCTCACAGCGCCAGCTTTCCCTTGTATTGCACCTTCGCTTCGCCGAGGCCTGGAACCAGCCTGCCGATCCGCAGCGCCTTATCGCCGCATGACTGGAAGGCATCGATGACGTGCCCAGCAGATTTCTCCGCGACAACGGCCACCAATCCGATCCCGCAGTTGAAGGTGCGCAGCATCTCCGCTTCGGCGATGCTGGCCGATTTCGCCAGCCAACCGAAGACCGGCGGCGGCGTCCAGCACGTCAAATCGATCTCGGCGTCCAAACCCTCTGGCAGCGCACGCGGCGTGTTCTCGGTGATGCCGCCGCCCGTGATGTGCGCGAAACCCTTCACGCCTCCCGTGTGGAGGGCGGCGAGGGCGCATTTCACGTATAACCGTGTCGGCATCAACAACGCATCGCCCAGCGAAAGTTCGGGTGCGAAGGGAGCCGGTGCATCATAAGCAAGTCCGCTTTGTTCCACCACGCGGCGCACGAGCGAATAACCGTTCGAATGCACCCCGGAAGACGCCACGCCAATCAATTCGTCTCCCGCATGCATCTCCGAAGTTTTCGGCAGGATGGAGCCGCGCTCCACGGCGCCGACGGAAAACCCCGCCAGATCGAAATCGCCTTTGGCATAGAGGCCCGGCATTTCCGCGGTTTCGCCGCCGATCAGCGCGCAACCGCTTTCCCTGCAGGCGCGTGCGATGCTTTGAATGACCATTGCCGCATCGTCCACATTCAACTTGGCGCTCGCGTAGTAATCCAGAAAGAATAACGGCTCAGCGCCTTGCACCACGATGTCGTTGACACACATCGCCACGAGGTCCTGGCCGATGCCGCTGAACGATCCGGTGTCGATGGCGATTTTGAGCTTGGTGCCAACGCCGTCCGTGGCAGCAACCAGCACCGGATCCGTGAAACCGGCGGCCTTTAGGTCGAACAATCCGCCGAACCCGCCCAAATCCGCGTCTGCGCCGGAGCGTCGTGTCGCCTTCGCCGCAGGAGCGATTCGGTTGACGAGTTCCTCGCCGGCGTCGATGTCGACACCGGCATCCTTATAAGTGAGGCTGTTACGCCCTAAGTCCGAATTCGAGGTCATAACCCTGCAGAGCTTAGTGACAGCTTCGTCTAATAGCGCCCAAGCGGTCGCACAAGTGGCTCCGTTGCAACCGGGAACCGGCGGGGCCGTGGTAGGTTGCCGGATGCGGCCCTGTTCCTCAATCCGTCGGGCAGGGCAAAGCGCCGCTTTAAAGGGCGCCGATCGCCTATTATAGTCGCGCGGCCCAAAACAGGTTTCCGATGCGACGCCCCCTTTTCCTCACGGCGCTGTTCTTCGCGCTGATATCCATTTGCATATCTTGGCAGCCCGCCTCTGCCGACGGCACCTTCACGGTCACCGGCGTCCATGTCGATGCCAGTGGCTCTTCGGTCTCGGAGGCGCGGAATTCGGCGATTGCCGGCGGCAGGCCCGCCGCCTGGCAGGCTCTTTTTCGCCGCCTCACCCGCCAACAGGACTGGGCCCGCCAACCTGTCCTCGACGGACCCACGCTGCAGAAAATCATCACCGGGTATTTCCCGACCAATGAGAAGCGCTCGACCACACGCTATGTTGCAGAAGTGACATATATGTTTAGTCCGGAGGCGGTGGCGAAATTGCTCCAAAGCGCGGGCATTCCCTATGCTTCCGTTCAAGCCAAGCGCGTCCTGGTGATTCCGATGGCGCCGGGCTATTCGCGCGGCTCGGGTTGGACGATGGCCCTTGCCAGTCCGCGTTTTGCGAACAGCATGGTTCCCTATTCGGTGCCGATCGGCGATGCCGTGGATAGCAGCGTGCTGAGCGGCCTGGTATTTGAAACGGCGAGTTGGACTGACGTCGAACCTGTCGCTTCGCGCGTTCACGCCAGCGAAGCGGTGCTGATCCAAGCCGTGCAGACCGGCGCCAAACTGACCGTCACGCTTAAGCGGCTTGGACAAGGCGAATTGCCAACCAAGACGAGTTTTGAGATCCCCATTCTGCAAGGCGCGCAATCCACCTATCCGGCCGCAGCCGATGCGGCGGTGCGCGCCATGGAGGATTTGTGGAAATCCCACGCCGCGGTCGATTTCAATCAAAAAGGCAAATTGGTTGCGGATGTGCGTTTCGCATCGTTGGCCCAATTCGCCGGACTGCAGAGCACTCTTGCGAGCGTTCCCAATGTGTCGAGCGTCAATGTCGTCGCCATGGATATCGGGGAGGCGCGGCTGACGATCTCTTATATCGGGTCCGCCGATCAGCTTCGCGATGCGATGGCGCAAGCCGGCCTCGTGCTCGCCAATCGCGGGGGCGAGTGGCAACTTTCCCAACCGGGTTCGCCATGAACCGCCTGCTGCGCCAGGTTCCCAACATCCTGAGCGCACTAAGGCTTGTTGCTGCGCCCTTCACGGCATATTTGATCGTTCAACGCTCCGATACGACCGCGCTTTGCATATTTGGAATGGCGGGCTTGAGCGATGCTCTGGATGGCTTTCTCGCCAAGCGTTATTCACTAGCGTCCCGTTTCGGCGAGTGGCTCGATCCGGCGGCCGATAAATTACTGATGCTCGCGAGTTTTGTGACTCTGACGGCGATCGGGGCGGTGCCGCTTTGGTTGACGGCCCTGGTGATCGGCCGCGACGCGGCGATCGTGCTGGGCATCGCCGCCGCGCGCCTTGTGGACGCCCCCCTTAGGATCGCTCCTTTAATCGTCGGCAAAGCCAGCACCGTGGTTCAGGTTGGTTATATCGCGTTGGTTCTTCTGCTGCTCGCGGCCAATCTCGACATTCCTTGGCTGGTAGCGGCCGGCTGCATATTTGTGGCTTTCTTCACGCTCTGGTCGTTCTTGGCTTACGGCATCGTTTGGCTGCAGGCGGTCGCGGCGAGACGCCGCCCGGCCTGATCCATGTCCAGCCAAATTCCCCTGCCGTTCGAAACCGCCGGCAAATTTGCGCGCGAGGATTTTATTGTCGGTCCGGGCAACAGTGCCGCGGTCGGCTTCGTCGATAGCTATCCCTCCTGGCCGTCGCCGGCTGCCGCGTTGTACGGCCCTGCGGGATCGGGCAAATCGCATCTGGCGGGTGTATGGGCAGCGCGGGCCGGTGCGACAATCATGGACGTTGCGGTATTGGATGAAGACTCGCTTTTGCACATCGGAGCATCGACGGCTTTGGCGATTGAGAATGTCGACGCTGCTCCGCTTGCCTCGGCGGCGGAAACCACACTGTTTGCATTGATCGAGCGCGGACAAAAAATTCTTTTCACCGGGCGCGAAGCGCCGCCCGCTTGGCCTGCGCTTCTGCCCGATCTGGCTTCGCGATTTCGTGCTCTATTGGCATTTCCGTTATGGGCGCCCGACGATGCGCTGCTCGAAGCTTTGGCGCGAAAACTTTTTTCCGACCGCCAATTGGCTGTGCCCGACGCTGTGGTGGCACAGATGATCCGAGGTCTGGAGCGTTCGCCGGCCGCCATCCGCGATTTCGTAGCCCGCGCCGACACCGCCGCTTTGGCCGCGAAACGGCCCGTAACCCTTGGGCTAATAAGGGATTTGTTGGCGAATGACGCGTAAGCTCGTCATGACAGAGCAGCTATTTTGCTTTACGCTGCTCTGCGGATTCACGGCAACCCATTGATGTCAAAAGCAAAGACCAGAGCTGATGTGGCCAAAGCGGCCGGTGTGGACGAAGCCGCTGCACCGGAGGATGAACAAGCATCGCTGATCGCCGATGAACTGTCCGCGGCCATCGAGCAGTTATCTGCCGCCGCCGAGGAAATGTCGGCCAACGAGGTTGCGGAGATATTCAGCACGCAAGAAAGTGTTGTTCGGCCGGCAATCGATCCCGCGTCGCCCGAACGGTTTGTGAATCGCGAGCTTTCCTGGCTGGCGTTCAACGGCCGCGTCTTGGAAGAAGCCCAGAATCGCCGCCATCCCGTCCTGGAGCGGCTGCGCTTCTTGTCCATTTCCGCCTCGAACCTCGACGAGTTCTACATGGTTCGCGTGGCGGGACTGGTCGGCATGGTCAATGAGGGCGTCGCGTCCCTCAGCGCCGACGGCCTCAGCCCCAGCGAGCAACTCGTGCGCATCGGCGAGTGTGCGGGAAGACTCATTGCCGATCAGCAACGCGTTTGGGTTTCGCTGCGCAAGGAACTGCGCGCAAGCGGCATATCCGTCATCGATGCCGATGAACTTTCGGTCTCCGACAAGGAATGGCTCGACAAACATTTCCGCGAACAGATTTTTCCGGTTCTGACGCCGCTCGCCATCGATCCCGCCCACCCATTTCCCTTTATACCGAACCTCGGCTTCACGCTGACGCTCAAGCTTCTGCGCAAGCGCGACGGCAAGTCGGTCATGGCTTTGTTGCCGGTACCCTCGCAAGTTCAGCGTTTCATCCGCCTGCCGGGCGAAAGCAAAGACGCGCGCTTCTTGCCGCTCGAAAAAGTCATCGAGCTTTATCTCGACAGATTGTTTCCCGGCCACGCGGTTACCGGCACCGGCTTGTTCCGCATCCTGCGCGACAGCGATGTCGAAGTGGAAGAAGAAGCCGAAGATCTGGTGCTGCTCTTTGAATCGATGCTCAAGCGGCGGCGGCGCGGGTCGGTCATCAACATGCTGTGCAGCGAGTCGATGCCCGACGATCTGCGCCGCTTCATCGCCGATCACCTGCAGCTCAAGCTGGAAGAATTCGTCTTCGTCGAGCACATGCTGGGATTGTCGGATCTGCGCACCTTGATCCTCAAGGATCGTTCCGACCTTCAATTCAAGCCCTATGTCGCGCGCTTTCCGGAACGCATCCGCGATCACGGCGGCGATTGTTTCGCAGCCATCCGCGCCAAGGACATCATCGTCCATCATCCGTTCGAGAGTTTCGACGTCGTCGTGCAGTTTCTGCGCCAGGCCGCGGCCGATCCCGATGTGGTGGCCATCAAACAAACGCTGTACCGCACGAGCAGCGATTCCCCGATCGTCAGCGCCCTTATCGAGGCGGCGGATTCCGGAAAATCCGTCACCGCACTGGTGGAATTGAAGGCCCGGTTCGACGAAGCGGCGAATATCAAATGGGCGCGCGATTTGGAACGCGCCGGCGTTCAAGTCGTCTATGGCTTCATCGAATTGAAAACCCACGCCAAAGTCAGCCTCGCCGTGCGCCGCGAGAGCGGTCAATTGCGCACCTATGTGCATTACGGCACGGGCAATTATCACCCCAATACCGCCAAGGTTTACACGGATTTGTCGCTGTTCAGTGCCGATCCGGCGCTGGGGCGCGACGCCGCTCAGCTATTCAATTACGTGACAGGCTATGCCGAACCCGTTGGCTTGGAGAAGATCGCGGTCTCGCCGCTCAATTTGCGCGACAAATTGTATGAAGCCATCGATCAGGAAATCGCGCACGCCCGTGCGGGGCGGCCGGCGGTCATCTGGGTCAAAGTCAATTCGCTGGTCGATTCGCATATGATCGATTGTCTTTATCGGGCCAGCCAAGCGGGCGTGCGCGTCGAACTCGTCGTGCGCGGCATCTGCTGCCTGCGTCCCGGTGTGCCGGGCCTTTCGGACAATATTCGCGTGAAGAGCATTATCGGCCGGTTCTTGGAACATGGCCGCATCGTTTGTTTCGGCAACGGCTTCGGACTGCCCTCGGCAAAAGCGAAAGTCTACATTTCGTCTGCGGACTGGATGCCGCGCAATCTCGATCGTCGCGTCGAATCTCTGGTGCCCATCGAGAATCCGACCGTTCATCAACAAGTTCTCGATCAGATCATGGTGGCGTTGCTCAAGGATCAGGCACAGACTTGGCATATGAAATGTGACGGTTCTTACGTGCGTGATCCTGCCGCAGATAGAAGCGATGCATTTTCGGCGCATACTTACTTCATGACGAATCCTTCGCTATCGGGCCGCGGACGAGCATTAAAGATCGATCAAGCGCGCCCGGTGGCTATCGTAAAGCGCCGCGAGTGACCATGCCCGCATCCCCTATGGTTCCGGCAGAGGTCAGCGCGGATGCGCCGGCGCGCGTGTCGCGCAGCGCCAAAGGGCGCGTGGCCGTCGTCGATATCGGCTCCAATTCGGTGCGTCTGGTGATCTACGAGTCATTGTCGCGGACCACCGCGACCGTGCACAACGAAAAAACCATTTGCAGCATCGGCCGCGATCTTGAAACCACGGGTCTGCTCCACAAGGAAGGTTGCGAACTCGCGCTCGAGTCGCTGCGGCGTTTCAAATTGCTGACGGAAGGCATCGGCGTTTCGTTCCGCGAAGCGGTGGCGACGGCCGCGGCCCGCGACGCGTCGAACGGCCCCGAATTCGTGCGCCGGGCGGAAGCGGCCTGGGGCGCACCGGTGCGCGTGTTGACGGGCAAGGAAGAGGCGCGCTTGGCCGCGCAAGGCGTGATCGCATCTATTCCCGACGCCGACGGTCTGGCCGCCGATCTCGGCGGCGGCAGCCTCGACATGTCGGTCGTCAAGGGCGGGCAACCGGGCGAAGCTTCGTCGCTGCCGTTCGGGCCGCTCAGACTGCTCGGCCTGACCAAAGGCGATGTCGACCGGGCGCGGCAGCTGATCGACGGCGAGTTGGAGAAGATTGCGCATTTCAAGACGCTGGATCATCGCTCGTTGTATTTGGTCGGTGGTATTTGGCGCAGTTTCGCGCGCGTCGATATGCTGCGCGAACAATATCCGCTGCACATGTTGCAGCATTACACGATCCCTTACGCGCGGGCGCTGGAGCTCTGCACGGTGCTTGCCAAGCAGGGGCGCAAATCGCTCGAATTGATGTCCGGCGTGTCGAAGCGGCGCATGGAGCTGCTGCCTTACGGGGCGGTGGTGCTGCAGCGTTTGATGCTGGCTGCGAAATTCAAAGACGTCGTGTTGTCCGCCAATGGCGTGCGCGAAGGGTTGATCTACGAAAAACTCACCAGCGAAGAGCGTAGCAAAGATCCGTTGATCGATTTTGCGACGATCGAGAACGCGCGAATGAGCCGTTCGCCGGACCACGCGCTGGAAATGTTCCATTGGTCTTCGCCTTTGTTCTCCGACGAGAACGCCGAATACCGCCGTTTGCGTTTGGCAGCCTGTTTGCTCAGCGACATCGGTTGGCGCCGCCATCCCGATTTTCGCGCTTATGGGACCTACAACGAAGTGCTGAACATGCCCTTTGCCGGTGCCAACCACCACGGCAGGGAATTTATCGCCGCCTCGGTCTATCATCGCTATACGGGCGATGAGGACTTGCCGCTCGATTTGCTGGTTCTCGGCTTGCTCGACAAACAGGATCAGAAGCGGGCGTTCCGCATCGGGATGGCCGCGCGGGTCGCGTTCGATCTGTCGGCCTCGGCACCGGGCGAGCTGTCGCATTACCGCTTGCGGCTGACCCCTTCCAAGGTGGTCCTTGAGGTTCCCAAGCGCCGCGGCATGATCGCCGACGAAACGGTCAAAAAGCGGGTCGGAGCGCTGGCTTCGGCGCTGGATCGCAAGGGCGAAATCCTCGTAGGCGTGGGTTAGTCTTGCATCGCCAGGCTGCTGGGGCTTTATAAGGCCGCAAACCCGCCAGAAGCGGTATAACTGGGCCGGTTAGACGGCTGGAAGGAGATTTGTCATGGGCACGTTCGGGCCTCTGCACTGGTTGCTCTTAGCCGCCGTGGCGCTCGTTTTGTTCGGCGGCCGCGGCAAAATCTCCGATCTGATGGGCGATTTCGCGAAGGGCATCAAGAGTTTCAAGAAAGGTTTGGCCGACGAGGAAGTGCCGCCGAAGGTGGTTTCTCCCGACCGCCGCGACGAAACGCCGACCTCGCAGAAGGACACGGCGACCCACTCCTAGGCCGCGAGCATGTTCGTCGACTTAAGCTGGAGCCATATGCTCTTGGTTTTAATGGTCGCCCTTGTGGTCGTGGGCCCCAAGGACTTGCCAAAAGTGATGCGCACGATGGGCCAATGGGCGGCAAAGGCGCGCGCCATGGCCGATCAATTCCGCAAGAGCTTCGACGAAATGGCGCGGCAGAGCGAACTGGACGAATTGCGCAAGGAAGTCGATGCGTTGCGCCAGATGCGGCCGCTGGCGGATACCGAGCGGGCCATGTCTGAGGCTCTGTCGGCGCCGATGAAAATCTCCATCGACGAGCCTCCGAAAGAGGCCGAGCCGGTCGCATCGAGCGAGGAAAGCAAACCGCAAGCGGAGAACATCGAATCCTCCGTGTCCAGATTCCCACATGAGCCCGCCCAGCGCGGCCGACGAGGCCGAAATAGAATCCACCAAAGCGCCGCTGCTCGAACATCTGGTCGAACTGCGCAAGCGTCTGGTTTATTCGCTGATCGCTTTTGCGGCGTCGTTCTTGATCTGCTTCTATTTTTCGAAACCCATCTACGCATTTCTGACGCAGCCTTTGGCGCGCGCCCTGATTGGCCATCCCAATCACCACCTCATCTACACGGCGGTCTACGAAACATTCTTCACCTATGTGAAGGTGGGAATGTTCGCGGGACTTTGTCTTTCATTTCCGATTGTCGCCTCGCAGATTTGGATGTTCGTGGCGCCGGGCCTCTACAAACACGAGCGCAACGCGTTCCTGCCCTTCCTGATTGCGAGCCCGGTGTTGTTCCTCATCGGGGCAGGGTTCGTCTTCTATGTGATGTTGCCTTTTGCGCTGAAATTCTTTCTGGGATTTGAAACGCCCGGCACCGCCAACACGCTGGGCATCGAGATGCTGGCCAAGGTCAGCGATTATCTCGATCTCGTCACCACGCTGATTTTCGCATTCGGGCTGACCTTCCAGATGCCGGTGGCGCTGGCTTTGCTGGGGCGCGTGGGCATCGTGTCGGCCGCGATGCTGCGCAAGGCGCGCCGTTACGCGATCGTAGGCATTTTTGGGCTGGCGGCGATTGTCACGCCGCCCGACCTGTTCAGCATGATCAGCCTCGCGCTGCCGCTGACGCTGCTTTACGAAGTGTCGATCTGGTGCGTGGCGCTGATCGAGCGCAAGCGCGCCAAGGAAGACGCCGCTCGAGAAGCCGAAGACAAGGCGGAAGACTAACAAACATTCTTGCCTCCCCCCTGAGGGGGCTCGATAGCGACAGCGTATCGAGGCGTCGCGAAGCGGCGCGGTGGGTGTATTCCCGACATTACCCCCCACCGAAAAATCCGCTGTGCGAATTTTTCCGCCTCCCCCTCAAGGGGGGAGGCAAGGAAGTGGCTGAGAAGACAGCCAAATTTCCCAACTTTACCCGCCGGGTCGCGCGTGCCATTACCTCTCCGGCCGGAGAGATTCCCATGCACGACATCAAGCAAATACGCGAGAACCGGGACGATTTTGTCGCGGGACTGGCAAAGCGCAATGGTTTTGCGGGCGAGGCAGCGGAAAAGGCCGTCACCGAGATTCTGGAACTCGACAATCGCTGGCGCTCCGCCAAATCGGCGTTCGAGCAACATCGGGCGCGGCAGAACGAAGCCTCGCGCGCCATCGGTGCCGCCAAGGCGAAGAAGGACGAAGCGGGGGCTCAAGCGTTGCTCGCCGAAGTCGCCGGGCTGAAAGAGGCGATGCAGAAAGATGAAGCTGCGGAGCGCGAAGCCGAAGAGAAATTGAAAAGAGTGATGGAGGTTTTGCCGAACCTTCCCGCGGCGGATGTGCCGGTCGGCCCCGACGAAAATCACAATGTCGAAGTGAAGGCCCGCGCCTTCGGCGAACAACCGCCGATGAACTTCAAGGCGAAGGAACATTACGATCTCGGCGAAGCGCTGGGATTGATGGATTTCGAACGCGCCGCGAAAGTTTCCGGCGCGCGGTTCGTGTATCTAAAAGGCGCTCTGTCAAAACTGGAACGCGCCCTCGCATCGTTCATGCTCGATTTGCACACCGGCAACTATCCGGATGGAAAGCTGGGCGGCTACACCGAATTCCAGCCGCCGCTTATGGTACGTGATGAAGCGATGTATGGAACAGGGCAGTTGCCAAAGTTTGAGGAGGATTTGTTTCTTACAGTCGCTTTGCCCGACCCAGACCGCTTTTGGGCTGATTATGCCACCGCACGGGATACTCAATTCGCAGAGTTCAAGACCAGAAATATGGATTTAGAAACTCGCAACAGAGAGTCTTTGACACGGCAACGTAATTGGTTTCATCGGTTCTTTTCTGAAGAATATGCGAGACGCCTAAGACTTATACCCACCGCAGAGGTCCCTCTGACGAATTATGTGCGCGAAGAGATTCTGGACGAGGCGCAATTGCCGCTCCGCTTCACTGCGCACACACCATGCTTCCGCGCCGAAGCGGGGGCGGCGGGACGCGACACCAAAGGCATGATCCGTCAGCATCAGTTTTCCAAAGTGGAACTCGTTTCGATCACCACGCCGGAACAATCCATTGCTGAGCACGAGCGCATGACCGATTGCGCGCAGGAAGTGCTCAAACGCCTGGGTTTGGCGCATCGCGTCGTCACGCTATGCACCGGCGATATGGGTTTCTCGGCGCAAAAGACTTACGACATCGAAGTCTGGCTGCCGGGCCAGGAGCGGTTTCGCGAGATTTCCTCCTGTTCAAATTGCTGGACGGCAC
>CAVXZV010000032.1:0-3172 GCA_963766355.1 uncultured Alphaproteobacteria bacterium
GAACTGGCGTCTGACTCTCGGTTCCGGCGAGGCGGTTGTGACGCGCGCGGTTGTCACGGGGACCGGGGCGCTTCACGTGCCGCAATTCCCCACGATCAAAGGTCTTGAGAATTTTTCGGGCCCCAAATTCCATTCCGCCGAATGGGACAAGAATTTCGATTATACGAACAAAACGATCGCTATTGTCGGAACGGGCGCCAGCGCCATTCAGATCGTTCCGGCCGTCGCCGGCAGCGCGAAGAAAGTCGTACTGTTCCAACGCACGCCGGTTGGGTGCTGCCGCGGCTCGACAGAAGAACGCCCGGCTGGGCCAAAGCGCTGTTCCGGTACGCACCGTTGCTCCAAAGATTGTACCGCGCTTTCATTTACGCACGCATGGAATCGCGTGCCATCGCTTTTACCGTCAATCCGAAGCTGATGAAGCGTCTGGAAAAAATGGCACTCGAATATATGGCGGCAGCTATTCCCGATGCCAAACTGCGCGCCGCGCTGACGCCCGATTACACAATCGGCTGCAAGCGCGTACTGATTTCCGACGATTTCTATCCCGCGATGAACCGGCAAAATGTCGAATTGGTGACGTCCGCGATCTCGCATGTCGAAACCGACGCCGTTGTGACATCGGACGGCATGCGCCATCCCGTTGACGCCATCGTTTACGCGACGGGCTTTCGACCCACCGATTGGATTCCCGGAATGCAGGTTCTAGGACGCGGCGGGCGCGATTTGACGCAGGAGTGGCGCGATGCCGGTGCCGCGCGGGCTTATTACGGCATCACGACCGAAGGCTTTCCCAACCTCTTTATGCTGCTCGGACCGAACACCGGATTGGGGCACAATTCGATCATCTTCATGATCGAGGCGCAGACGCGCTACGCGATGGACTGCCTGAAATGGCTTTGGTCGGGATTGGCGCAAAGCATCGAGGTGCGCAAAGAAGTGCAGCGCGCCTTTAACGACAAGCTCGACGCGGACATGAAGCGGACCGTTTGGATGTCGGGGTGCAAGAGCTGGTATCTCAACGCCGACGGCACCAACTCCACAATTTGGCCCAGCTTCACGCTGAGGTATTGGTGGAAGACCCATTCGGCACGCCAAGCCGACTTTCGGCTGGAACCGGTGCCGGAAAAGGTCGCGGTCTGACCGCTTTTTATCGAGGCGAACTCTGCTATCGTCCGCGCGCCATTTGCGAGCCGTTTTCCCTCCCCCATGCCTTTCAATTCCTATCCCTATCTCGTTTTTCTGATCCTGGTCGTGCTCGCCTTCCTCCTTCTGGAAGGGCGCTTCCCATGGGCCAAGCGCGCCTTTCTGTTGCTGGTATCCTATGGATTTACGCTTGGTGGCGCGCCGATTTCATCTTGCTGGTGGTCGGATCCACGATCGTCAATTATGCCGTGGGCGGAGAAATCACGCGGCGCTTCGCTTTGTCGAAGCCCGTGCGGCCCTTACTGCTTGCGGGGCTGATCTTCAATCTCGGCCTGATCGGCGTGTTCAAATATGCAGGGTTGTTCGTGGCCAGCGCCGATGGATTGTTCGGGCTGGAATATCCCATCCCGCATCTCTTTCTGCCGCTGGCGATTTCTTTCTTCACCTTCGAGCAAATCAGCTATCTCGTGGACGCAGCAGGCGGCAAGACACAGCGTTATTCGTTTCTCGATTACGCCTTGTTCGTGAGTTATTTTCCGCACCTGATTGCCGGGCCGATCGTGCGCTACAACGATCTGATCCCGCAATTCTCGCAAAGTCGGACGAAGGCGCAGCGCGACAGCGATCTTTCGCTTGGCGTAACCCTGTTTACGATCGGCTTGGCCAAGAAAACGCTGATCGCGGAAAATCTGGCACCGTTCGCCGATGTGGTGTTTCAAGCCGCGCGCCAGGGCGTTGCCGTGAGCGCAACCGACGCTTGGCTCGGCACATTGTTCTTTGCATTCCAAATCTATTTCGACTTCTCGGCCTATACCGACATGGCCCTGGGATCGTCATGCATGCTGGGCATCCGCTTGCCCTTCAATTTCAACTCGCCTTACAAAGCGGCCAGCATCATCGATTTTTGGCGGCGTTGGCATGTGTCGCTATCGACCTTCCTGCGCGATTACCTCTACTTCTCGCTCGGCGGCAACAAGCAGGGCAAACTGCGCCGCTATGCCAATTTGATGATCACCATGCTGCTCGGCGGATTGTGGCACGGCGCGAATTGGACGTTCATGATCTGGGGCGGGCTGCACGGCACCTACCTGATCGTCAACCACGCCTGGCGCGGCTTCTGGGCTGCAACCAAGATCAAACCGCCCGACGCGCTGAAGCCGCTGTTCCATCCTGCCTCGGTTCTCCTGACTTTCGCCGCCACCACCTTTGCCTGGGTCGTCTTCCGCGCGGAGACTTTTTCCTCCGCATTGCGGATGGTGCGCGGGCTTCTCGGCCAAGGCGGCGTCTCTTCGCTGGTGTCGTTCACGCCCTTGGCGGCACTTTCTCTCGTCGTGCTCTTTGCCATTGTCTGGTTCGCACCCAACAGCATGGAAATCACCTGGAGCTTCCGCCCCGCGCTCGACCCGCCAAAAGGCACGGCCGGGGTTCGGCAGATCAAGCGTTTGCGCTGGAAGCCGAGCCGCGCCAGCGCGATCACCTTCGGCCTAGTCTGCATTGCAGCGGTACTTGCCCTGTCAAATCTCAGTCCATTCATCTATTTCCAGTTCTGAACCATGAGCGCAAAACACTATCTCGTCTGGTTTTTGTCGGTCGTCACGCTCGGCGTCGCCGCGCTGATTGCGTTCAATGCAATCGCGGATCGCACCATCCTGACCGATCGCAATGGGCCCAGCATTCAGACGGTCTCCGGTTTCGAACGCGTCTTGAAACCCGCTTGGCTGGCCAGTCTGTCACCCTCTTTGGTTTTCGTCGGCTCCAGTCGGATGCGCGAGGGTTTCGATCCCGTGTTGATCGATCCGGCGTTCCACATCGACAGTTTCAATTATGGTGTTTCAAGCATCACGCCTTATGAAGCGCGCCGTTTCCTGCAAGATGCACTGGCGCGTCCTTCGGTGAAGACGATCGTTATGTCGCTCGATGCCTTCGAAGGCGGCGCTCAGGCGCAGAAAATCGGTCCGGGATTCGATGAATTGCGCTTGGCCGTGACGCCCGAAGGAACACCGACGCCGCGCCGCGGCTTATGGCT
>CAVXZV010000033.1:0-5594 GCA_963766355.1 uncultured Alphaproteobacteria bacterium
TTTCACCACCCGTTATCTGAGCGGCGGTGCGGCCGGTATGCACGCATTGGGTCTCTACGATCTTCTGCAGATCGGAACGGGCAAGACAGCGGCCGACCGTCCCGATTTGTTTGAAGCATACAGTCACATGACCGAAAAGCTGATGCACCACGATCTTACCAATCGTTCGAAACGCGTGATGCGGATGGCCTCCTGGCAGCACGACGAGCTGAAGACAATGCTGTCCATTCTTTGCCATCGTGGCGATGTCTACACCATCCTCTTCTTCCCGCCCGATAACGCAGCCATGATCGCGCGTTATCTGCAAAACGACGCGGCCGGCGTGGCGGCATTCAAATTGAGCGTCGTTGGCGATGTGCAGCGCCACAATGCGGCTTGCGAAGGCAAAATCGCACTGTTCGACTTTCTGAACCACAACGCGGTCACCGACGAAAACATAGTGAACGGTCAGAGCGATAATTACCTGGACTTGATCCATTTCCGCCCCCCAGTCGGGCTTCGTCTGTTGGCGCGTATGCTGGGCAGGCGCGGCGCGGAATCCCGACTGGGGGTGGAACTTGTTCGGCCTGGCGGCGTTTTGCACTAGGGCTCTCAGCCCGAGTAGAATAAGTCCGGGATGGCCACTTCGTACGAGTTGACCGACGCCGATTCGCGCCCTTGGGTTCACACCGAGCGCCGCGCGCGGACGTTGCGCATCACGGCTGGCGGGTCGTGGACGGTGAGGCACGCCGCCTCGCTCGAGCATGAACTGCACGCGCTACAAGCCGATAATCTGTCCGAGGCCGAGATCGACGGAAGTGAGATCGCCACTCTGGACAGTACTGGATGCTGGCTTCTGGTGCGCACCAAGCTGGCCCTCGAGGACGCAGGCCTGCGCGTGCCGGTATTCACCGTTCCCGAGCAGTATGCGCCATTGCTCGAAAGCATTGCCGCCGAGCATGTGATGGAGCCGGTAGAGATCCCCGAGCTGCATACGCTGAACGCAACCCTGGAGCGTGTCGGGCGCGCCACTTTCCATGTCCTGGCCCAAGGCTATGGCATCCTCGGCTATATCGGGCGGGTGACGCTGGAATGGCTGGAGGCGGTTTATGCCCCGCGCGGCAACCTGCGTGTGGCCGCGCTCGTCCATCAAATCGAAGAAGTCGGTATCAATGCCCTGCCCATCGTAGGGTTGTTGCTGTTCCTGATCGGCATCGTTCTGGCCTATTTGGGCGTGGATCAGCTCAAACGCGTCGGCGCCGAAGGCTTTACCGTCAACATCCTCGGCGCGGGCTTGTTGCGCGAAATCGGCGTGCTGATTACCGCCATCGTCATCGCCGGACGGTCGGGTTCGGCCTTCACAGCCCAGATCGGCACGATGAAGGTGAATGAAGAGCTCGACGCCATGGAGACCATGGGTCTCAACCTCGTCGACGTGCTGATCCTTCCGCGCGTGATCGGGCTGGTCATCGCTTTGCCCTTTCTCACGCTCTATGCCGATTTGATGGGCCTCATCGGCGGCGCTGTGATGTGCTATTTCGATTTGGGAATGACCATTCCGGTGTTCATGCGCCAGCTGCATCAAGCGGTCGACCTCAACACCTTTCTCGTCGGTCTGATCAAAGCGCCGGTCTTTGCCTATGTCATCGGCATGGTCGGCTGCTACGAGGGCATGAATGTCGAGCGCAATGCCGGCAGCGTCGGCATGCTGACCACGCGTTCGGTCGTCGAGTTCCATTTTCCTCGTTATCGTTTTAGATGCCGGTTTCGCCATTCTGTTCTCGATCATGGGGATTTGAATGAGCGGCGAAAAAAAAGAGACGGTCATCAAGCTGCGCGGGATCGTGAACCGTTTTGGCGACAACGTACTTCACGACCATATCGACCTTGACGTCTATCGCGGCGAAATCATCGGCATCGTCGGCGGTTCCGGCGCGGGAAAGTCCGTCCTGCTGCACACCGTCGTGGGGCTCTCCAGACCCGCCGAAGGCGAGGTTGAGGTGTTCGGCGAGAACGTGCTGGAGCTGGATGAAAAGGGGATGCGTGGTATCCAAAGCCGCTGGGGCGTTCTGTTTCAGGACGGCGCTTTGTTTAGTTCTCAGACGGTGGCGGAAAACATTCAGGTGCCGTTGCATGAATATACGACCATGTCTCAGCAACTGATGAACGAAGTGGCCGCGATGAAGCTTTCCATGGTGGGACTGCCACCGGAGACCGCGCAGAAACATCCTTCGGAACTCTCCGGCGGCATGAAGAAACGTGCCGGACTGGCCCGCGCGCTGGCCCTCGATCCCGAACTGGTGTTTCTCGACGAACCGACGTCAGGGCTCGATCCGATTTCGGCGACCATGTTCGACGATCTCGTGCGCAGCCTGCAGAAGAGTTTGAATCTGACGGTGTTCATGGTGACCCACGACCTCGACACGCTAAAAGCGACGACGGATCGCGTGGCCGTGCTGGTCAACAAAAAGCTCACAGTGGGTACGATCGAAAGCCTGCGCCTGGATAGCGATCCTTGGATCAAGGAATATTTCTCGGGCCCGCGCGGACGCGCGGCGCTCGCTTCGTGAGGTGATTTGATGGAAACGAAAGCGAATTATGTGGCGGTCGGCGCCTTCGTGATCGCCTGCATGCTGGGCCTTGTCATCTCCATGCTGTGGCTGGCGGGCATGCAGTACGCCCAAGAATACGCGTATTACCAAACCTATTTCACCGGACCGGTGACCGGGCTCGGCAAGGGCACGATGGTGCGTTACAACGGCATCGAAGTGGGTCGCGTGGACGATCTCAAATTCGATCCCAACGATCCTCAAGTCGTCGTTGCGACACTTCAGGTCCAGCCCAATCTCGGGATTCGCGTCGACTCCGTCACTTCGATCGAAAGCGAAGGCTTGACGGGCGGTTCTTATGTGGAAATCGCAGGCGGCAAGAAGAATGCTCCATTGCTGACTGCGTATGAGGGACAGCGTTATCCGGTCATCAAATCGGCGCCGTCGGCCTTGCAAAAGCTCGCCAAAGGCGTGCCCCAACTTTTGGAAAAATTCAACGTCATCGCAGATAAGCTCAACGAAACCTTGAGCCCGAAAAACCAGCGCGCATTCTCGAGCATCCTCGCCAATCTCGATCAAACGACCGGCGCGTTGGCGCGACGCTCGGGCGACATCAATTCCGCCATCTCGGATATTTCGAAAGCGTCGAAGGCCCTGCCCGGCACCGTTGCCGACACCGACGCCAGCGTGAAGAAGATCGGTCAGCTGTCAGCCGACACCGATACTTTCGTTAAGAGCGACGGAATAGCCCAATTGTCGGCGTTGCTGGCCGACACGCGGCGCTTGGTCGTCAGCCTCAACAAGCTTTCGGACCAACTCAACCAACAGCCGACCAAACTGCTCTTTGGCGACCGCCGTAAGGGGTACACACCGAAATGAAAACGACCGCTTTTTTTCCCCTGAACCGCCGCGCGGTTTTGGCCGGTACTTCCGCTTTGATGCTTGGAGGATGTTCGGATCTGCTGGGTCCTTCGGAGGCGCCGCGGCTTTATGTTCTGAAGCCGACCATGGCACCAATGACGCCCGGCACCAAAGTGTCCTGGGCGTTGTCGATCCCGATCCCCAATGCCTCGGCCGGTTTGGATACGCAGCGCATCGCAATCATGCACCCGCCGGCAAACCTTGATTACTACGCAAACGCCGCCTGGTCCGATGGCCTACCGGCGCTGGTGCAGACAGCCCTATTGGAGGCGTTCGAGAACAGCGGACGGATCGACGCCGTCTCCCGCGATAGCGACGCGGCGCGCATGGACTATATTCTGGCTGCCGACATTCGCGACTTCGAAGCGCGCTATGACACGCAAGACGGCGCGCCCACTGCCGTAGTGCATATCGACGTCCAGCTGATCGATGCGGTGAAGCGCAACATCGTCGCTCATTTCGCGGCAGCCGAAGAATCGACAGCCGCGGCGAATTCCGTGGATGCTGCGGTCGCGGCGTTCGACGAAGCATTGTCGCAGGCGCGCACCAAGATCGTCGAATGGGCGCTGAACGCGCCGCCTTCGGCTTAGCCGAATAATGGCCGCCTAGATCGCCGTCTTGCCGTTGATCGTCACGTGCTCGAGCGAAAATCCCCGCACATTCTTGACGATATTGGGTTCGGTCACGTTGCGGAATTCGCAATTGCGCAGCGACACATCGTAAACCGGCGCATTGGGCAATCCTTGAATGTCGATGGCATAGGGACTCCTGCCGCTGATCACCGTTTCCACCTCAACATCGCGGACGACGGGCGTGTACGGGCCATCGGCGCCTTCTTCGTAATTGAAATTGATGTCGAGTACGGCGTGGGCAACCTGCCCCACCACGATGCGGCGGAAAAAGAAATGCTCCAGCAATCCGCCGCGCATCGCATTGTTCTTCAGACGAAGCGCCGAACCCAGTCCCGGACTGTCCATGTGACAATCCTCGGCAAAGACATTGCGCACGCCGCCGGAGATTTCGCTGCCGATCGCTACGCCGCCATGGCCGTTTTGCATGCGGCAATTGCGGATGACAAAATTCTCCGACGGCACATTGACGCGCCGTCCGTCGCCGTTGCGGCCGGATTTGACGGCGATGCAATCGTCTCCCGTGTTGAAGAAGCAATTCTCGATCAACACATCCTTGCAAGATTCCGGATCGCAGCCATCGGTGTTCGGCCCGGCGGAGTTGAGCGTCAGTCCGCGCACGATCACATTGCTGCAGAGCACGGGATGAATCTGCCAGAACGGCACGTTGCGAACCGTTACCCCTTCGATCATCACATTCTTGCAGCGATAGGGTTCGAAGAAACCGGGGCGAAGGTAACTGCCTTCGCCGAAAATGCGCTGCGCTACCGGCACGTGGTCTTCGCCCATCTGGAACAGTTTCGTGCGCGCCGTGTCTTGATCGGGATCGCCTTCTTTCCAACCGAAATCCGCAAGACCCTTCCACGGCCACCAATATTCGTTGTCCGCTTGACCGTCGAAGGTGCCCTCGCCGGTCACGGCGATGTTTTCTTGTTCGAAGGCATAGATCAGCGGCGAGTAATTCATCAGCTCGACGCCTTCCCAGCGCGTGAAGACCAGCGGCAGGTAATCCCAAGTGTTGCGGCTGAAACGCAGCGTGGCGCCTTTCGTCAGGTGCAGATTGACATTGCTTTTGAGATGGATCGGGCCGGTCAAATAATCTCCGGGCGCCACCGTCACGCGCCCGCCCCCGGCGCTGTGACAAGCATCGATGGCCTGCGCGATCGCCTTCGGACAATTCGTCACGCCGTCGGCCTTCGCGCCGTAATCGGTCACTGCAAACTCACGGTCGGGGAAAACCGGCGGTTTGATGCGCGCCAAGATTTTGTCGGCCAGCGCCCAAGGGGAAGAGCCCCTTCGGCGCTTTGCGGCTAGTTCCTGCGGCAGGAGTGCAACGGCGCCGGCGGCTAGCGATGTGCGAAGAATTTCGCGCCTGTTCGTCATGTGTTCCCCACGACTGTCGATGCCTTATAGGCCAGCAATGATACCGGTTACCAAGCATGGGCACGAGGCGGGCACAACGGTTTCGCTTGACGCAGTGTGGACAGGGAGAGATTGCGAAGACACGCTTGAAGCC
>CAVXZV010000034.1:0-12215 GCA_963766355.1 uncultured Alphaproteobacteria bacterium
CAGCCCAAGCCTGCAATCGCGAAGGAGATCAAAACCGCGGGGCCGGCATGCTCCGCCGCCGCCGTTCCGGTGATGACGAAGATGCCCGCGCCGATGATGCAACCGATGCCGATCATGATCAGGCTGAATGGCCCCAGCGCGCGATGCAGATGGATTTCGCTCGCGACGACGGGATCGGGTTGCGATAACTCCGCAACCTCGTTGTTCTCGGCCATGACTCAGCCCTTTCGCATTCCGCAGATCACTTGGCGGGAAGTTCTTTGATGGTCCAGCGCGCCGCTTTGGCGTGTTTTCTGCCATAGAAGAAGAAAATTACCAGTCCGATGATGGTCCAGACGACAAGGCGCAGCCACGTGTCGAGCGGCAACCAGGCCATCATGGCGCCGCACATGATCATGCCCGCGGGCGCGACCAACCAGACGTAAGGTGCGCGGAACGTGCGCACCGCCCTGGGCTTCGCAATACGCAAGATCATCACGCCGAGGCAGACGATCACGAAGGCGAGCAGCGTTCCGATGGAAACGAGTTCACCCAGGATGTCGAGCGGTAGCAAGCCGGTCAGCAGCGCCGCGAAAATGCCCGTGATAATCGTGGACTTCCACGGCGTGCGGAATTTCTTGTGCACTTCGCCGAACAGCGGCGGAATCATACCGTCCTTGGCCATCGCATAGAAGATGCGAGATTGGCCGAGCAGCAGCACAAGAACGACCGAAGCAAGGCCCACGATGGCGCCGACATTGACGATCTGCGTGAGCCACGCCGTAGCGGGGATTGAGGCCACCGCCATGGAGACGGGATAGGTCACGTTCAGCGTCTTGTAGGAAGCAAGGCCCGTCAGCACGTAGCTCATCAACATATAGAGCACGGTGCAGATCAGGAGCGAACCCAGGATGCCGATAGGAATGTCGCGCTGCGGCTTGCGCGCCTCTTGTGCGGCAACCGACACCGCATCGAAACCGATATAGGCGAAGAAGATCACCCCGGTAGCGCGCAGCACGCCGCTCCATCCGAACTGGCCCCAAACGCCCGTGTTGGGAGCTATGAACGGCGTGTGGTTCGCCGGGACGACATGCGGCAGCCCAAAGCCGATGACGAGCAATACGATGACCAACTTGATCGATACCATCGCGATGTTGAAGTTCGCCGATTGGCGTACGCCGATGATCAAGATCAGCGAGATGAAGGCAATCAGCCCCATGGCCGGCAAATTGAAATAGGTGCCTGTGAAGCCGATGTGGGACAGCGCCTGAAGAGCGGTATAGCTTGCGTTGTAGGTCGGGCAATGGACGTCGGTGGAGACGCAAAGCGGAGCCGCTGCCAGCACCGCAGGGATCGGATAGCCGAGATAGGCCATGAAGCGCTCGAAATAGCCGGACCATCCGGCAGCCACCGTGGAAGCCGCGGCGAGATATTCGAGCACCAGGTTCCAGCCGATGAACCAGGCCATGAAGCGGCCCATGGTCGCGAGCGTGTAGGTGTAGGCGCTTCCGGCCACGGGAATCATGGCGGCGAATTCGGCGTAGCAAAGTCCTGCGAACAGACAGCCAAGGCCGGCGATGGCGAAAGAGATGGGTACGGCCGGTCCGGCATAGGCTGCAGCCGCATGACCGGTGATGACGAAGATGCCCGCGCCGATGATGGCGCCGATGCCCAGCGCGATGAGATGGAACATCCCCAATGTGGGGTTTAGATCGTGTACCTCATGTTGCTCGGCAAGTGGATCCTCGATAACGCCAGCCATTCGTGAGCCCCCTTATGGAAGTTAGCCCGCGAAGCGAGCCGCAAGGGAGCACTCTGGCATGGGCCCGCCGCCCGCGCCAACAGGAAGGGTCTCATCAGACGCATGTTGTGAATTGAAACTAAGACCTTTGCCCTCCCCTTGAGGGAGGGCCGAAAAAGCCGAGCGTAGCGAAGGTTTTTTCAGGGAGGGGTAACAATTCCAACAGACCCCTCCCCGAAGCCGTGTTTGCGCTCTCGCGCAAATCCGCCTTCGGCCCTCGGCCGACGAAAGCACGGCAGTGCTTTCGTCCACGGCCTCGACCCTCAAGGGGAGGGCGGATTTTGTTGCTTAATTCAACACCGCCAGAAAATTCTATGCCTTCGTCCAAACGGCGATTTCGTTGCCATTGGGATCGCGGAAATGGAAACGCCGTCCACCTTCGAAACTCTCTTTGCTGACGATTTCGGCACCGGCGGCACGCACCTTGGCCTCCATCGCATCGAGATCGGCGGCATAGAGCACAACCAGCGGTCCGCCCTGCGCCACAACTTTGCGCTCGGCGTTGAAACCGCCTTGCCGTCCCGCGCTGTCGAAGGCGACATAATCCGGGCCGTAATCGGTAAACGTCCATCCGAAGACAGACCCGTAGAACGCTTTGGTCGCCGGAATGTCCGTCCCGGGCAATTCGATGTAGTCCAAATATCCATCTGCTGGCATTGTATTGTTCCTCTTTTGTTCTTTATAGCTAGCAGCCCCAAGAAGAGTCAAGCGGGGCGATTACGGTAGCGGGTCAGGCAGAAGTTGTTTCCTGAAATCGGGCAATCAGGTGTTCGCAATGCGGGGTTCCGACCTGGCGCGCCCATGTTTCCGCTTTGTCTATTTCGGGCTTTAGTTTTTCGAGTGCGTCGGATGCCCAATGTTTTCTGATTTCCGGGTCCAGAGGGAGCGCGTCTGTTTCGGAATCAATTCCAATGAGAGGTCTAATGTCCGGATCGTCGGACAATTCAGCGGCAAATTGTAGCTGAACTATCTGGCGAGCGCCTTCGATGAATGACAGCGAGCCTGCCAGCATTTCGGTCGCGATTTTGACTATCTTCTGCCGCGATTGCATTGCCCGAGCGGTCATGTCGCCTCACGCTTTTCCTTCACCTTCATAATATCATCAATCTCCCAAAGGCGGCTAATCAAGTCTGTTATTCCAACCTATAAACACTCGTCTCCCTGATCTCGCGGTCTTCAAGGTCGCGCGTGGTCTGCACGTTATAGGTCGCAAGTTTTTCCACGCCCGATTTCGGAAAATAAGTTCGTCCCGGATCGCCCAGCAGCACCAGCGCGCCACAGCGCTTGCGATCCTGCAACCATGCCAGCAACCGCTCCGCCAAAGGCCGCTCGTAACACATGTCGCCGACCAGGATGGTTTGCCACGCGCCGTCGCGCCCGATCACATCGTCCGTCGTAACCGCGACGCGCGCGTCATTCGCTTCGGCGTTCAAGGCAATCGCCGCCGCCGCGAAGGCGTCGATGTCGGCCGCCAGCGCTCGCGTCGCACCAGCCTTCGCCGCTGCAATCGCCACCAGCCCCGATCCCGAGCCGAAATCGAGCACCGTTCGCCCGCGCACAGTTTCAGGGTTGTCCAAAACATAGCGTGCCAGCGCCTGTCCGCCGGCCCAGGCAAAGGCCCAATAGGGCGGCGGCACGCCTTCTTTCTCCAGTTCCTCTTCGGTTTTGCGCCACAGTGGAACCACCTCCGTCGCCAGATAAAGCCGCACTTCCGGCACCAGGGGTGGGGCAATAAGCGCGGAATTGCTGCGGATAAAGGCGGCGGGGTCTGTCATGCGCAAGTCGCTGCTTTCGTGTATAGTGGTAAAAACGGGTGGTATGGGGGTGAAGAATGCCGACGCGCTTTTTGGGCATCAGGCTTCTGCTGATTTTCGTCGCAATCAACCTAATCATGTTCCTCATGCTCGTCACCAGCATGACGAGCGCCCATCCCTGGCTGGCCCATGTCTTGCCCGGCCATTTCGAGACCGGCGTCAACTCCTCCGGCTATTGGGTGTTCTTCGCACTGGTCTTGCTGGTTGATGCGGTGACGGTGCTTGCCGCCGGCTTTGCGCTGTTGGTTCCCGCGATGCGCGACGGCGCTTCGCTGGACGAGCGGCGCCTGGCGCGTCATCTCGTCGATCGCGGCGGCGTGTCCGAAGCCGCGAAGGAATCGGTGTTTGTCGCGATGCGCGAAGAGGTCGTTTTCGCGCATTACCAGATGCTGGTCGGACGCACGATCGTGCTTGCCGGCGTTATCTTTCTCGGTTTCGCATTCTTTTCCGTGTCGCTCACCTTTGCCCGCGCTTTGCCTGACGGCTCGATGTATGCGGATTTGTCGGGCTCGATGCAGTTCCAACCCGTGACCGTTATCTGCGAGAACTGCGTGGTGAACGGCTCGCCGGTGATTGCAGTGCAAAACAAGATGGTGCGGGCCTGGGACATCCAACGCTTCACCATGGATCAGATCGCCAATGCGGTGCTGCTCGACGCGCCGGATATTTACGGCTGGCATTTCGGCACCTTTGCGAGCAACAACCGCAACGTGCTCTACACGCATTTCGTCGTCGCGTTCCGTATCGTGTTATTCTTCGTTCTGCTGCTGATCGTGGTCAGCATGCTGCGCCGGGGTGTTCGGCCCGTGGCCGAGAAGAAGACGATCGAAAGCGTCGAAGCAGCGGTGGAAGAAAAGAAAGCGGCTTGATCAGACTGCTTTCGACGTCGCCATCTTCAACACGGCCGCATAGCCGTTTTTCAACTCCATCTGCTCGCGCTTGCCTTTGGCGAGCAGCAATTCATGCAGCTTCGGCAAATTGAAGCAGGGTACATACATCAACAGATGATGGTCGACGTGATAGTTCACCCAATAAGGGGCGAACAGCGCGCGCTCCCATAGCGAGGCATAGGTCGTGCGCGCATTGCGCAGCGGATCGTTATTGTCGGGCACCATGGCATGTTCGGCAATGTTGCGGATACGCACCACCGCCATATGCCAGGTGAGCAAAGGCAACAACCAGAACATCAGATAATAATGCGGCTTGCCGAAGGCCCAAAGGATCGCGAAGAGCAGCACATTCGCAAGGATCGGTTTGCCGAGCTTCGCGAAGAGACCTTCGCGAATGGCCATGCGGATTTGATAGAAGCGCAGCTTCAGGCCGGTTTGCCCGCTGAGGTCGCGGATCATCTTGCGCATAAAACTCCAGCGCGTGATGGGGAAGGGCGCCGACAAAACGAGATCGGGATCGTCTTCTTGCTGCGTCGCGCGGTGATGCTTGAGGTGGTAATGGCGGTAGGGAATCGTGTCCGCAAACACCGGATAAGCGCAAAGCCACTGACTGATCCACTCATTCAGCCCGCGCGTCTTCATCAACACGCCATGCGCGCCGTCATGCATCAGGATTTCCAGCCCGAGCTGGCGACTGCCGATCACGATTACGGCTACGACGAAGCTGAACGGATTGGGCCACAGCGCATAGAACGCCATCGCTGCGCCGATCATGAACCAGGCATGCAAAACGCAAAGTAATCCCATGCCGTCGGAACGCGCCCGCACCGCCGCCATTTCTTCGGGCGTGAATTCTTTGGTCGGATCGAAGCGCACCACATTCATGGTGCCATTATAATCGCAATCAGCCCACCCAGGTCGAGATGATCAAGGCCGCCGCGATCAACGTGCCGGTCTCGCGATTGGCACGAAATAGCCGCAAACATTTTGCGGAATCGTCCGTGTTCAGAGCATGGACCTGCCACAACATATGGGCGCCCGCCAAAAGCATCAGGAAGACGTAAGGCCAACCTTCGTGTTCGGTAAACCCGGCCGCCAAAATCAGTGTAAAGGCGACGGCATAGAAACCCAAAATCCAATCGCGCGATTTTGCGCCCAACAGAAGCGCCGTGGATTTCACGCCGATCAGCGCATCGTCGTCCTTGTCCTGATGGGCATAGATCGTGTCGTAGCCGAGCGTCCAAAAAAACAGTCCCGCATAGAGCATGGCATCGCCGATATCGATGCCGCCGGTCTGCGCCGCGAAGCCGAGCACGGCGCCCCAATTGAACGTCAGTCCTAGCCAAGCCTGCGGCCACCAGGTGATCCGTTTCATGAAGGGATAGAAGACCACCAGCAACAGCGAGGCCGCGCCCAAGCTCACCGCGAACCAATTGAGCTGCAGCAGGATCAGCAATCCCACCAGGCAAAGTGCTGCCGCAAACAGCCATGCTTGTTTGACGCTGACCGCGCCCGAAGGAATAGGCCTGCCGCGTGTGCGCGCGACCTGCGCATCGAAATCGCGATCCACAATGTCGTTATAGGTGCAGCCCGCGCCGCGCATGACGATGGCGCCGATCCCCAGCAGGATCACCAGCCACACATCGTGCCAGCTGCCGAACGGGCGGCTCACCGAAGCCGAGCCGAGCACCAGTCCGAACACGCAGGGCCAATAGAGCAGCCAGGTGCCGATCGGCCGGTCCAGCCGCATCAACCGCAGATAGGGCTGAATCTGCGGCGGCGCGCGGTCGACCAAAGTCCACGGAACAGCGTCAGCCGGAGCCACGGGCTGTTGCTCGCTCATGGCACATATAGCCGTAGAAGTGCGCTTACGGCGGTGCGGTCCTTGGGCGTGATGTCGCCCAGGCGGCGTGCGATCTGGCCGTCACTCACCGCCGTCATCCGCGCCACTCGAATAACGCAGTCTTCGGGAAGCCCTGCGCGTTCGCGATTGGTGACGGGGATATCATTCGGCCGCCGCCCCGATTTTGCGGTGGTTATCATTGTGATCCAATAGACGCCGTGATCGACGCGGAGGCGGTCCGCAGAAACGATCAGTGCAGGGCGCCGCTTTGAGTCCGTGCCTTCGAGAAAAGGAAATTGAACAGCAACAACGTCCCAACGGCTATAGATCACGGAAAGCAGCCTCGTCTTCTGGGCTATTCCATTCTTCGAAAGCGGACTCTGCAAGTTTGAGGAATGCGCGATCGAGCGGTTCGGCGCGGCGCAGCGTAACTTTCCCTTTTTGCATCTCGAAGAGCACGTTGTCACCTTCCTTCAAGCGCAATGCTCTGCGAACCTCGACGGGAATGGTAGCCTGGCCCTTTGACGTCAATCGGCTGGTGAGAGGTTTATCCATACTTGCCTGTAAGGGGCATTACGTAATACCTATTACCTCAAGTTTATGCGGATGTCGAGACATGAGCGAAAATCTCACCGAACCCGGTGGCAAGGTGCGTCTCTATGTCGAGGCCGCATTGGGGCAGGGCGTCCATGTCGCACCCGACGATGGCCAGACGCATTATCTGTTGCATGTCATGCGTGCCAAGCCGGGCGATTATGTCAGCCTGTTCAACGGTCGCGACGGCGAATGGAAGGCGCGAATCGCCGAGCTTTCCAAACGCGCCTGTGTGCTCACTTGCGAACGGCTCACCGAACCGCAGAGCGAAGTCCCCGACCTATGGCTGGTCTTCGCACCGATCAAGAAAACGCCGGCCGATTATCTGACCCAAAAAGCCACCGAGCTCGGCGTGCGGCTGCTTCAGCCGATAATGACCCGCCGTACCATTGTTACGCGTGTCAACACCGAACGTATGCGCGCCAATGCCGTAGAAGCTGCCGAGCAGTCCGGCCGTTTGAGCGTGCCTGATGTGCGCGAGCCGCAAAGCTTCGACAAGCTTCTGGCCGGTTGGCCGAGCGAGCGGCGCATTCTGTTCTGCGACGAGGCCGGAGAAGCGCCTCCCATCGCCAAGGCGTTGAACGATGCTTCCAACGGTCCTTGGGCTGTCTTGACCGGCCCGGAAGGCGGCATCGACCCTGCGGAACGTGCCGCGTTGCGCGCCTTGCCTTTTGTCACACCGGTTTCTTTGGGCGCACGTATCTTGCGCGCCGACACCGCCGCGCTGGCCGCATTAGCCCTGTGGCAGGCGCTGAAAGGTGATTGGGCCTGACTTGTCGCCGCCCTGCGCGACGCCTACATAACCGGAAACTGAACGAGCGGTTTGCCGTTACCAGAATGCCATGGGGCCGCTGGCCCGCCTGAGGAAACAGTCGATGTCCGTTCCCCAATCCGCCGGCGGGCCCATAGAAACGCGCGACGATCTCGTGCGCTATCTGGCCGACGGGTCGAAGCCGAAATCCGAATGGCGCATCGGCACCGAGCACGAAAAATTCGTCTACGACCTGAAGACCCACAAGCCGCTTCCCTACGAGGGCCCCTCCGGTATCCGCGCCCTTTTGGAAGGCATGCGCCGGTTCGGCTGGGAGCCGATAATGGAAGGCGAATACATCATCGGGCTTCTTTCTCAGAACGGTGCCACGATCAGTCTGGAACCCGGCGGCCAGTTCGAGCTCTCGGGCGCGACGCTGAAAAGCGTGCACGAGACCTGCGCCGAAGTGAACACGCATCAGCAGCAGGTCCGCGAAGTCGCGGCGGAGATCGGTGCGGGCGTGGTGGGTCTCGGCTTTGCGCCGACTTGGTCCTTCGACGATGTGCATCAGATGCCGAAGGGCCGTTATGCGATCATGCGGCGTTACATGCCCAAGGTCGGCGGTTACGGCTTGGAGATGATGTTCCGCACCTGCACGGTTCAGGTGAATCTCGATTTCTCCTCCGAAGCCGACATGATCAAAAAATTCCGCGTCGGCCTCGCGTTGCAGCCCGTCGCCACCGCATTGTTCGCCAATTCGCCGTTCCGCGCCGGCAAGTCGAACGATTTCCTCTCCTATCGCAGCCATATCTGGACCGATGTCGACAACGATCGCGCCGGCATGCTGCCTTGGGTGTTCGAGGACGGCATGTCGTTCGAACGCTACGCCGATTATGCGCTCGATGTGCCGATGTACTTCGTCTATCGCGACGGAAAATATATCGACGTCGCGGGCAAGAGCTTTCGCGATTTCCTGGCCCACAAAATCCCCGAAGTGAAACATATCGAGCCGCAAATGTCCGATTGGGCGGATCATCTAACGACCATCTTTCCGGAAGTGCGGTTGAAGCGGTTCCTCGAAATGCGCGGCGCCGATGGCGGCATTTGGCGGCGCATCTGCGGTTTGCCCGCTTTATGGGTCGGCATCTATTACGATCAGGTCGCCCTCGATGCGGCTTGGGACATGGTGAAGGATTGGACGGCGGAAGAACGCCAAGCCATGCGCGATGCCGTTCCCAGACTTGCCTTCAAGACGCCGTTCCGCAGGACGACGGTATGGGAGCTCGCCCATCGCATGCTGGAAATTTCTGCGGCGGGCCTCAAGCGCCGCGCCGAGGAAGACGGCGCCGGCATGAACGAAGAGGGCTTTCTGGTTCCGCTACGCGAGATCGTTGCGCGCGGCTATACGCGCGCCGAAGAATTGCTTCACCGCTATCGCACCGAATGGCACCACGACCTTTCGCCGCTGTTCACCGAATACAATTTCCTCTGAATCGGGGTGCCGGCGACAAACCCAACACGCCGCAGCCGTGGTACCTTGAATCCTCAATACGCATTGACCAGCGCTTCGCAATAGACAACGTCTTTTTCGCTGGGTACGCCTTTCGCGTTCACGTCGCGATATTTCAGATGGATGTTCTGGTGGGCTTTGTCGGCGCAGACTTGCGCAATGCTGTTTGCCGCCGCCGCCTTGGCGTCGGTCGCGCCGCAGACCATTTTTCCATCGTAAAATGTCTGCGTCAGCGGCAGCGATTGATACGTGCCGTCGCCCACGGGCAGATGCAGGGCCCCGGCGCCACCGATCGTCTGATTATATTGTAGGTCTTTGTCGCCCCGGCATTGTGCGAGCCAGGCGTCCGCATTTGCGGCGGACGGCATCAGGATACCCAACGCCGCTAAGAGAACGAACATCCGCATTCCGGTCTCCACACTTTCGGACGGCGCAACGTCCGGTAGCTATTTACGCATGTCTCGGCGCCGTCCGCCCAAAATAATCAACACCAATCCGAACACCGCCAGACCGGCTCCGTAATACGCCCAATGCATGTCGTCGATCATAAAGCTGGTGCGCGGCCAATGAACGTAACCCGTTCCTTGCCCGATCCACAGCAAGCCCATCGCCAGCGCCACGACGCCGACCAGTACGAGTAGTGTTTTCATCGTCTTCCCCATCGTTGACGGAGAATTATAGCACTATTTTTTCTCTGGGAGACGGCCGTGATTTTGGCGCGTCACCATAAAACCCGGATATTCCAAGGGTAATTCGCTGAGGTCGTCCAGGCGCTTGACCTCATCGGCCGACAGGGAAAGTTGCGACGCGGCGAGATTGTCTTCGAGCTGGTCCAGCGATTTGACGCCGATGATGACGCTTGTGACGAACGTTTTCGCCAGCACCCAAGCGAGCGCCACGCGCGCCGCACTTGCGCCTTTCGCTTTACCGATCTCGCGCAAGGCATTGACGATCGGCCAGGCGCGGTCGCGATCGACCGGCGGAAAATCGAAGGTGGCGCGCCGCGCGCCTTCCGGCGTGCTGTCGGGACCAAACTTTCCGGACAGAATGCCGCCCGCCAACGGGCTCCAAACCATCAAGCCCATTTTCTGATCCTGAATGGCGGGGACGATTTCGCGTTCGAGGCCGCGTCCCGCCAGCGAGTAATAAGCCTGCACGGTTTCCAGCCGCGCCCAGCCGCGTTTGTCGGCGATGCCTTGCGCATGCAGGATCTTCCAGGCTTGCCAGTTTGAGCAGCCGACATAACGCACCATGCCGCGCCTCACCATGTCTTCCAGCGCCCGCATCGTCTCTTCGGTGGGTGTGACGCAGTCTTGTCCGTGAATTTGATAAAGGTCGATGTGGTCGGTCTGCAGCCGCTTAAGACTTTCCTCCACCGTGTCCATCAGATGGCCGCGGCTGGAACCGGCTTCGTTCGGTCCCGAACCCAGACGGCCGAAGCCTTTGGTCGCGATGACGACATCCGAGCGGCGTATACCGAGATCCTTCAGCGCTTGGCCGAGCAATTCTTCCGACAGGCCCAGCGAATAGACATCGGCCGTATCGATGAAGTTGACACCGGCTTCCAGCGTTCGCGCCACGATCGCCGTCACCGCCTTCAGGTCGAGACTGCCGACATGCACATAAAATGAGCCCTTGCCGCCGAAGGTCATGGTGCCGAGGCAGATTTCCGACACGAACATACCGGTATTGCCGAGCTGTCTGTAGCGCATGGACACATCTCCGAATGGTGGGGCGGTGGCAACTTAGATATCGCCGGATACAGTTTCCAGCGCTCATTTATGGAATGTCCTTTGGCAAAACGAACGTGCCATCGGCCGCCCGGCGAATGGGCTTTACCCAGAATACAAAGGTCAGTGGCAAGGGCTGATAGAGATGAGGAAAGAGCGCTCCGCCGCGCGACGGTTCGAACACCAATGCACCGCCCAGCGATTGGGATTTCACGGCCACCAAAACCAAATCGTTGTCCTCTGCATAATAGCGCTCCAGCGTGCCGCGGACCTGTTCGGCCGTGGAGAAATGCATGAAGTGATCTTCGCGGTCCTTGGCCGAGCCGGCATAGATGCCGTCGCTTTCGGCCTGCTTCCATTCCGCCTTGTGGCAGATTTTGAAGATGAGCATGCGTCTTGACCTGGCCGGGGTGGCGTTGTCTCTAAGCTAATTAAGATCGCACGGACAATCGATGCGCAAATTACTGCAATCGCTGACACCGGGCGCCGAATTCCTCATCGTCATCACCGTGGCATTCGGGCCATTTATCGTGGAGAGCCTGTTTGCCGCGCTCCATCCGGTGGCCGAACCTCACCATTCGGCCGAAAGCCTGGATTATCTGGTGGTTTATGAGCTGGCGTTGCTGGGGGCGCTTGGCGCGTTTTTGTACTTCCGCGGCTGGTCGTTCAAGCGCCTCGGCTTCGCCCCCACCTTGCTCGACACGGCCATTGGATTGGGCTTGGGGCTGTTCGTCATTCTCTCCTACGCTTTTCTTTGGAGCGCGCTCGCAACCACTATGCCGCAATTGGCGGCTGCGGCATCGCATACGCAAGTGGTCGCGCCTGGCGTGCCGCTGCTCACGGCCGCGTCGGTCGTCATCGTCAATCCCGTCTTCGAAGAGGTGTTCGTCGCGGGGTATACGATGACCGTGTTGAATGACACGCGCGGCGAATCCTTTGCGTTCAACGTCAGCGTTACGATCCGGCTGCTATACCATCTCTATCAGGGCGTTGTCGGTGTCATCACCGTTATTCCCCTCGGACTGATCTTGGCATTTTGGTACGCGCGAACGGGGAAATTATGGCCGCTCATCGTCGCCCATGCGGCGCTGGATGCGGTCGGATTGGTTCAATTGGTGAAAATTTAGATTCCGACAAAGACCAAATCGAGCGCGGCAAGAATGCGGTAACGTTCGGATTCCAGATTGGCGACAGCGGGCTGTAACAGCTTTACTGGAAACGGAGCCATATCAGGTATGGCAATGACGTACGGTTTGCGTTTCACTAGAACCTCCGGCAATAGGTGCTCAAGAAATTGAATTTT
>CAVXZV010000035.1:0-242537 GCA_963766355.1 uncultured Alphaproteobacteria bacterium
GCGTCGTCTATGCGATCGATGACCTCAATATCTGGGCCGGTCAGGGATTGCGCCATTCGACCTCCGATCCAGGCAAAGGCATCGTCCATCCCGCCAAGCGCCGCGATACACCAGCACTCACCAACGAGCGCGCAGCCGTCCTTTCAGGCAACCGGCGCGACACAAACTCTTCCGACCTTGTTCGCGGAGATGGTCAATCGACGAGCGGTGGCAACGCAGGTTCGGCGCCAAGCAGACGCTGATCCGCAGATACCCCGATGCCGATCCAACACGCGCCGACAGAGTGCGACCGGCTTGTCCTTGCTACAGGCCAGCGAGTGATTGACGCGACCAACCGGCACCACCTGCCCCGCGCCAGGACAAATCCCGATACCGAGTGAGGTTCACCATGCACGTCACAAACTGCCAAGCATCCGCGCAACACACGATCAGGCTCACCCATGTCGAGTTGACTTGGATCGAGAAGCATATCGAGCATTGGATACGCTTCGGGCGCTTCGCCGAAGAACATATCATCGACCGTCGTCGCCGCGTCGTCAGCTTCACGCCTGGCAGCGTCTTCGCCTTCGTGCGCTGGGCGTCCAACGATTACGGGACCATCATTTCGCGTATCGATATCGTGCGCGCCACGGCACATGGCGAGCCCTACACCACTCTGCCCTTCGTGCGTCCCGGCGGCGAAATCCTTCTGCGCATTCATGGCTGGGGGAAGGTCGAACGCGTGTTGCAGATGATCGACACCGTGGAGGCCATCGGCGTCGATCCCGCCGATGCGGCGCCCGATTACTGGAGCCATGTCCATAACCGTCTCGCGGTCGCCGACGATCCGCGGCCCTACACACAGGCCCGCCACAACGCTTGGCTGCTACGCCAGAGGCTCGCGTCATGACACGTTTGTTCTACGTCATAACGACCTACTTCGTCGCGCTGGCAATTGATATGTCGCCGCTGTTTCATCCGTCGCCAAAGCTGATCTGGAACGTGAGTGCCAGCGCACCGGTCGGACTTTATGCCGTGCAGCCGAGTGGCCCGCTCAAACACGGCGATCTTGTCATCACTCTGCCTCCCCAGCCTCTCGCGACCTTCCTTGCCGAGCGCCGCTATCTGCCAAGCGGCGTGCCCTTGCTCAAGCATGTCGCGGCGTTGCCGGGTGAGATCGTCTGCCGTCGCGGGTTCATCATCATGATCGATGGAATCGCCGTCGCATCCGCGCTGATGCATGATCGCGCCGGCCAGCCGCTGCCCATCTGGCAGGGCTGCCGCAAGCTTATGCCCAACGAAATCTTTCTCCTCAATCGCGCCGTGCCGGACTCGTTCGATGGACGGTATTTCGGGCCGCTGCCAATGATTTCCGTCATTGGCCGCGCCGTCCCGCTCTGGATCGTCAAGGCGCAGTGATGATGGCACCGGCGCGCTTTCAAATGATGATTTCTTTGTTTGGCCGCATGCTGCGCCATTCCTTCGTCCCGGCCGGGCAAGAAGCCGCCGCCGCGCGCAGCTTCAGTCCAGGGCGGCCTGTTGGCCGGCGCGCCAGCGCCTTGCCCTGGACGGGGGCGAGCACGGTGGCAGGCTGGCGCCGGTTCGGGACGGTGATGGGTATTGTCGCGATTGTGACATCGACGGCGAGCGCAGCAAACGGCGCGACAACAGCGCAAAAAATGCCGCCAAGTGGGCCTTCAGTAGTCGACTCGCGTCGCGACCTGTTCGCGGGATTTGTGGACGAAGCTGCGCGGCGCTTCGCCATTCCGGCGACGTGGATACACGCGGTCATGCGGGTCGAAAGTGGCGGCAATCCCGCTTCAGTGTCGCCCAAAGGCGCCATGGGTCTGATGCAGATCATGCCTGAGACCTGGGCGGGGCTACGCACGCGGTATCAGCTGGGCGCAGATCCATTCGATCCTCACGATAACGTCATGGCCGGCGCCGCCTATCTTCGCGAACTATACGACCGCTTCGGTGCAGCGGGTTTTCTTGCTGCTTACAATGCTGGGCCAACGCGCTTCGAAGATTACCTGGCAGGAATTCGACCGTTGCGCGAAGAGACGACGGATTACCTTGCGAAATTGCAGGCGATACTTCCCGCTTTGCACATCGCCGCCACGACGAACGCGGTCGTGAACGTAGCGGATTGGCGGCGAGCAAGGTTGTTTGCGTCATCACCGGCAGTGCGTCCACTTCCCGCGAACGGTGCTTCCAACCAACGGACCGTCTCGACTTCGACGCCAGTTCTGTTTGCATTGGCACCGCTTTCGAACGGTTTGTTCGTGCACCGCGATACTACTGGAGGTCTGCCATGAGATGTGTCGCATCGCCTCGTATGATTTCGCGAGAGAGCGCAGATTTAGAATGTCAGCGCAGGAAATTCCGGCACCCAACCCGCGGATGGCGAGATAAAAGCGCCGCCATCGGTTTGGCGCATGTGGTTGGTTGGATTCATTGTTTTGGGCAATACGGGACATTGCCCGTCTGGCTCTCCGTCCCAAAACGCCAATACATTCAACGCTTCGAGCGCCAGCCGTCCTGTTTCGTATATCGGTTGTCACCGTGACAAGGCGCGACGATGATCTGCGCATTCGCCCAGGGCGTATTCGCGACAAGAGTTTTGTCGGCCAAGTAATGCGGGCGGCGAAGAAGGCCGGCCATGTCGGCAAGCGTTTTGGCGAAGGCAAGACCTCTGGCACGCGATCACAGTTCGGCCGTGGCCGCCGAGCGGCATTGTCGCTATCCTTGCGTTCGCCTGCCCGCCGCGTCGTGGTGAAGGCGCGCGTTGTCCGCCATCACGGCACGCGGTTTCGTTCTGCGCCCCTTTCCAGGCATCTGACCTATCTCAAGCGCGAGGGCGTCTCCCGTGACGGCGAGGATGCCCACATGTTCGATGCAACCTCGGATGCTGTCGACGAGCGGGAATTTGCGGAGCGCTGCCAAGACGACCGCCACCATTTTCGCTTCATCATCTCCCCGGAAGACGCCGCAAAGATGGATGATCTGCGCGCCTTCACGCGCGAATTGATGGGCGACGCAGAACGCGATCTGGGCACCAAGCTCGATTGGGTCGCTGTCGATCACTGGAACACCGACAATCCGCATGTCCATGTCCTGGTCCGTGGCCGCGCCGACGACGGCAAAGACCTTGTGATAAGCCGCGATTATATCAGCCGTGGTCTACGTGCCCGCGCCTCTCATCGTGTGGCCCTCGAGCTTGGCCCACGCAGCGCATTGGAGGTTCGATCCGCCCTCGAGAAGGACGTCGAGGCGGAACGCTGGACGGACCTCGACCGGGCTCTGCGCAACGCCGCCGACGATGGCGGCGGCATCGCCGATCTACGCCCCGGCGCCGCGAACGAAGATCCCGAATTACGCCGGCTGATGGTCGGCCGCGCGGCGAAGCTGGAACGATTTGGCCTTGCCGAACAGATCGCGCCAGGTTGTTGGACTCTAAAGCCCAATTTGGAACAGACGCTACGTGAGCTCTCCATCCGCGGCGACATCATCAAGACCATGCACCGTGCGATGAGCGGCGTCGGACGTGAACCCGACATCTCCAGCTTCGCTCTGCATAGCGGCTCGGTCGCCGAACCCGTGCTCGGCCGGCTTGTCGAACGCGGGCTGCAGGACGAGTTGAAAGGCGCCGCCTATGCCGTCGTCGAAGGCATCGATGGGCGCACCCATCATCTGCAGTTCTCTAGTTTGGAGATGACGGGCGACGCCAGCCCAGGCGCCATTGTCGAAACCCGAACTTACGACGATGCCAAGGGTCGTAAGCAGGTTGCGCTCGCTGTCCGGTCCGATCTCACCATCAAGGCACAAGCAACGGCGCGCGGTGCAACCTGGATCGATCGGCAGCTTCTCGCGCAAGAAGCAATCAGCAATCGGGGTTTCGGCGCGGAAGTCCACGAGGCGATGAACCGCCGCGCCAATCTGCTCATTGCCGAGGGATTTGCCCGCCGGCAAGGCCAGCGGATCGTTTTCGCGCGCGATCTTCTCAGCACACTGCGGCGGCGAGAACTGGAAGAAGCTGCAGTAAAGATTTCGGCCGACACAGGCCTCGCCTATCGCCCATCCTTGGAAGGCGAACATGTGGGCGGCATCTATCGTCAGCGCGTGACACTTTCATCCGGCCGCTTCGCCGTGATCGACAACGGCCTCGGCTTCCAACTGGTGCCCTGGCGGCCCGCTTTGGAACAACAACTCGGAAGGCATGTCTCAGGCCTCATGTCTTCGGGCGGCACGGTCGATTGGCAATTCGCACGGAAACGCGGGCTGGGCATCTGATCGGGGTCAAAAGGCAAGAATTTGGATCGGAAGTCGCCGTTCGCTAGTACCAGACCGATGACGCATGGGCGCCATATCCGGTCGGTCTTCGGCTGCCCGATGTTGAGCTATTCGACGCTGTTAGGCGGCACGCCCCACAACGATGGCCCGTCAAGGAAGTATTTAGAACTTCTCTAATCTGTAGTATGCTTTCAACAAGGCCAGTCCATTTGGTGGGGCGATGCAGTCGAGAGTCCTTTCAGCTTCTGTTGCCGAAACGACAGCGCCGTTGTTGTCACAAACGTATGTGCCGCCGGCCGCGCAAGAACGGCACTTTCGTTATTGGTCGCCCTGGCTGTTGTTGTTCGCTGCCGTCTGGCTGATCGGCCTATTCACTCTTGCGCACGATCCGATTGTCCTGCTGGAACGTAACTGGGTATTCATCCCCGTCGGCTTCGGCGGAGCGGTGCTTGGGAATATCTCCGCCGTTGGCGGCGGCATCGTGTTTATTCCCGTCATCATCTTCATTTTTCACCTGCCGCCGGTGACTGCCTTGAAGATCGCCTTGGCGAGCCAGTCCTGGGGAATGACCAGCGGCGCCGTCGGCTGGATCCAAAAGAAAGTCGTTCCGCTGCGCGCTCTAAGGATCGCGATACCGGGGCTTCTGATCGGCAGCACGATCAGCTCTCTGGTGATTCATCCCAGTGCGCTTCTCGTGAAGCTGCTTTTCGGTCCGGTCTCGATCTTGCTCGGTGTGCTGACCATTGTGCTTTCGCGGCGGGCCGCAACGGCGACGGGAAAGACAGACATCCCCTCCGAAGCGACCATTCCGCTATTTCTCATCGCGATTGTCGGCGGTCTGATTACCGGATGGGTTGCCATCGGAGAAGGCGAAGTTGTCGCCGCGCTCTTGATGCTCGCCTATGGCGTGGAGGTCACGGCCTGTATCGGCCTGGGCGTCGTGCTCCTATCGGTGAATTCGATTTTCTTGACGATTTTGCATCAGTTGCTGTTGGGCGGAATTCCGTGGGACATCGCCGCGTTCACCGGTCTCGGTTGCGTGTTTGGGGCCCGGCTCGCGCCATGGCTGAGCCGGCACACCAATCCGATTGCGCTGAAATCAATTTTTGCGGCCATCGCGATTTGTGACGGCACACTGTTCATCGTCCAATACGTGGTGATGCATCACCATTAGCGGGTTTCAAGAATGCCTGCACGGCCGATCCCGATGCCATGCTCCGATTGCAGCGGAGTGATCCACCGGAGGGTTTGGAGTTCGCAAAATCCCCGGGAATCTTCGCAACCGGTCTGAATGGGTAGACATTTTACAGGGCGGATCGCGTGTTCGGGCGTATCTGCCGCCCTTTAGCAATTGAATAATTCTAATATTCATATTATGGAGTTGCGGTGGGGGCCGCCAGCCGCTCGGGGCGGGATGCCCACATCCTATTTGGCGCATACCCATGTTACGGACTTTGAAGCTGGCTGGAGTTCATGTCGCGCTTGTCGCGATGTTCCTGCGCGCGCTTCTTCCCACCGGGTGGATGCCGAACCCGTCTGCCAGCGCAACGGTTCCCCTCGTCATCTGCACGATGAATGGGCCGGTCCATGTTACGCTCGACACCGACGGCCCGTTAAAAAAAGATAAGCCCGGCCACGAAGACGGCCGGCAACACGACATTTGTCCTTTTGCCGCCGCAATCCATTTGGCCGTGCCGACCTCAAACGCGGTGCTTGCGCCGTCGAGTTCGATTGCCGGGACGGCCGTTAATCCCGTTGCGCCATATGCCGTTTCGGACAACACGCGCTATTCGGCGCAATCCCCGCGCGCCCCTCCTTCGTTCGTCTGATAGATCATTATTCGTCGAGTGCCGCGCACCCATGGTTGTGCGCGGGCGATGCAATTTCATCGAACGAGGGTTCTATGTCATATCCAAAAGTGCGCGCCCGCACGCGCGCATCAGCGAAACACCGTTTGGTTCGCATTATTCAACTATGTAGCGTTGCGATTCCGGCACTTCTTGCTGCGGTCGCTGTATTTCCCGAAAACGCGTTGGCGTGTGCCTGTGGTTGCGGCGTTTTCGATGTCGGAATCGATACGATGCCTTCCGGTGCGACCGGGCTCTCCGTCTGGTTCAGATACAGTTACATGAGTCAGAACCAGAACTGGGAAGGAAGTTCCAAAGCGCTCGCTTCGGATAATGCCGACAAGAAAATTCAAACCGACTTCTATACGGCCGGTGCCGAATACATGATCAATGACGACTGGATGGTGATGGCCGAGCTGCCGGTCTATCAGCGCGCGCTCACCACAACCGATGACGGCACAGTCTCTGGAGCTGCCGGCAGCATCTACACCGGCCGTCTGACCGACCTTGGCGATCTTGAGCTCTCCGGTGTGTACACGGGATTATCGTCGGATATGTCGACGGGGTTGAGCTTTGGTCTAAAGCTGCCGACGGGAAATTACACCGGTCCAAACGGCTCGCTTGGCGGAGCAGAATTCGACCGCGACAGTCTGCCCGGTACCGGCAGCACCGATTTGATGTTCGGCGGCTATCATGCCGGCGCGCTCAACACAGACGAGTCTCTCACCTATTTCGTGCAGGCGAGATACCAATTTGCCGTCCTCACGCGCGACCAATACCGCCCCGGCAACGAGTTCGACGGCGCGGTTGGACTGTCGTACGATTTCGGCCCAAGCGGGCCGTTATCGAAGTTGGCACCGGTTCTGCAACTGATTAACAGCTATCGTCTGCGCGACAGCGGCGCCAATGCCAATCCATTGAACTCGGGTTATGAGCGCGTCCTCATTGCGCCAGGTATCGAGACCCGGCTCGACAATTTTCGGCTATACGCCGATATTGCGTTCCCGGTCTATCAATATACCAACGCGGCTTCGAGTGTGGCCATCGAGGGCACCTCCGGCCAATTGATAGCCAAAACGCTCTTTAAAATGGAGCTTTCTTACGATTTGTAGGCGTCGCCGCTCGAGAGCCGCTTAAGACGAAAATCTCGTCCGGCTTATGAGCCACAAACACCAATTTCTCTATTCCAGACAGCCGACCATAGCTCGGCGTCTGGAGGAAGGATCGAAGATGCGTATCGGGAATTCAAACGTGTATCACACAGTCGCCATCGGCCTAATGTTCTTGATGATGCTGCTCGACAGCGCCATGGCAGCCGGTCTTACGGTTAGCGACGCCTGGATTCGTGCGTTGCCCGCGGGTGTTCCTGCCGGCGGATATTTCACGCTGCGCAATGACAGCGGGAAAACCGTCACGCTCACCGGAGCCAGTTCGCCGGCCTGCGGGATGCTGATGCTTCATCAATCTGAGAACATGGGCGGCATGATGAAGATGGACGACGTCGCGAGCATCGATATTCCGGCTGGCGGCACGATTCATTTCTCGCCTGGCGGCTATCATCTGATGTGCATGGCGCCCAAGCCGGCAATTAAGCCCGGCAACACGGTCAATGTGGAGCTGCAATTCGCTGGCGGCCAGACGCTGACGGCGTCGTTCGCCGTCCGCAACGCCAACGGCCGTTGAAGCCTTACGATTGACAGGAGGCGGTGATGTCGTTGTTGCGCGGACTGGTTCGGTATGGCGCGATGCCGGTGTTCTGGCTGATGGCGGGCTTTCAATATGCGGCGGCTGAAGCTAACTCGGCAGCGATGGGCGGAATGGACATGGCGCCAAAGCTCGTCCTGAACGGGTTTACGGTCCCGGGCGCGCTGACCGGGGCTCTCACCTCGATGTGGCTGATGTACGTGCTCATGGGCGTCTTCCACACCGGCTCGTGGCTGGACCTGCTCGCGCGCAAGAGACCGCACATGGAGCCATTCTAGCTCGAGCCGCCGCTGTATTCGATCGGTCCGTCCGACGGCGAGGTAAACCGCAATTCCTGCGTGGCCTGTCGCTCTTGATCGCGAATTCGGCCTTGAGTCGTGACGCTCAGGGAAGTCAGATCGACGTCGTTGCTGGGCGTCCAATTCCAAAAGCGATAGGCGCTGATCGAACTCAGCGTGTAGCCGCCCAAGTTCCAATCCGCTTGAAGCGAAACACCACCCTGTTCCATCTCAATAAAGACAGGCGAGTTTTCGTCGGTCTTGCGAGCGAAGGGGTCGATCGGAAGCGGTGTATAGCCAGCCGCGGCAGAGCGCTGATAGAAATTGCGCGGGACCACCAAGCCGTTTGGAAGCGTGGTTACAACGCCCGTGAACACCTGAACCGCATCGCGATGCTTTTGATGATCGTAATCGGCTATCAGTTTGATCGTGAGATCTTCATTTGGCTGATACAGGAGCTGGTTCCGCACGCCGTAATCGTGATAATCGCTGACTTTGTCGTTGTTGGTGAGGTTTGTGATAAAACCGTTACGGTCCGTGTCATGTACCGAAACGCGAAAATCCAGCTTGCCGTCGTCCGTCAGCGGCCCGGAAACCGTGCCGGACTCGTTCTTGTAAGCGAAATCGCCGAAACTCACCGAGCCACTCGCTTCGAAGTCTGAAGTGGGCGCGAGTGTTGTGATGTTCAGCGCGCCGGCGATGGCGTTCTTGCCGTAAAGCGTGCCTTGTGGCCCGCGAAGTTCTTCGATCGAGGCGATATCCGGCATATCGAATGTCGATACGCCCGGCCTGGAATAAAGCACGCCATCGACATAGACACCGACGCCCGCTTCAGTCCGTCATTGGTCAACGAGACATTGGCGCCCAGACCGCGGACGAGAATGCTGGTGTTGCGCGGATTGGTGGAAAGCACTGTCAGGCTTGGAATCAGCTCGTCCAGCTTGATCGCACTGGCGATCCCGTTGGATTCCAGCGTATCGCCCTTCACGACGCTGAGCGAAATAGGAACGTCCTGCGCCTTTTCCTGGCGATGGCGCGCCGTGACGGTGACCGTCTCGATTCCAGAGCCTTGCGCGTTGTACGCCACGGCATAAGAACCATCCGCCGTACCGGATGTCCCGTCCGCATCGGCCGCACTCGCCGCCCCCACCCAATTCAGCAACGCCGCGGCGCCGACTGACAGCAACAGAGCGGCTTTACCGACGCGAACTCGATTGGCCGAAATTCCGAATGATTTGTACACAGACTGCCCCTTATCCAAAAATCAACTTCAGCCTTGTAAATGCACTTACTGTGAGGCTGAGCGAAGTGATCGTGGGCGCTTCGGTCGGCTGGCACCTGGAGAATTGATTGCGATGGCGCTTCCCGACCTTGCCACGATCGAAAATGCCGCGCTCGGCGGCGCATTGATCGGTGCGGCAGCTTCGGGGCTGCTTCTGATTGACGGGCACATCGCGGGCGTCAGCGGAATTCTCGGCGATGCCATTCGGTTGCGACGCGGATTGTGGCGTTGGGCATTCCTGGCAGGTCTCCTCGCCTCTTCCTTCCTCGCATCGTTTGTCGGCATCGCAGCGGTAACGCCGACGCATCAGACGGGTTTGATCGGGCTCGGCATTGCCGGGCTGCTGGTCGGGCTGGGGACGCGTCTATCCCACGGTTGCACAAGCGGACATGGCGTCTGCGGCCTGTCCAACCTTTCCCCAAGGTCGCTGGTCGCCACGCTTGTCTTCATGGCCGTGGCGGCGGGAACGGTATTCCTTGTCCGTCACGGTCATGTTTTTTCGTTGAGAGGCTAGCATGCGCGCGACTATTCAAGCCTTCGTCCTAACAATCACTGCCGGCTTATTCGGCTTGATATTCGGATTCGGCCTTCTTCTCTCTCATATGGTCGATCCCGCGCGGGTCGCGGCGTTTTTGGATGTCGCCGGCAATTGGAATCCGGCTCTTGCCTTCGTTATGGGCGGCGCAATCATTGTGGCAGCCCCTGCCTTCGCCTATGCGCGGCACCACCGACAGTCTCTAATCGGTGTGCCATTCGAACTCCCTAACCGATTTAACATCACTAGCCGCCTGGTATTCGGTGCGGTCCTGTTCGGCATCGGATGGGGGTTGAGCGGCATCTGTCCCGGTCCGGGCATCGTTCTGGCGGGAAGTCTCGAAACCCATGCTCTTGTATTTGTCGGCGCTGTGATTGCCGGCAGCTTGTTGTCGGATCTGTTCACCCGCGATATGCGCGCGTAATGCGTCATCGCGACCTTTGAGGTTGATCATGTTTGGGAGAAATAAAGTGAGCGAACACAAACCCGGCCGCGGCCGCATCTACAATTCGATCACCGAAACCATCGGCGATACGCCCCTGGTGCGCTTGGCGCGTCTGCCGAAAGAGGCCGGCGTCAAAGCCGACATCCTGCTGAAGCTCGAATTCTTCAATCCGATCGCCAGCGTCAAGGATCGCATCGGCGTGGCCATGATCGAGACGCTCGAGCGCGAACATAAGATCTCGCCCGATAGGACGACGCTTGTCGAGCCCACCAGCGGGAACACCGGCATCGCGCTGGCCTTCGTGGCCGCCGCCAAAGGTTACAAGCTGATCTTGACGATGCCCGAAACTTTTTCCGTCGAACGCCGCAAAATGCTGGCGCTGCTGGGCGCGCAATTGGTGCTGACCGAGGCAGCGAAAGGCATGAAAGGTGCCATCGAGAAAGCCCAGGAAATCATTGCGGCAACGCCGGGCGCCGTCGGCCCGCGGCAATTCGACAATCCCGCCAATCCGGCAATTCATCGCCGCACCACGGCCGAAGAAATCTGGAACGATACGGACGGCAAAGTCGACGTGATCATCTCCGGCTCGGGTACCGGAGGTACAATCACCGGCGTTGGACAAGTTCTCAAGAAGTACAATAAGTCCGTGAAGATCATCGCGGTGGAACCGGAAGATTCGCCGGTATTGTCGGGCGGCAAGCCAGGCCCGCACAAGATTCAAGGCATCGGCCCGGGCTTTATACCGTCGATCCTGGATCGTAGCGTGATCGATGAGATCATCACCATCTCCAACGAAACGGCCCTTGAAACGGCGCGCAGATTGGCACGGCTGGAAGGCATACCGGTCGGCATCTCGTCCGGCGCCGCCGTCGCAGCGGCGTTCGAGATCGGTGCGCGTCCCGAATTTGCGGGAAAGACCATCGTGACGATCATCCCGGACTTCGCGGAACGTTACCTTTCTACGGCGCTGTTCGAAGGGCTGAATGTGCCAAGCTGAGTTTCACGCCGGATGTCGACATAAGCCGCCTCATCTGGTCGGTCCACGCTTTTTAGGTCACCGACGTCGTAAAAGCTCAGCTCTTTGCATAAACAGAGGCCCGGCCGAGCCTTTTACGCGATCCACCATCCTCGACCCTGACCTGAAGCCCCGTGGGCGAGTGGTTAATGAGATTCACTGGGGCGCTACGCCGCAATTGCTGCGTGCACAATCGCGGCTGGAAGAAGTAACGCCGACCGACTTCGATAGGCAGGCGCGTTTCGGTGACGGGGTCTTCGTAGCCTTCGGCAATGTAGTAGCTGCCGTCCTTGAGCCGCTCTTGCGTGGCTTCAAGGGCTCGGTCCCGGTCACACGATGACGCCGGTCCTCCTGTCAACTTCCATCATGATCCTGCAACGGATGATCTGGCAACCGCAAGACATGCCGAGTGGCTTGCCGATCATCACATCCCCAACGCTGATGTTGATTGCGTGTGTGAGTAAGGGGTTGTGCGGTAGAATGATCTCGCGCGGACCAGGGTCAATAGAAATCGAATTCCCGCCCCGGCGGCTCACGCCAAGCGCCAGCATCGCATCGCCATGGAACAGCGCGCCGCGCTGTGGGCGATTTCCGCCAGCGCCGCAAACGGATATGGAAGTCACTCGTCACGCTGCAAGCATTGCCCAGTGTCGCCCGTAGCACATCGATAGCCAAAAAATAATTTTCTGTCGCCGCAAAATCCAATCAATGACACGCTCGGGAACTTTTGCCCGCACTATCCCTCTCCCTCCAATTCATCTAGGCTTTTGGAGCAGCCAGTGAGGCTTCGCGGAGATAGCGAGCTGCGCCTGAACGTTCGAAGTTCGAATTGCACAGGAGGAAAAGCCATGGCCACCGAAACACACGGCTGGTGTTTGTTTTGCTGCGCTGAGAAATCCGTTACCGTTTCCGCGTGGCCCGACTGGGCGACACAACTTGTCGCGGACGCGTCCGCGGTGCGCTATTCGCCGGAGATGATCGACAAAGTCACGAAGCAGATCATCACGGCGGCACCGCAAGGTTATCTGCGCGAGGACTTCATCGCCACGCGCAAACTGCGTGTCGCCTGTAAACGTTGTCATAAGGGATGGATGAGCCGCATCGACGCCAAGGCACGCTCGGTTCTGCTGCCGCTCATTCGCGGCGATGGAGTCGTGCTCCTGCCCGCCGTTCAAGAGGCGCTCGCGGCGTGGATTGCCAAGACCATTATGATCACGGAGTTCGCCAGCACCGATCGGGTGGTGACCCCCGAAGCGGAACGGGCGCAGTTGCGGCAGACAACGCAGGCGCCACGCTCCTGGAATATCTGGATCGCTTATAACAATGCGAGAAACTGGGAAGCGCGCTATGTGCGCCACGCCGCCAATCTGTGCGGCGCGATTTCGCGCATATCGTCGGACAAGCGGCCGGTTAACGACACGCACTCCGTGTCACTGGGAATGGGCAAGGTTCTGGTCCACATCATGGCCAGCACTGTTTCGGGCATGAAGTTTCAATTGCCCAACGGGCGCGGCGAGGCATTTCACACATTGTGGCCTGTCCGGGATGCCATCTCATGGCCGCCCCGGATTTCGCTCAATAAGCGGCAAGTGGAGAGCTTCAGCACGACCTTCAACCGCGATTTTGGTCTGCCGGAGGTGGGCTTGATCGGCGCAGTCGCTTAAGAACCGCGCAGCGTCCCGACACTCTAAAGCATTTGCGTCAAGGCCGCAGCCTCGACGGCAATCCGGTGCGCCTGTTCGCGCAATTCCGGCACGGCAGTGCATTCGAATTGATCGCCGAGGAGCAGCGAGCCGATTGCGAAGATACGGCTGTTGCCCTTGCCGGCCGCAGTCGCGTTGGCGGTGATGGAGATTCCGGCTCTCACCGGCGACGGCATGACAAGCTTCTTCCGAAGCAGATTCTTCCATAGGCGCTCGTCCATGGCGGTTACGTCACATTCGGGGCCCGTGCAATTCAAAATCAGGGATGGATAGAGAACTTCGTCCTCTCTCGCGCCGCTGCGCCGCAATTGTACGCGGAAGCCGCCAAATCTCCGTCGAACAGCGCGAATGCGGCCCCCAATGACTTCCAAAATACCGTTATGACGCAGAGCCTCGATCTTCGCGAAGACCTCCGGCGCCATGCGATGACGGTGAATGCTCCAAAGCGAATGTCGGCGCAGGAGCCCGCGCCGCTGGTCCATTCTCAGCTTACGCCACAGGGTAGGCGTATGAGGCCGCAGCGCATCGAAAATATTGCGCCAATCGATGCCTGCGGCGGTCGCCGCTGCCGCCTCCCCCCTCAGCCATCGCAATAGTGCGAGTGCTGTAGGTTGGACCCGATCCGGTTCGACGACCCATTTCCATTCGCGCCGGGCTTCGGTGCTGTGCGGCAGGGGAAGGCGACCGTTGCGCGAGACAGCGATCGTCTTTCCTTTGAAGCCGTGAGCTTGCAAGGTGAGGATTGCGTCGACCGCAGTCAAACCGGTGCCGAGCACCAGCACCGTACTTTTGCTCGTGAGTTCTTTAATCTTTGATGGAAACGGGCTCTCGCCATTCGGGTACCAAACATCGCCGACGTAGCGCTGCGACTGCTGAGAGCGCTTGCCTAGGGCCATAGGTTGTCGGGGTGGGAAATTCCCCGTCGCGAGGATAAGGGCTTCAAAGCGCGAACGACGCTTTTGACCATTCTCACGTGAAGTGACACTGAGGAATGAGCCGTGGCCGCGCAGAGAAACGTCCTCGACCCGGCCCTGCGTGATATGAACATCGATGCCAGCGCCTGAAGCCTTTTTCAGCGCATTGGCCAGCAAATCCCGCAGATATGCCGCGTAGAGAGCACGCGGCACATAGTCGATTGCTTGTACGTCGCGCCCAGGCCAATGCGCCGCACAATGCATTGCGCCCAGGTCTGTCTTGAGCCAGCGGAAAAAGTCGTCAGGCTTTGCGGCGAGAGCGCCCATCCGCCCAGCCTGAACATTTAGCAGATGCACCGGTTCCCGTGTTCCATAAGCTGTGCCCGGCCCGACTTCGCCACGCACCTCGAACAGTTCGATAAACGTACCCGGTGTCGCGACATCCACCATATTGAGCAAAACAAGCGTGCCGCTGATACCGCCCCCGACAATGGCAATTCTGGCGGGCTTCGGAGTTCGCCCGTCACTCCGCGCGTGCAAAGGCTCTAACCTAGCCATCGGGGATCCGAACTATATGTCGGCCCCTGCACGATAGGATGAGTATATCTGTCCGGGGTTTGCGACATCGATTTCGTCCTTAGGCGTCAGCGCCGCGCGCGGGCATTTGTCCAGAAGCCCATCGATCGCTTCGGCGATGCGCCGGATTGCAACGCTCGCAACCGGAATGACTTTCCCCATCGTGATGAAACCATGCATCATACCCGGAAAACAGATTGGTTCGACGGGCACACCGGCGTCCATGAGGCGCGCAGAATAGACGACGGCCTCGTCCCGCAGCGGATCGAAGCCCGCATAAAGCACGACCGCCGGCGCGACATCGTTTAGCTCTTCTGCAAAGAGCGGCGAAAGATGCCAGTCCGCCGCATCGGGGAACGACCCGATATAGTTCTTTCGATACCAGGCATAGAGATCGCGCGTCAGCAGGTATCCGTCCTCCAGTTCGGCGTGCGAGGGCTGGCTCGCCGTCAGGTCGAGACAAGGATATATCAGCAATTGGAACTGCGGCTTGAAGGCGATAATCCCGTTACGCGCGGCAATCGCCGTGACTGCCGCCAGATTGCCGCCGGCTCCGTCGCCGGCGACGGCAATTTGCTCCTTGTCGATGCCGACCCAATCTGCATTCGCCGCGATCCAATCCAGCGCGTTCCAAGTATCTTCCAACGCAGCCGGAAAGGGATGTTCAGGTGCCAAGCGGTATTCCACCCAGATCACCAAGCGTCCCGTGGCGTTGGCGAGTTGGCGGCAGAGCGGCTCATAGGTTTCTAGGCAACCCAGTGTCCATCCGCCGCCGTGCAGATACACGAGCGCGGGCAAGCGTTCGCCAGAAGCGACGCCGACAGGCCGCCAGAACTTCATAGACGGAACGTCCCGTTCGGATGGACTAACGTGAAAAACGCTATCCACGGCCATCTTCTCGATTAGCAGCGGCTTGCGAGCGGCCACGTAACGACGGCGTGTCTGGGCGATGTGATAATTGCACGACGGGCCATCGTGCGAAAGCAGCTCAATGGCCATTGCGGCGGTCGGATCGAGACCTCCAGCGGCGCCTTCGATCACAGAGAATGCCGAAACCACTCGAAGCCTCCCCGCGCCACTGCGTCCGTTCATTGTGACCTCCGCATCCGGGTAGTACACGATTGACTCTATCAACTTTGTCGTCTTTTGCAACACAAAAGAGCAGTATCGGGCAAGTTCAAACCGATTGGAAAACAAGCGCTTTTCCGGCTTGTCTTGCCGTGCGTCCGGCGTGTAAAACGGCTATCCAATCGGGCGGGTTCCCATGCTTTCTCAAAAGGCGAAATACGCGCTCAAGGCGCTTCTGGCGCTCGCAGAATGTGGCGAGGGCGAACTGCTTCAGGCCGGAGAAATCGCCGAAAAGTACAACATTCCCAAAAAGTTCCTCGATTTGATTCTCCTGGAACTGCGCAGGCACAAATTGGTGGACAGCCGTCGGGGAAAGAAGGGCGGCTATTTGCTGGGCAAGCCCGCTGAAACGATCATGATCGGCGACATCATCAGGGTCATCGATGGGCCGCTTGCTCCCATTCCGTGTGCCAGTGTCACCGCCTATCGGCGTTGTGCCGATTGCCATGACGAGCGTACCTGCGCGATCCGAAAGATGATGCGAGAAGTGCGCGATGCCGCCGCCGCTATTCTCGATCACCGAACACTGGCAGATGCGGTCGGCCCGAAAAAGGCCAGGAAAGCAAAAATCCAACGGCGGACTTTGCGCAAAGTGGCTTAGGGCGCTTCGAGGGCGCGATCAAGGTTGGGCGTGGCGGCAAGCAGCGTGGCCGTATACGGGTGCTTTGGCGCAGCGAGTATCTCGTCCGTCCGACCACTTTCTACGATACGCCCTGCCTGCATGACGATAAGTCGGTCAGCTATGGCGCGCACCAGCGATAGATCGTGCGTCACGAACAGGTACGAAACGCCCAACTCGTGCGACAGCGTGTTGAGCAGTTCCAGAATCTGGGCGCGCGCCGAGGCATCCAACGCCGAAACGGCCTCATCCAGGGCGATCAAGGCCGGCTCTATGATCAACGCTCGCGCAATCGCAATGCGCTGTCTTTGGCCGCCAGAGAATTCGTGCGGATAGCGATCAGCTGCCGACGATGCGAGGCCGACCTTGTCGAGTGATGCGTGAACCTTCGCTAGCCGCTCCGCAGCGGTTAGCTTAACTCCCGTCAAATGCAGCGGTTCGGCGATAATCCTTTCAATGCGATGGCGTGGATTGAAGCTCGACAGTGGATCTTGAAAGACCGCTTGGATCTTACGTCGCAGCGTGCGCATGGAATCACCCGTGGCTCTCGCCACGGAAGCACCGCCAAGCCGGACTTCGCCGCCGTTCGGTCGGTCTAAGCCAAGAACGGCACGCAACAGGGTCGTTTTTCCACTGCCAAACTCGCCCACCACGCCGAGACTTTCGCCGCGCCTGACCGTAAAGCTGACATCCTCAATGACGCGCCTGGTGCCGCGCCTCAAAATACCGACGCCCGAAATCATAGTCGCGCGCCAGATTGCTGACCTCCAGCAGAATGCCATCGTCGGCCAAAGAAGGCGATATGCGTCGCGGAAGCCGTGTAAGATCGTCAATCAGTGCACGCGTCGACGGATGCTGCGGCGCGCGCAATACGGAAAGAGTGTCGCCCTCTTCAACAATGGCGCCTTGTTGCATGACCGCAACCCGGTCCGCCCTTTCCGCCACCACCGCGAGGTCATGGGTGATCAAAATAAGCCCGACATGGTCCTCGCGGACAAGCTTGCGCAACAGATCTAGGATCTGTGCCTGGGTTGTGACGTCAAGCGCCGTCGTCGGCTCGTCCGCAATCACCAATTTTGGCGCACCGACAATTGCGATGGCGATGGCGACACGCTGGCGCTGTCCGCCGGACAATTCGTGAGGATAGCGATCCGGCGTCACTCCACTTTCACTCAGCCCCACGCGGTTGAGGATTGCGAACACCTTCTCCCGCACTTCGTTTCGCGATGCCCTGCAATGGACGAGAAGCGTTTCGGCAATCTGTTCGCCGATGGTCTTGACCGGATTGAGCGCCGTCATCGGTTCTTGAAAGACGAGCCCAATATCTTTGCCGCGAATGTCGCAAAGCTCTGCTTCCGTCTGGGTGATCAGGTTTGTGCCGTCGAGCCAGATCGCACCTTTCACACGCGGGCTCTTCGGCAAAAGACTGGCGATCGCCAGCGCCGTCGTCGATTTTCCGGAGCCCGATTCACCGGCAAGCGCCAGAACCTCGCCACGCTCCAGTGATAAGGACACCCCGTTGAGCACGGGCCTATTGCCGATCGAAACCGTCAATCCCTCCAGTTTGAGCAGCGACATGATCAATGTCCCCCCGCGCGCGGGTCGGACACAGTGCGCAATCCCGTGCCGAGAAGATTGAAGCCCAGCACAGCCAGTAGGATCACGAGCCCTGGGAAAAAAGCCAAATGCGGAGCAATCCCAATCAGCGTCTGCGCTTCGTTGAGCATACGCCCCAAGCTGGGGTTTGGCGGCTGGACGCCCAGACCGATATAAGACAAACCGGCTTCGGCAATGACCGCTGTGGAAAACTGAATTGCCGCTTGTGCAACGATTGCATTGGCGATGTTCGGGAGGATGTGTTCAAACGAGATTGCTATAGCACCCTTGCCCGCGACGCGGGCTGCAAGCACATAGGGCAATTCCCATTGTACGAGCGCCGCACCGCGCACAACCCGCGCGAAAACCGGTATATTGAAAATGCCAATCGCGAGGATCGCGTTGTAGGCCCCCGGCCCCCAAACCGCCGCAAACATGATTGCCATCAGAACAGCTGGAAAAGCGAAGATGAGATCGCTCAGACGCATCGCGGTCTGATCTAGCGCTCCGCGGCGCGCTGCTGCCGCGAGCCCAAGCGGCACGCCAATCCCCATTCCGACAACCACGGCCGAAAGCGCAACCGCGAGAGAATTGCGCGCGCCAATGATGATCATAGAAAGCACATCACGGCCGAGTTGATCGGTACCATAAAAATGTGCGAAGGACGGCGATTGCAGCTTGCCGGCAATGTCCAACACCGTCACGTCATACGGTGTCCAAACAAATGACAGAAGCGCTCCACCGGCAAATAGCGCAACTAGAATAGTGCCCGGCAGCAAATGCCGTACGACATTTCGCTGCAAACGAAGAGCGTTTCTCATCTTGAGCGCCCATCGCGAAGCCGCGGGTCCGCAAGAGCATAGGCGATATCGACAACGAACGAAGCGGTTACGACGATCAGCACCAACAATACAACGGCGCTTTGCACGACGATCAAATCGCGCTGAACGATGGCCTGAGAAAGAAGCCGGCCGAGCCCCGGCAGGAAGAACACATTCTCTATAATGATCGCGCCCGCCAGAAGAAACGAAAACTGCAAGCCCAGGATCGTCAAGACCGGGATGATCGCGTTCGGTAAAGCGTGAAGACGCAGCGCCTGTGCTCGCGTCATCCCCTTGGCTCGTGCCGTGCGAAAATAGTCGGCTTCCATGGCCTCGGCCAAAGCGGCGCTCAAAATGCGCGTCAGAATGGCGGCCTGGGGCAGTGCCAAGGCGATGGCAGGCAATGTCAAGGCGCGGATGCAAACCCACACGCCGGTGTCCCATCCGGGAAACCCGCCTGCGGAAAACCATCGCAACGTCATTGAGAAGAGCAAAACAAGAAGGATGCCCAACCAGAAATCCGGTATGGCGACTCCAATTTGCGCAAAGCCGGATATGGCCGACCCGACGATTCCGTTCTTATGGGTCGCTGCGAGCAAGCCAAGAGGAAGGGCCAATATCACCGTAATAAGAAGGGCGTATAATGTCAGCGGCAGCGAAACGGCGAGGTGTTCCGCAACAAGTGTGCCAACGGGAACGTGATAGGTGTAACTGACGCCAAAATCGCCTCGCAACAGCCCACTCACCCAGGCGAGATATCGACCCAGCAGAGGGGTGTCGAGCCCGAGCTGATGCCGCAAACTTGCGATCGCCTCCGGACTGGCGTCAAGCCCCATCATGAAAGACGCAGGATCGCCTGGCAGCACTTGGATTGTGAAGAATATGACGAGCGAGGCAACGACCAGCGTCAGCGCGAGATAAAACAACCGCGCCGAAAAATAGATCAATCCGACGCGCCGCACGGCGAACGCGCCAAATAGCAGAACACCTGCCAAAAGCAGAAGTCCGAAATTGACCGGCGCCCTGTTGGAGGGCGCGACAGAGACGGCACCATCAGATGCCGCGTCCGAGAAATAGGCGCCCGATACATCGTTAGACAAAACCGTAGCGCTTTCGGAAAATCCGTGTAGGCGCGCATCGCGCACCACCAGTTTGGGAAGCTCGAAGAGAAAGCCGTTGACCGCGTCATCGGCAATCTTGCGTTGGATGGCTTGTAGGATGGCGATGCGTTTCGCGTCATCCGTCGTGTCGTAAAGCTGCGACAGCAGCATTTTGAATGCCTGGCTGGAATAGCCAAAATAATAATCGTCACGACCGTAGATGTCGTAATCCATCGGTTCGACGTGATTGATGATGGTCAGGTCGAAGTTGCGATCCTTAAACACCTGTGAAAGCCATTGTGCCCATTCGATGTTCTCGATGCGCAGTTTGATGCCGACCGCCGCCAATTGGGCGGCCACGATTTCGCCGCTTCGTCTTGCGTACATCGGAGGCGGCAGTTTCAGCGTGGCGTTGAAGCCGTTCGGGAGGCCGGCTTGCGCCAATAGCTGCTTCGCTTTCGCGATGTCGTGCGGATAACGTCCGGTCAAATCCACATATCCGGCGTCTTGCGGCGGAAAGTGGCTTCCAATCGGTGCACCGTAACCATAAAACGCACCATTGATGACGGCTTTACGATCGAGCGCATAAGACACGGCCCGGCGGACGAGGATATTGTTGAACGGCGCCTTGCGGTTGTTGATGGCCAGGATGACCTCGCCTTCCGTCGTGCCTATGGAAACGGCGAAGCGCGGATCCTTCTTAAATTGCGCAATGTTTTCCGGTGCCGGAAAGTCGGGAAAGACGTCGACATCCCCCGATTTTATCGCGGCAAAAGCCGACGTCGAATCGGCGATGAATTTGAACACCGCGCGCGCCAACTTGGGCGGTGTTCTCCAATAGGCCGGGTTTCTGACGAGCGTGATCTCTTCGCCGCGCCGCCATCCACCATAGCGGAACGGGCCGGTGCCGACGGGGTGTTGGCCATCTCCGGCCGCGGATGTTGGGTCGACGATAACCAAGGCCGGCCAGGATAGAACAAATAGGAGATTGCTGTCCGGTCTCGACAAGACAATTTGAACCGTCGATGGATTGATAATGTCGACCGATTTGACCGCGCCCAGCGCCTGCTTTTGCGGATTTGTGGAGCCAGGCGCGAGTGTACGCTCAATGCTGAACTTCACAACCTCCGCGGTGAGCGCGGCACCGTTCTGAAATCGCACATTCTTGTGCAGATGGAATACGTAGCGCAATCCATCCGCCGATATGTCCCAATAGGCGGCGAGCCAGGGCCGCACCGAGCCGTCGGGATCGGTGCGGGTCAGTGCTTCGAAAAGATTCGCGTAGACGACTTCGCCAATGGCGGAGTCCGCGCTGATCGTGGGATCGAGACTGGGCGGTTCCAGTTGCAGACCAAGCGTCACCGTATCTTTGGCGGTAGCCTGTTGGAACGACAACCCAAGCAACAGCCCAATTAAGCCCAACGCGGCACGCCACCGATTTTTTGCTGGCAAAGCGGCACATCCCGTTGCGGCGCGACAGGCGCCTATTTCGACTACAACGTCTCCATCTTGGTGGCGGAACGCTGCGTCATTTACGAGATGCGGCGATACTGGTCAAGAATTCTGCTACATCCGTGGCGGAGCGTTCGGGAATCTCAATCTGCGGAAGATGGCCGACATGCGGGTAGACGATAAGCCGTGAACCGGTTATGGCATCGGCGAATTTGTGACCATCTTCGACGCTCAGCAAGGGGTCGATTTGACCCCACAGGACCAATGTCGGAATCCGAATCTGGTCGAGTTTTTCCTTGCTCGCGAAACTTTGTCCGGAAAGCGAGGTCGACAATAGTATATCGCGATGACCGGGGACACGCTGAAGCTCCGCCCAACGGTCGACCAACGCCGGCGTGATCACGAATTTGTCTCCGACTTCACTCTTTAGCGAGTCAATGATCAGTGGTTTGTTGTCGATCGTCTTCAGAAATTCACGGCCAATTCTGTATTGCAGAATACGAAAAGCCAATGGAGGACTCTTTGCAGAGGCTTTGCTTGGCCAGCCCGCCGCATCGACCAAGATCAGCGCATCGACCCGATCCGGATGGCGCAAAGCGAGCTGCCAAGCGACGCCACCACCCAATGAGTTCCCGGCAATCGCAAACTTCGGCAGCGAACGTTTGGCGGCAAAATCGTCGATCAAATCGGCGTAGGTCTCCGCGCTTAACCTATAGTTTGCGGGTGCCCGCGTAAGGCCATGGCCGGGCAAATCGATGCGGATGATGTGAAATTTGCTTTTTAGCGTTTCTACCCAGCCGTCCCATGTCCACAGAGAATCTCCAAACCCATGCACCAACAGCAGCAACGGCCGATCCACGCGTCCCTCGTCGCGATAGTGCAAATGGACGCCACCCGGCAGGTCGACAAAATGAGAGTCTGAATTGGCGTATTTTGCCTCAAGCACCTGGTACGGAATATCGGGCGCCCGTAACGCCAGCCAGCCGCTGAACGCCGCCAATATCAGAACGACAACCAGGCCGATAAAAAGTTTCACCGCCAAACGCATCACCGCCCACCCTAATGAAATTGGGGGAAGACGGCGGACCGCCTTCCCCGCTGCAGTATCAATATTTGAATGTTACGCGCACGCCGACGGTTGCTGGTTCACCAGCAGCCGCGATATTGATGCCTCCCAAGAAGAAATTGCGCTCAAGGTCATATTTCTGATTGAAGATATTATGACCGTACAACGTCACATCCCATGGACCGTTCGTGGGCGATAACGTCAGATTGGCATTTGCCAGCCAATAAGAAGGTATGTTGTAGGTCGGGCCGAGCAGCAACGGCTTGCGTTGATCGTGGAAGGCATAATCCACTTCGGGCTCCAGCGCGTACCCTCCCAAATCCCATTGATAGGAAATTGAGCCGTTGTAGCTCAAGGGCGGGAATCCCACCTTGGCGCCTTTGTAATTTACGTAGACCGCAGTTCCGGCAACCGAGCTGTCGGCAATGTTCAGGCCGGTGAAGTTGTCGAAGCTGCCGTCCTTGTAGCCCAAGCTCTGCGTTATGAAGAGGTCCTGGGTTGGGCGCCATTCCGCCTCGAGTTCGCCGCCATAAATGTGGGATTTCGGCGCATTCACGATCGCACCGATCGCACCATAGGCCGTTGTCCAGATGGCAGATTGTACCTGCTGGTTATGATAGTCGTAATAGTATACCGAGCCGTTGAGCTGCAGCGTGTCGTCGGCAAAGCTCGACTTGAAGCCGGTTTCATAGGCCCATAACACTTCGGGTTTGAACGCCGGGACGGCCGTTGCGCTCGGCACATTGTAGGAGGTGAAGCCGCCCGATTTTACGCCCTCGCTGATGCTTGCATATAACAAGGTGTTATCGGACGGTTTGTATTCCAGTTCGGCTTTGCCGGTCAGCGGTTTGCTCTCCAATGACTTATCGGCCGGCGCGCTGAAATCTGTTGGCGGTGTACCCGGCGCGAACACACCGGCCGTCACATAATTTTTCTGTTTGCGCACTTCATCTTCGGCGCGCAAACCGCCGATGAATTTGAGCTTGTCGTTGAAGCTGTATTCGATCTGGGCGAAGGCCGCGATCGAATTCACATATTGATTATAGGTCGTGCTGGTATCGAAGCCGAAGGACTGCCAGAAGTCGGAATCGAACGCCTCGTCCAAAGATTCATTGGAGTAGTACAATCCGGCGAGCCAAGTGAACGGACCGGTATCCTTCGACGCCAAGCGGATTTCCTGCGAGAAGACCTGCGATCCCGTGTCGAAGTAGACGCCGGCATAAGCGTATTGCGACGCATCCCAGTCGTCGTATTCGTGGCGCCGTAAATGTTGGTAGGCCGTGATGCTTGTCAGATCCGCGAAACCAAGATCGAAATTCGCGCGCAAACTGACGCCTTGATTGACCGAATTGTGGAACGGCTTTTCGTCGGGCGCGATTCCGGTCAAGCCTTGAAAAGCGGTCGACCCGCCCCATCCGGTATGCGTGATATCCGTGTCCGCTGGAACCGCCGTAAGGGCTGGGTTGAAGGTTAGCGGACTGAACAAATAAAGCCCATTGCTCTCCGATTTGTCGTAACCCCAATTCCCTTCGAGAAGGAAATCGACCTTGCTCGTGGGCGTCCATTCGAGTTGCCCACGGAACGCGCTGATATTCTTGTCACCCAGGCTCGCTCCTGTCGTCCTATTGGTCTGCCAAGCGCCGCCTTGATCGGTGACCGCGGAGAGCCGGAACTTCAAGGTGTCCGAGATCGGGCCGGATACGTATCCCTCGCTGCGGAATTCGTCATGGCTGTCGTAGTCGCCGGTGATCCCAGCCGTGTAATTGTCCGTCGGCTTATTGGTAATGAAATTGACGGCGCCGCCGGTGGTGTTCCGTCCGTAAAGCGTCCCCTGCGGACCACGGAGCACTTCGACCCGCGAAATATCGAACAACAATCCCTGGGTCGAGGCCGGAATGGGATAAGCAACTTCGTCCAGATAAACGCCAACCGTCGAAGAGTTGTTCGAGCCATAATCGTCGAATCCGACACCGCGCAGGCGGAATTCCGGTTGGCCGCTGCCGAAGGCTGGTACAACTTCAAAGCTTGGGACGGCGAATTGCAACTGGTTAACCGTATCGATGTTGCGCTCTGCCAAGTCCTTGTCGGTCAGGACGCTGAGTGCGATTCCCAAATCTTGGGAGGACTCTTCGCGGCGCTGAGCGGTAACCGTTACCGTTTCAATTCTTGTGGACCTCGTTCCGGCGTCCGCGACTTGCACGCCATCCGACGCGTTCGTCGTTGTTTGTGCATAAACCGGCGAACCACTCGCAAGTGCCAGCGCGATTGCCGACGTACCCAACAGAAAACGCTTCATTACACGACCCCCTTACATAATTTCACACAGCAAACAATGATGAACCTAGTTACTCTATCAAACTACTATACTTATTGCAAATGCGACAAAATATTTTACGTCGAACAAATGTGCAAATAGGTGAGCTCTCAAAATATCCGCTCCCCGGAACGCCACAGGTGAGCTACATTCGCCTCAACGACGCTTCATCAACGGAAAGCAAACATGGTCCGCACCGGCGCGAGAAATCTCATCACCGATGTCTCGGGATTGAAGGTCGGCCATGCCGAAGACGTCCGCATCCGCACCGGTGTCACCGTGCTGATGGGTGACGCATCCTTTGCAGCAGTAACAGATATTCGCGGCGGCTCTCCCGGAACACGCGACACGGGAACGCTTAACTTGCTAAGTATGGGACTGCCGGTCGAAGCGCTGGTGCTGTCCGGTGGTTCGCTTTACGGCCTCGATGCGCCTTCCGGCGTCATCTCGCATCTCGGAAAAATCGGCCGCGGTGTGCATTACGAGCAAGGCGTTGCACCCTTGCCGCTCGTCCCAGGCGCCATCCTGTTCGACCTAGCCAATGGCGGCGACAAAAGCTGGGGTGACGAACCGCCCTATCGCGTATTGGGCAAGAAAGCGGCGGAAACCGCAGATGTGGACTTTGCACTTGGAAATGCTGGGGCCGGGTTCGGTGCGCGCGCCGGCGCATACAAAGGCGGTGTCGGCAGCGCGTCGGCGGTCTCCGATGACGGCATTACCGTTGGCGCACTGGTTGTTGTCAATTCCGTCGGATCGCCGATTATTCCGGGAACGGATAGTTTCTGGGCGTTCGCCCTGGAGCAACAAAATGAGTTCGGCGGACGCAAATTGACCGATTTCGGGAGGATCGATTTGGATCTTCCCGGCGACATGAAAGATGCGCCAAGCATCGCGGCCAATACCACTCTCGCCATTGTCGCCACCGACGTCGATCTTTCGCGATCGGCGCTACAGCAGCTGGCGATTATGGCAACAGACGGTTTTGCACGCGCGTTGCGTCCGGTCCACACGCCATTCGACGGCGACTTGGTATTCGCCGTTTCGACCAACGCCAAAACGTTCTCCGCAACCGAGCCCTATGAAACGATGCGGCTGGGCTCTCTTGCCGCCGATTGTCTGGCGCGGGCCATCGCCCGCGGCGTTTATGAAGCGAAGAGCCTCGGCGCACTCAAAAGTTACCGCGAGGTCTTTGGTCTGGGGTAATCGGTTTAGGACGCCGTATTCTTGAACGCTTGTTCCAGGTCCCAAATGAGATCGTCAACGTCCTCAGTACCGATGGAAAGACGAATCATTTCCGGCCGTATGCCGACATGCAACTGCTGCTCTTCATTCAACTGCGTATGCGTCACAGTCGTCGGATGAACGATAAGGGATTTTGAATCCCCAACATTTGCCAGAAACGAAAATATTTTTACAGCCTCGACGAATTTCTCGACGCGCGCCACTCCGCCTTTGATTCCAAACGACAAAATCGCCCCCGCTCCTTTGGGCAGATAGATTTCCGCGAGCTTGTGATAGGGACTACTCTTAAGGCCGGGATAATTCACCCAAGCAACATCGGCGTGCGATTCCAAATACTCGGCAATTCGTTGTGCGTTACTCACCTGCCGTTCGATCCGGAACGACAACGTCTCCAGTCCCTGTAACAATAGAAATGCGTTGAACGGACTGAGACAGCCGCCCATATCGCGCAAATACTGCAATCGCGCCTTCATAACGAAGGCAAAATTGCCGATCCCCGGATAGTTACCCCATCTCTCCCAGTGGACCAGACCATTATAAGCGGGATCAGGAGTGGTGAAGTCTGGGTATTTGCCGTTTGCCCAATTGAAATTGCCGCCGTCGACGATCAATCCACCGATGCTGTTGCCATGACCGCCAATATATTTCGTGGCGGAATGGACCACAATGTTTGCGCCGTAGTCGAAGGGACGAAACAAATATGGCGTGGCAAATGTATTATCGACAATCAGCGGAATTCCATTTTCTTCCGCAATGCGGGCAACCGCTTCGACATCGACAATGTTTACGCCCGGATTCCCGATTGTTTCGATGAAAATAGCCCGCGTAAGGTTGTTGATCGCTTTGCGAAAATTCTCCGGATTATCCGGATTGACGAGTCTGGTCGTGATTCCGTGCTTGGGCAATGTGTGCGCGAGAAGGCTGAACGATCCGCCATAGAGTGTGTTGGCGGCGATGATTTCATCGCCGGTCTTGGCGATGTTGAGAATAGAATAGGTTATCGCCGCTGCTCCGGAGGAGAGCGCCAGGGAGGCGCTACCGCCTTCGAGCGCCGCGACACGAACCTCCAGAACCTCGCATGTGGGGTTGCCCGTGCGGCTGTATTCGTAATCGAGCTCATCAACCGTGTTAATGGCTTTGGCGGAGGCAAAATCCTTGAACACAAAGGATGTCGACTGATAGATGGGAACTGCTCTAGCCCGGTGCGCGGAATCCGGCACGTGACCAGCATGCAATTGCTGTGTGTTGAAGCCGAATTTGCGCTCGCTCATGGCGGCATCCTTCTAAACGCTACTATCAGGCGAAGTATTTCTCGGGATCGATGCGATAAGGATCGAGCGAAGCATCCGGCTCGACCCTAAGCGCGCTATTGAACAGATTGTTGACGATCATCAAGGTGCCGAACACCGTCAGATCGACGATCTGGGAGTGATTGAAGTAGGATTCGAGTTTTGCGTATAGCGCGTCCGATACCTTGTTGGCATCCCCCGCCAATTGGCGCCCGAACGCGATCACTGTCTTGTCCCTATCGTCGAGTTTGAGGTTATTCGGGTCTTCGCCCCATTGCACGATCTCGCGATGCATGAAAGTTGCGCAGAGTTCGCATTTGTTCTCGCGCGAAATGGCGTCGCAGAACAAGACGGCTAGGCGTTCGCCGAGAAAAGGCTTCACGCGGTCGAACAGCACGTACCATTCGAGAACGGCGTGCAAGGCAACCGGCGAATGCAGCAGCGTTGCCTTCATGTTGGTAACGGGATGCCCTTTGGCGAGCTCTTCATAGGCAGCCTTGAGGTCTGGCGAGGCGGTATCGGGCGTGACAAGTGGGATGCGGGACATGGCGTTACCTTTCCTGTGTCAGTTGGTCGATGCAAAATCGGCCGTAGTGGCGAAATTGGCGTTAAGCGTGTCGACGATGATGTCGGCGATGCGGTCGATCTCCTGGTCCGTGCAGATAAGAGGTGGCGCAAGGCAAATGATGTCGGTGAGAACGCGCGTACATAGGCCGCGCGCCATGAACTCTGCCTTGAGGCGTCCGGAAAAATTTGCTGTCGAGGGAAAACGAAGTTTGGTTGGCTTGTCGGCCACCAATTCGATACCGGCTAGAAGCCCCAGACCACGCACTTCGCCCACATGCGGATGAGCGGCCAGCCCGTCGCGCAAACGGCTCAGCAGCCGCTCGCCCAATATTGCACTACGTTCGACAAGGCGTTCCCGGCGCAAGACATTGATGCTGGCGATCGCCACGGCACATGCCACGGGGTGGCCCGAATAGGTATAGCCATGCCACCAGCGCTTGCCCGGATCGGCATGATCAAGGACATCCTTGATGCGCGCCGAAACACCGATACCGCCAAGTGGTATGTAGCCCCCGGTTATGCCCTTGGCGAACTGCACGATGTCCGGCTCCACGCCCCAATGCTGCAAACCGAACCAGCGGCCACTCCGTCCAAAACCGGTGATGACATCATCGCTGATAAGCAGCACTTCGTAGCGGTTACAGATTTCGCGAATGCGTGGGAAGTAATCGTCCTGTGGCACGATGACCCCACCGCCGCCCCCTTGGATCGGCTCGGCGATGAAGGCGGCAACGCTCTCCGGTCCTTCCCTCAGAATAGCCTCTTCCAGCAAATCCGCGGCGGCTATGCCCTGACTTTTGCCGTTGTTGTCGTCTCCGAAGCGATAGGGATAAGGCGAGTCGATATGCAGAAACCCCGGCAAGCGTGGGCCAAACACATCGGAGAATTCCGCTACGCCCGTTGCACTGGCAGAGCCTACGCTGGAACCGTGATAGGACAGCTGCCTTGCAATGATCTTGGTTTTTTCGGGCCGTCCCAATGTCCGCCAAAAAAAGCGTGATGTCCGGATCGATGTGTCGGTCGCATCGCTTCCGGCATTGGTGAAATAGAATGCCTTGATCGATGGGTACACGATCTCCGATAGCATTGAGGCAAGTTCGATAACCGGGCGGTGGCTTGATCCTGCATACGCAGTCGCAAATGGCAAAGTGCTAAGTTGCGTGTGTGCGGCATCGATCAGTTCGCGACGGCTATGGCCGAGATTGACATTCCACATCGAACTCAAGCCGTCGAGATATTTTCGCCCGTCGGAGGCAATGAGATAAGGGCCATCCCCCGACACCCAAAGCACAGGCTGCTGGTGGTCGATGGGGTGATGCTGCGGATGAAGCAAATGCCGTCGATCCGCCGCGAATAGCAATTCCGTGTTCGTTTTCTGATCCGAAGCGCGGGGGCCAGTCGATTCCTGATCGGTCATGACGATATCCTGATACTTGGACGCCGAATTGCGCATCTAGAGAAGCGCTCACGCGACGATTGGGAAGCTCTATCGAAGCTTACGGAAGCACGCGCTTCACATTGTAAGGTGAGCGCGAATTCCCGGCGGAGGCCCTAAGCCACCGCCCCAATACTTGGGTCGGCGGAGCCGGCAACGGCGGGAAGATAAAGGGCAAACCCGGCAAAGCCGGTGACCTCGTCCCAACACGTTGCGGCACATTTTGCCATTGTTTCACCCGCAAATCCCGCCTTCGTCATTCCAGCGGCCCACCATGCAAATTTGCCATACCTGAGGTCTATTGTCAATTTACTCTATCGATATGATAGAATATCTATAAACCGACGAACACCGAGGCGACAAGATGTTGCACTACACTTCCTTAGGACTGTCCCATTGCCGCGCATCGACGCGTTCTTGAGATGACGCTACAGCATAAAACTGCCGCACGCCCCGTCCGTTCGACGCTGGACTTGATCGGCAACACGCCGCTCGTCGAGTTGAACCACTTCGACAGCGGTCCTTGCCGGCTTTTCGCCAAGCTTGAGAGCCAGAATCCGGGCGGCTCAATCAAAGACCGGATCGCTCTATCGATGATCGACGCCGCGCAGGCGGAAGGCAAGCTTCCACCCGGCGGAACGATTGTCGAGGCGACTGCAGGCAACACGGGGATCGGCTTGGCACAAGTCGGCATTCTCAAAGGCTATCGGATTTTGCTCGTTGTCCCCGACAAAATGTCGCGTGAGAAAGTCGCGCATTTGCGCGCCCTGGGCGCCGAGGTCCGCATTACGCGCTCGGATGTCGGCAAAGGGCACCCGGAATACTATCAGGACAAAGCGCAAAAACTCGCGGCGGAAACCCCCGGCTCCTTCTACATCAATCAGTTCGAGAATCCAGCCAACCCGCTGGCGCATCAGCGCACAACGGGCCCCGAAATCTGGGAGCAGATGGATCACGATGTCGACGCGATTGTCGTCGGTGTCGGGTCCGGCGGAACCTTAAGCGGCTTGGGCCGGTTCTTCCGATCCGTGTCGCCCAAAACCAAGATGGTATTGGCAGATCCGGCGGGATCCGTGCTCGCGCCGTATATCAAGACCGGCAAACTCATAGAGGCAGGCTCGTGGGCGGTTGAGGGCATCGGCGAAGATTTCATCCCGAAGAATGCGGACCTTTCTCTGGTATCGGAAGCCTATTCCATCACCGACAAGGAAAGCATCGACGCGGCACGCGCCTTGCTCTCCAAAGAAGGTATCCTGGCCGGATCGTCGTCGGGCACGTTGCTGGCTGCGGCACTGCGCTATTGTCGGGCGCAAATCTCGCCCCAGCGCGTCGTGACCCTGGTGTGCGACAACGGCAACAAATACCTATCCAAAATCTACAGCGATTATTGGGCGTTCGAACAAGGCATTCTCCAGCGCGCACTGAAGGGCGATCTAAGCGATCTTATAGCGCGCCGCTTCGACGCCGGCGGAACCGTTATGACCGAACCGGATGACACTCTGCTCACGGCCTATAACCGGATGCGTGCGGCCGATGTTTCACAACTGCCTGTGCTGCTGAATGGCTACCTCGTCGGCATCGTCGACGAAAGCGACATTCTCGCCGCTGTGGAAGGTCCCGAAATTCAGCGCATGGCCAACTTCAACAAACCTGTCAAAACAGCGATGACGACATCCTTGCAAACACTCCAAGTTTCCGCGCCACTTGATGCGCTCTTGCCGATCTTTCAACATGACCGGGTAGCACTGGTCTGTGACGGCCAAAAATTCGTTGGCCTCATTACACGCGTCGATCTTATCAACCATATCAGGCTGCATGCATGAGTAATGACCTCAACAGACGGAACCAGCTTGCCTTTTCCACGCGCACGATACATGGCGGACAGCATCAAGACCCAACGACCGGCGCAGTCGTTGTCCCGATCTATGCCACGTCCACTTACGCGCAAGAAAGCCCGGGGGTTCACAAGGGCTATGAGTATTCGCGCAGCCAGAATCCAACGCGGGCCGCCTTCGAGCGTTGCATCGCAGATCTTGAAGGTGGAACGGCGGGTTATGCTTTCGCGTCGGGGCTCGCGGCCATATCCACGGTTCTCGAACTTTTGTCCACGGGCGATCATGTCGTCGCGACGGAAGACATTTATGGCGGAACATTTCGCCTCTTCGATAAGGTGCGCCGGCGCTCCGCAGGGCTCGAATTCAGTTTCGTCGACTTGAACGTTATCGCCGCGGTAGAGGCGGCTATCCGTCCCAACACCCGAATGATCTGGGTCGAAACGCCGACCAATCCTTTGTTGCAGGTGATAGACCTCACAGCGATCAGCACACTTGCCAAGCGTCATGGGATGATCGCGGTCGTCGACAACACCTTTGCCAGCCCCTATATCCAAAGGCCGCTGGAGCACGGTTTCGATATCGTCGTACATTCGACGACAAAGTTTTTGAATGGCCATTCCGATATCGTGGGTGGATGCGCCGTCGTGGGGGACAATCCCGATTTGGCGGAGAGGGTAAAATTCCTTCAGAATGCGATTGGCGGGGTCGCCGGTCCCTTCGACAGTTTTCTGGCATTGCGCGGCCTAAAGACTTTGGCGCTACGCATGGAGCGGCATTGTTACAATGCGCTGACAATCGCCCGCTTTTTGGAAGGACATTCCGAAGTCGCGAATGTTATCTATCCCGGGCTTGCCAGCCATCCGCAGCATGAACTTGCCAAGCAACAGATGAAGGCATTCGGCGGCATCATTACGGTCGAACTCAAGCGCGATCTTGCCGGTACCAAGCGCTTTCTGGAGCGAACGCACCTCTTTACGCTGGCCGAAAGCCTTGGAGCGGTCGAGAGCCTTATCGAACATCCCGCCATCATGACTCATGCAACCATTCCACCGGAACAGCGCCGGCGCATAGGGATTTCCGATTCTCTGGTGCGCTTGTCCGTCGGCGTTGAGGATGTTGACGACCTGATCGAGGATTTGTCGCAAGCGCTTATGGTCGGATAATATGCTGGCCGCCAACACGATGGATTCCTTTCATGCGCTCAATGAGACGATGATATCCATTAGGAGAGTTGAATGCGTACTCTATTGATGGCCGTTGCGTTGGCATTCGCGGCGAGCACAGCATTCGCCGAAGATGACATGATGGCGAATTACTACGGCAATACTGTCGTGGGAACCGGAGGGATGGCGGACACGCACACCTATTACAGTCCCGATCACACTTTTGATATGAAGGTTCCCGATTTTGGTCTCGACTTCAAAGGCACATGGAAAATCGATGGCCAGAACATCTGCCGCACGTTTGAAACGCCGCCACCGGGCGTCTCCAACCCGCTCTGTTCGGCAATTGCAGCCCACAATATCGGAGACACCTGGACAGTCACGGTAGACGGTCAAAGCCGCACGACGACGCTGGTCAAAGGCATTCAATGAGGATGCAGCGTTACATGTTGCCGTCAGTATAAAGTAGTCCGACCGCCGAAAATCGAATGGCGACGATCGATGCCGGAAATAACACGACGCGAATGGATGGAAGCCGGGGGGCTGGCGTTGACCGGATTGGGTTTGCCAGCTGCGGTCAAGGCTGCTTCATCGGACACAGGCCATATTCGTGCGCGTCTGTCGTTAAACGAAAACCCATTCGGCCCTTCGCCGCTTGCTCTGCAAGCAATTCGTAACGAACGTCATGAACTGTGCCGTTATACGGGCGAGGAGGCCGCGAAGCTGATCCGGAGCATTGCGGCGCGCGAGGGTGTTTCCGCCGATCGGATCGTTCTTGGTGAAATCCTCGATATTCTGGGACTCCATTTGGCGCTGGATGGCGGCCCTGGCGGCGAATTCATTTATTCGGAACCCGGCTATACGGCGCTTGTCGATGCCGTGGCTCCGGGTAGTGGCATTGTGGTCGGGGTTCCTTTGGACGCCCAGCTGAAGAACGATCTTGTAGCGATCGCGGCAAAGGTGAACGCCCGGACCCGCGCGGTCTATCTCGTCAATCCCCATAACCCGACGGGTACGGTTAGCGACTCCGCAACCTTCAAGTCGTTCGTTCGTGACGTTTCGAAACGCGCCGTTGTCATCGTCGATGAAGCCTATCTCGAATTCGAGCCTGACTTCGCGAAAAAGTCCGCCATCGAGCTGATACGCGAAGGCGAGAACGTCATTGTGTTTCGCACTTTTGCAAAGATTTTCGGCCTTGCGGGCCTTGCCATGGGCTATGCGGTTGCGCCGAGCGGCGTTGTCGCGTCTCTGCGGCGCATAGGGATCGGTGAAGTCCATACGCTCAATCGGCTGGCCATCGTCGCTGCCGATGCCAGTTTGCACGACGCGCGATATATCGCCGCGACGCGCGCCAAGGTGATCGCCGAGCGTGAAAAATGGAATTCTCTGCTAGACCATCTGAAAATCCGTCATGCGGATTCGCGTGGAAACTTCGTTTTCTTCGAAACAGGCAGGCCGCATAGCGAGATCGCAGCCGCACTTCTCGCCCAAGGTATCGAGATCGCACGAGCCTTTCCGCCTCTCGATCACTGGGTCCGCATTTCGATCGGATTGCCGGAAGAAAACGCCCTTGCGCGCGATGCGATCGCCAAACTGTTGCGCTGAAAGGTAAGCCGTCCGTTTCGCAGCCAATCATGCGCGATTCTACGAACAGACTTCGATCTCCGTTGACCGCTGCCTCATCTCGCTGACTACATCGTTTCTGAAAAAAAAACGACGAGGGTTAGCAGTGAACTCCGCTGCAAAGAACGTTGAAGCGCATCTTCCTGGCTGGAAACCCGGTGATCCAGCACAAAATGATTCAGGCGATGGGCACAGATCATCCGCATGAATTCGGACACGCATGATCCAAACCATGTGGTGACGACATCGCCAGAGCGATCACAGGACGGTCGCGCACAAGGTCCACAGCCAAATAAAATCATTATGGAGATTGCCAAAGCTATTGCGCGCCGGCTCGCCCGTGAAGAATATGACCGTCGGCGCTTGGACAAGTCGGGAGCCAACGCTGACGTTTCTGTGGAAAAACCCAATCGAAAGTAATTGGCATGATGCGCGCCGGACTCTACGCCAGGTTTTCAAGCGACCTTCAAAGTGAAAGTTCGATCGCCGATCAGTTCGCACTATGTCGGGTCTTTTGCGAACGGGAAGGTTTTGCGGTCGTCTCGGAACACAGCGATCGCGCCATTTCAGGCGCATCGATTCATGGACGCCACGGGCTCGCCGGTTTACTAACCGACGCCAAGAATGGTCGGTGCGACGTCATCGTAGTTGAGGCACTGGATCGGCTTTCACGCGATATGGGTGATTTGTCGAACATCTGGAAAGAAGCGAATTTCGCAGGTGTACCTATCATTGCCGTGCATGATGGAAAGGCGGACCAGATCCAGATTGGTGTGCGCGGGCTCGTTGGCGCACTTTATCTTACCGATTTGGCAAACAAGACGCGGCGCGGACTGGCCGGCAAGCTGCGCGCGGGTCAACGCGCCGGAGGCCTGCCTTATGGTTATCGGCCAATCCCAGGCCGTCCCGGCGAACACGAGATTTGCGAACCCGAAGCCGCGATCGTGCGGCGCATCTTCATGGAGTATGGCTCAGGTTCAACACCGCGAGAAATTGCACAAAGGCTGAACATCGACAAAATCGAGCCCTATCGCGGACGCGCATGGAACGCTTCGACAATCAACGGAAATGCGAAACGCACATCGGGCATACTCGCGAACGAGATATATCGCGGTGTGATCGTCTGGAACAAAGTTGGCAAAATGAAAAACCCGGCGACGGGAAAACGCGTTCCGCGGATCAATCCCCAATCGGAATGGCAGCGCGCCGACGCGCCACACTTGCGGATCGTTGAGGAAGAGCTTTGGCAGTCTGTCCAAGTGCAAATGAATGCTCGCCGTCGCGGGCCTCACACGATGCATCGCGCACCGAAGCGGCTCTTATCGGGACTACTGAAATGCCCGTCGTGTGGCTCGGGAATGGTTTCGGCGGGTAATGATCATGGCCGGCCGGTCGCACGCTGCTCACGTGTGCGCGAAAGCGGAGACTGCGACAACCGCGGCAAGATTTATCTCGATACGATCGAGCATGCGGTTATTGCCACGTTGCGCGAGCAACTCGCCCATCCAAAAGCGATTGCCGAGGCTGTTCGCGAATATCACGCCGAGATGCGTCGCCTGGACGGAGAGAGGGAGTATGAACGGGCCAAGGACCAACGAAGACTTGCGGAATGTCGCCGTCAGATCGAGCGCGCCGTCGACCAGATTGTCGACGGGATTGCGTCTGGGCCTGCCATCGGGCGGCGGCTCGCCGAGTTGGAAGCCGAAGCAGCAAAAATCGAAGAAAAACTAGCTGGAACGCCCTCGCCAGACGTAATCACGCTGCATCCAAAGGCATTGGAGCAGTATTTGTCAGCCATCGACACCCTAAGCACTTCGATTGCCGAGGGCCGCGACGTCGAGGCACTAAGACTTTTGAGGGGCCTGGTCAACAAGATTACGGTCTATCCCAGGAGGCAGGGCGAGCCCTTACGCTTTGATATTACTGGTAATCTTATTGCTCTGCTCGATCCTTCGGTGGGATCGCTGGTGCCCAGGGGCGGATTTGAACCACCGACACGCGGATTTTCAGTCCGCTGCTCTACCAACTGAGCTACCTGGGCATCCTTGGGATTGCCCCACGGAGGACGGGCTTTTTAGGCAAGCAAACGGCCTGTGTCCAGCGGGGCCGGAGCAGCAGAACACCTCTCCGCCGGCAAAGTGACAAAAAACCGGGGCACTGCCGGAAATCCTCCGGCCGTGCCCCGGCCTGCCCCCCAATGGACTGCCAGCTAGTGGTAGGTGACTTCAAGCCCTACCAATGTGACATCCATATTGACCGTTCCGTTGAGCGAACCACGCGCCGCATTGCCGGGACCCGTCACCGGCAAGGCGATTTGTGCGTGACCGCTAAACAGATGCGCCAGCGCCAGATCGAAGTCGAGATGCTGGTTCCAGCGATAGCCGACGCCGCTGGAGATCCATATCCGGCTCGAATCCGGGATGCCCGGCGTGCGGTACGCGGTGTCCGTGGGCGTCTCGTCATAGGCCGTGCCCAAGCGAAGCGTCCATGTCTCGTTGGGCTTGTACTCGGTGCCGAGCGAACCCAACCAGCTGGACTTCCAATTCATATCCGTCAGATCGGCGGGTTGGTGCACGTTGCCGCTGGTGATCAGCAATTGCTTGAAAGCAGACCATCCGGTCCAGTCGACGGTGGCGCTGAGATTCCATTGATCGTTGATCTGCCAGCGCCCCGCCACGGTTGCCACGGAAGGCGTCGAAAAATCGGCCTTCGCCGTTGTGTTGGTGAACATGCCGGTTGCACCACTGAGCATCGCGCCCAAGCCCGTCGCGTCCAGTGTGTATTTCTCGTTGCCGCCCAGCACGTGATTGATTTGCGAACGATAAGACAGACCCAGCGAGAAATCGCCGCGCGGCTTCCAAAGAACGCCTAGCACATAGCCGGGCGCCCAACTGTCGGCCTTCAGCGATACGAAGCCATCCATGCCGCCGGGTACGGAACCCGGAATGTGGTAAAGGGCGCCGATCGTACCGAAATCGATCGCTTTGCTCAGCGTACCCTTGGTGTACTGCACTTGAACGCCCGCTCCGAAGGAGAGTTCCGGAATCGGCTGATAAGCGATCAAGGACGTGACATTGTAGGATTTCACATCGCTCATCGTCGCGTAGTAGCGGCCGACCCAGTTGTTGCTGTAGTCGGTGATCATCCCCCACGGAGCGGTGAATGTCAGTCCGACCGTGACCGAATCCGATAGACGCCCGCGCACGGAGAAGGACGGGACCAGCGCGGTGTTGACGATGCCGTGCGGCGTTGCGTTTCCACCGATCGGCGTGCCGGCCGCCGTGGTGGCGCTAAACGTTCCGGACGTGGTCGGCAAGATGCCGGTTGCGCTGACGGAAACGTCGAAGTCTTTTACATCGGAGAGAAGGGCCGGATTGAAAAATAATGTCGAAGCATGGTCGCCGTTCGCGGCGGCGCCGGCATAAGACATGCCCAAACTGCTGGCGCTGACCTCGCGCAGACCAAATCCCGTCGCGTAAGCCGATGCGGATGTCAGACACAAAGCGCAAAGAATTGTGATTGCTGAACGACGCATAGCGTTCCCCTCTTTTTTATTTACGTTGGGGCAACTCTATCAGAGGGTGAGATAACCCTAATAAGGGTGCGGCAATTCGCTATACGGATTATCGGCTTCGGCGTCCTGTGCTCGACAGCCGGGATCGCATAGCCTCCCTTGAGCCATTGCCCTAGGTCGAGATCGGCGCAACGCCTTGAACAAAAGGGACGAAATTGCGCGACGGCGTGTTTTTTGCAAATCGGACAGAGGCCCTCCAGCGGCTGATTTGCCCTCGCCTTAGACGACGGTTGCGACATCAAACCTCTCCCTAGAATAAGTCTTATCCGCTTCAAAACTGACCCGGGCGGCACCCTTTTGCGCCAAAGCCAGACGCAGGGATTTTCCCTGCTCTTCTATCCAACGCACAACATCCGGGGCGGCATGAACGCAGATGGCTTGGCCCGGCGTAGCGCGCGCGCTGGCTTGGACGCGCCGCAGAACATCCATCGCCACGACATCGGCTCTGCGGACCAAACCATGCCCCGAACATGCCGGGCATTCTTCGCCCTGCAATGCCACGAGCGGCTCGCGCACCCGCTTGCGTGTAATCTCGACCAAACCGAACTGCGACATCGGCGAGATGGTCACCGGGACCCCATCCTTGGTGAGGCTTTGCAGCAGGACTTCGAGGACCCGATCCATGTGCTCGGCCTCTTCCATATGCATGAAATCGACGACGATGAGCCCGCCGATGCCGCGCAAACGGATTTGGCGTCCCAACTCGCGCGCCGCTTCAAGATTGATCGCCAGGCCGGTGTCTTCAAGACCGGGCGAATGCGTGAAGCTTCCCGAATTGACATCCACGGCGGTCAGCGCCTCGGTGCCTTCAATGGTGATCCAGCCGCCGGAGCTGAGAGCGACGCGCGTATTGGACAAGCCCTCGATATCGGCTTCCAGATCGTTGGTATCGAACAAATCACCCGGACCGCAGAACTGGACGATACGGTCCGCGGATTGCGGCATGGCGAGGCGGGAATAAGCCCGCGCGATTTCGGCGGCTTCGGCATCGTCGATCACAATCCGCGCCGTGTCCTCGCGCACCAGATCGCGCAGAACGCGCTCGATGGCATTGAGATCGCGATGTAACAATTTGGGGGGTTCGGCCTTTTTGCGGGCCGCGAGAATGGATTGCCAGAGCTGCGCCAGACGGCGGGCGTCTTTGCGCACATCCTCGAGCGAGGCGCCAATGGAAGCGGTGCGGAAAATATAACCGGCCCCGGCGACGAGATCCTTGTCGCCCTCTGCGATAAGAACTTCGCCCAGCGCCAATAGGCGTTCGCGCTCGCGCTCGTCATCGATACGGCGCGAAACGGTGATGTGCGGTTGATAGGGCGTGAGCACACAGAGACGCCCCGGAATGGCGATGGACGCCGACAACCGCGCGCCCTTTTCGCCAATCGGATCCTTGATAATTTGCACCAGAACCGCATCGCCTTCGTGCACCAGATCGCCGATGGCAATCTCGCCGGTGTGAGCGCCGAGGCAATGGGCTTCGCGGGCGCCGAGGAACCCCGACCGTTCCCGGCCGATTGCGACAAAGGCGGCTTGCACGGCAGGCAATACGCGTTGCACGCGCCCCAGCACGATATCGCCGACCAGGCTGCGCCCGCCACTCGCAGCAATGTCGAACACCCGCTCGCAGGTCAGCGACTGGAGCTTGCCGTCCTCGACGACGGCGACACGAATTTCCGCCACGCCGGCGTTGATGAGAATTTCCTGCACGATCGGGCCTTGAGGTTGGTCGCCTAAAGCGAGCAAAGTAGTGTTCGATCACGCCTTCGGCTGCAATATCTTGCGACACGATTGCGCCGAAATGGGAATTTCTTCCGTAGATTGCCATGGCGTTCGTTGGTGCGGGCCGCCCATCACGAGTACGAGCATGGCCGCGTCGCTCCGGTCCGTGTACGGATGACAGAGCAGGTCCGCACCGGACGCCGCCACAGCCCAAATTATCCGCACAGGGACAATCTGACGCAGCTCGATTGTCGTGCCAGAGGCTTCGAATTGGATTGAAAGAAATTCGCGCCTGGCGAGAACTCTCAACCTGCGCTTCATTCAGGGTGCAACCGGAATGTTGATTAATCCAGCAAGCACAACCAATTGCGTGCGCGGACCGGTGACAGAGTCAATCGCTAATCAAACGTTAAACCGCCAAAAATCCGCCGCCGGGCATTACTTATAATTTCACTAAATATCAAGAGGGGTTGCCCCAGCCTGAGCGCAACCGGTGCACAAGGCGCCTCGCAGATATGCGCGGGACGCCGCCGCATCAAAGACAACGTCCATAACTCCTTATGGGGGCGCCCATGACTTCCATGTTTGACCTACAGCGAATTCCGCCGGCAGTCCGTACACTCATTATGGCAGCTGCATATCTGCTGCCTGTGATCGTCCTTGCGTATTTCCATTTCGGTCCGGCATCGGGCACCAACCTAGTTGTGCAGGAAGCGGTCGTTGGGGCAACGGTCGTTGTCTGCGGATTGGTTGTTTTGCTGATGATTAGTTCGGACAAGGAGAACGCGGCAAAGCTCGCAAGCATCAGCAAGACGTGGAGCGTCATTGAATACAAACCCGACGGCACGATCATCACGGCCAACCCGAATTTCTTGACTTTGCTGAAGTCAACAGCTTTCCAACATCGTGGGACGCCATCACAGCATCTTCGTCGATGCGGAATATGCCAAGAGCTCCGAATACAAAGCATTCTGGGAAAAACTCGGCCGCGGTGAAAGTGTAGCGCAGAAATTCAAGCGCAAGCGCGCAGACGGTTCACCCTTCTGGATACAGGCTACTTATGTTGGCATCCTCAATTCCTGGGGCAAGCCGTACAAAGTCGTGAACTACATGAGCGACATTACGGCCATGGAGCAGGAACAAGAAGCCAAGATGGAGGAGCAGAACAAGGTCGTCGAGGCTCTCGCTTCGGGTCTCACCAATCTGTCCGAAGGTCATTTGACCGTGCGGATTGACGACAAGTTTTCCGGTCAATACGAAAAACTGAAAGTCGACTTCAACGCCGCCCTGACGCGTCTCCAAGAGACCATGAATTCCGTCTTGGCCGGAGCCGACACCATCAGCACCGGCGCCAACGAAATCTCGCAAGCCGCCGACGATCTTTCCCGCCGGACGGAACAACAGGCGGCCAGCTTGGAAGAAACCGCTGCCGCGCTCGAAGAGATTACGGCCACGGTGAAGAAGACAGCCGCCAATTCGAAAGAGGCGAGCGTCAATGTCACAACCGCGAAAGCGGCTGCCGAAGAAGGCGGACGCGTCGTCGCCACGGCGATCAGCGCGATGGATAAAATCGAACAATCCTCCAAACAGATCACAGATATCATCGGGGTGATCGACGAGATCGCCTTCCAGACCAATCTGCTGGCGCTGAACGCCGGCGTCGAAGCGGCGCGGGCCGGCGATGCGGGCAAGGGCTTTGCGGTCGTGGCGAGCGAAGTGCGCGCTTTGGCGCAGCGTTCGAGCGAAGCGGCCAAGGAGATCAAGACGTTGATCAAGACCTCCAGCGAGCATGTCGGTGCCGGTGTGAAATATGTCGGCGAATCCGGTCAGGCTCTCAAGCGTATCGTCGACCAAGTGGTGCAGATCAATTCGTTGGTCACCGAAATGGCAAAGGCTGCCGAGCAACAATCCACCGGCATCGAACAGGTCAATGTCGCCGTCGGTCAAATGGATCAGGTGACGCAGCAAAACGCGGCCATGGTCGAAGAAAGCACGGCAGCTTCGCGCAACCTGGCTTCGGAAACCCAAGCCTTGTCGAACCTCGTCTCGTTCTTCGACGTCGGCGCGCGCAACAAGTCGGCCGCGCAACGCACACCGGAAGCACGCCCGGCCGCGGAAAAGCGAGCCGAATCGACACCGCGGGCAAAGCCGGCGCCGGCACCACGTCAGCCGGCGAGTGCACCTGTTCGGCGCGGGGCCACGGCCCTCAAGTCTAAGCCGAATCCGGAAAGCGAAGCAGAAGACTGGACAGAGTTCTAACTAACGGGGAGAGAATAATGCCAAACGAAAATACACCACAGGTCAATCCTGCGGCACTTGGACTGATTAGTTTTGGTTTGACCACGGTCTTGCTGAGTTTGATCAATGCCGGCGTTTTGCCGGCGGCCGGCGAGAGCGTCGTCATTCCCCTTGCCATCGTGTTTGGCGGATCGATCCAGATCATCGCCGGGTTGATGGAAGTAAAGCAAGGCAACACCTTCGGAACGGTCGCGTTTTTGAGTTACGGCGCGTTCTGGTGGTGGTTTGCGCTCTTGCTCCTGCTCGGACACAACGGCATTCTGGATCTGAAGGGCGCGGGGAGCACCATCGGCGCGGCACTTATGCTGTGGGGCGTGTTCTCGACTTATTTGTGGGTCAGCACCTTCAAGCTTTCGCGCTTGCTGTTCGCGATCTTCCTAACCTTGTCGGTGACCTTCTTCCTGCTGGGATCTGGCGCCATGTTCGCAATCCCGCAGCTATCGCAAATGGGCGGCTGGTTGGGTCTGGTGTGCGGCACGCTCGCCATCTATGGCAGCTTCGCCATCGTCACCAATGCAACCTACAAGCGCCCTGTTCTTTCGATGGGCTGAACCGTCAAGACAATACGCAAATGCGCTGCCGTCCGTGGTTTCGCCACGGGCGGCAGTTCGCTTTGCAGAACGTCGCTATGATGAAAAATGTTTGCCGAGTCGCGGCGGCGTGAAGGTTTCCGCTAGCGGCAAACCGCCGGTATTCGAACAAAACCACTGATACGGCGCACGAATATCTCCGCGCGGCCGGCGTCGCCTCAGCCGATATTCTTGGCTTGTGCCGGAAATCGACGGCAATAATGCTCTATCATCGCCCCGAGTTCGTCTGGGGAATATCAGACAAGCGCCATCGTGAATATTGGCGCTGTCCGAGAGTCCGAACAAAGTTCCCTGCGTCTGACCAATCGTTAGAAAATCCACTGGGAGGAAAAGATGGCCAACGAAAACGCGCCACAGGTCAATCCTGCGGCGCTTGGGCTGATTTGCTTTGGTATGACTACTGTTTTGCTGAGTTTGATCAACGCCGGGGTTTTACCCGCGGCCGGCGAGAGCGTGGTGATTCCCCTTGCCATCGTGTTCGGTGGATCGATGCAGATCGTCGCCGGGTTGATGGAAGTGAAATTGGGCAATACGTTTGGAACGGTTGCTTTCCTGAGTTACGGCGCGTTCTGGTGGTGGTTCGCGCTTCTGCTGATGCTCGGCCACAACGGGATATTGGATCTGAAGGGCGCGGGAAGCACGATCGGGGTGGCGCTGTTGTTGTGGGGCGTATTCACGCTGTATCTATGGATCAGCACCTTCAAGCTTTCGCGCTTGCTGTTCCTGGTCTTCCTGACTTTGTGGATCACCTTCTTCCTGCTCGGATCTGGCGCTCTTTTGGCGATGCCGCAAGTATCGCAAATCGGCGGCTGGCTGGGCTTGGTGTGCGGCACGCTTGCCTGTTATGGCAGCTTTGCCATCGTCACCAACGCAACCTACAAACGGACCGTTCTGCCCTTGGGCTGAAACGGATCAGGAATGCCCACTGCCGTCCGCGGTTTTCGCCATGGACGGCAGTGGCGTTTCCACGGCGAACTGCGCTTGAATTGGAGATAAAGTTCGGATTTCATTTTGGAGGCTGGGACATGGCATCAAACTCGACAGGCGAGAAGAAAAAGCAGGCGGGCGTCACATTAGGCCTGTGGATCGGCGTTGGAGTCAGCGTCGGCACGGCCCTGGGCGCAGCGTTCGGCAGTATCGGGGTCGGCGTCGCTTTGGGCGCGGGGATCGGCGTTGCTATAGGGACCGCGATGGAGAAACACCAGAAGAACAAGTAACCTGGCTCTAATTGTACCCGCACCCTCTCAGCAGCATGACGGTTTCGGCCAGCGGCAAGCCGACGATATTCGAATAAGATCCGTTGATGCGGCGGACAAAAATCTCGGCCCGGCCTTGAATGGCGTAGCCGCCGGCTTTGCCTTCGCCTTCCCGGCTTTGGGCATAGCTCTCGATCTCGCAAACCGTGAGGCGGCGGAATGCGACCGCGGTGACAACAATACGTGTGCGGATCTTCCGATCGGATTGGACGAGTGCGACGGCGGTGGTCACTCGATGCTGGCGGCCGGACAACAATTCCAGACATGTGCGCACCGTGTCGGCACTCTCCGCTTTGGGCAAAATGCGCCGTCCGCAAGAGACAACCGTGTCGGCGGCCAGCACCAGCATCGCCGCCTCGGCGTGGTGCATCGCCACGGCACGCGCCTTCTCGCAGGCCAGGCGCAAAGCGTGTTCGCGCGGCAATTCGTCTTTTAGCGGAGTTTCGTCGATGGCGGCGGCGCGGATCGCATCGGGCACAATACCGGCTTGCGCCAGCAGCATCTTGCGCCGCGGGCTTTCGCTCGCCAGCACAAGGCCCAACCGGTCCGAGGGACTATTTGAAACGATAGGTGATACGCCCTTTGGTGAGGTCATAGGGTGTCATCTCGACCATCACCTTGTCGCCGGTCAGCACGCGGATGCGGTTCTTGCGCATCTTGCCCGCGGTATGGGCGATGATCTCGTGCTCATTCTGCAGCTTCACGCGGAAGGTCGCGTTGGGCAGCAGTTCGACGACCGTGCCTTCAAATTCGAGAAGTTCTTCCTTAGCCATTCGACCTCAAAGTTAATACGCAAATCCGGCCGGGAGAATGCACCGAAATCGGCCAAAAGCAAGGGTTTGCGGCGGCGCATCCGCGCTAATGTGGGCATCTTTGGCGGGGTCTGTTCAAATCAAATCGCCCACCATTCCCGGTCGAGGGCGATATCGCTTTCTCCCCCCGTTTACGGGGGGAGTGCCGCCGCAGGCGGCCTGGGGGGCAAACAACCGCGTCTGCCCCCTCCGCTTCGCTCGCAAGTGCTCGCTCAGCACCTCCCCCGTAAACGGGGGAGGAAAGACTACCCTTTCATTTGCAGCACGCAGATCAGCGTAAAAACCCGCCGTGCGGTATCGAAATCAAGTTCGATCTTCTCCTTCAGTCTTTCGCGCAGGAGCTCGGCGGCGTCATTGTGCATGCTGCGCCGCGCCATATCGAGGGATTCGATGCGTGTCGAAGGTTCGTTGGGGATGGCCCTGAAATAGCTATCGCAAATCTCATAATATTCTTTGATGGCGCGCTGGAACGGCGTCAGCGAAAGGATGAACGTCCCGTGCTGTTCGCCGCCGACCAGCCGAACATCGAAGGTAAGACGGCGCTCTCCAATGCGCAGAATCAATTCATAGGGCCCGCCCGGCGATCCCATCGGCTTGAAGCTGTTGGCCTCTAGAAGATCGTACAGCGCAATCTCACGCTCATGCTCCATCTCGCGCGTACGGCGGAAATCCTCTCGCTCTTCCAGCTTCACGCTGACCAGACGGAACGGCGACAGCTCGCTCATGGCTCAACCGCGGGGGCGCGCATTCAACCTGGCAGCGACGGAACGCGCATGGGCGTCCAATCCTTCGGCTTCGGCGAGCGCGATGGCATCGGGTCCCAGCGTCGCGATGGCCTCGGGCGAGCAGGACAGCAAGGTCGTGCGTTTTAAGAAATCCAGCACCGACAGGCCGGACGAAAAACGCGCCGTGCGGGCGGTCGGCAAAACATGGTTCGGTCCGGCGATGTAATCGCCGATAGCCTCGGGCGTATGGCGGCCGAGGAAGATGGCGCCGGCATGACGCACCCGTTTGAGCCAGGCCCCCGGATCGGCGACCGCGATCTCCAGATGCTCGGGCGCGATGCGATCGGCCAGTGGCGCGGCATCTTCAAGCTTTTCGACGACGATGATCGCTCCGTATTCGCGCCAGCTTTTTGCGGCAATCTCCTTGCGCGGCAGAAGCGCCAGCGCGCGCGCCGCGGCATCCTCCACTTTCCGCGCAAAGGCGAAATCGTCGGTGATGAGGATGCTCTGCGAAGAGGCATCGTGCTCCGCTTGCGAGAGAAGATCGGCGGCGATCCAATCGGGATCGTTGTCGCCATCGGCGATGATCAGAATCTCGGACGGCCCGGCTACGGAATCGATGCCGACATGGCCGAAGACTTCGCGCTTGGCCGCCGCGACATAGGCATTGCCGGGACCGACGATCTTGTCGACCGGAATGACGGATTGCGTACCGAAGGCCAGTGCCGCGATCGCTTGGGCGCCGCCGATGCGGTAAATCTCGCTCACGCCGGCGCGGCGCGCCGCTTCGATCGATAAGGGATTGATGGCGCCGCCGCTGGCCGGTGTCACCATAACGACACGCTTGACGCCCGCCACCCGCGCCGGGATGGCGTTCATCAAAACGGAGCTGGGATAACTGGCCGTACCGCCCGGAACATAAAGCCCGACACTATCGAGCGCCGTCCAGCGCCAACCGAGCTGAGCGCCGATGGAGTCCGTATATAGAGTGTCAGGGGGAAGCTGGCGACGGTGATAATCCTCGATCCGTTTGGCCGCGACATCGAGCGCGCTTAGCGCTTCACGACCGCATTGTCCTTCCGCCGCAGCGATATCTTGAGACGAGAGGCGCAGCGCGGCGGCGGTGAGCTGCACCTTGTCGAAACGTTCGCTGTAATCGATCAGCGCCGCATCGCCGCGGGTGCGCACATCGGCGATGATGGCGCGCACCGCCGCCGAGACATCTTCATCCGTCTCGCGCTTCGCCGAGAGAAGCGTGTCGAAAGCGCCGGCGAAATCCGCAGCGCGCGCGTCGAGGCGCCGTACCATATCAGCTCTCTTCATGCGCCGGACGGCCGCGCGCCGCCCAAGCGCCGCTGACGTCGGCAAGACCTGCATCCACGCATTCGACGTCGAGCATTATGCTGCCGCCCCCGGCAAAGACGAGTTCGATTTTGCCGGCCGGATCTTCCGGCACATGCGGAGTAAAGCGGATCGCCAAGAGCGAGACCACCGCGCCCGGAGCGCCGCGCTTGAGTTTGTTCGAACGCACCGACAACACGCCGTCGAAATGCAGACCCGCGCGCACCCGCAAAGCCCCGCGCTTGCCGTTTTCCCATTTGAAACGATTGAACAAAGCCACGAAACGGCGCTTTTTCGACAAATAAACGAGATCGCCGATCTTGGCGACGGCATCTTGCAGGCGCGCGGAAATGATCTCCAAATCCTCGCCGTCCTGAGCGGCCAAAACGGGTTCGCGTGCGCTCATGCCGGTATCCGTTCAATGTCGGCGCCGACCCGGCAGAGTTTTTCTTCCAGCCGTTCGAAGCCGCGATCCAAATGATAGACGCGATTGACGATGGTTTCGCCCTCCGCCGCGAGCCCGGCCAGCACCAGGCTGGAGGAGGCACGCAGATCCGTCGCCATCACCGGCGCTCCCCTCAGACGCGGCACGCCGGTCACGACGGCGCTGTCGCCTTCGACTTTGATGTCGGCGCCCATGCGCAAGAGTTCCGGCACATGCATGAAACGATTCTCGAAGATCGTCTCTTTGATATGCGAGACGCCTTCCGAGGTTGCCATCAAGGCCATGAATTGCGCTTGAAGATCGGTGGGAAATCCCGGAAACGGCATGGTGTTGGCCGACACCGAGATCGGACGGATGCCGTTGCGGGCGACCGACAACCCGCGATTGGTTTCCACGACATGCGCACCAGCCGCTTCCAACAAAGCGATGACCGAGCCGATGAGGTTGGCGCGCGTGCCGGTGAGTTCCACCTCGCCGCCGGCGATCGCCACCGCCATGGCATAGGTCCCCGTTTCGATGCGATCGGGCAGCACGGAATGCTCCGCGGCGTGCAAGCTTTTCACGCCATCGATGACAATGCGCGAAGTGCCGAGACCCGAGATCCGGGCGCCCATAGCAATCAGGCACTGACCCAGATCGTCGATCTCGGGCTCGCGCGCGGCATTGACGATTTCGCTGCGCCCATCCGCGAGCGTGGCGGCCATCAGCGCATTCTCCGTCGCCCCGACCGAGGCAAAAGGAAATTCAATGGTGGCGCCTTTCAAGCCGCGCGGCGCGCTGGCGATGACATAGCCGTCCGACAATTCGACACTGGCGCCCAACAATTCGAAGGCTTTGAGATGCAAATCCACCGGCCGCGCACCGATGGCGCAACCGCCCGGCAACGACACTTTGGCGTGACCCATGCGCGCCAGAAGCGGGCCCAGCACAACGAAGCTCGCACGCATCTTGCGGACGATGTCGTAATCGGCCGTCGTGCCCGAGAGGTTCGCGGCACATAGGCGGTAGCGGCCGCCCTCGCCCAGCGCCCTGCCCGGCGTCCATTCGACTAAGACACCAAAGAGCCGCAGCAAATCGCCCATAAACGCCACATCCGCCAGCTTTGGCACGTTGGTGAGGGTGAGCGGCGCGTCGCTCAGTAGGCAAGCGGCCATCAACGGCAAAGCCGCATTCTTGGCACCACTGATCGGGATTTCACCTTTGAGCCGGGCCCCGCCCCTTATTCTAATCTTGTCCATATCCCCTCAGACGGGCGTAAGCTTTCGCGACCGGTTTTAGCCTGTGGTGGGCCGAGGCAACAGCACCAAAAGTGACCCAAGTTAATCGGATTGCGAAACATCCCGCTGGGTGTCTGCAGGCCGGCCAACGCCGGGGCGATCGCCGCCTGGCGGATCGCCGTGCTCCCTATGGTCCTCGGCTGCTGCGCGATCGCGCGCCTTGCGGCGCTTTAGGTTCTCCCGGAGCGCGGCGGCAAGCCGCTGTTGACGATCCGCGGATTTGAGCGATTTCCCCATGCGGGAGCCTTTCCCTTACGCCCGGCCATAGGCTATAGCAGCCCTCCTTTCGGGCGGGGCTCAGCCTCGGTCCGCGGTGGCCGGAGTAGCGTAGTGGTAGCGCAACCCCTTGGTAAGGGGTAGGTCGTGAGTTCGATTCTCACCTCCGGCACCAGAAACCATTGAAAAATATGGCTTTCGATCGCACCGCCGAATCGGAAAACGTGAGCATTCCCGAATTAAAGCGAAGAACGAAGTGTGAATTGCGTCCAGTTGGGGTGCAAAACGGGCGCAGCCCCATGCCATCCTGTTACGGGGTAATCGAGCCCAGGCTTGTCCGCGTCGAAAGCGCACGATCTATTTGAGAGGCGACACACTATTTGCGCGCCATGGAGTTTCTCCGAGCGCTTTGCAACACCAGGGGGCACATGAAGACGATGGTCAGGTGCGCGCGCCATCCGCACCACATACATTAAACCGTGTGGGGGAACTCGTGCATAGCGATAGGGCAAAATCAACGCGCGTTGGCGTCGTTGTCGCGATCTTCGTTATGGGATTTGCAATTTCGCTGGCGGTCAATTGGCCGGGCCATATCGGCTACGACGGCATAATCCAGCTCTACGAAGGGCGGACTGGAGTTTACGGCAATTGGCATCCGGCGATCATGTCCTGGATGCTCGGTATAGCCGACCATATTGTTCCGGGAGCGAGCCTGTTCGTCGTGTTCGACACGACTTTGCTGTTCGCAAGTTTTCTTTCGCTTCTATGGATTGCCCCGAAACCGTCATGGGCAGCGGTCGGCGTGGCGGCGTTTTGCGTGCTCACGCCGCAGCTGCTCATCTATCCCGGAACAGTTTGGAAGGACGTTCTGTTTGCGGCCTCGGCCATTGCTGCGTTCGTCTGTCTCGCACTCGTTAGCGCCTGGTGGCCGAACGGCCGTTTGCGCTTTTTCTTAATTGTTGTCGCATTGGCATTCTCAGCGCTTGCAGCGCTGGTCAGGCAGAACGGCATCCTTGCCATGTTGGGTGCGACGGTTGCTGTGGGCTGGATCGCGGCCCGCAACGAGCCCCATCGTGCCCGCGTGCGCGCGATCTTTTATGGAGCGGGAGCCTTTGCCATAGCCGGCATTATGGCATCATTGGCACTTGTTCTACTGACAACCCGAATGGTCGGGAATTCGGCTACCCTCGAACAAATCAGGCTGCTGCAGTTCTATGATGTCGTCGGCGCAGTCGTAGCGCGGCCGAGCTTGGCTCTCGATGAGATTAGAAGCGCCGATCCCGGGAGTGAGACCGCGATACGAACCATCGGCGTTCGGCTCTATTCTCCGCAAAACAACGATCCCCTTACGGAGCCGCCGGCCTTCGGCAAATTATTGGACCACCCGCAGTCGGCAATGATTCCGCAGCAATGGTTCGATCTCATCGTTCATCACCCGCTGCTATATCTCAAGGTTCGCGCTGGCGTCTTTCGATGGGTCTTCATGGCACCGGACTTAAATGCGTGCGTACCTGATGAATTGGGCATCACCGCCGATCCCCCGGCAGAATTGCAGTTTCTCGGGCTCAAACCGCGTTGGGATGGACGAGACGCCGCGCTGGACTCTTATGTCCGGTTCTTCATCGGTACACCCATATTGTCCCATGTCACCTACTTGGTTCTGGCATGCGCGGTACTGGTTTTTTTACTCCGTCGCCGGAGGCCGCCCGACATCCCGATCGCCATGATGCTCATTAGCGCGATTGCTTTCGCCTCCAGCTTCTTCGTGATCTCCATTGCTTGCGATTATCGTTACCTGCTGTTTCTTGATATTGCATCCCTCGCCTCTACATTCTACGTTGCATTGACGACGCGCTACAGATCGTGGCCCAGCAAAAATTTAGCTCCACATCTTGTGGTGGAAAAACAGGCTGGCACTTAGGATTTCGGAACAAATTCTAGTCAATGATTTGCCTAACTGCCTAACGAGTTAGCGGAGACTACGATGAGATCGAAACTGGCCGAGATGGCCGTCTTGTTGATTTTCGCTACTTCAAGCCAAGCCGAGAGTGTGGATTATTTGGGCGCGGGCGCACCCAAACTTCGCGAGTTCGACGACCGCCGCACAACTACTTGCCCAATCTATGAACAACGAAGCCCGGTCGATTTCCGGCGAGATAGGCCCAGGTGCGGAATCTGCAAAGCCGCCGCGTCATGATGGCCAATTTCGTCTGGCTGAGATAGATACCAAACCAGCTCCCCAACTCGCCTTGGCTGACCAAAAGAAAAGTGCCGCTCGTCAATCGACACCGGTCTCCGCTGCTCAAATTCGAATAATGACTCCGTTATTGGGAAATACCTTGGTCTACGCAAACGACTCCGATACGGAGATCAGACACGAAGTGTACAATGCCGACCATACTTGGGTAACTTGGTACCCGAACACCGCTCCGAAATGGGGAAACTCCTACAGCGCGCCTCGTTTCCGGGGAACGTGGGAGTTTCGCGACGAAGGTACGCTGTGCGCAGTATATCATCGCAGTAACCTTCACCCTCATCAAACAAGATGCGACCGCATGACGGTCCACCATGTTGGCGATACCTGGACCAACTCGGATCACCTAACAGTAACGCTGCTTTCGGGTATTCAGTGAAAGGGCCGATACGAAGGCGATTGAAAGAGGTTAATAGATGCGATCGTTCTTGATCGCCGTTGCCGGAATGATAATCGCCGCACAAGCAGATAGACGGCGTATGCCAAGCCCATGTGAGGGTCAGCGCGGAACATAGAACCGCCCCAGATCGTCTGCATGGTCCAGGCGGTAGTGGCGCGCCACGACGCGCGCGACATTCTCGCCCAGCGAGTTGGTCGTATCGGAATCGAACACGATAACGGCGAAGCGGCGTGCTTCGATCATTCGGACCAAGGGCGCATCGCTGCGCATTCGGGTTTTGAATTGTTGACCGACATTGAAGACATCCACGGCCGCAGGTTTGTTCGCCCAGACGCACAAGGACAGTGTTTCGCAGATCGCGGGTCCACGGTGCTCTTCGAGAAATGCAATATCGTTCGCGGCCATGCGCGCTTCTTCCCGCGTGGGATTGAGCCAAGTGCCGGGGTCTTGCCAATCTTCTGCGAGATTCTGCCAGGCGACAAAAGCCACCGGTGCGACATAGGCCGCGGCCGTGACCCACGGGGGCACCGCTGCGGACAGCCGACCGACCGCCAAAGTCAAGCCGAGCGCCAACGCGATGTCGGCGTCGAACAACACGTTGGTGTCGACGCCCGCTCCGCCGAGAAAAGACGCTCCTAGTGCCACGCCAATGCCGGTCATGAAGACGCACAGGCGCACATACTTGTTCTGCCACGAGGACCAGCCCAGCGCCGCCATGCCGAGAAGCGGCACCAATCCCCACTGCAGCCAGAGCAGAATCTTGTCCTTTAGATCGATCAGCGAATAGGTCCGCGCCGAACTCAGTTGGGAGAACAAGCCGACGCCGTACGCCAGCCGGAACGCGAGCAGAGCAACGGCCAGAAACCCGAAGCCGAACCCGATGAGGCGTAGAGCGTCGCGCCTTTCCGTGAGGAGCAGCCACCCCGTCATCGCCAGCGCCATGACGATCACATTGTGCTTGATGAAGGCCGCGACGACGAACAGCAGCGCCGCGACGGCGATCCTGCCCGCGCTGCGCGGTTCGCGCAGCAGAAGAAGAAATCCGCCCATGGCGAAGGCATGTGCCAGCATCTGCGGATCGTCCATGCCGACATAGTCGCTAAAGACGAGCATGCCGCCCGCGAAAAAGAGCGACCCCAAAAGGGCCTCGAGGCGTGTTGCGCCTATGCGCCGCGCGGCAAGAAAAATTCCGAACGAGAGGAAAGCGTACGATAGAAACGAGATCAACCGGCCGGCGATGATGTCGTCCCCGGTCAAGTAGCCCACGGCGCCGACCAAATAGAACGACAGGGGCGGATAGTTGTTCACGATGTAGTTTTCGGGACCGGGATAGAGCGGCGCGCCCGTCATGGCCGACGCGGCGTGATAAGCATTCCAGCCTTCGTTGGGATCGAGCGGCACATGCGCGAAAAGCGATTGGGTGACGGGCCACAGGCCTACGACGCAAACCAGCCCCATCGCGAGGACGACGAGTTCGAAGATGCGCGGGCCGCTCAAGGAAAGTCGATTCGTGTTCACCGCGGTAGCCTGAAATCGCACGACAGATAGAGCATCGCCGTGATCGCCGAGAGATCGAGCAGATAAAGATAGCGATAGCAGCAAGCAATCGATATGACGAAGAAGCTGGCCGTAAACAACATCGCCGCCGCCAGCAGACCCGCCATGGCGATGTCTTCCGGTCGACGCCTGATGATCAGCAGGATAATGCCGAGAAGCGCGATGGCGCCAAACGTGATGTGCGCTAAAAGCGGCGTGCCGACGAACCGCGCGGCATACATTTCAAGCGCCTGATCGCGACTGTCGTATCGAGGCTTGATCCCGAGCTCCTTTCTCATCTCCGGCTCATCGTCTTCCACGCCCACGACATACGGCACGCACTGCGCCGTGTGTAAACCGAGGAACAGCCAGCCGAATACTTTTGCTCGCACGGCAAGGTAAGTCCCCGGATGGTCAACGATCAGCCCTCGCCATTGCCGCGCCATGGTGCCGGAAGACGTGCCGTCCAGGGCGTCGTGCAGATCGTCGTCATCGTCCAACGGGTCCACGGCGATCGGCGAATAAAGCCGAACGCCGTGGCTGCGCATCAGCCCCGCAAGCCTCGGCGAGGATTTGGTCAATTCGGAAAGCCGCAGGTCCGGCTGCCGCTTCAGCGCGCCGACGAGATCGTATTCTTCCAGCAACTTGATCTGCTGCTGTGCGCTCGGCCTGCCGTCGCTTCTTAGCTTGAGCAGGGCGCCGACGCCGCCGGAAAAGGCGCCGACGAAGATCAGAAAGGCGCTCGCATAGACAAAACCCTCGCGCCGGCGGTTTGCCGGCGACTGCCGCGCCACTATCACGCCGAGTGTTACGGCCGCACAGGGCAAAATGATCACACCATTCTGGCGGGTCAACACCGCGATCATCAACAAGAAGGCGGATGCGGCGATCAGAGCAAAGCGCTGCCTGGGTTGCCGCCATCGCACGGCGGCGTATGCGAGGCAGGCGAACCCGGCCAAACAGGTGTCTGCAAACAGAATGTCCTTCCAGACGATGGCCTGATAGAGAATGATCTGTGGCAGGGCGACAAGGATCGCCGCGCAGACGACGGCAGCCCATGACACGCGCGGCGGAAGCCACAACATCGATGCCAGGGATGCAAAGGCAAGAAGCGTGTCAAAGATGACGAAGAGCGAAGCGCCCGGCACGATCGCATCGCCCACACCCAATATCCACGACATGATCGGGGGATGCCAGTTGTCATAGATACCGCGACGCCCTTCGATCAGTTGCTGGAACAAGTCGTATTCCAAGTGTCCCGGCAGATTGATCGCCAAAGCCGCCACGAAGCCGGTCGCCAGGATTACCGCGGCCAGCAAATGCGCACGCGATGACCACATCGTCGTGGTTCGCTCGGCACTCACCGGCCGGACCTGCAAGGCAAACGCATCTCTCGATCCTATGGCTTAGGTCCTTCGCTGCGGACCACACTCAGCGAGAGTGCGGGCAGGACAATCTGGCGACCGCCATCAACCGAGAATCGCTCAGGCGGCAGGTCTTTGACCGGATGGCTCTCCTCACCGCGAACGAGCCAGGTATAGTCGGCGGACGAGTATTGCACGACGCTCAACCGTGTGTGCGCGCCAAACGTCTCTTCGGCGCCGTCGCCGTGGCGGAAAAAGATCCGCAAATTATGGGCGTGCCACTGGTCGCGGTTGATGAACATCACAGCCCAGCGCCCATCTTTGCCGAGAAGCGGATAGGCCGCGACCATCGGCCGGCCCTTGGCGTCGGCGATCTTCGAGCGAGCGGTGTAAAGTCGGTGCGGCTGGTCGTCCGGATCGCCCCAGTCCTGCATCATCATGCGCTGGGCGTAATAGGCCGGCATAGGCCATTGCGCGCGGCCTTTATCATCGGCCTGGAACAACATCATGTTGCCGTAACCCGCGCATGGAAACACCTCGTTCATCGGATCGTCGGGTGGGTATCCGTAGACAAAGGCTGCAGACCCGCCAGAGTCAGGAAGTGGCCCACGACGTCTGCATCGAACAGGGCGCTCGGCACTTCGGACATAGCCCGGCCCGCAAAGGGCGAGAGGCCGTATTCGCTGATCATCCAGGGGATCGACTTGGGAACGCCGGCGGCGACCGTCATGGCCGTCAGCTTGTCCATCAGGTCCGTTTCGTCGCGCAGCATCCCGCCGATCGGGTAGCACACGTCATCGAAGGCGTAGTGTTCGAAGGAAAAGAAACCAAGTTGGTCGAGCCCTCCGCGCGCCTTCAGCCGAGCGACAAACCTTCCCAGCCAAGAATGCCCGCTTTCGGGATCCGGCCAGGTGTCCGTCATCGCTCCCTGCATACTCGGGCCCCCGAGGGTCAAGCTCGGGTCGACGCGGTGCAGTGCCCTGGCCGTTTCGAGATAGAGGTCCGCGTAATCTTCGGGTTCGATGAACTGGCCGTCCGGCTCTTCCCCAAGCTCAATCTGATGCACCGGGAAGCCGCGCCGCTTCAAGTAACGCACCTCGGCGGCGGCGTTTTCGGGCGTGTCGTAGAACACGCCGACAGGAACCATCATCGGCAGTCCGCTGGTCAGCCCGCTCTTGAAGACCATGTCGAAGCTCGGCTGTTCGGTGTTGGGGTCCCGGTCGGTCGCCCTGTGCCAGGGATCGGTGGAAGAGACCTGGATCAACGTCTGACCGTCGCGCGAGGCTCCATATCGCATCGCGTTGTCGAACTTGCCGTCGGCCCTTAAATCGCCAAAGGCGAGCTCTCTTACGGCATAACCAAGCCGGTCGCGAATATCGGTCGAACCGGGCGGTGCGGTCTCCGACGATTGCAGCAGAAGGACGCGTAAAAAACGCGCGGTGATCGGCGCTCCCGAAAGTCGCAAGGTCGCGTTATTGGGATTACCGGAGATGATCTGGTCGCCGCCGGGAAAGCTCACCCAATGACCGGTTCGATCCGTCTCGTACTTGCCATACCAGTATTGCACCTGGAAGTGGCGGGCGAACGGCGTTCCCCAATCGATGCGCACGGCGTTGATCGGTTTTCTCTTATCCAACGAGACCACAATCCACTGCGGGCTCGACTGGGCAGCGCCCGTATAGCGGCGGTCGAGATATGGGTTGCTCTTCCAGAAGGACGTCGGATCGCCATCGTCGATTCGGGAATAGCCCGCGTTATTGGCTTGATCGACGGAGTTGCCACGGCGCGGCAGATTGTAGCCCCAGGTCACGCGCGGCTCGTGCGCAGGATGGTCACTGGACGTCCAGTAGCCCTGCTGATGGGCGCTGTCGCTCCAGCTTCCCTCCGCGCTCCAATGCCAGACCTCGATACCGAGCTCGGTGCGCGTTCGGTAGGTAATGCGGTGAAGGCCCGCCGAACGCATCTTTTCGATGTTGAAGGGCGTCAGGTAAAGATCGACGGAGCCGCGTTCCGTGCCGTCGATGCCCGCGCCCAAAGCATTATTTGGAACGAAAGTGTTGACGAGCTTTGTCGTGTCGATCACGACGCGGTCTGCCACCGGCTGGGCTTGCGCGGCGCCGAGCGCCAAGCACGCCATCCCGGCGCCAAGGAAGCCAAACACTGACCGCGGCGAAATCCTCATCATTGACCCCTGTGGAAACTACCCGTCTTCGCACAACCGTAATGTCGACTATATCTTCGACCATATAGGCGAAACAATTCCGCCGATTCAGCGGTCAGCGTTTGCTAGCTTCACACCATCAGCAAGGTGCCGTATAAATCGGCACAGGTGATTGTGCCCTGCTGTCCGAAGGTATTTCAACCGGTTAGCGTGCTTATCGGCGTCGAAAGGCCGCGCCCATAGTCTCTTGCGTAATGCGTCTTTTGCTTAGGGTCGCTCGGCACCGAGACGCGTATTGCATTGCTCGGCACCCGCTTTTTTGAGGAGTTGAACGGCATCCCCGTGGCGGACGCCACCATCAAGGCCGTACCGCCACCTCTATTCCCGGCGTTCACATCGAGCCCAGCTGCGAGTAGAGCCCGCTATCGGCCAAAGCTTCGCTCTCATTGTCACTTTCTCACAACAGAATCCGCTCACACGCGCGCAGACGGCTCCTACGCTCACATCTTATCGGTACAGCGCTTTTGCAGCTCGAGCATTTTTTGACCGACATCGGAATGGTCCGAGGCATAACGCACGCAGCGAGGATTGCACTACCCCTCCGCATCGGGGGCGGCCGTGAGTTTTACCGCCCCGAGAAATTCGGATCGCGTTTGCCGAAGAAAGCGGCCAGCGCTTCGGCGTGATCTTCGCTGGCATGGGCGCGGGCTTGCAGCGCAGCCGAGGCTTCCATGATTTTTTCGAAATCGGAGCCGATGGCGTCGCGCATCAATTTCTTGGTCATGCGCAGCACGCCCGGCGGCTGGCGGCAGATCTTTGCGGCAAGCGCGCGCGCTTCCGCCAGCAACGCCTCCGGCGCTACGACCTTGGAGACCAAGCCCCATTGTAGCGCCGTGGCGGCATCGATGGTGTCGGCGGTGAAAAACAATTCGGCGGCACGCGACATGCCGATCGTGCGCGGCAGGATCCACGCTCCGCCATCGCCCGGCACCAACCCGATCTTGAGAAAGGTTGCACCAAATACAGCGTTACTCGCCGCGATGCGAATATCGGCCAAACAAGCGACATCGTTGCCGAGACCGATAGCCGCCCCGTTCACCGCCGCGATCAGCGGGACCTCGATCCCCCATAAGGCCCGCACCATTTTGTGGATGCCGCCGCGATAGCCCTGACGGATGTCTTCCGGCGATCCGGCGAAAGCGCCGCTCTTCTCGCGCATCGCTTTGATATTGCCGCCAGCCGAGAACGCCGTGCCCGCGCCGGTGAGGATTGCGCAGCGCAAATCGGGATCGGCGTTGATCTTGGCGGCGGCCTCGGAAAACAGCGCACCGTCGCCCTCTTCGCCCAAAGCATTGCGCGTTTCAGGACGGTTGATGGTGAGCGTGGCAACGAAGCCGTGTTTTTCGAAGAGAAGTGCCGACATGGGGTTTCCCGATTTGCGTTGGCGCATTCTAGCGCGAGACATGGCGGGCAGAAACTGGCTCCCCACCCGCTCCTCCTTCGCTGCTTCCTCCTTCGCCCTTCGGGCTACGGCGGACAAGTCGCAGCTTCGGAGGATCGACCTCCCCGCGTGAGGGAGGTGAAGTGAAATAACCCTCCTTCAAAGCCCTCCCGAAAATCGCTATCGTCCCCCCAGGCACTGGGAATTGGCCGCGGGGAATAAGGCATGTCGAGAGTGGTCGGCGGCGTGATCGCGGGGATCGCTGCGTGGATTGTCATCGTTACGGCGCTGAATATTGGACTACGCCATTATTGGCCGGACTATGCCGCAGTCGAAAGAGCCATGACGTTCACGCTGCCCATGATGGCGGCGCGCCTTTCGATGAGCGCGCTCAGTTCGCTGCTCGGCGGGATCGTGGCGAGATTGGTCGACAAGCGCCGCTTGGCGGCGCTGATTTCGGGAACGATCCTGCTGCTGCTGTTTTTGCCCGAGCATTACGCGTTATGGGCTAGATTCCCGATCTGGTATCACCTGATATTCCTGGTCTCGCTGCCGGTGTTCAGTATGCTGGGCGGCGATCTGTTACCGGCAAAACCAGCCTGACATGCGCATCCCCCTGAGCCCAATGACCCGCACCGTCATCCTTTGGTCCCTCGTTTTGGCGGCGGGCGCCTTTGCCCTGCAATGGCTGCAATATCAATATCTGGTGCGGCTGTTTTCGGAGCAGATCTACGTCGCCGCGATCGGTACGGCTTTCGCCGCCGGCGGGGTATGGGCCGGCTGGAAGTTGACGTTACGCAAAGGGCCCGCGCCCTTTGCGCGCAACGATGCGGCGCGGACGTCGCTCGGGCTGACCGGTCAAGAAATGAAGGTTCTGGAAAAGTTGGCGGAGGGTCAATCCAACAAAGAGATCGCGCGGATGTTGGGACTGTCGCCCAACACGGTGAAGACCCATATCGCCAATCTGTTCGCCAAACTGGAGGTCGCCCGCCGCACCGAAGCCGTGGCCAAAGCGCGCGACCTCCATCTCATCCCGTAAGGCGCGCCAAAGGGGCGAATTTTCCGATCTCACCCTTTTGGGCGATATCGTAAAGTCCGCTTTCACAGCACAATCTGGGCATTCCAAAGGAGAAACGGACATGACCCGCATTATTCTAACCTATGGCTTAATCTCAGGCGTCGTCATCATCGCCGGCATCGGGGGCACCCTTGTGCTGTCGGGCCACGGCAGCGTCTGGCTCGGCTACCTGATTATGCTTGTCGCTTTGTCGTCGATCCTGGTGGGCGTGAAGCAATATCGCGATCAGACGTTGGGCGGAGTGATCACCTTCCGCTCGGCGTTTCTGGTAGGCCTGGGGATCGCCTTAACCGCGTCCGTTGCTTATGTCGCCGTCTGGGAGGTCTATCTGGCGATGACCCATTACTCATTCATGGGCAAATACATCGAAGAGACACTGGCCGCGAAGCGCGCGGCAGGCGTCACGGGCGCGGCCTATCAAAAACTCGTGGTCGAGATGGAGGCGTTGCGCACGCAGTACGCCAACCCCCTTTATCGCCTACCGGAGACCTTTGCCGAGATTTTCCCGGTCGGTTTCCTGATCGCGCTGGTCAGCGCCGTGCTGCTGCGGAACCCGCGCTTTTTGCCCTCGCGCTCGCGCCCGGCGTAAGGCATCGCGCGCTCTTCTACCTTCGCCGAAGCGGAGTTTCGGCTCCGCGCAGGCAGGCAAGGCCACGGCGGAGGGGCGCGCGATAATCTACAATGCCGCAAAGCGTTTCACATGGTGATCGGCGTTGCCGTAAAGCGTGTCGATCATCGTCAAGCGCTTGAAGTAATGTCCGACATTGAGATCGTCGGTCATGCCCATGCCGCCGTAAATCTGAATCGCCTGCTGACCGATGAAGCGCCCCGCCTTGCCGATTTGCGCTTTAGCGGCGGAAGCGGCCTTGGCGCGCCCCGCCCCGCTCAGTCGCAAGGTCGCCATCAGAGTCGCGGATACCGCTTGTTCGCTGAACACGAACATGTCGGCCATGCGGTGTTGCAGCGCCTGAAACTTGCCGATGGGCAGGCCGAATTGTTTGCGCGATTTGGAATAAGCGACCGTCGCTTCGAGCAAGACCTTCATGCAACCCACCGCTTCGGCGCAATGCGCGGCGATGGCTTCGTCGGCGGCGCGTTCGATCAGCGCCAAACCGTCTTCCGGCGAACCGATGACGCTAGAGGCGGGAAGCTCGACATTTTCGAAGGTGATCTCGGAGGCGCGCGCGCCGTCGACGGTGGGGAAGTCGCGCAGCGAAATTCCTTTAAATTTCTTGTCGACCAGGAATAAACCGATGCCTTTGGCATCGCGCGCGCTGCCGGCTGTACGTGCGGTAACGAGGAGTGCATCGGCCCAAGGTGCGCCGATCACCACCGCTTTGTGACCATTCAGCGCATAACCGCTGCCTTGTTTCTTTGCCGTGCTGCGCAGATCGGCGAGATTGTAACGCCCGGCAGGTTCCGCAAAAGCAAAAGCGAACATCGCCTCGCCGCTCGCGATCTTGGGCAGCCATTCTTGTTTTTGCGCCTCGCTGCCCGAACGCGCCAGCGTGCCGCCCGCCACCACGACCGTCGGCACATAAGGCTCGATCACCAGCGCTTTGCCGAATTCCTCCATGATTACCATGGTATCCACGGCACCGCCGCCAAGACCGCCATGCGCTTCCGGTAACGGCGCGGCGAGCAATCCAAGCTCGGCGAATTGGCGCCAATGCGCCGGATCGCGGCCCGCGCCCGTACGGGTGAATTTGCGCCACGCCTCGAAGGTGTATTTGTCCGCCAGATAGGCGGACACCGAGTTGCGCAGCAGCGTTTGTTCTTCGCTGTAGGAGAAATCCATTTACTATCCCATCGGTTTTGTCGCGAAAGGCCTTAAAGTCCAAGAATGGCCTTTGCGATGATGTTGCGCTGGATCTCGTTCGATCCGCCGTAAATCGACGCCTTGCGCATGTTGAAATAGCGTCCCGCCGAACCGAGTGCGTAATCGGGGCCGAGATATTCGTTGGCACCGAAAGCGCGTTCGTTGGGAAAGGCGTAATAGCCGACGGCTTCTTCCGCCAATTCGGTGATGCGCTGTTAAATCTCGCTGCCGCGAATTTTCAGGATCGAGCTTTCCGGACCGGCCATTTCGCCTTTGGCTTCCGCCGCCAAAGTGCGCAATTCGGTGAATTCCAGCGATGCCAACTCGATCTCCAGATCGGCGACTTTGCGCAGGAAGGCGTCGTCTTCCATCAACGGCGTGCCGTCGATCAGTTGAGCGCGGGCAAATTCCTTAAGCCGTTCGATGCCTTTCTTGGAGCGCGCCACGCCGGCAATGCCGGTGCGCTCGTTGACCAAGAGGAATTTGGCATAGGTCCAGCCCTTGTTCTCTTCGCCGACACGGTTCTCGACCGGCACTTTGACATTGTCGAAGAAAACTTCGTTCACCTCGTGCGCCCCGTCGAGCACGATAATCGGCTTCACCGCGACACCGGGCGATTTCATGTCGATGAGCAGGAAGCTGATGCCTTCTTGCTGTTTCACCTCGGTGCTGGTGCGCACCAAACAGAAAATCCAATCGGCATACTGCGCCAGCGTGGTCCAAGTCTTCTGGCCGTTGACGATGTAGTAATCGCCGTCGCGCACGGCGCGCATGCGCAGGCTGGCGAGATCGGACCCGGAGCCCGGCTCGGAATAACCTTGGCACCACCAGTCCTCGCCCGCCAGAATGCGCGGCAGATACTTCGCCTTTTGCTCGTCGCTGCCGAACGCGATCAGCACCGGTCCCAGCATGTTGAGACCGAAAGGAACCACCACCGGCATTTCGGCTGCGGCGCATTCTTCGTTGAAGATGTAACGCTGGGTGACGCTCCAGCCGGTGCCGCCATATTTCTTCGGCCAATGCGGTGCGATCCAACCCTTCTTATAAAGCAGCTTGTGCCAAACGAGATAATCTTCCTTCCGGCGCGTCGCGGTTTCGGGCATGCCGAGCGCTTTGGGCAATTTCGGTTTCGCCTCGGCAATAAAGGCGCGCACCTCGGCGCGAAAAGATTCTTCTTCGGGCGAAAAAGAAAGGTCCATGATGCTTCTCCGGAGCGGACGCATCCGCGCGCCCGTGCGATGCGAGCAAAACACAAGCACGCGCGCGGGCCAAGCGGTGGCAGCGAACTTTATCTTGACGCGGCGGAATCGCGATACGAGGCGCGTTAGCGGTGTTCCGCTCGGATCGCCACATGATGGCGGATCACTTCGATGATGATGAAGTTGAGAAACTTCTCGGCGAAATCGGGATCGAGCTTCGCTTCCCGCGCCAGCGCACGCAGACGTTCGATCTGCCTCGCTTCGCGTTCCGGATCGGCCGGCGGCATGTTGTGCTCGGCTTTGAACCGCCCGACGGTCTGCGTGCATTTGAACCGCTCGGCCAGCAAATGGATCAGCGCCGCATCGATATTGTCGATGCTGTCGCGCAAACGCAAAAGTTCGGAATCGACGGACGCCATCGCTTGCCCCTAGGAAACGCTACGGCAAGTCTTATGCGATAGTCGGCCGGTTGTGCAACGTGCCCCTGATCGGCGCCGCCGGATCGGCTATAATCGGCCGGCTTTTGGCCAGAAGGTGGACCGTGAGACTCACGATTCGGCAAATGACGACGATCGCGGCGGCATTGATGCTGGCCGCTTGCGGGCGCGGACATCCGGTTCCGGCAGGTTCGTACGGCGCGCATCCGGTCTTGCCGGCGCCCGACAAAAGCCTGCTGCCGACCGTGAATTTCTCCAGCGCAGAGGCCTGGCCAGCAGGCGCCGCACCGCTCGCGCCGAAAGGTTTCACAGTCACGCGTTTCGCAGAAGGGCTGGCGCACCCGCGCTGGATTTACGTGCTGCCGAACGGCGATGTGCTGGTGGCGGAATCCTCGACCGTTCCGGGCCCGCCAAAATCTTTGCAGGACCGCCTTCAGGCTTGGCTTCAGCGCAATGAGGGCAGCCGGCGGCCGAGCGCCAACCGCATCACGCTGCTACGCGCGAGCGACGGCAAAGTGGTCACGCGCACGATCTTTCTCAGCGGGCTAAATCAGCCTTTCGGTATGGCGCTGGCGAAAGGCTTCTTCTATGTCGCGAACACCGACGGCGTGTGGCGCTATCCTTATCGCGACGGCGAAACGGCGATTGCCGACAAGGGCGAGAAGATTTTGAGCCTACCCGCCGGCGGCTACAACAATCATTGGACGCGCAATCTCATGGTCAGCGCCGACGGCAACAAATTGTTCGTCACGGTCGGCTCCAGCAGCAATGTCGGTGAAAACGGTATTGCCGAGGAAAGGCGCCGCGCGAACGTCATCGAGATCAACCTCGACGGCAGCGGCGAGCATCTCGTCGCATCGGGTATGCGCAATCCGAACGGCTTGGGGTATGAACCGAAGACCGGCGCGCTGTGGACCGTGGTCAACGAGCGCGACATGTTGGGCGACGATCTGGTTCCCGATTATCTGACGCGCGTGCGGGACGGCGATTTCTACGGCTGGCCGTGGTCTTATTGGGGTGGTCATGTCGACGAACGCGTGAAACCGCCGCGGCCCGATCTGGTGGCCAAAGCGATCGCGCCCGATTATGCGCTCGGCCCGCATGTCGCCCCTTTGGGGATGACGTTTTATACGGGGGATGCCTTCCCGGCGCATTATCGCGGTGGCCTGTTCGTCGGCGAGCATGGCTCGTGGAACCGCGCGGCGTTTTCCGGTTATCGCGTGGTCTATGTGCCCTTCGCGAATGGCATGCCGAGCGGAGCGCCGGAGGATTTTCTCACCGGCTTCCTGCACGATCCCGACAAAGGTATCGCCTATGGACGCCCGGTCGGCGTGGCCGTCGATCATGATGGTGCGCTGCTGGTGGCCGACGATACCGGAAACATCGTGTGGCGCGTGGCGGCCATGCCCTAAACCAAAAGTTCGCAGCATCTATTTCCGGAATTGGCCGTCATTGCGTGGCGACTGCCCAAAGCCCCGAAGCACCAAGACTTGACTCATGTTCTATATTTCGCTAAACATCGAAATATGAATAACGTCTTCAGAGCTCTTGCCGATCCGACTAGGCGCAGCATCCTTCAGTTGCTCAGGAAAAAACCAATGACGGCCGGCGATCTCGCCGATCACTTCCCAATTTCCAAATCCACACTATCGGCGCATTTCGCAATTCTGCGCGAGGCCGATCTCATCAATTCCGAGAAGCGCGGGACGACAATCACCTACCGCCTAAAGCTTTCGGTTCTGGAAGACGCACTCCTCGCCTTTGCCGATACGGTCGGTATTGGAATTCCGCTGACTTCAAATGCCAAAACTGCAAAGGGGAAAACGTCATGATCAGCCGCTCTGCACTTCTGATTTCTGGGGCTCTCCTTTTCGCAATGCTGGTAGCAACGATAGCGCGTCTTATGCTGCTGCCCGATTGGACGCATATTCCCTTTTTCGGGCCGGGCGGCATGCCTGTTTCCCCAATGAACTCGCTGGGGCTTATCATTGCGCCGTCATGCGTATTGTTCGTCGGAGGAGGCTTGGCCCTGCGCAAATGGCTAAGCAAGGCTTCGCCGGAAGCGGCTCGCTCATGGACGAAATGGGGAAGCTTCACGCTGATCGTCTACAGCGCAATTTGCACGGCACTCCAGTTTTTCATCCTCACACGCTCGCTTGGCGTGGGATTGGCGTTGAACCCAACCAATATCGGTCGCGCGGGGATCGTCCTGATTGCGTGCCTTCTCATTGTTTTGGGCAACGACATGCCCAAACTTCCGTGGCTCGAAACGCGCATTGAATCCCTCAACCTCGACCCGGCAAGGGGTGCACTATTGATGAGGTTCAACGGTCGGATGGTGGTTCTGATGGGAATCGCGTTCATCATTGTCGCGTGTGCGTCGCCGACGCTCAAAATCGCTCCCTGGGTCTTTGCCATCACAGCGGCCGGCGTTGTGGTCGTGCAAGCTCGAAGGCTGCTGTTGCGGCGGGACTTCAAACGGGAACGCGATACTTCCAAGGCTTAAAACGATACGCGGGAGGGGAAAATGTCTGCCATTAAGTTCTTTGCCTTCGCCATCGCGCTGGCGTTCGCGCTGACGATGCCAGCCGCAGCCGAAGATCCGAGCGGCGGTTGGGCGGGCGTGCTCAAGGCACCGAACGGCGAATTGCATGTCGCCTTGCACCTGCAAAAGAGTGCGGACGGAACCTATAGCGGCACGCTCGATAGTCTGGATCAGGGGGCCAATGGCCTGCCGGTGTCGGACGTTAAAATGTCGGCAGACACGCTGTCGTTCGACTTGGCTGAGCCGCCCGCACGGTATGAAGGCAAATGGGATGCGGCGTCGAAGAGCTGGATCGGCACATGGTCGCAATACGGCATCTCGATGGCGCTCAACTTTACGCGAGGAGGACCTGCAGCTTCCGCTGCGGCGGCTCCTGCGCCGAAGGTCGAAGGCCTTGATGGCGACTGGGACGGAGCGCTCCAAGCGGGCGGCGTCCGATTGCGCGTGGCGCTCCATGTCAAGACAACGACAACCAATGGGACCGTCGCGTCGCTGGACAGTATCGACCAAGCCTCCATGGGCATTCCGGTATCGGCAATAAGTCACGACGGCAATAGCGTCAGTTTCAAAGTCGCGGTGGTCCATGGCGGATTCACGGGCACGCTGGATGCGTCAGGCCAAACCATCACCGGTCAATGGACGCAAGGCACGCCGTTGCCCTTGACGCTCACGCGCCGCGCCGCGGGTGTTCAGCAACAAACGCTGAACCGGCCTCAAACACCGGTTAAGCCCTACCCCTATCGCGAGGAAGAAGTCACATTCGAAGACGGTACCGTCCATTTGGCGGGAACCTTGACCTTGCCAAAGGGTGCTGGCCCATTTCCGGCGGTGGTGCTGATCGCCGGTTCAGGCCCGCAGACGCGCGACGAGAACGTTTTGGGCCATCAGATATTTCTTGTGCTGGCGGATCATCTGACCCGGCAGGGTATCGCCGTTTTGCGCTTCGACAAGCGCGGCGTCGGTGCTTCCAAGGGCGATTACGGCAAGGCCACAACCGAGGATTTCGCTGACGACGCGCAGGCAGCCTTTACGTTTCTGAAAGCACATGCGGACATAGACCCACACCATGTCGGGTTGATCGGCCATAGCGAGGGCGGCCTGATCGCGCCAATCATCGCCGCACGCGATTCCTCCGTGGCATTCGTCGTGCTGATGGCGGGCCCCGGCGTGAATGGTGCGCGCATTCTCAGCGAACAGGGCCGGCTGATGGCCAAGGCCATGGGTATGAGCGACGCCGAAGTCGAGAAAACATCCGCGCTGCGTGATCAGGCTATTGCGATTGTAAAAACGGAAACGGATCCGGCTGTCGCCGAAGCGAAGGTGCGCAGTCTCTTGGCGACCTCCGGTCTGCCGAAAGCAGTCGTGGATATGCAGGCCAAATTCCTCGCATCCGACTGGATGCGACTTTTCTTCACGATCGATCCAGCGGTTGCCTTGCGGCAGGTGCGATGCCCCGTGCTGGCGATCGGCGGCAGCAAAGATTTGCAGGTGCCTGCGGAGGAGAGTCTGGCGGCAATTAAGGCCGCTCTGTCGGCCAACCCGGATGTCGAGGTTCGCGAGTTGCCCAACCTCAACCATCTGTTTCAAACCGCCAAGACCGGATCGCTCGGCGAATATGCCTTGTCGGAAGAAACAATCGCCCCATCGGTCCTGACATTGATCTCGGGCTGGATCCTGGAACACGCGCATCGAATGTGAGCCGGGCTACGATCACGCCTGTTGCAGGCTATGCAGGCAGACAGCCTTGCCTTCCGTCGCCGGCGTCGAGCTCCAGCCTCCTCGCGTTGAGAACCGCCAACGCGACGATAGCGAGCAAGACTGAGCATTTCGTGCAGTCCCGACTGCAACGGGATGAATGCATATTAATAGCCGAAAATTTCTGTTTGACAGCAATTTTTTGCTGTAATATGGATAAGCCGTCCGAACGCGGAGACGGTCATGTCCAACGTTCTTGCGCTTGATCCGGTTGTTTCGGAAAGCGAGAACCCGTCGCATCGGCGCCTGCGCCTGCTAAGCCGTCTGTTGAAGCTGTTGTTCGCGGCGTTGTTGATCCTTTTGGTGTTCTATCTGATCGCCGCGATCGCCGTGGTGATTTTTTTCAGCGCGCACGTGCAGATGAATGCGCAGGGCGTCACGCTTCTTTTCGGCCCGCACGGCGAAATTCCGCCCACCGCTGCCGGCATGGTGCGGTTCTCGGATCAGCCCGTCATCACGCGCATAACCGGCGTGGCGGACGTCGCCATCGCGATGGTGCCCATCTTCTTCATCTTCTGGCATCTGCGCGGATTGTTCGGACTCTATGCGGCGGGAACCGTATTCGCACGCGAGAACGCAACCCATCTCAAGCGGATCGGCATTTGGCTGATCGTTTATCCCTTCGCCAAGTTTGCGGCCAACATGCTGTTCCGCATGGCGGGTGGCTTGGACCATGCCTGGTTTCACCTGATGGGCCTTCAGGCGCTGGTGCTCGGCCTCATCGTCGTTGCGATCGCGCAGGTCATGGAATTCGGCCACGAAATCGAACAGGAAAAGGACTCGTTCATCTGATGCCCATCATTGTCCGTCTCGATGTCATGCTCGCCAAGCGACAGGTGCGCTCGAATGTTCTGGCGCGCGCCGTCGGTATCACCAACTCCAACCTCTCGCTGCTCAAGTCCGGCAAGGTACGCGGTTTCCGGTTCTCGACGCTGGACGCCATCTGCCGTTTTCTCGACTGTCAGCCGGGCGACATTCTCGAATATCAACCCGACGAGAAAAATTCACGCCTGCGAAAAGCCGGCTAGCCGGAAGGAAAAACCGATGATCCGTTTCCGCAACGCGCTTTGCGCGATGGCTTTGTGCGCCCTGTCGGGTTGCATTCACATGCCGCCCGTACCAGACATGAGCGGCACAGTGACTTCTCCTTCGTTAAAAGGAGCGGAACCCTCCTCGGCAACGGTTCCATTCCTGTTCGATGACAATCGCATATTCGTTGAGGTCGGTTTTGTCCGGCCGGATGGCCGCACACGCAAGGCTTTGGCCTTCGTAAATATGGGATTTGGTGCGTTCGCCGTGACGAAGAGCCTGTATCGCGAACTGAATCCGGGCCCGGGCGGGAAACTGCGCATGCGATTTGGAACGATGGAGACCTCAATCGATTGGGACACAGTGCAAACATCGGAAATGGCGAATTCCATCCGAATAAACTTCAATCCCTTCTCCAAAACTCCGACCGCCGAAGATTGGTCGCGCGGTCCCGGCGGCGAAGATGAAGCATACTTCTCGCCGCTGCCTGTGGAAGCGGTCATTCCGTCGGGATTGCTGCAACATTTCGAGGTAGCATTCGACTATGGCGAAAAAACCATGACATTGGCGGTGCCCGGTACGCTGAAACTGGAGGGCGTTGCTGTTCCCATCCACCTCAACAGCAAGACGGGATTCGTTACGCTGAGCGCCAACATCGATGGCGTGGTCTATCCCTTGGTGATCGACAATGGCGGCAGCTATACGGTGTTTCATTCCACCGCCCGTTTGCTCGAAGCGCATCCGGGCTGGCTACGTAGCGTGGGCGCCATCGGCGAAGCCAATTATCTCATGATGCCAATTGGCCCGGAGGCTACTACGCCGGTCGCCAAGGTTCCTTATGCCAAAGTTGGAGGGCTGACGCTTGAAGAGGTTGGTGTGGCGCAAACCGACATGCCCGGATGGCTGGCTGGCTTCGTCGTCGATGAATTCTGGGATTACTATTCCGAAAAGGCGGGCGAGAAGGTCGAAGGCTGGATCGGCGGCAATGTGCTGAAGAGCTATCGGCTCACCATCGATTACCCGAACCACATGACGTATTGGCTGCAACAGGCGCCGGCAGATTCCCATGATCTCGACCAAGTCGGCGTAACGCTGATGCGCATCAACAAAAAATATGCGGTTGGCGAGATCGCGCTCAAAGACGGAAAGCCGACGGTTCAAGGTATCGAGGTCGGTGATACGCTCATTCAGGTCGATCAGTTAAAGACCGATGACGCGACACGCGGGCAAATCCTCACAGCGCTTCACGGCAGGCCGGGCGAGCGTCGTCATCTTGTGCTTGAGCGCAATGGCAACCGGATCGAAGTCGACGCGGTCATTACCGCGTTCTAGCGGACGCGGCGCGTGACAGCGGCGAAATCGAGGTTACGCCGGATTAATAATGGGGGGGCTGCGAATAAAGGGAACTCATGGACGGAATACGCAGTTTCACTACGTTAGAGGTCCGATGCGCACTCTTTGGCCTGGTTTGAGCGTTGCCAGCCTCTTGGTTGGGGTTTTATCCGCTTGTACGCAGGTTCCACCGCCCCTGCCCCATTACACACCCGTTACCGAGACGCCAGCGCCTTTGGATACCAATCCCCATGACATAGCGGCGTTGAACCGCCTCAGCTGGGGCGCCAGTACAAGCAGTGCCCAGAGATTGGCCGCCGAGGGGCTCGACCGTTATCTGCAGAACCAGCTTCATCCCTCCGCCGACGATGGCTTGCCGCGGGACGCCGAGCTCCAAATTCAAGCAATGGATATTTCGCGCCAGAGCTTGCCGCAGATCAATGACGATATCCGTGCGCTTCGCGAGGCGGCCCAAAAGGTCAAAGGCACGCCCGATTTCGATGCCGCGCAGAAAACCTATCAGCAAAGGCTGAGCGAGTATGCCCGCCAAGCGGCGATGCGTTCTTTGCTGCGCGATCTCTATTCGAAAAATCAGCTCAAGGAACAGCTGACTTGGTTCTGGATGAATCATTTCAATGTCAGCCAGAACAAGGGCGAGATCAGGGCATTTGTTGGCGATTACGAAGAAAACGCGATCCGCCCGCATGTGCTGGGGAAATTCCGCGATCTGCTGATCGCGACCGCGTTTCACCCCGCCATGCTGCAATATCTCGACAATGCCCAGAACGCGGCCGGACACATCAACGAGAATTACGCCCGCGAGATCATGGAACTGCACACCATGGGCGTCGGCTCCGGTTACACGCAGAAAGACGTGCAGGAGCTGGCACGCATCTTGACCGGCGTCGGCATTAATCTCAGCGGCAAGCCGCCGTATGTGCGCCGCGATCTGCGTTTGCAATATCGCGGCGGCAATTTGTTCGAATTCAATCCTAACCGTCACGATTATGGCGACAAAGTTTTTCTCGGCACGCCGATCAAAGGCGAAGGCTTGAAGGAGGTCCTCGAGGCGATCTTCATCCTGAGTGCACAACCTGCCACAGCGCATCATATCAGCAGCGAGTTGGCACAATATTTCTGTTGCGACACGCCGCCGGACTCTTTGGTCGACGCCATGACTGCGACGTTCCGCAACAGCGATGGCGATATCGCGGCCGTGCTGCAGACCATGTTTGCTGCGCCCGAGTTCCAGGCTTCGTTGGGCCGCAAATTCAAAGACCCGGTGCATTATGCGGTCTCTGCGCTGCGGGCCGCTTATGGCGAGACCGTCATCCTCAATTCCCAGCCGATGTTGAACTGGCTGAATAGGATGAGCGAGCCGCTTTACGGTCACGAAACGCCGGACGGCTATCCTCTCACGGAAGCCGCTTGGTCCGGACCTGGCGAAATGGAAACGCGTTTCGAAATCGCGCGTCTCGTGGCGCTTGGCCATTCCGGTTTGTTCAAACTGCCCGGCGACACGGCGAAGGACCCCGCGCCGCCGCCGAACATCCAGCAGACGCGCTATTACAAGGCGATCGCACCGACCCTTGGTCCTGCCACGCTTGCGGCCCTCGCCCAAACCAAATCGCCGGCCGATTGGAACATGTTGTTCTTGTCATCACCGGAATTCATGCATCGTTAGCGTGAGGGAGAGTCTCGTCATGAACCGCCGCATACTTCTGCAAGCCACAGTCGCTTACCCGCTTTCGATCGTGGCGGGGCGGCTTTATGCGATGCCGGCGAGCGACACGCCGCGGCTACTGGTCGTATTCCTGCGCGGCGCTTACGACGCGGCGAACATCGTGATCCCGGCGTCGAGCGATTTCTATTACGCCTCGCGGCCGACGCTCGCCGTTCCCCGAACAGCTTCCCTCGCCTTGGATTCGGATTGGGCGCTGCATCCTGCGCTGAAAGATTCGATCTATCCCTTATGGCAGAGAAAGCAGATCGCTTTCGTCCCCTTTGCGGGCACCGACGACACCAGCCGCAGCCATTTCGAGACCCAGGACACCATCGAGCTTGGCCAGCCCTTCGGCGGCTCGCGCGATTACCGTTCCGGCTTCATGAGCCGGATCGCACAAACTCTATCGGGCGACAGGCCAATCGCCTTCACCAATCAGCTGCCGCTGACATTTCGCGGCGGGATGCCGATTCCCAATATCTCGCTCAATTACACCGGCAAGCCGGGCGTGGCGGGGCGCAATGCCGAATTGATTCAATCGATGTATCAGGGACAGGAGCTCGCCCCGGCGGTCAGCGAGGGCTTCAAGGTGCAGGACGAGGTCTATCAGGCGATCTCGGCCGAAATGCAGGCCGCCAATCGCAACGCGGTCAGTCCGAAAGGTTTCGAACTTTCGGCCCAGCGCATCGGCATATTAATGCGCGACAAGTTCAATTTGGGTTTTGTCGACATCGGCGGGTGGGACACCCATGTCAATGAAGGCGGCACGGAGGGCTATCTGGCGAACCGTATCGGCGAGTTGGGCCGCGGGCTGAACACCCTCTCTGTCGAACTCGGACCGCAATGGAACAATACGATCGTGATCGTGGTCAGCGAATTCGGCCGCACCTTCCGCGAGAATGGCGACCGTGGCACCGATCACGGCCATGGCAGCGTCTATTGGGTACTGGGTGGCGGCGTTAAGGGCGGACGGATTGCTGGTCGCCAAATCGCGGTGACCCGCGCCAGCCTGTTTCAAGATCGCGATTACCCGGTAGTGAACGATTATCGCGCGCTGATTGGCGGTGTCTTGCAAAAAAGTTATGGGCTTAGCGGAACGCAGCTGGCGCAGATATTTCCGGCGACGCAGCCGGACGATCTCGCGCTCGTCTAGAGCATGATCTATTTCTCGTCGTCGGCGCGGACTTCCAGCCACATCGCGTTGAGCACCGCCAGCGTGACGGCAAAGCCCAGACCCAGTATCCAAGAAAAATACCACATGGTGCTTGCCCTCAATAATTGCCGTGGCTGTCGCGGGTGATGGACTCGGCTTTCACCGGTCCGCGCATGACGCGATAGGCCCAGCCCGTATAGGCCAAGACGATCGGCAGGAAGATGATTACGCAACCGAGCATGATCTCCAGCGTCAGCTTGCTGGACGAGGCGTCCCATACCGTCAGGCTCATGTCGGGATTGCTCGATGACGGCAAGAGGAATGGGAACAGCGATAGACCAGCTGTCGCGATGACGCCAAGCGGCACCAGTGCCGAGCATACCCAAGCCAACACCGGAATCCTGCGCGTCACCATGGTAAGAAGTGCGCCAAGATACGCGATAAGCGGCGCCAGCCAGAATATCGGATGCGCCTTATAATTGTCCCACCAGGCCCCCGCCACGCGGGCGACGGTTTTCATGGTCGGATTGGAAGGCCCATTGGCGAGATGGGCGCTGGTGATGCGGAAGCCGTGCAATTGTAGTGTCCATAAGCCGGCGGCGGTAAAGAGCACGATGAACACAATGGCGGCATAAGGAACAACGGCATAGGCGCGCTTCCCCGGCGCGCCGTCGGCTTTCAGTCCGAGCCAAGTGGCGCCGTGCAGAACCAACATCGACACGGAAATGAGACCAGCCAGCAAGGCGAATGGATTGAGCAGCGAGAACAGCGTAATGTCGATATGCAGGCGCAGATCGGTATCGAAGCCGTAAGGCACGCCGACAAACAAATTGCCGAAGGCAACGCCGAACACCAGCGCCGGCACAAAGCCGCCGATAAACAGCGCCCAATCCCACATCTCGCGCCAGGCGGGGCTCGTCAGTTTGCTGCGGAACTTGAATCCGACGGGGCGAAGGATTAGCGCCGCCAGCACCAGGAACATCGCCAGATAGAAGCCGGAGAACGCCGCAGCATAGAGCGCCGGCCAGGCGGCGAAGATCGCGCCGCCGCCAAGGATGAGCCAGACCTGATTGCCTTCCCAAACCGGCCCCACAGTGTTGATTACCACGCGGCGCTCCAGATCGTTCCTGCCGACAAAGGGCAGCAACATGGCGGTGCCGAGATCGAATCCATCCATGATGGCGAGACCGATGAGCAGAATACCGAGCAGCGCCCACCAGATGACACGGAAGGTATCGTAATCCATCGCGATTACTCCGCCGGATCGCGGGCGAACGGTACCGCAACGGTATGGCCGAGCGTGCCGTCCGGACCGAGCCGGATATATTTGACCAACAGATAAATGTCAGCGACCAAGAGCGTGCTGTAGAACAGCGCAAAACCGAGAAGGCTGAACAGCACATTGCCCGGCGCCGTCGAAGAAACGCCTAGCGCCGTGGGCAAGACGCCTTCGATCACCCAGGGTTGGCGGCCATATTCGGCGACGATCCAGCCGAGTTCCGCGGCGATCCAGGGCAGCGGCAGAGTCCATAGCGCAACACGCAGGAAAGTGCGCGAGGCATCGAGCCTGCGCTTGGCCGCCAGCCAGAAGGCGACGGCGAACAGCAGTATAAAGTAGAAGCCCAGCCCGACCATGAAGCGGAAGGACCAAAACAGCACTGGCACGTCGGGGATCGTCGAGGCCGCGGCGGCATCGATTTGCGCCGGGGTGGCGTGCTGCACATCGGAGCGGAACCGCTTGAGCAGCAGCGCATAGCCGAGATCGGCGACATGGCTGTCAAGCTTTTCGCGTAGCCGTGTATTGCTTCGATCGGCCTTGATCTTTTCGAGCGCGTCATAGGCTATCATGCCGTTTTTGATGCGAATTTTGGCCAGTTCGACCAGATCGTTGATGCCGGGCACTTCTTTATCGGCCGTGCGCGTGGCGATCAAGCCGAGCATCCACGGCACTTTCACTTCGTATTTGGTGGTGTGGGTTTTGAGATCGGGGACGCCGAAAACAGTAAACGATGCCGGCGCGGGCTCCGTGTTCCACATCGCCTCGACCGCGGCGATTTTCATCTTCTGGTTCAGGCCAGCGGTATAGCCGCTTTCGTCGCCGAGCACGACGACGCTAAGCGCCGAGGCCAAACCGAAGCTCGCCGCCACAGTCATGGAGCGCTTCGCCAATTCCATATGGCGGCCGCGCAACAGGTAATAAGCGCTGATCGCCAGCACGAACACCGCACCGACGACATATCCCGCGCTGACGGTGTGCACGAATTTGGCTTGCGCCACGGGATTGAACAGCACCTCCATGAAATTGGAGACTTCCATGCGCATCGTATCGGCATTGAAACGCGAGCCGGCGGGGAACTGCATCCAGCCATTGGCGATCAAGATCCACAGCGCCGACAGATTGGTGGCGATAGCAAGCGCCCAAGTGACCACCAGGTGACTGATCTTCGACATCCGGTTCCAGCCGAAGAAGAAGAGACCGACAAAGGTCGCTTCCAGGAAGAACGCCGTCAGCCCTTCGATGGCCAGTGGAGCGCCGAACACATCGCCAACATAGTGCGAGTAGTAAGCCCAGTTGGTGCCGAACTGGAATTCCATGGTGATGCCGGTGGCGACACCCATGGCAAAATTGATACCGAACAGCGCGCCCCAAAATTTTGTCATATCGCGCCAGATTTCACGGCCGGTCATCACATAGACGGTCTCCATGATGCCGAGCAGAATGGAGAGCCCAAGCGTGAGAGGCACGAAGAGAAAATGGTAAAGAGCCGTGATGGCGAATTGCAGCCGGGAAAGTTCGACAATGTCCATGGCATAGGTTCCTAGAGACAATCTAGCGATCGGGTCCCAGAACGCGGGCGGTGACCGCTGCAGAATCAGCAGGCGGACGGTGCGAAGGACCAAAGAACAGAAGGTACAGGCACGTCAACATGACGAGCTTTGCCGCCAATATGACGGCAATGTCCCGCCAATATAGGCGCCGGAGTTTTTCGGAATTCATTTCCCGTTCTTTTTCGCCCAACTTCGCTCCGACCACGTTACGCCCGCCAGAACCACGGCAAAAGCCACCAGCGAGAAAATCGCCAGTCCGAGAAACAGTTCTTCGCCCGTCGACATGCACTTTGCCCTCATTTAAATCGTTCTTGTTTCTGTCATGGGCGCTGTGCCGCCGTATTTGACGGATATCAATTTGCTTCAGGGAATTGGCATTATTCCTAGAATAATTAGGGGTATTGGGCGTTTGGTCGTCTCGACGAGAACGTCGGCGATGCACGCCAAATCGGCTTAAGGCATGTCTTTGCAAGAGAATCACGCGCGGCTTGTTGGCGCAGCCCGGCAGGCCTGTTAGATATTGATTGAAAGGAATTAGCAAAGACCAATGAAGCAACCCGCCGCCGAAGCGCCGCCCGAGGCGCAAAGCGATGACTCCCTCTTTAATACGCTCATCGCCACCGCCGTGGACGGCATCGTGGTGATTGACGAGCGTGGCATTGTGCGGGTTTACAACGAAGCTTGCCGTCGGCTCTTTCAATACGACCCCGCCGAAATCCTTGGCCGCAACGTGAAGTTGCTGATGCCGGAACCTTATCGCGACGAGCATGACGGCTATATCGAGCGGTATAGGGCAACCGGCGAAGCACGCATCATCGGCATCGGCCGCGAAGTGCGCGGCGCCCGCAAGGACGGCACAACATTCCCGATGTATTTGTCGGTCGGCGCCAACAGGCACGCGGGCAAGCGCATTTTCGTCGGCATCATCCACGACCTTTCCTCTATATACGCACAAAAGGCGGAGCATGAAGATCAAACGCGCTTCCTCGCCTCGATCGTCGCGTCTTCGAACGACGCCATCGTCAGCAAAACCTTGGATGGGGTCATCACCAGCTGGAACCACGCAGCCGAAGAAATGTTCGGCTACAGCCAAGGGGAAATCCTTGGCAAACAGATTTCGATCCTATTTCCGCCCGACCGGTTGGCGGAACAGAACGCCATTATCGCCAAGATTCGCACTGGCGAAAACGTCGAACATTACGAGACGATACGCCGCCGCAAGGATGGCACGGACTTCGACATCTCGCTGACCATCTCTCCGATATTCGATGCCAGCGGTAAGATCGTGGGCGCTTCGAAAACCGCACGCGACATCACAGAGCGCAAAGCGGCCGAAGCGCGGCTGCGTTCGGTTCAGGGCGAATTGAGCCACGTCGCGCGATTGACCGAAATGGGTCAGCTCTCCGCCGCATTGGCGCATGAATTGAACCAGCCGCTTACGGCCGTGCTCAACTACATGAATGTTGCCAAAAGGCTGCTGACGATGGCCGATCCCGCTTCGCTCGCCAAAGCCGGCGACGCAGTGACCAAAGCGGGCCAGCAAGCGCTGCGTGCCGGCCAAATCATCCGCAGGCTGCGCGACTTCGTGGAAAAACGCGAAAGCAAGCGGACCATCGAGGACGTCAACCGGGTTGCCGAGGACGCCATTGCGCTGGGGATGGTTGGGCACGCCGCCCTCAACATCAAAGTGCACAGGAAATTGGCGCGGAACTTGGCGCCGCTGCTGATCGACAAGGTGCAAATCCAGCAAGTTTTGGTAAATCTGATGCGCAATGCGGCAGAAGCGATGGCGGAAACCCCAAGGCGTGAATTGACGATCTCGACCGAAGCGATTGAGGATACGGCGGTTGAAATATCCGTCATCGATACCGGTCCAGGCATTCCCGACAATGTGGCCGAACGCCTGTTCCAGCCCTTCGTTACCACCAAGTCTGGAGGTATGGGGATCGGGCTGGCGATCAGCCAATCCATCGTCGAAGCTCATGGCGGGCAATTGGCGATGAGACCGAATAATGGAGGTGGGACCATTTTTACTTTCCGGCTGCCGGCCGCGCCGTCGATGGAGTAGCGCATGGCAAATGACAAAACCGTGTTCGTCGTCGACGACGAGCCCGATATCCGCGATTCTCTCGTCATGCTTTTGGAGGCATCGGGCTACCGGGCCAAAGCCTATGAATTGGCCGTTGCCTTCTTGGCCAGCGATGCGCCGCAATCCGTTGGCTGTCTGATCGTCGATGTGCGCATGCCGGACATGGACGGCTTACAATTGCAGCAAGAGCTTCTCGCGCGCCACTCACTGCTGCCGGTGATCATCATGACCGGGCATGGCGATATCCCGATCGCAGTGCAGGCGATGAAAGCTGGCGCCGTCGATTTCCTCGAGAAGCCGTTCAACGACGATGTCCTGCTCGACAGCGTGCGCCGCGCCTTGGACCGCGCGATATCGGTCATCGACCACGCCAATGCCGCTAAGGAAGCTGCCACGCGGTTAACCCAGCTGACAGATCGCGAACGGCAGGTGCTCGACCTGATCGTGGCCGGTAAGGCCAACAAGGTTATCGCGTACGAACTGTCGATCTCCCCGCGTACCGTGGAAATTCACCGTTCACGGGTGATGGAAAAGATGGGCGCGGGCAATTTGGCCGACCTTGTGCGCACGGTTCTGTCCATCCCGTCCTAGGGGTTAATACTTATTTCTCCTGCTTTCTCAATGGATTAGCGTTTTCGAATGCTAACTCCACGGGGGGAAAGCAGGAGACCAAGACGTTGGGGCTGACCGTCGATATCGTCGAAGATGATGACGCTGTGCGAGATTCGCTGCGCGCGCTGCTGGAGTCTTATGGCTATACGGTCCACGAATATCCCTGCGCAGAACCCTATCTCAAAAACGAAACACCCACGCCAAGCGATGTGCTTATAGTCGACCACCATATGCCCGGTATGACGGGATTGGAATTGGTGGAAACATTGCGCGCCCGCGACGTTCTTATTCCCACGATTCTGGTGACAGGTCGCGACGACCCGCAACTGGGCAAGCGCATGGCGCGGGCTGGCATCGCCAAGCTGCTCCACAAACCGGTCGACGACGTGCAGCTGGTTCGCTGGATCGAAGAAACTTGCAGGCCCTCATCCGCGCCCTGACAACGCGGCTGCCAAAAACCTTTCCTCATCTTTATCATAGGGACTTACCCTTACGGGAAAGTCGCGACTTATTATCGTGAACAGATGCGGGCAAGCTCGCTTCATCGAAAAAGCGACGGGCAAAACGAGATCACTCGATGAGCACGATCAACGATCCCAAATACCAAAGGGATATTTCGACGGCCTTCGAATGTGCGCAGTTGTTTCAGCGCGCATGCGAAACTTCCGGAGAAATTCGCGCAAGGTTGACGGACGTCGCCCGCGACCTGCGCTTGGCGGCCACCCGCGAACCACATGCCGCCCGATTGCTCAAACTTGCAGACGTATTTGACGTTCACGCAAGCGAGACGACGCAGCCATGACCGCCTTCCGCTTTTCCGCATACCATTTGCCGGCAGGCGCTCTACAAGGCCTCGTAGGTTCCCCCACCTTCGAACGCCGTGTCACAAATGCCGGCAGTTGCTCGTCCACCCCGGGCATTGGATTGGAAAGCGGTCTGGCTGCGCGTTTTTCCTTAATGGGGACATCCGCGGAATAGCAGCCGGTAAAGAAGATTTGCGCGAGTCCCTTAGTCGCTCGATATAACTACCTGATCGTGAACACGCCGCTAAAGGATTGAATATCCACCAATATATCTAGTTGCGACATACTATCATTTGATTTTTCCGGCGCTCTGTGCGGATACTCGTTCGCTCGAGGCCGCATGAATCATAGTTTCCGCACAGCTGCCGTCCATATCGCGCTTGCCGCAATGCTGTTGCGTGCCCTAATGCCGGCCGGCTGGATGCCCAATGCGGACGCCGCGGCGGGAACCCCAATCACCATCTGCACGATGAACGGGGCGGTCCAAATCGACCTTGTCGCGGATCCGCTCAAGAAGAACCACCATCAAGACAACTCGCGGCACCACGAGACTTGCCCCTTTGCGGCGGCGCCGCACATGGCGCAACCGGCGGCAATTACAGCTTTCACCCTGCCTTCGCCGATTGCGATGTCGGAACAATTCTCCGCGCATCGCGGCGTAGCAGGCTATGCTCTTCTTTACGCGCCGCAAATTCCCCGCGCCCCACCTCGCTTGGCCTGAACGGAATAAAAGCGAAGGAGCGGCGGTCTGATGACCGCATGCGCAGCTGTATCAGTTCTGCAAAGGGAAAAGGTTTATGCGCAAACCGAATTCGAACGAACTTCATATCGGCGCCATTGTGGGGCTGTTGATAATGGCGCTCGGCACAAACGCCCATGCGTCGGGCGCGAGCGTCAGCAATGGCTGGTTCCGCAAACTTCCGGCCGATTTGCCGGCGGCGGGTTACTTCACGCTGCACAATAGCGGCAACAAAACCATTTCGCTGACGGGGGCAAGTTCACCCGCTTGCGGCATGCTCATGCTGCACAACAGCGAGAATATGGGCGGCACGATGCATATGGATGATGTTTCCGGCGTCGATGTGGCGCCGGCCGCGACCGTCGATTTCGCGCCCGGCGGATATCATCTGATGTGCATGAAGCCCGCGCTTGCATTGGGTGCAAAAGTGCCGGTGACGTTGCGCTTCCACGATGGAACCAAGGTGCAAACCGAATTCGTCGTGCGCGACGCCAACGGGAAATAACGCAATGACGAACATCGCCAAACGATTGTTGTCGATGACAGCAGTGTCGCTGGTACTTGCACCGGCGGCGGCCTGGGCTTGCGCGTGCGGTTGCGGCGTTTTCGAAGTCGGACCAAACATGCTGATACCCATGAACATGGGCCCGACCCTGTTCGCCGAATACGATTTCATGGATCAGGCCAGGAATTGGAGTGGAACCTCCAGCGCGCCGGCCTCGGCCAATGACGACAAGGAAATCAAGACGAACTTCATGACCGTCGGTGGCCGTTACATGGTCGGCGAGAATTGGGGAATCACCGCACAAGTGCCGCTGTGGAATCGAATTTTCAAAACGGATACCGGTTCGGGCGTTGCAACCTTCGAACACACCGCACTCGGCGATGTGCGCATTACGGCAGCCTATTCCGGCTTTTCGGACGACATGTCGACCAATGTGATCGTCGGCGTGAAGCTGCCGACCGGCGATTATTCGTATGCCGGATTCGACCGCGATACGGAAATCGGTACCGGCAGCACCGACATCCTGCTCGGCCTTTCCCAAACCGGAACGATAACACGGGACGGGGACTGGACATGGTACGGGCAAATCCTATGGGATAAGCCGTTGCTGAAGACCGCAGGTTATACCCCCGGAAGCGAATTCGACGGCGCCTTGGGTATCGCTTATATCGGCATCGCCATCGGCAACGGATTGCAGATCACACCCTATGTGCAAGCGATCGGATCGAGCCGGATCAAAGACCGCGGCATGGATGCGGATCCGCCGAACACCGGATACGACCGCATCATGCTGTCGCCGGGCATCGCGATCGCCACCGACAAGTGGAAGATTTACGCCGATGTCGAGTTTCCGGTTTATCAATATATGAATGGCGATCAATTGGTGGCGCACCAATTGTTCAAGCTCGCCATAAGCTATAATTTATAAGCTTCAGTCCACTTCGTCGAAATGTCGCACGCCCGGCAAGCCCCGCAGATAGCCGTCGGAGAGCGGGCCGGGAAGCGCCATAACGGCCAGCGCCTCGGTCGCTTCCTCTTCGGTGACATGGGCATCGGCCAAGTTGCGGAAGATTTTCGCGACGCGAACCATATCGCAGCTTTGCGGCGACAGGCGCAAAGACGCGACACCCGCATCGCGCAAATCGTTTACCTGCCGCGTCGCGCCGGTGACGACATGGCCGAGCGTTTGAATGCCGTTGACCGCCAGGAAAGGCTTGCCATCCATCGTTTGCACATCGAGGCCATCGGCGTCCTCTTCGCAAACAAATTGGCAGGCGTCTTTGTGTACGTCGTGTGCGCGGGCGTGATAGCAGCGCGCGGAAAGCGCCAGCGGCGCACGGCCGAAAGCGAACACTTCCACGACCCGATTTCCCGCAGCCAGAACGCGGATGGCTTCGAGCGAGAGTTCGGGCGGCAGACAGATGCGCGTCGCGCCGAGCGAGCGGTGCAATGCCAAAGCCGCTTCGTTATAAATATTGACGAAGGGCCCGACGATATGCGGGCGACCGGCAAGAAGCTGTATGGCGGTGATGTCGTTCGCCTCTATCAGAAAATCCGCCTCGATCAACTCGCGGATGGCCTGCACTTCGCGCTTATTGGTGGGCATCGCCAAGGTCGAATAGACGACTTCTTTGCCGCCCAGTGCGAGGCGTTCGGCAACTTGGAACATGACATCGTCACGGAACGTCTGGCGCTTCGAGCAGATGACTTCGCCCAGACAAACTCGATCAACCGGCGCTTCGTCGGCGATGCGTGCGTAGAAATCCACCCAGTGGTCGGTCGGCCAGTTGTAGAGGACCGGACCCAGCGTCAAGGACAGGCGTGCCGGAGACGCGTTCATCGCCAGGCCTTTTTGTAAGCGCCGGTGGTGTCGCGTTGGCCTTCGGTTAAGGCGCGCAATTCATGGAGATTCAGCTTTTCGCCGGCGGCGATCGCATCGACGGCCCGGCGGAAAGCCTGCACGGCAGTGGCGATGTAGGCGCGGCCGCGCTGACGGCCTTCGATCTTGAATGCGGTGACGCCCACTTGTGCCAATTGCTGCAGAAGCTCCACGGCATTGAGGCTGACCGGATCTTCAAACAGATGCGAGACGGCGCCGTGCACCTGATAGCGGCCTTTGCACAGCGTGGGATATCCCGCCGGTTCGCCTTGTTCGAAACGTTCGACGACAAAGCCGCCGACCGAGGCGACCAGTTCGCCGTTTTCCTCCTGGCGGTAGTCCACATGGCTGGGCGGCGAACAGACGCCGCTCATATTGGGCGATTTGCCGGTTGCATAAGACGACAACAGGCAGCGGCCCTCGGCCATGACGCACAGCCCGCCGAAGACAAAGACTTCCGTTTCGCAAGGCGCCGCGGCGGCCGTCAATCTGGCGATTTCGTCGACGGTCAGCACCCGCGGCAGCACGATCCGCGCGATGTCAAAACGATCGCGGTAGAATGCGATGGCTTCGGGCGTCGCCGCTGCAGCCTGTACCGACAAATGCAGCCTTTGGTCGGGATAGGTTTCGCGCGCATAAGCGACGAGGGCGATATCGGCCAGGATCAACGCATCGGCGCCTGCGGCCACGGCGTCGTCAACGCCGCGATGCCACAATCCGATAGCGCCGGCCCGCATGAACGTATTGAGGGCGACAAGCACCTTCACGCCGTGGCGATGGGCGTATTCGATACCGTCCCGCAATTCCTGGCGATCGAAATTGAGGCCTGGAAAATTGCGGGCGTTGGTCTCGTCGCGAAAACCGCAATAAACCGAGTGCGCGCCCGCATCGACGGCCGTGCGCAATCCGGCGGGCGTGCCCGCCGGGCACACCAGTTCGGGAGCGCGAGCCGGATTTGCGGTGTTCATGCGACAGACACCTTTCGGCCCGGGCCGCTTTCCTCGGGCGCATCCAGAGCCCGGCGCAAATGCCCGAACACAAAATCCGTCATCCGGTTGAAGGGGCCATGCACGCGTTGCGGTAGGCCGAGCACCAGCGAAGGATCGAGTTCTGCATTTTCGATGGCGTTGCGCAACGCCAGAGACGCGCCGGTGTCGCCTTCGATCATAAGATGGCGCGAGAAGAACAACGCATCACCGTCATAGGTGCCATCGATCATGCCGAGCAGCACGATCAGCGGCGCGGCAATGCGGGCATCGTAAGCGGCTCCGTTGAGATCGCGCACCACATGCAGCGCAGTGCGACCCTGATCGGGCGTCAGCAGAAAAACGAAGGGACAATCCACCGGATCGATGGCAAATACCCGTCCCGCATGTTCGGCCAAACGCGTCGCAAAGGAGGGGCGTGCCTCCATCGCATTGGCGATTAGGTGGCGCGCGACCAACTCCAGTGGCAGCAACGGCAAGAGGCCTGCGGCCTTGGCGATTATCGGCGGGATATGTCCGCGCATTGGACCTGAGAATTGAAGGTTTCGGCTAGGATTCTAGGCCGTTCACCTAGGCCCGCAATCAGTAGTCTGGGCTTTTTGCAGGTTTGTCGCGGTGTTGCGTCAATATGAGCAGGGAGTCTTACGGATTCTTCGTATGCGGAAAAACGTCGCACCGAGACGCAGAAGCAGGTACAAGCAATTCTATTTCCGCAGACAGCCATAAGCAATGAGTGTTAATCACAGCCATAAGTTCTGCATCGCCCCGATGATGGAGTGGAGCGAGCGATTTCTGTTTTCAACGACTTAGAGACCCTCCATCACACGGCTATCACACGGAATCGTTCCCCTTCTCTTGCGTATCCGTTCCTTTTCGTTCTCGCGCCGGAGCACCATCAAATTCTTTGGCGAGGGTGTTCGATCCCCGTCTCATATTCGGCACGCCTCGATTAAGAACCCTCAACGATCAACGAGCTGGAGGCGATGCTGAAACCGTACGCTGCCAATCAATTCACAGGTAACCCTGGCGGTAACGGGTCAAGCGAACTTGTATCTCGGCGTTGGGCAAGCGGCACCTCGGATGGGCTGCGATGGCCTCGAGGCCAGTCACCATCACAGCGGCCTCAACGACGCGAGCATCGAACATTTGATCGGTGACCCACAATACGCCGTACAGAGGAATTTGCTCGGCCTGAGCGAGCGCTCGCAACTCGCCGTCGCCGCTTAACAGGCCCCATTTTCGGCCAGACGCCAGCGAATATGCGAACGCGTCGGGCAACGAGAGTTTTGGACGGACGCCGCGAACATTTTGCGCAACCGCCAGCTCAGCGCTGGTAAGTTCTTCAACACGCAGTCCGCGCGCAATTAAAGCCGCTTCGCCATAGTCAGCGAGCTCCCGCCGATAAAGAAGATCGGGTACTGCGAATTCGAAAGGCAGATTGAAGCACGGGTCAAGAAACTGACCTCGCTCGAGATCAATCAGGACGGAGGTATCGGATACGATGATCGCCATGGCCTATGCCATTGAAGGCTGGTCCATGAGTTGCGTCAAGGAACGGACCGACATTCCAAGTATCTCAGCAGCCTTGGATTCGCTGATTAGACCTTCCGTAAGTGCCCGAAAGCAGAGTCGCTCCATACGCTTGGGTTGCTCCTCGGATGGATCTCTTGCACCGGGCTCCTCGAAGGGAGGCTTCCTCCAGCCCCTCTCATTGAATACCTGAAACATCTGCTTGTACGTCGCGTCGTTGATAATGCCGAGGTCATGGCAGCGATAGACGATTGCCTGAAGGCTTGCGCCAAGCAACTCCTTGAGACGAACTAGCTCGCCCAAGCTAATGGACGTGCGATGCTTTCCAATTTCGCGCCAAAGTGCTTCCGCAGGCATCAAGAATGCACCTGCAAATCGATTGGCAGCTTTCTCGGCGTCTACTCCTGGCTTTGCCTCCATGATCATGTGCCCAAGTTCATGTGCTAGCGTGAACCGCTTCCGCTCTGACCACGTATTCCCTTTGACAACGATAACGGGGATTGGTTCACCGTTCTTCCGACGAACGCTGGCCGTTAGACCGTCAATGTCCGAAAGATCAGCGGAGAGAAATCTTTATGCCCCGCTCTTCAAGCAGTTCAGACAGATTGAGAATGGCATCGATGCCAAGACCCCAATGCGTGCGTGCCGCACGCGCAGCGTTTTCGGCCTCGGCTACCGTGTTTACGGGATAAGGGGCTTCACGTGGGCGATCCCAAACGATGCTCGCAAGGCCGAGCACATCCTCAATTGCTAGATACCGCTCCAGCAAATGCAGCGTTTGGCCTTCCACAAAGGCTTCCTCGCGTTTGGACGCAATTTCCTTTTTTCGGAATTCGACACCATCCAATACCATCTCGTCCGCCGCGAGCAGGTAATCCTCGGAGACGTTGAGCGCGCCCGCCAACGCACTCAGCACACCGGAACTCGGCATGTCTTCGTCGCGTTCGTATTTGCCGATGGCTTGCGCCGTCACTAAGTTGTCAATTGTAGCCTGAAGGTCTCTCAGCGAAAGACCGGAAGCGGCTCTGGCAAGCTTAAGCCTTTGGCCTATCATGTATATCTCCTCTCCTGCTTCGGTTTACAAATATAGCAATTTATGCCATTGTTGTAAACTAATTACTTGACTCTCGGTTCCAGCCTGCATTTATTGAGTGCCAGAACGGAACAACGTCTCCAAATGCCCCAGAGGGCCGGAAAGGCATATCACTATGAACCGCGTCACTCCTTTCGGCCCAGTTGGGGATACAACCTCCCACCCGAAGCGTCGTTCCGCCGACCAAAAGGGGTTCCACGATATCCGCTCTTTGCCCGACAAAGAGTTCGACGGAGTATGGGAATCCATCATTCTCCCATCAGGCTTGAAGGATCGTTTGCTCGCCCAAGCAGTGCTGAATTTCACCGCTCGCGGACGTCTGCAACAGGTTCATCTGCCGGTGCACGGCATCATCCTGATGATCGGCCCGCCCGGTACCGGCAAGACTTCCCTTGCGCGCGGCCTCGCCTCCCGCGCCGCTGCTTCACTAGGAGGAACGTTCACCTTCGTTGAGGTTGATCCCCACGCGCTTGCCAGCGCGGCGCACGGCAAGACCCAGCAGGCTGTATCGCACCTTCTTGGCACTGTTCTGGCTGAGGAATCGTCCACAGGGCCGTGCATCGTTCTTCTTGACGAGGTCGAGACGCTTGCCGCTGACCGGCGCAAGATGAGTATGGAAGCCAACCCAGTGGACGTGCACCGTGCTACGGACGCCGTTCTGACGCAGCTCGATCAGCTCGCGGCGGAATACCCGCAACTTCTGTTCATCGCCACCAGCAACTTCGCAGGCGCAATCGATGAAGCCTTCTCCTCCCGCGCCGACCTCATTGTGACCATCGATCTCCCGACAGCAGAGGCCTGCAAAGCCATTCTTCTTGACACCTTGGATCGCCTGGCTCGCGTCTATCCCAAGATTGCACAGTTGCGCGCGACTTCGCAGATCGCAAAAGCCGCTGCACTCTCCGTGGGACTGGATGCACGGCGCATCCGCAAGGCGGTGCTGGTCCGGTGGCGGCGAAGCGCCCGGCGAGATGGCGAAAGAGCGATGCATCTGGACACGCACTGGGCAGCGAGATGCGAATGCGCGCGGCACCTTCTACCACGCGCGCGGCGATCTTGATCAGATGCAACCTGAGCGTCGCGAACTCGCAGCGAAACAGAGGCGAGCGCTTGGGCACGGCTTTGCGCACGGCGAGCATTAGCCAATAGGCGGCGGTGTGCAGGATCAGACGGAATTGGTTGGCGCGCGGATCGCGGCAGGAGGTGCGATCGGAGGCAAGCTGAGCCTTGTGCAGTTTGATGAAGTTCTCCATCTCGCCGCGGGCGCAGTACACCGTCTCATAGAGATACTTCGCGCTGCCCTTGAGCGAGGTGACGATGTAACGGACGTCGAGCCCCTTCGCAGTCGCCTCCAGGCGCGCCACGAGACGGCGCTCGCACTTCCAGCTCTTGGCGCCATAGCTCAACTTGCGGAAACTACGCAGCTTCTCTTCTCCGCTTGTCACGCGTTCGACGCATAGTGCGTCGGCATCGTCCCGGATCACGGCGTCCAGAACAGAATTGCCGCCGCCATAGCCGAAAACGTAGTCCACGCCTTCGGATTCGCACCATTCCATAGCCTCATGGCGGCCATAATGACTGTCGCCGCGCACCAGTATCTGCACCTTGGGCCAACGCGCGCGAATGCGCTTGATCACATGCTTGAGGATGGTGCGCACTTCGATGCCGCAAGGCGTCTTGCCTTCGCGCAGGATCATCGCCACCGGCTTGCCGCTCGTGCCCTCGTAGATATGGATCGGCAGAAAACAGCGTTCGTCGTAGTGGGCGTTGAACAGCGACATCTGCTGGTTGCCATGAACCGCATCGAACGTGTCGTCGATGTCGAGAATGATCGATTGGGGTGCCTGCCGGTAGCTTGAGCAGAACTGATCGATCATCGCCAGCATCATCCGGCCAAGCTCCGTGCGCGAGGGAGCATTCTCAAGCCGTGACAATGTCGGCTGCGAGCACAAAGGATCGCCGCTCTCAGGCGAGTGCCCCGCCGCCATCTTGAAGATAGGATCGTAACGCAATCTGTCGAAGTCGTTGGCGTCCTCGTAGCCGGCCGCAATCGCAAGCATCCGAAGCCGCAGCATCTCCTCGACCGTATGCGTGATCAAATCGGGATCGCGCTTGTCCTTCAAACACCGGCAAAGGCGTTGCGCGATACCAAGCTGCCTCTCGACATTGCGCAGCAACAGAACACCGGCGTCCGACGATAGCATCCCCCCATCGAACGCAGCCGTGACTTTCTTGCGGGAAACCGCTGGAAACGCGAATGGCAGCAGGGTATCTTCTTCCATGACGGGTGTGGCGCTCTTTGATCACTCGCTTGAGACTGCGTCGATAACAGAATCATGCGGTGAATCGCGGCTTTGCGCTACATCCGTCGCTCAAAATCCGTATGTAGAGTGAATAAGAGCGGTTAGTCGTCGGTCTGCAGTTCCGCTGAGATTTCCGCAGCGGCCTCGCGCACCAGCGCGATTGTTTCTTCCATAGTGCAGGGCGGCGGCAACCTTTGCACATAGGGAACAGTTAGCGCCGCAACGACCCGATAGGCCCCCTTGACCGGCGCAGACAGGTCGATGACCCCCTGCACGAAATTGCTTTGCGTTTTGGCATAGCCTTGGGCCCGCACTTCGTCCCCGTGCTTCAGAAACGCCTCAATTCGGCTTTGCGAGGCATGCGCCGCCAGATGTTCTAACCATGATTCGCGCAGTGATTCCGGCTGGAACGCAAAAAGAACCACCCCGGATGTCGCGTCGAGAATGAGTCGCCGATAGCCAATACGCACCGAAAAACCGACATCCGCGGGCGCCTCAATGCGAGCGACGACGACCATTTGATCGTCCGACGGAACGCCCAAATGGCACGATTGCATGCTCGACTTCGCCAGGCGCCGCATTACGGGCAAGGCGACTTCGAGCAAGGTCTTGGTCGGCGCTTGCGCCATACCGAGAGCAAAGAGCCTATTGGTGAGAACATACCCCTCACCGTTCGATAACATTTCAATATACCCTTTGAATTCAAGCGCTTGCACCATGCGGAACAGCTCACTGACCGAACGGTCCAAGGCTGTCGAAATCTGCGTCAGCGTCATCGGCGCGCTGTTGCGTGCCATCAACTCGAGGATATCGAGACCCTTCTCCAAGGCCGGTGCGCGGTATTTGCGATCCGTTTCTTCGGTCGGAATGTCGTTTAGCGGTTTGCTAGCGTTCGGAGCTGACATAATCCATAACACCACGTCGCAAGACGATGGGCTTTCGTGTTGCGCGCCTTTGATACGTTAGCTCCTTAACCAACTGCCGGACGTTCCTTTCCAGGACCGTGCATACTGGCAATATAGCTGGCTAGCCCGTCCATTGGCTACTTTATCATATATGAAAAAGATGCAAGAGGATGTTATTTTTCACTTTTGCATTTCATTTTTACTGGTGTAAATTCGCTTGTCTGTGTGCAATTCAATTCCGGCCGGGTATGGGGGAGCCCAAAATGGATCAAATAGCCCTCTTAATGCGGCTTAAGCCTGGCAACGAGACTGAATACCGCAAACGCCATGACGAAATTTGGCCGGAATTGAAAAAAGCGCTCATCGAGGCCGGCATCTACGACTACTCGATCTTCCTGGACCCGCAAACGCTTAATCTCTTCGCTGTGCTGAGACTGCGCCCCGACAACAGCCGCAGCGAGCTCGCCACTCAGCCCATCATGCGCCGGTGGTGGGATTCCATGGCGGATCTCATGTATGTCGATGACACAAAAAAACCCATCGAGCGTCCGTTGACGCGTGTGTTCCATTTGGATTGATCGGGTGTGCACGGCGATGATTCACGTCAACCGGGCGCGCATCGCTGCGATCGCAACACTCGTGTTTGCATTTGCCGCCGCCCTATCTATGCCGGTCCATGCCGAATCCGCGACGGCGCATGGCCATACCATCACTTGGGACAGCCGCTCGCTAAAGATTGACGGCGCGCGCGTTTTCATCTGGTCGGGCGAATTCCATCCGTTCCGACTACCGAGCCCGAGTATGTGGCGCGATGTGCTGCAGAAAATGAAAGCCATCGGGTACAATACGGTCACCTACTACATTCCTTGGGGCTATTACACAGCCACGCGCGGCGTCTACGACTTCACCGGTGTGCGCGATGTTGATCTGGCACTTCGCATGGCGGAAGAGTCGGGTCTTTATGTAATCGTCCGCGCAGGGCCTTACGTCAACGCCGAGCTCACGCGCGGCGGATTTCCGAGTTGGCTGGTAAATCAGAAAGCCAAAGCGCGCACGGACGATCCGGAATATCTGGCAGCCGTCGACGAATGGTATGCGCATATCAATCCCATTCTGGCGCGCCATCAAATCACCAATGGCGGTGGGACAATCATCGCCTACCAAATCGAGAACGAACTTCTAGAGACAACACCGGCGCAAACCCGTTACATGCAGCATCTTTACGACCGTGCGCGGGCCGGTGGCATCACCGTTCCCATCTTCCACAACGACATCGGGCGCAATGGTTATTGGGTGCCGCGCAGCTCGACCGTGCCGGGTACGGTGATGGGGCCGAACGATCTCTATGCCTGGGACACCTATCCGGGTGGAACATGCCGTGCCGATGCGACTGTAGGGGCACCCAATGCAGCACCCGATTGGGGTTGGTACGGACCAGGCGGTGCACGAGGCGGCGCCAGCGCCTCGCCGAACACGCCCGGCTTCACCGCGGAGTTCGGCGGCGGCTGGTTCGACTATTGGGGAAGCAACGGCACTTATTCCTGTACCGCCAAGCGGATTGGTGGCGGCTACGAACGTGTATTCTATGGCACCAATATCGCCAATGGTCTGACACTCGAGAATTTCTATATGGCTTTCGGCGGCACTTCGTGGGGATGGCTGGCGGGCCCGGTGGTCTACACGTCATATGATTATGGCGCGGGTATCGACGAAACACGCGGACTGCGCGAAAAGGCCCTTGTCCTGAAGCAACTCGGGGAATTCGTTCAGACCACGGAACAGACGCTGGCGGGTATGCAAAAAGGCCCGGCGGTCAAGGCGTCCTCCGACGCCATCAAGGTTTATCATAACGTCAATCCGGATAATGGCGCTCACCTTTTCGTGGCGATGCATAGCCCGTCAAGTGTTGTGACGAATGATGCATTTTCATTCGCGATCAACACAGCGGACGGCGACTATTTGATTCCCAAAACCGGGACTCTGCGTATCGACGGACAAGACTCAAAATTGATACTCGCCGCCTATAATCTGGAACGCCAAAGGCTGGTTTATTCGACCTCGCAATTGCAGACCCATTTGCGCCGGAGAGACATGGATATCGCGCTGTTTTACGGGCGCAGAGGCGAGGACAGCGAAACCGTGTTGCGGTATGCATCGGCGCCGACGGTGCAAACGCTAAGTGGCAAAGTGGCAGTTGCGTTCGATGCAGCGACCGGCAGCCTTCGCTTGAACTATGTCCATAACGGTCTGGCGCGCGTGCGGATATCCGGCGGTGGTCGCGCACCATTGCTCCTGCTGCTGGCCGACGAGCAGGAAGCACAGTCCTTCTGGCGGCAGGACACGCCAGCGGGCGGCGTCCTGGAGCGAGGTCCGGCACTTGTGCGAACCGCATCCATAAAAGGCGTCGCGCTGGCGCTTACGGGCGATACGGCCGCACCTAGCGACTTGGAGGTCTGGGCACCACCACGCGTCAGACAAATAATTTGGAACGATGGATCACTCGCGACACAGAGCACCGATAGCGGCAGCCTTGTGACGGCAAGCCCGCTGCCCGGCCCAAATAAAGTCGCGTTGCCGGATATCTCCGCCGGCGTTTGGTTGCGGCGCATGGGATCGCCGGAAGCCGCGCGCGATTTCGACGACTCCAAGTGGAAATCCGCGATGCTGGACACCTCCGCCAGCAACGGCCGCCCGCCTTTGGGCCAGCCAACTCTGACGATGGATGATTACGGTTTTCATCATGGCGATGTGTGGTACCGCGGTCATTATAGCGGCGATGGCGCTTCAACACGGCTGGAGCTGACTTATGGCGGCGGCGGCGTAGGCCTGCTGCAGCTTTGGATCGATGGCCAGTTCGTCGGTCAGAACGAACTACCCGCCGGCCTAGCGCGCCCGCAAACCGTTGGCACTTGCGTCTTCGAGATTTCACAAGCGGCGCGCAGCAGCGGCGACCATGTGATCGCCGTCATGATCCGCAATGACGGCCACAATTGGGACCTGTTCGCAGACGACGCGCATAAAGAAGGTCGCGGTCTCATTGCGGTGTCGCTCTCCACACTATCCGGCCCCCGATACGCTGTACCGATCGCCTGGAAGATCCGGGGAATGGGCGAGCACCTGACCGACATCGCGCGTGGCGTGATGAACAATGGCGGCCAATATGGCGAGCTGGAAGGTTGGCATCTGCCCGGTCTTCCTGAAACGAACTGGGAGCACAGTTCATTGAGTGCCGCACCACCTGCTCCCGGCACGATGTGGCTGCGCACGCAATTCGATTTGGCATTGCCGGCCAACCAAGACGTACAGCTTGGTCTTGCCTTTGGCGATACCAATGTCTTGCGCTCCGACCAGCACTACCGTGTGCTCATCTTCGTCAATGGTTGGAACATGGGCCAATTCATTGCGCATGTCGGTCCGCAGCGCGTCTTTGTGATTCCGCCGGGCATTCTCAATCCTCGCGGACACAACACATTGGCGCTGGCAGTGACAACCGACGGCAATCCCGAAAATGTGGTTGAGCCGGTCCATCTGGTCGTTCTTCGCGCCGTGCGCGGCGGCATACCCGTTGGCATCGTTCCGGTGCCCGATTTTCGTCACTGGTCCAAAGGAAATTCTTAGTCATGCCCCCGAATGTCCATTCCCTATCTTCCAGCCAAATAAAGATCACTGTCCGCCGGCTAATCGACAACCTCGTCAATATCAAGGACGAAACCGGCGAGTTTCTTTTGCGGCTCGACGATGGCCGCGTCATCGACACCAAGGGTTGGAACGATTGGGAATGGACCCACGGCATTGGCCTGTATGGAATCTTCAAACATTGGGAACTGAGCGGCGATCCGGCGGCTCTCGACATTATGCAAAGTTGGTTTCGCAACCGCTTTGCCGCAGGCACGCCGACAAAAAATGTGAACACGGTAGCGCCCTTTCTCACCGCGGCCTATCTGATGGAGCGCACCGGCGACCACAGTTTTCTTCCCTATCTCGACACATGGGCCGAGTGGATCATGCGCGAGATGCCGCGGACTGAGGAAAATGGTTTGCAGCATATCGTGTTCAACAGCGAGAACCCGCAACAGATTTGGGACGACACGCTGATGATGTGCGTGCTGCCGCTGGCGAAGATTGGCCTTTTGTTGAACCGCCCGTCTTATGTTGAAGAAGCGAAACGCCAGTTCCTGTTGCACATAAAATATCTTGCCGATCGCCAGACCGGGCTTTGGTTTCACGGTTGGACCTTCGCGGGCCACCACCATTTTGCGCGGGCCCGCTGGGCGCGTGGCAATGCCTGGGTGACGATTGCGATTCCGGAATTCATCGAACTGGTGGAGCTGCCGGAAGGTGATGCTATCCGCGAATTTCTGGTCGAGACCTTGCGAGCCCAAGTGAGCGCGCTGGTGAAGCATCAGGACAAGGGCGGCCTGTGGCACACACTGATCAACGATCCGGCTTCTTATTGCGAAGCGTCGGCGACCGCGGGTTTCGCCTATGGAATCCTGAAAGGAGTGCGCAAAGGTTATTTGGATGCGCGCTATGAAGAGGCTGGCGTACGCGCAATGAAAGCCGTTCTGGAAAATATCAGCGATGCCGGAGAACTTCGCAACGTCTCGTTCGGAACGCCCGTGTTCGATACGCTGCAAGGCTATAAAGATATTCCTCTGACTTCGATGCCTTACGGGCAAGCAATGGCGATCCTCGCCCTTGCCGAGTTTTCTACGCGCTTCATCTGATCGGAAAATTCATGACACCGCGTACGGTTCGGCCCATCCACTATATTGCCTACGGGCTCACCGACATACTGGGCGCAGGGTCGATGGCCGTCGTCGCCGGCTGGATCCTGTTTTTCTATGCTACCTTCTGCGGATTGAGCGCGGTTCAAGCGACCGGTATCTTCGCAATCTCACGGCTGCTCGATGCGATCTGGAGTCCGCTTGTCGGCCACATTTCAGATCATTTGGGGGGCACTTGGCTCGGCCGGAAGTTTGGCCGACGCCGGCTGATCCTGCTCGGCGCTATTCCATTTCTGCCGAGCTTTGCGTTTATGTGGATCAGCGGCCACACTTATCTATACTATCTGTGCACATACGTTTTCTTTGAGTTGGTGTATGCGTCGGTGCTGGTTCCTTATGGAACGCTCGCACCGGAGATGACCGACGATTTCAAGAAGCTCAGCATCTTTGCCGGCGTCCGCATGTTGTTTGCGCAAATCTCCGCAATCCTCGCCGGCATTCTGCCAAGGTTGATCATCAATACCGTCGGTGGAAAAGATTCGCCCGATACATTTCTGTACATGGGCATCATCTTTTCCGTTCTGTTCATGATCGTGGTCTTTGTAACTTACGCGTTCAGCTGGGAGCGCGAAGGCGCCGCGGCAGCGGCTGTACAGGGAGCGCGGAAAACCTCGCTTCTCGGGGTGTTCGGAAAGCTCTATTACAACGTCGGGTCGACGATGCGCATTCGCGCCTTTCGGCTGCATTTGGGAATGTACCTGGGCGGTTATATCAGCCAGGATATCTTCAACGCTGCCTTTACTTATTTCGTCGTGTTCGCCTTAAGCGGTAGTGTCGCGATCGCCTCGGGGATGATGGGATCGATGGCGTTTGCGCAACTTGTTGCCGTGGCTTGTTTTATTCCTTTGATTCTGTGGATGCAGCCTGCTCCGTCTTATCGCCTTGCCTGTTTTCTGTATATCGCCGGAATTCTCGGGCTGATTTGGCTTTATCATTTCAAACCGGCAAATTTGGCATTGCTGTTATACGTACCGGTGTTGATCGCCGGACTCGGCCGCGGTGGACTGAATTTTATTCCCTGGAACATCTACAATTACATTGCCGACGTCGACGAAATCGTCACAGGTGAACGGCGGGAGGGGATATTTGCCGGCGTCATGATTTTCGTGCGCAAGACAACCATGGCGGCGGCTGTGATGGCGGTCGGGCTCATCCTGGATATGGGTGGATTCGTTTCGGGTGCAACCGCGCAGAGCTCTATGGCACGCACCACAATTGTCGTTTTGCTTGGAGCCGGGCCGATCCTTCTGCTGATGATGGGGATTTGGATTTCGTTCCGCTTCAAGCTCACCCAAAAGACTCATAGCGTATTGATGCGCGAGATTGCCCGCTTCAAAGAAGGTAATACCTCCCAAACGACCCCGGAAGATAAGCGCATCGTCGAGGATTTGACGGGTTGGCCCTATGAGAAGCTGTGGGGTAAGAATCCCGTAGCGCAACGCACCAGAATCGCGAAGCCAACCTAATGCCGGCTATGAACGAACGCCCCGGAGAACTGACTGGGCCGCAGGAATGGCTCCTGTGGCCTAGCGATCCGCCGGGAACGCCAGATAATTTGGATACAGATCAAATCACGATATCACCCGCTGCCGCGGATGAATTGGGCACTTATGAGCATGTCGGCCGCCCCTCGATGTTTGTCTTTCAAAGTGCCAAGCCGACAGGAGCGGCCGCGCTGATGTTTCCGGGCGGCGGCTATGTACATGTGGCGATGGGAGGCGGCATTCCGCGGGCGCTGAACGCGGCCGGCATCACCGTGTTCGAGCTTAAATACCGGCTTCCCTCCGGCCGCTGGGCAGCGGGACTTGACGCCGTATTGCAGGACGGGCAACGCGCGATGCGTTTGATCCGCGCCAATGCCGCGCGTTATTCCATCGATCCTTCAAAATTGGCCGTCTTGGGTTTTTCTGCCGGCGGACATGGCGCGGCGACGCTCGTAGCCCGCAGCAGCGCGCAGGTCTATGAAGCCGTTGACGACGCAGATACTCAAAACGCGCGGCCGAATCTGGCGGGCTTGATGTTTCCTGTGATCGCGTTGGACCGCAGTTTCGCGCACCTCGTGTCGCGCGAAAAATTGCTGGGACCCAACGCCCCCGCCGATGTCGCGGCGCGTTATTCGCCGGATTTGCACGTCACGGCCGATTCGCCGCCAACCTTCCTCGCGCATGCTTATGACGATCCGGTCGTGCCGGTTGAAAACAGCATTGCCATGTTCAAAGCGTTGCGAGCGGCGCATGTGCCGGCACAACTTCATGTGTTTGACAAGGGTGGCCACGGTATCAAGCTTCCCGGAACACCAAACAAGGCCTGGATGGATTTGTTCCTATCCTGGTCAAACCAACACGGCTTCCCCACTTTGGCATAAAGGAACACAGAGAATGTCACCAATCATACTAGCGGGCATCGGGTGGCACATGGTCGGCGCCGCCTGCGCGGCATCTTTCTACGCGCCGATCGGAAAGGTCACCAAATGGTCGTGGGAGACAACCTGGGCGGTGGCGGGACTGTTCTCATGGATCCTGCTGCCGATTACCGTTAGCGCGTTCCTGCTTCCCGATGTCGGCGGGTTCTATCGCTCGCTCGATAAGGATGTCGTCTTGCGGGCTTTCCTGTTCGGCGGCATGTGGGGGATCGGCAATGTCAGCTATGGCCTGACAATGCGTTATCTTGGCATGTCGCTGGGGATCGGCGTTGCCATCGGCGTGACACTGGTCATCGGTACGTTGGTACCACCGATCATGCATGGTCAACTTCTTGCAATTCTCACCGGCCATGGCGGCACGCTGTCCCTGCTCGGAATTTGCGCGGCTCTGCTCGGCGTGGCGATCGTATCTTATGCCGGTCACTTGAAAGAACTCGCGCTTGGCCGGACCGCTGAACAGTTCGATCTTAGACTCGGCCTCGCCTTGGCTGTGATGTGCGGCATCTTTTCTTCGGGCATGTCGTTCGCGATCGACGCGGCAAAACCTGTTGAAGCTGCTTCGCTCGCGCTACACGTCAATCCGCTGTATGCCGCTCTTCCCAGTTATGTGATCATCATGGGCGGCGGCGCCATCGTCAATTTCTCCTATTGTATCCTGCGGCTGATCTTCAAAAGTGGACTTTCGTTCCGTTCGGATATCGCGCAACCCGGAGCCGTCCTTGTGCGGAATTCTGCACTTGCCGCCACGGGCGGTATCATGTGGTACTTGCAGTTCTTCTTCTATGCTTGGGGCGCCGCGAGCATTCCGCAACATCTCAGCTATGTGAATTGGATGCTGCATATGAGCGGATATGTGCTGTGCGGTGGTCTTGTCGGCTTAGCTTTGCATGAGTGGGCCGGCGTCGGCTGGCGACCGATCCGCATCCTATGGGTCGGCATGATTGTCATCATCATCGCAGCCAATCTCGTCGGCCTTGCGATGGCGTCGTAGAAAGGTCAACAGATCGGGTACGGGCTATCCTGTAGCGATGGTCCGTTACCCAACTTCCTAATTCGTTTAGTTAGGCGCCTTGGCAATCTCCACGGCATAGACATGCACCGGTCCTTGCATGTTCGAGCGGAAAACAATCCATTTGCCATCCGGCGTGAATCGCATATTCGGCTCGGTGCGGTAATCATGATTGTGCATATTCACCAACTTCTCCGAACGCAACAACTCCGGCGTGATAAGATTGGCGGCATTCGCCGCATGAATATCCGCGACATCCGGGATTGGTTGGGGACGGAACAGATACAACCATTTGCCGTCGGGGGCATGGGCGGCCATGTCGGCATCGCCACCGTCGCCTGAAAACGCCATCTCATCCGGCGATGCATTAAAGTGAACCGACCATTCGTTGCGATCGAGGTGACGCCAAACGCGCTTCTTGGTTTTCAGGTCATAGCTCGCCAGCCAGAATACCTCGCCGCGCGGCGTTTGCAGATCGTAGTAGATACGCTGTCCACCGGGACCGAAGAATTCGTGACCGGCGATCTCCATATTCATCGTGCGTTTGTGGATCAGTGTCAGGCCCTTGCCATCGGTGCGGATGGTCCAAATCCGATCCACTTTGTGCCAGGGCCCCTCATGGCAGAACATAATCAGATGCGCATCGGTGGGGGAAAATTGCAGATGATTGAGCCAGTCCCTTGAGCGATACACGGCATGGGTCTTGCCCGTTGCGATGTTCAGCGTGAAAATCTCCATGGGAATACGCGCTTCAAGGCGATCGTTCAGGCGGCGTTCCTTGGCCTCTTGGAATGTGTAGGGTGTGCCGTCCGGCCGCTTTTCGCCGGCATATTGCGCGTCGAAACGCGGATCGCGCTGGCCGGTTTGCAAATTGAATTCGCGCTCTGCAAATGAACCCAACAGCAGGGTTTCGTCGGCGTTGATCGACACAATGCTACCGCGCGGAACGTGACCGACCATGTGTGTTGCTCCCGTATCGATATCGGCCACGTAAATAACGGCCGCTCCTTCGGCGCCTCCGGGCGCGAGCCCTTCGCGTTTCATGTAATAGACGCTGCGTTTCTTGCGGCCGACAAAAAGCGCGCTGACCTTTCCGGGAACAACGGTTCTGATCGCACGTGTCTTCAAGTCGATTGCGACGATTCCGCTGGGTGCGTTCAGGATCAGCGCATCGCCCTGCGGCGTAAAAGCATTTTGATGGAAATAAAGCGCCAACGTGCCGGGTTCCGTCGAAAGCCGCACAATGCGATGGCCCGTATCCGGATCGATCCAATCGGTCGCGTCATTCGGATTCACAGCCGGTGCGGCGGCGGGCGACAGAGGCGGCGGCGTGGTTTGGGCCTCCGTCTCTTTGGGGATCAGCGAACAGGCAGCGAGGAGAAAAGCTGCAACTATTGGGATAATAATCCTTGAGATAGGCATCGTTTTTCTCCTATCGGGTCCCTGCGAAGACCCCTATGCTGCTGCAATTATGGGCATTTTGGTACATAACCTGGCCCGAAACCAGCACAAACAATCATAATGGAGTTTTTTCGATCATGGTGCCGGGAACCGTCAGCGCGAACACCTTCGGCGCGCGAGGAGATGGCACGACGCTCTGCACGGCGGCGATCCAAGCAGCCATCAATGAAGCACAGGCCCGTAGCGGCACCGTAGCCTTCGATCCCGGTATCTATCTGACTGGTGCGGTGTTTGTGAAATCGGGCGTGACGCTGCGGTTAAACAACGGCGTAACCCTTTTGGGCTCCCGCGACGTGGCCGCTTATCCCATCATGCCGACGCGCGTAGCGGGCGTCGAGATGCCGTGGCCGGCAGCTCTCATCAATGTGTACCGCGAGAAGAATGTCCGTCTCGAAGGCGAAGGCACCATCGATGGCGACGGCAAGATCTGGTGGGACGCCTATTGGCGCCTGCGCCGTGATTATGACCCGCGTGGTCTGCGCTGGGCGGCGGATTACGATTGTCAGCGGCCGCGGCTGATCCAAATATTCGAATCCTCCAATGTCTCCCTATCAAAACTTGGACTGCGGCGATCGGGTTTCTGGACCGTCCATATCTGCTATTCCGAAGGCATCCGTGTGGCTGACATCACCATCCGCAACAACGAAGGCGGCCGTGGTCCCAGCACAGATGGCATTGATATCGACTCCTCCAGCAATGTGGTTGTCGAAGGGGCCGACATCGCCTGCAATGACGACGCCATCTGCATCAAGGCGGGCCGCGATTGGGACGGCTTGCGCGTGGCGCGGCTGACCGAAAATATCATCATCCGCAATTGCATCGTTCGCGACGGCGCGGCCGGCGTGACGTTCGGCAGCGAGACGTCCGGCGGATTCCGTAACATCGAAGTGTCCGGTTTGCGCGCGACCTTCCCAGTGGCGGTGGGTATCCGTTTCAAATCGAGCACCACACGCGGTGGCACGATCGAAAACATCCATATTCAAGATATTCAGTTGCAACATGTTGCGACCGTTTTCCGTGTCGATTTCAATTGGAATCCAGCTTACAGTCTCGCAACCATACCGGCCGGAATGACTGATGTTCCGTCGATATGGCACACCCTCGCCCATCCGGTTTCGCGCGAGCAAGGTCTGCCGAAAATCCGCGATGTGTATGTCCGTGACATTGTCGCGCAAGGCGCGCGTGTGGGCTTCAACGCAGCCGCCTTTACGGAATCGCCAATGCGCCGCTTTCACTTCGAAGGTTTGCGCTTAGATGTCCAAGAGGCCGGGTCAATCGCCAATGCGGAAGACTGGAACTTCGTCGATTCGAAAATTACCGGTCTCGACGGCCGCTTACCGACGGTTAGCGATTCGGTGCGCGTCGACTTCGGCACCCCCTGATAATCGTTCACGATTGCGCGTTTCGCCAAGACGCAGGCAGCGTGGCGGGCGCGTGATCGCCAGCCATGCCCATCAAAGCGAACATATTAAGCGACCATTGCGATGAATGGTTGGTCTCCATCCACGGCACTTCGTCGACCGGCGCCAGAACTCTTGGGCCTTGCACCAATCGCGGCGCCATCGGAAATCGCTGTTCCGCGGTCCGATGAAAGCCATTGAGAAACTCATTCCAGGCGCGCTCGGCCATGGCTCGATCATTCTTGCGCATTGCCGCATAGGCCGTCAGACGGGCATGCCACACAGGGAAAGCGAAAACCGAATCCTTGGCTGGAACACCCAGAGCCGCACTGCGTGCTGTTTCGCCCGCATTGTAAAATTCACAAAACTTCAGCCAAGTCGCTTCGAATTTCGGGGCGTCGACGAGTCCCAGGATTTCATTGACGATTTCGGCACCGCCGAAAATCGTGACCAGATGATACGAACTCGTCAGATCGCCGCCGATAGGATTGAGCGTTGCGGTCGTGGGGTCGTAACCGAAAGCCGGCCCTGAGAACATGCCCAGTGGCATTGCGGTAATCGCATCGAAACCCTTTAGAATCTTGTCGCGCCAGCGCGCATCGCCGGTCCGCTCCCATTCGATCAACCAATTGCCGGCAAAGGCGAACCAATCTGGGCCGCTGCGCGCATGGGTCGCATAGGAGGTCGGCAGCTCGACATGCCGTAACGGGTCGGTACCAACCAGTGCCGCATCGGCGTCGACAACTTCGCGCATGAGATCGCCGACGCGTTCGTCGACGGTGAGGTAGTAGTAGATCCGGCGCAACAGCGCTTGGCTGATGCGGGCCTCCTTGGCACCGCAGCCCCAATGGCTGACATTGTGACGCGAGCCGAGCTTGGCAAATGGGCCCAAATGATAAACGTCCACTTCGCCCGTGTGCCGGGTCATCGCTTCGGCGAGGCGAAACAAATCGGCGCGCCCGGAGCGCAAAAAAGCTGTCCATAACCAGAGATCGGGAACGAGCTCGCTGTTGGCCCAAGCATAGCCGCCGACATCGTAACGCCATACATGCCGGTCGGCGTCGTAAGTGTGCATCACGTCGCCATAGGACCAGAAGCCGTACCATTGGCGGCGGTCTATTTCTTTGAGATAAAAAGCGAGCAGGCGATCGTGCTCTTCTTCAAGCCGGGCCTTGGCCGGTGCCGAGCGGTCGGGAAGCCCCCAAAGGCCGAATACGCCGAGATCATGGTATCGTTCCGGTTTGCACACCAAGCGCGATGGTGTACGCACAGCGTCTGCATATGCCGCCAATTCGGCAGCTGAGGGTGTTGCCAGGACCGCCCATAAGAAAATCTCGCTGGTGCGCGCGATGCCGTGCGGCGTACTGTGACCGACCTCATAGTCCTCGTATTGAATCTCCAAACCGTGACCATGATCGTCGTAATGTCGCAGATCCATGGGCGGCGCGTCCGGCGACCACAGCCATAACGTCACTTTGGCCCGCGTGCTGGCGGCCGTGTTGATCTCAAGTGCAGTCGGATGACGCTGCCAGAAATCCCTCATGCCAAAGACAACGCCGCCCGAGATGCCGCCGATATAACCCATGCCGCCAGCGCGTCCGCCGTGGTCGGCTTGCAACCAACTCGCCCCGGGCACCGTGCGCTTGGTGACATCGAAATGATCGGCGCTGCTTTGAAACAGTTTGAAGTCGTCCCAAGCAGGCACTGTCGCCAGTTGAGTGCGACTGGCCTCCGTCATTTCGGACAGGAGTGGAACCGGACGGCCGGCGAGCTGGTCCTGAAAGCGGGAGGCCAGTGCGAATTGGGGAGCCCAGCCCGGAAGATTGCGCACGGCTTCGGACCACAACCCGTTGTCCGCGCCCGCAAAGCGCACATGACGATTGTGCAATTCGTCGCGCATGGGGGCGTCAAATGTAAGCGCCAAACCGGAAATGAAATCCGTCGCCGCATCGCCATCGAAAACGAAGGAATACACGATGCGGAGCCCATAACCACCTGCATGCACAGCAACACGAACCGTGAAAGGCAGCCAGGCGCGCCCACTCTCACTTGTGTGGCGGCCTTGAATGCGTACAACGGCACGCACGGGACCGGATTGTTCAACAACAACACTTTCCATGCGGCTTTCAAACCGCTCCGTGCGCAAGATGCCTGCTGCTGCTTGACTGCGATCCTGGCGAGAGCCGATGAGGCGCACATTTCCTATCTGTGAATTACTGCCATTTCGTACCGATTGGATTAACACCGCACCGGATTTGGGAAATACACATTCCAGCTCCCCGGTGCGCAGGATGAGTTTGTCGGAAGATTCTTGTACTGTAATAGGCTCTGCCGGCTGTTCTGGCTGTCCCGGCGACACGCGCAAGTTGTCTGCATCAATCGGTCCGCTGGCCGCGTGACCGGTCCATTTCAACGAGCCGTCGGGCCAATAGGCCAGCGGCCAAGTCTGCACAGGAACGGATTTGCCGCCCTGCGTCGCAAGCTGGAACGTCGTCGAGGCTGGTAGTGCACCGCGTGGCCAAGGCGTGCCCCAAACCAATTCCGTGTCAATCTTGGCGCGCGCGCCGCCCAACCAATTCAGTTCCGCTGTCTGATCCGAAGCGCGCACAGAAGCAGCGCGCGCGTGTTGCGGCACTGCGGCTGCGACCGCGAGCGCTGCGCCAGACTGGACGACACGCCTCCGCGTCGGACCGGAAGTATTCTGCCCTTTTGCCATCAACAAGTCCTCCAACAATGTATCGCTGTTGTGTTCGGTTATCGTGTCGCGCGGAGCCATTCGCCGGCGGACATCCTCACCCTTGTTGCCAAGTTCCGTGGGGTGTTTGTCGAGGCGGTCTCGGATGCGGCACAACAATCCTGGGAGGCACTGCGCACAAAAAGGGGAATATTGGAAAATAACCCCATTAACTCCAGCCTCCTCAATGACCGTTCGAAAGCGGCGAAGGGCTCACGGGGTTCACATCGATTGCACCCTGGCTGCAACCCAGTCCCCATCCTCCGGGATGTGCCGTTACATCTTCAATTCCCGCTGCCGGTAGACTTCGTCCGGGCGGCCGGCAATGCGGGCGACATCGTTTTCGGAAAGAAAAATCGGCCCCCCAAGCTGCGCGGCGCCGACAAAGACTTTGGCCGCTTTCTCCGCCATCAGCATGGCGGCGAGAACAGATTGCCAAGTCCCACCCATGGTGATGATGCCATGGTTTTGCATCAGGATAACGCGAGGCCGGCGGCCGTGTTTCCTTACAAATACTTCCGTTTCGCGACGGATAAGCTGCGCCAGTTTCAAACCAGGATCGACGAGCGGAATGAATACCGAGGCTTCGCCGCAGCAGACAATCTCATCGGGGAACATCCGGCGTTCGGCAAGCTCGCGAGCACGCGGCGAACATAGAATCTGGTTTACCGCCGTGGCGTGGCTGTGTCCGACGAAGTTGATGCCGGGCTGTGAAACCGCCCAAGCATGAAATACCGCCTCGACAGAAGGCTTCTTTGCTTTTTGATCAACGCGCGAGGCCAGCAACGCGTCGTCGATCTGCCGATCGGCCATGTCCTCTTCGTCGAGCAAAGGCAACAGCGCGGACAAGCGACATTCGACGACGTCTTCCTTTCGCAAAGTGCCGAGACTGGTGCCACTGGCTTTGACGAGGTAGGTGTCTTCGGTCAGGCGCGCTGAGGTGTTGCCTTCGCCGAGCAAAGCGAGACCGCGTTCTTCGCGGCCGATTTCGTGGGATAGAGTCAACAAGTCTTCAACGACGGAATCTTGCATGGCGGTCAACTCATCTCCTGGCCACCGGTCACACTGATGGCTATACCTGTGATGTATGATGACTGTTCGGATGCAAGAAACACGACCGCGTTGCCGACATCTTCGTAGCTGCAGCCGCGCTTCATCGGCACCTGATCGACATAGGCCTGCCGGACGTCCCCGATGCTTTTCGCACCGGGCACTTTGCCGGCACGCAAATATTGGACGAACAGACCTTTTTCCGGATCCGTCCATAACGGCGAATCCAGAAGATTCCCGGGACAGATGGCATTGCAACGAACGTTGAACGGTGCCATTTCGAGGGCAACACTCTGCGTATGACCGATACCGCCGAATTTGCTCGCAGCATAGGCCGAATTGGCGGCGCTGCCTTTTTTACCGGACTTGGAATTGATATTGATGATCGATCCGCTGCGCTGCTGTTTCATGATGCGGCAAGCGTGTTTTGTCACGAGGAAATAACCAAATAAGTTCACGTTCATCACCGCCCGCCATTTCTCGGCATCGGCATCGGCTATGGGTTCGGCGATAAGAATTGCGGCATTGGCGACGACGATATCCACCCGGCCAAACTCAAGCACCACGCGGTCAAACAGCGATTTGACGTCCGGCTCCTGCGTCACATCCGTTCGCATGCCAACCACCCGGCGGCTCGTTTCCTTGGCGATGGCGGCCGCAGTATCCGCGACGCCCTTCTCGTTCAAATCCGCGATGACGACGACGCATCCTTCCCGGGCGAGCCGCTGCGAAATTGCCTGGCCGAGGCCTTGGGCCCCACCGGTCACGATGGCGACTTTATCCGGTAGATTTTCGCTCATGGTTTCGAAAACTGCTTTAACAACGCTTGTTCGGCTTGCCTGCCCCAGTGTCCGTCATCGAGCGGGATTTTGCTCTCCAGTTCGGTCAATGGTGTCAATTTCAATCCGCGGCAGGAGGGATAAACGATGATCTTTCCGGTCATCAGATTTTTCTCCACGGCCCGAATACCTTCGATCGCACCGTCTAAGCCCGAGACAGCGGCAACGGAAAGATTGGTATCCAACCGACGTGAGACGACTTTGGCCAGAACTTGCTTCATATCCTCGAGCACGGAACCACTCGTCCCGATGAAATAGAGCTGCTTTTCGATATAGGAATTGAGGTCAAGTTCGGCCGTTTTGTCGGCTGGGATACCCGCAAAAATATTGATGATGCCGCGAGGGGCTGCCGCATGTATCGCATGAGCCGCGAGCATCGGCACTGGCGCCATCAATACAATGTAGTCGAACTTATCGGCCAGTTTGTCCTTGGACGGATTATATGTGCGCAGCGTGAGTTTGTTTTTGCGGGCCAGAGGCATGGCCAGTTTCTCAAGAACCGCCAACCGTTCATCGCTGAGGTCCCCGGCGAACACTGTCACACCCGGCACACCCTGACAAAGGTCGCGGATGACATGCATCGTCCCCATCGGTCCCGCCGCGCCGATAATATTGATTTTGTCCTTAGAGCGGATTTCCGCCGTGGCGGGAATGGCCGCCATCGCCGCCGCGGGATCCGATCCGGTTGTGCCGACGATCCGGATGCTGCCGTAGTGCACGCGGCCAACTTGCGAGACAACCGGACGACGGAATTTTCCGCCGCCCTGGACGATGTTAAACAGACCACCGGGGGCAAGCTTGGGGAAAAGTTTCTCCGCCGTTTCCGGATTCGAGCCGAAATATATGACGTCGTCGTAAGTGGCATCCGTCAGATCGGAGACTTTGTCGGCAGTCGTGAATGTTGTGACACCGGGTCTGCCGCAAAGCGTTTCAATGCGCCTTTTGTCGACCGGTGTCTCGCCGACCACGAGTACCTGGCCACCGTCTTTTAGGGTCTGCCGCTGCTTTTCGGCATAAGAGTTCTCGACACACGCCCAGGGTTCCACAAGGGCGAGCGCAGAAGCCGATAAATCTTCGGGTACGGGTATGAGCATGGACTCGCCTTCCGGCGAAATGACCACGCGCTCATCCATCAGAACATATTCTTGCAACGCCCCTTCGAAATTGTAGCCAAATGCCGCATTGGAGCTTGCCGTCGGCAACCACCGGTAATCGGTTTGCACCAAAAACCGCTCGCCGACATGATGTCTTGTGACATCCGGACCGACCTTTACAATGCGAATGACGGTCTCATGTCCGGGTACCGCCGGTTGGTTGCCGGGTACATAATTCGGCATCTCAGATAGCGCTCTGGCATCTATACCGCTGGTTACCGGCGATTTGCGGGCATGGCCGGAAAACTGCTTGAGGAGCTTGAGATCGGAGAAACACAAACCAACAACTTCGACACGGCCCAACACCTGATGCGGACCCGGCTCAAAGACCGCCTTGGCATCGTTGATCTGTAAATGATCCGGACCGACCAACTGCACAGCACGTTGTTTTTGTGGAATGATTGTCATGTCAATTCAATGCAGCTTTGCCAGAATTTGTTCCGGCGTCGAAAACGACGTCAGATTGCGCAGTCGGTCTTCGGTCGAAGGCTGAACTTGGCGCCCCAATTCCTCGAAGAACGCATTCTTTGCGGACGGCGTTGCGAATGCCTTCCTTGCCCAAGCGCTGAGATAACCCAATCCGCTCTGCCGCTGCAGCACCGAATGGGCGTAGACGATGTACGCCCCGCGCAAAAACACCGGAACCAAGGGCTTAAGTTCCGCCGTCGCAAACAGATCCACGAATTTATGACCGGGCGAGTTCATTTCGGTGCCGACGATAATTGGGAAGTCGTGTTTCTCCGCCAAAGCCACGACGTCATAGAGGTTTTGCAGTTTTTGATCCCTGACACCGGGTGTGTAATTGCGATCGGGGATGATGTTCAGCGCCGCAGCACCCGACGACATGGCGACCTCGAACAATTCCTCGATGCATTTTTCGCCGTCGCTCGTTCCGTCGAGCCACGCCAGCGTCGGAATCGCGTCCGAATCCACAACAAAACGATTCATATCCGCCATCAGCGGGAACGAACCTTTGCCGGGCTGTACGTATCCTGCCCCACCTTTCTTCATTGTCTTGGCTCGAATTAAATTCTGCAGCCTTGCTCCGGCGGGCGGTGCATCGCCGAGCTTTTCCCTCCAATAGGCAGCGCGCTGCGCAGCATCGGGGAAAACCCCTGCCGCCTTTCGCTCGTAAGCTTCGCAGAGATGGCGCTCCGTCGGGTTGCCATTGGGCGTGAGCGGCACGACGTCATTGTCATAGTCGAGTTCCACCGGCCGCATGTAACGGTTGACGCGATCCACCATGTCGCGTGTGCGCTGCGCCGATGCGGCGCGCATTTTCGCCAAGAATGGATGGCGAACGACTTCCGTAAACCCGACGCCCATGTGATACGCAACACCGGGCTCGCCCGGTGAGTTGATTACGCGCTCGGAGAATTCGGGCACGAATACCCGCAATTCGAGACTGACACAGGTTTTCAAACCGATCAGGCGGCCTGCCTCTAAGAATTCTTCCAATGCGTCCAAGACATCGAAATCCACAACTCCCGCCACTGCCATCCCCGCTTTGCGGGCCAGCCAGGCGAATTTCGACGGCGAATAGCCATAAGCGTTGTAGGAAAAAAAAGTGTGGGCGTGGAGGTTAATGTCGGTGCCCGTTTCCGCTAACACACCGCTCTCAGCCTGGCGCCACAAGGCGGACAAAGCATCCCAGCGCTGCCGAGCGTCAAAACTATCAAGCTGCCGCTCCAACGACGCCGCCATGGATTTTGAATTATCAAGCTGTTGCGAAAGTATCGGGGCCTCCTGTGAAATCACTGTCTCGGTATAAGCTCGGAGAGCCCAATGCTCGACGCTCTGCAGGCCGCGTGACTGGCGACCAAATCGCTTGTCTTATGAGCGTCTTTCCAACACCCAGGACAACGATGCAACCATGTCGCACGGTCCACATCCTATTTATTTTGACTGATTTTGGTCGAATATGATTGAATAAGTCAAGGTAGCATCGTTTTATCGCCCGCCCCGGTCTAGACAGCAAAAGACAACACGGAAATGCACAAAAATGACGGAATTACCGAATTATCTGAGCGATTCCCGGCCAAAATTCGCGCCGTTTGAGATCGATTGCGGCAAAATCCCCGCCTATCGCTACAAGGGAAACGTTCAGTCTGAATTGGATGCCAAAACGCTCACGCGCGCCGAGGCTGTTTCCATCCTGGAAGACATGCTCGTCATCCGCGAACTCGAAGAAATGATCGTCAAGCTGCGTTCGGGTGCCTATGAACCAATTCGCGATTTCGACTATCGCGGCCCAACGACGTTTCGGTTGGTCAAGAAGGTACGGCTGCCGGCGCTTGTTGTGCCCTGCAATTGCCCGACAACATTACCAGCACCCATCGTGGCCATGGCGAAAGCCTGGCCAAGGGCACCGTCGCCATCCGCCAAATGACCGACGAGCAGCTTCGCAAGCGCGTGCCAAACTGCAAATCCGTTAAACGCGAAGACCTGCTTGAAGCGGCGCTGGAAGAACATGTCTATCGCACCATCTGCGAACTGTTCGGCAAGGATGACGGATATTGCCGCGGCCGCGGCGGTTCGATGCACATCGCCGATTTTTCCGTCGGCCATTTGGGCGCCAATGCCATCGTTGGCGGCGGCGTGCCGATCGCCACCGGCGCTGCCCTTTCCAATCGTTATTTCCAACGCAACAATGTGGTCTGCTGTTTCGCCGGAGACGGTGCTTATGCCAATGGCGTCGTATTGGAATCGCTGAACTTCGCCGCCCAATCGCAATTCACCAACCATTATGCGGGAAACCGCAAATTCGGCCTGCCGATCATTTTCCTGGTTTGCAACAATCACTACGGCATGACGGGACGAACCGACGACGAAGTCACCGGAGTCGATCACATGGCGCGCCGCCCGGCCGGGTTCGCCGAGAACAATATGCACTCCGAAGTCGTCAACGGCATGAATGTGCTCGCCGTACGCGATGCCGTGCTGCGGGCCGGCAAGCTCTGCCGCGAAGGCAAAGGGCCCGTATTTCTCGATGTGGATTGCTACCGTTACTGGGGTCATTCCCTCAGCGACCCGCGCAACGAATACCGCACCAAAGAGGAGGAAGCTGCCTGGAAGGCGGTTGACGCGATCGAGACTTATAAGAAGGAACTAGTCGAGGCCAAAGTGCTCGATGCGAGCGGCATCCAAGCAGTCGAGAAACGTGTGGCCGATCGCAACGCCAACGCGGCCAGGCGCGCCGCAGCCGCGGCGGATCCGGACGCCAAAGATGTGCTCACATTCCTGTACACCGACACCAATAGCGAAAGCGTTCCGCAGGAATTCGCAAAGGCGGAATTCCTGACGCCCTTGCCGCAAATCAAACAAGTCAATGGCGAAATTGCCTACAAGGATGCCATCAAGGAAGCGCTGATCGAGGAAATGGCGCGCGACAAACGGGTCATTTTTTACGGAGAAGACGTGGCCGATTATGGCGGTGCCTTCAAAGTGACCAAAGGTCTGCTCGAAATATTCGGGCGCGAACGCGTCTTCAATACGCCGATCAGCGAACCTTGCATTTGCGGCGTCGGTTGCGGGGCAGCCATGAGCGGCCTTCGACCGGTGGTCGAGCTGATGTATTTCGATTTCGCGCTGATGTCGTCCGATCAAATCAGCAACCAAGCGGCAAAGTGGCATTATATGAGCGGCGCGCAAACCGAAGTGCCGCTGGTCATCCGTGCCTCCGCCGGCGGCGGCAAAGGCTATGGCGGCCAACACTCGCAGACGCTCGAATCTCTGTTTTGCCATATGCCCGGGCTCTACGTGGTTTATCCGGCGACGCCCGCTGACGTGAAGGGCATGCTCAAATCGGCAATCCGCGACAACAACCCGATCCTTTTTGTCGAATCGCAATCGCTTTACGCCATGAAAGGACCCGTTCCTGAAGGCGATTACCTCGTTCCACTCGGCGTCGCCGACGTCAAGCGCGAGGGCAGCGACATTACCTTGGTGACCTGGGGACCGTTCTTGCATGAATGCCTGAAAGCCGCTGATCGGCTGAAATCCGAAAGGAACGTCAGCGCCGAGGTCATCGATCTGCGCAGTCTGGTGCCGTTGGATATCGAAACCGTATTGCGTTCGGTGCGAAAGACCGGCCGCTGTATTGTCGCAAGCAACGCCGTTCACATAGGGAGTTTTACCGGCGAGATTGCCTCGACGATCCAAGACGCTGTGTTCGATTATCTCGATGCCCCAATCAAACGGGTTGGCGCAAGGAACGGAATCGCACCGCAGTCGCACGTACTCGAAGCCGCGTTCATGCCGAACGTGGACGACGTGCTCGCTGCTGCCAACGCCATCCTGTAAGGCGCGCCATGGCCATCCCCATCATCATGCCCAAGTTCGGTCAAATGACCGAGGAAAGTGCCATCGTCGAATGGCTCAAAAAAGAAGGCGATAAAGTTGCCAAAGGCGACACGCTTTTCACCGTCGAGACCGATAAATCGGTCATGGAGGTCGAGAGCTTCGAGGAAGGCACGCTGCTCAAAATCATGGTCGGGCTGGGCGTCAGCGTTCCCGTGCAAAGTATCGTTGGCTTTCTCGGCAATCCCGGCGACGCGATTCCCGCTGTAACCGCCCCGCCGCCTTCCGCACCACGGAAAACAGAAACAACTCCCGTGACAATCCCTGCAGTGCGGGCCGTTACACCGACATTGCCGACCTCCGCCCCGGTTGTTGCGCCAGCTGCCGCGCCTGCTATCGCGCTGGCCAAGGCGTGCATCTGCCCGCGTGCCAAGGCCCTCGCCCGCCATTGTGTGATCGATGCATCTGCCGTCAAAGGCACCGGTCCGGGCGGACGTATCGTCGAAAAGGACGTGAAAGATTATCTCGACGCGAAGGGGTATCATCAACTTCGCGTTTCGCCCGCCGCCAAACAGCTCGCCGCGAAAGAGAAGCTCGATCTTCTGGCCATTCACGGCACGGGTGAAGCGGGGCGGATCGGCATGGCCGATGTCCAGCGCGCCGTGGCGGAAAAACCAAAACCGATGAGCAAGATGCGCCAGATCATTGCGCAACGGCTGACGCAAAGTGTCGTCACGGCTCCGCACTTTTATGTTACAGCCGAAGTGGACATGACAGAACTCGTCGAATTCCGCGCGCGGCTTAAGGAAAAAGGTGCGCCCTATACGGTTACGGATTTCATTTCGCTGGCGGCCGTTCTAGCCCTGAAGAAATTCCCCGACGTCAACAGTTCGACGGACGGCAAGACCATTCGTTGGAACAGCCATGTACATCTGGGCCTTGCCGTGTCCTTGGAGCAAGGGTTGGTTGTACCCGTGATCCGCAACGCCGATGAGCTGACTCTCGCCGAGCTGAACGCATGCGCCCAGGAGCTTGCGGTCAAGGCGCGCGCCGGGAAACTCGGACCAGATGAAATGGCGGGCAGCACCTTCAGCATTTCCAATATGGGCATGCTCGACGTCGAAAACTTTACGGCCATCATCAATCCCGGCGAAGCGGCCATTCTCGCAGTCTCCACAACGGTGAAAAAGCCCGTGGTGCGCGACGACAAATTGGTCATCCGATCCATCATGAAGATGACCCTATCGTCCGACCATCGCTTGATCGACGGCGCAATGGCGGCGCGATTTGTCAATGCGGTCAAAAAGAACATCGAGGACATAACACTGTGGAAATCTTTGACGTCGTAGTCATCGGCGCCGGTCCAGGAGGTTATCCTGCCGCCATCCGAGCCGCCCAATTGGGCGCATCCGTCGCCATTGTGGAAAAAGAACAACTCGGCGGGACTTGCCTGAATTGGGGTTGCATCCCCACGAAAGCGCTTATCGCAGCGGCGGACACCTTCGCCAGGATCCAACATGCCCAGGCCTTCGGCATCACCGTCAACGGAGCGACGGTAGATTACGCCGCGATGATCGGGCACAAGAACAAAGTTGTCACTCAGCTTAAAGGCGGCATCAAGCAATTGCTCGCCGCCAACGGCGTGAAACAATTTACCGGCGTTGCATCCTTCAAGGATCGCAACACCATCGCGATCAGTGACGGCACGGCAATCGGCGCAAAAAAAGTCATCATCGCCACCGGTTCGACGTCGGTCATGCCGGGCTTTCTCCCAAAACACGAACGGATTGTTGAAAGCCGCGGCTTCCTGGATATCGACCGGCTGCCGGAACGTATCATCATCTTGGGCGGCGGCATCATCGGCTGCGAATTGGTGTGTATGGCGGCCATGCTCGGTGTGAAAGTGACCATCGTCGAACTGCTCGAAGACATACTGCTGATACTCGACGCCGATCTGCGGCGCGAAATTCGCGGACAGATGGAGAAAAACCTGGGTATTCGGGTCCTGTCGGGAAAAGCGTTAGAGAAGATTACTGCCGACGCCACAGGCGTCCGTGGCAGTTTTGGCGACGAAGTGATCGATGCCGACCTACTTTTGTGTGCCGTCGGGCGCAAGCCTGTGACCGAAGGCTTGGCCCTCGAAAAGGCCGGCCTGACGACCAACGAACGCGGCTTTATCCCGGCCGATGATTTCTGCTGCACCAAGGTCGCGACGATCTACGCCATCGGCGATGTGACGGGAAAAATACAGCTTGCGCATTTTGCAACGTCGCAAGGTATCACCGCCGCGGAAAACGCCATGCGCCAGAAGCCACAGCGGCACGAAACACTCGTGCCGAATGTGATCTTCACCTCACCCGAAATCGGCACGGTCGGCCTCAGCGAGGACGATGCGAAAAAACAGAACCGCGCCGTGACGGTCGGCAAATATCGTTTTGCCGGTCTCGGCAAAGCGCTTGCCGCCGGCGAAACAACCGGTTTCGTGAAATGGATTGCGGACGCCGCCACAGATCAGTTGCTCGGTGCGGCGGCGATCGGACCGCATGCCACCGAGCTCATTGCCGAGGCCACCAGCGCCATCCGTTCGGAACTGACCGCACAAGAACTCGGGCGGACCATTCACGCGCACCCGACGTTCAGCGAAGCTTGGATGGAAGCAGCGCACGCCCTGCATGGCGAATGCATCCATGCCCCGCCGCGGCGTAAGTAGGGAATCGTGGAGCACACTGCCATGGCATCGAATCATAAGACCTCAGGCTCAGCGACCGGCGACTGCTTCGGCCATAGCAGGCCATTTGCCGCCCCCCAATATGCTGCCTGGAACCCGAGCAGGGTCTTGCGACAGTTGGCGCGGATTTCTCTTAAAGGCCGAATTCCTCGGGAGACTTCCCGCCCGGCCGTTCATCGACGGCCGACTTACGGAATGAGAATAGGCCGGTAACATAGCGGGTGTCTTCATGCGTCCCTCCAACATCAAAATGATGTCGCCTCAGAATTCACACGCGACAAGCGATCTCACTGCCGCGCAGCGTGTGTTCGATTCCGCTACCGAAGCGATAAAAACGCTCAAGGCGGGATTGGATGGGCAGTTCACACGCGCCGTCGACGCAATCCTGGCCGTAAAGGGTCGCGTCATCGTCAGCGGCGTGGGCAAAAGCGGCCTGATCGGCCGCAAGATCGCTGCTACGCTGGCGTCCACCGGCACCCCGGCCCATTTTGTCCATCCCTCCGAGGCCAGCCACGGCGATCTTGGCGGCGTTACGCGCCAGGACGCGCTGCTGATGCTGTCGTGGCGCGGCGAGTCCGCCGAGCTTTCCGATCTCATCACCTATGCCAAACGCTTTCACATTCCACTGATCGGCATGGCCTGCAATCCGGCGTCGACGCTACTACAAGCATCCAATGTGGCGCTCGTGATGCCTAAAGTTCGCGAGGCCTGCCCCATCGGGTTGGCGCCGACGACGTCGGCGACGCTCATGCTGGTGCTCGGTGATGCCTTGGCCATGGCGTTAATGGAACGACACGGTTTTTCCGCCGACCAGTATCGCAATTTCCATCCCGGTGGTGCGCTCGGCCGCGCTTTGGTGCGGGTCTCCGATCTCATGCACAAAGGCAAGGAAATCCCGCTGGTGGACGAAACCGTCTCGATGCAGCGCGCATTGATGGTGATGGCGTCGGGACGATTGGGCTGCGTCGGTGTTACCAATAAGGAGGGCGCGCTGATTGGCATCGTCACCGACGGTGACCTGCGTCGACATATGGGCCGCGATCTAGAAGCCCGCAAGGCCGCTGAGGTCATGACCAGGGGGCCTAAAATCGCCCATCCCGAACAGCTCGCCGCGGAAGCGCTAGCCTTCATGACAGAGAACAAGATCACGCAGCTTTTCGTGCTCAACGCCAAGGACAAAACGAAAAAGCCCGTCGGCGTGCTGCACATCCACGATTGTCTGCGCGCCGGAATCCCATAGGCGCCCTACCCAAAAGACGGCGCGCAACCTGTCAACACCTCGTTAACTCGCGACGCAGCACCGTTTTGTTTCGATAGCAGCGAACAACGTGTCGGCGGCATCTCGAAATTGCTTCAGGCCTGCGACCAGCAATTCGCTGGTTATAAGGTCGAGCGAAATACCGAAGTCTTCCAGGGCAGCCAGATCAACCCGCGCCTCGACCAAACCGCTCTGAATACGTGCGGCAGGTTTACCGTGGTCGCGATAGGCCGCGAACGTCTCAGGAGGCATCGTGTTGACGGTGTTGGGGCCAATCAATTCTTCGACATACATCACATCGGAAAAGGATTTGTCCTTAGTGCCCGTAGAAGCCCATAATAAGCGTTGGGCCCGCGCCCCACGCTCCACCAGCCTGTTCCAACGCGCTCCGCTAAAGATTTGTTCATACCGTGCATAGGCCTGTTTGGCATTGGCGATTGCTGTCTTGCCTTTCAGAGCTTCAAGCCGGGCATGCTGGTTCCCTTCGGACGTCTTCAGTTTTTCCGCGATCAGAGCGTTCGCCTTAGAATCGATGCGGCTGATGAAGAAACTCGCCACACTGGCGATCCGGCTCAAATTGCCGCTCCTGGCTTCGAGACCCGCCAAATAAGCCTCTGCCACTTCGGCATATGTGGCACAAGCGAAGAGCAGCGTGACGTTGACGTTGATCTCTTCCGAAATGAGCGTGCGAACGGCGGAAATACCGGCCGTCGTCGCTGGGACCTTGATCATCAAATTCGGACGGGCGATTTCTGCCCATAAGCTGTGCGCCTCTTCCACAGTCCCTGCCATATCATCCGCCAGATAGGGCGAGACTTCGATGCTGACATAGCCGTCGCGGCCGTCCTGCCGATCATAGAGCGGTCGCAGAACGTCACAGGCATCCCGGATGTCTTCCACCGCCAATTTGCGAAAAACACTCGCGGCATCGTTTCCGCGTGGCATTTTGCGAATTTCCTCATCGTATTGGTTTGATTGGCCGATGGCCTTCTCGAATATCGATGGGTTCGAGGTGACACCCGTCACACCCTCGTCCGCGAGTGCGGCCAGCTGTCCGCTGCGCACCAGTTGGCGGCTCACATTGTCGTACCAAACGGATTGGCCAAATGTCTTAAGTTGTTTCAAGGGGGTCATTCAGCAATGCTCCTGCTTCCTGCGATACTTGCCGCGTAACAAATAGGTGGCTCACAAAACGTAGGTTAGCGCGCATGTCCTCATGCCGCTGCCTCAACGTACTGCGCCATGGAGTGCCAAAGCCTCGCGTAGTTCGCCAGATCAGCATTAAGAGGCTCTACGCGTGTCAATACGTCCTGGGGCGGAAGATGGGCATCGATCAGCCGCAGCGTTCCGTATGCCAGACAGTTGCTCGCATAGGAAAGGTAGATTTGTTGTTTGCTGCGCAACGCGGCCAGCGCTCGGGTGAATACGGGGTCGTCGACAAAGCGCCCTTCAATAACCAAGGTGTCTTTGGAATCAATCAAATCGAGAGAAACATTCGCTACCAAGGCGAGATAGAGCCCCGCCATGGCGCGGCGGCCCAGCTGGTCAGCCGGTTGTTGGCGTTCCCACCGACCGACGTTTGCAGGGAACGGCCCGACACCTTTTTGAAATGTGGGCAGAACGAATACGCCGTCCTTGATCATGGTTTCGGCCGTGTGAACGAGTAGATTTTTCTTGGCCTTGAGGTCCACGGGAGACGCCGTGGGCACTTCGATGAGTTCGACCTCGCGCCCGCCCATGAACCGGGCAGAAGGCACAGGTTTGCCCGCCACATCGACGTTGACCAGGCAGTCCCGGCTCTCGTGAAGCGGCGCGAGATCGATCTTGGCGTCCGCGGGGCCCGATCGCATCGCGACAAACCAGGTTCCCGTGGAGAGGACCGTGCATTCGCGACCACCCACTTCGGGATAACCCCGCATCGCCCAGAGCGCGGCATTGCTGTCATGCAAGCCGCAAAGCACAAGGCAATCGTTTGGTAGCGTGCAACGGTCGCGCCATTCTGCCGAGACGGAGCCGAGCAAGTCCCCGGCGTGATGCAAAGGCGCCAGACGTTTAGCCCAGCCGCGATTGACCGCCATAGGGGAAGGCCGCCCCGCAGCCGGCATCCACAAATCGGTGTGGCAGCCCAGACTCGAAACTTCTGTCGCGGCGACACCGCATAGACGCCAAGCCCAATATTGGGGCCACGTAACGATAAGCCCTCTTGCGGCCCTATCAGGCGCAATGGTTTCAAGCCACAAGAGCTGCACCGCGAGATTGAGGCCTGCCGGCAGCGAAGGTGAACCCGTCAGCGCAAAAGGATCGCGCAGAGACAGATAGTGTGCTCGCAACTCGGCCGGCGGCTCTGCTTCGTAATCTAAGGGCGCAAGGCACAATCCGTCGTCGTCGATGAGACACGCCGCGGCGCCATGGCCGACCGGAACAATTGCGACAATATCCCCCAGTTGAGAAAAGTCCTTAAGCGTCTCGGTCAGCCAGGTTTCAATGCCGCCAACATCCAACGCCGGATAGCCATCAGACGTTACCCTTTTGTTGCGGTAATCTCTTCGTCTCAGAAGCCGCCTTTCGGGCGACCACATCGTCAATTTTGCCAGCGTTTTCCCCACATCCAGGACAACGACGCAGCCAGGTCGCACGTGCCTCACCCTATCTATTTTGACCGATATTGGTCGAATATGATTAAAAATGTCAAGGCGACATCGACGCATGGACTAGCCACAACACCGAAGTCCGCGGTCGCGCTGCCGCATTTTTGCTGTGCTACCCAGCGACAGAGACGCCGCAGGTGTCCACGGTTTTAAGCACGAAACGTGCTCTGATTTGTAGCGTTCGCGCTTTACTCACCTGAACGAATTTGCTCAATTATGATTGAAGCATTAGGTTTTCGGTCTTAATTCGTGTGCCCGGGAACATCCTCAGAATCGATGCGGGGAACGCGCAAGTGTTGACCCGTCAAATATGAAGTCGGGCGCTCCCGGCAAGTCGTGGCGCCAAGAACAAATGGAGTAAGGACGTGTCCGAGATTCAAGCGCCGTTAGCGCAGGAAGCCATTGAGACCCACAACGCAAGACATCTCGATGATATCCGCGAGGACTACGAAGCGTTGGGCCGCACGCTCGGCCGACGAGGCTTTAATATCGACAGCATCAAAAAGCGGGTCTCTGAATTTTCAGTTGCCGTGCCAAGCTGGGGCGCCGGCATCGGCGGCACACGCTTTGCCCGCTTTCCCATTCCCGGCGAACCGACAAACATTCACGAGAAACTCACCGATTGTGCCGTCGTCCAGCAGCTCTGTCGTGTGACGCCGCGCGTTTCGTTGCACTTTCCTTGGGACCACACGGATGACCCGGCGGGATTGCGTGAGGAAGCCGCGAGCTTGGGACTAGGCTTTGACGCGGTCAATTCCAACACGTTCCAAGATCAACCCGGACAGCCTCTCAGTTATCGTTATGGCAGTCTAACAGCCACAGATCCTGTCGTGCGCCAGCAAGCGATCGAGCACAACATCGATTGCATCCGCATCGGCAAAAAACTGGGTTCGAAAGCGCTAACTTTGTGGATCGGAGACGGCACCAATTTCCCGGGCCAGCAGAGCCTGCGTGATTCGCTCGACCGCTATTTGGAAAGTGCAAAATCGATCTATGCGGGATTGCCGGAGGATTGGCGGCTGCTCATCGAGCATAAGCTCTATGAGCCGGCGTTTTATTCGACCGTTATTTCGGATTGGGGTACCAACATTCTCGCGGCCAAGGAGCTTGGCGCGAAAGCATTTTGTCTGATCGATTTGGGGCATCATGCACCAAACGTCAATATCGAGCAGATCGTCGCGCGCTTGTCCCGCTTCGGAAAACTCGGCGGCTTCCATTTCAACGATAGCAAATACGGCGACGACGACCTCAATTCGGGGGCGATCAATCCGCATCAGCTTTTCCTGGTGTTCAATGAACTCGTGGAGGCGGAAAATGCGGCGAGCGCCGATTTCCGCCCGGCCTATATGATCGACCAATCGCACAACATCACGGACCCTTTGGAGAGCATGCTGTCGAGCGCCGAGGCGATAGCCGGCGCATTTGCCCGTGCGCTGCTGGTCGACCGTGCGGCGCTTGCGGCGGCGCGCAGCCAAAACGACGTCATGCAGGCTTTTTTGGCGTTGCGCCGGGGATACAACGTCGATGTTGCGCCGATCCTGGCCTTGGCACGTATCGAGGCGGGCGGCGCCGCGGATCCTATTCTGTTGTATCGCGAGACGGGATGGCGAGCCCGTCAGGCGCAGCAGCGTAAACGTACGTTAGGCACGGCTGGAATCGTCTGATTACTACCACGCCGTCACTTGAAGGGTGGATGCCTCAATTGGATAATTGCGAATAAACTGCTTCGACGAGACCCAAAGATATGCACGCCGCCGAGCGAGACCGATTCATCCTAACCCTTCTAGACGAACGAGGCTTTGTCTCGTTCCAGGAGTTGTCGCGCCGTCTGGACGCATCACCAGCGACGTTGCGGCGCGATCTCGACAGGCTTCAGGTCGGCGGCAAGCTGGTGCGGGTGCGCGGTGGAGCTCAACCATGCATCGCCAACAGGGATGCCGGACATCATTTGCAGGGCGTTCCGTTCCACGAGAACATCAACCGAAATCGCGCTGCCAAGGAAGCTATCGGCGAAGCGGCTGCCGCGCTGTGTCGGCCGGGCGACGCGGTCATCATCGATGGCGGAAGCACAACCTTGCAGATGTGCGTAGGACTGGAACCGCTTGGACTACAAGTCCTAACGAATTCCCTGCACATCGTGAGTGCTTTGTTGCAGCAGCCGAACACACGCGTTTCCATTCCCGGCGGAGTCGTATTCCGAGAGCAGAATATCGTCTTGGACCCGTTCGACGATACATCGACTCGTAGCTTCCATGCTTCGCGAATGTTCGTTGGCGCGGCCGCCGTCAACCGGCATGGCTTGATGCAGAGCGATATTATCCTCGTGCAAGCGGAGCGGAAATTGCTGGACCTGACCGAAGAATTGGTTGCTCTCGTCGATAGCAGCAAGTTCAACGCTTCGGCGGGCCACAAGCTCTGCGAACTGTCCAAGGTGAACATATTGGTGACCGACAGCGAAATCGACGACGCATCCGCAAAGATGCTCGAAAGCTCGGGCGTCCGGCTCATTGTTGTGGATGCAAGACGCAGAAGCGTCCAGTAAGTCCGATTTCTTCAATTTGACATATAGTGCGCTGCGATCGCGCCACGTTGTACCAAAATGTCTTACACACCCACACCCCCTGAGTGAGCCAATCCGATTATTTCCGTGCTAGCCAGGGAGCTTTCGGATCAAAGTTCGGAGTTTGCGCTTTGACGTAAACCTCCCATTCCCCGCGCGAGTGGAAATCGAGTCCCTGATCCCAGGACGCACCGGCATAATAGACAAACGGCTTGCCAGGTGTGACCTTGACGAAAATAAGATAATTGTCGGCATCTCCGCCGACATCGACAACGGAGGCGGGATCAACCAGAACCGCAGTTCCCATTGTCCCGTGCACCGTGTCGGTGGGCTCCCAATAGGCGAGGAGTCCCTTTTCTTTATCCGCCAGCAGCACACCCCTGCCTGGAATTGTCGCATGTTTGTCCAAACCGATGCCGACAATCAGCGGATCGGGTTTGTCGGAGTTGATGGTCGACACCAGGCGCGTGAAGTTGGTGCCGAGCGGTAGTGTGAAGGTGCGCGTCTCCCAAACTTTGCGATCCACACCGACAGGCCATGGCGCGTAGTCGACCTCAAAGGAGGCGACATCGGGACCGTTCTTGAGAATTCTGTATGTTTTGAAATTGCGGGACACCCAAAGCTTGTTACCCTGCCAGATGCCGAGGCCGCCATCGCCACGGGAGCCGCCGACATTGTAGCAGTCCATGCCTTCGCCCTGATCGTTGTGATAGGTTCCTGTCTTCAACTGACGCTCCATGAACGGCCAGCGAACCCGCTTCACCCAGACATCGATGCCAGAGGAGGAAGGCGGCTCCCGTGCTTCCAACGCCGGGCCGTAAATGCGGTGCGCTATGCGATCGTTTTCCCATTGAAGGTCGTCGAACCGTTCGGGATCAAACCGCACAATGGCGCGCGGCGAACGCTGAGAGGGCGCCGCAGGAACGAGTTTGGCCGTTTTCTCGCCTCCTCCCACGAATGGTGCGAGCACTGGCGAGCGATAGTCATGATCGTCCGTAAGCGGATCATAAGCAAGATCGACCATCGCCGTGCGTTCGGCATCCCGGCGGCGATTTTCCGCAATCTCTGCGGCGGTTGTCGCCGGTCTGTTGGGGCCGATATTGGAAGCGACCATTACATTTTTGTCCGGTTCCGGTTCCGCCAACGGCAAAGCGGAAATGGGGAGTTTGAGGTCCATCACTTCGAGGCCTGCGAGAAGAAATCCTCCGCTGGCGTAAAGCGCCGTATTATCCGGTTTGGTCGGCACCGGCCGATCGCCAGCCGACTGGACGCTTCCTATAATTCCATTGGGAAGAACGTAGCGGTTAAGTCCAGCCCAGCCGCGCAAAACATGGGGTTCATACGTTTTGCGGTCGAGCAATCCGTGATTGACGCCGAACGCCAACGCATAAGTGAAAAAGGCTGACCCCGATGTCTCGGCTTCGGGAAACGCCGCGGTGTCCAATAGGCTGGAGCGCCACAAACCATCCGGCTGCTGCAATGATACCAGACGTTTGGCCATCTCGCGAAACAGTTGCTCGTAGCGAGGCCGCGTGGGAAAATCGCTCGGCATAAATTCCAATACGCGCGCGAGCCCGGCGATGACCCAGCCATTGCCTCGCGACCAGAAAATCTTCTTGCCCTGCTCGGAACGGTCGGCGATGAAACGCTCATCCCTGTAATAGAGATGCTCCTTCGGATCCCACAATCGGTCGTAGGTTCGCCACCATTGGATATCCATGGCGCGCAGATAGCGCGGATCCCCCGTGAGGACGGACATTCGCGCGAGAACGGGAGGCGCCATGAACATGGCATCGCACCACCACCATACAAGGCGCTGCGGCTGTGGCGTCTTGGTAAGATAAGGGATAGCAAAATCCAAACGCTGCTTGAGCGGCATCAGCACGCCAGGAAGCTGTCCGCGGGCATAGATTTCCTCATAGAGTGCCCCGATCGCCTGATCGTCGGCATTCAGCAAAGCCTTGGGCGTGCCTTGCCCGGGCAGCGCATAATGAAAGCGATCCGCGAGGTGAAGCGCATAGGCAAACGCCCCTAAATCATCGGAAACGCGCGCCAGCTTTGCCACACCGACCAAGAAGGCGGCTGTCACCCAGCTTGCGTTCACCGGCCATCTGCCAGGGCCGATTGGGATAGGATTGGCTTCCATGTCCTTCAACTGAGCGGTCTGAGCCGCGGCAGAACGCTGCAAAACCTGTAGCACCAAGTCTGTATTCGGAACGACCGAGGGACTGAATTTGACGGCAGGCAGATTACTTGCGGGCACGGTGGTTGCGCTCTGTGCGAGCGCAAATTCGGCGATTACGGAACCCGCGAGCGCGAGTGACAGCACGGCCGGCAGGACTTTCTGAAACGGGCGCTTGGCCATCTTGACCTCTTCAATCTTCCAGACGTGAAATTTCAGCATGTGCATTTAGCGAGATTTCTCGCGCTTCTCGTAAATTTCCGCTTCGATGATGCTCAGGAAATCCCCTGCATTCACAAATTCCGCCCGCGTGCCCCACGAACTTTTTTCATCGGTGATATGCATAATTTTTCCATTCCCGTCTCGATCTAAAGTCGGTCCGGTCAACGAGATACGTAGGCTGCTTCCCGTGCGGGGGCGCAATGGCAATGTAACATAGCCATAGCTGGTTGGCGGAACGCCTTCATACACCGTCCGTCCGTCCAAAGTGACGCGCAACGGATAGGCGCGCATCCGCCAGCCGGGCAATCGCAATGTCAGCTCGCCAACTGTCCGTGGACGATCAAAGCGGTATTCGATCCACGCATGAGACAAATTGCCATCGCTGGTCCACGCACTCGTCTCGTCGTCGTCAATGCTGTTACGCGCGGTCTGTTGATTCGACCCTGCTGTGACTGACGTAACAGTTACCGGAATGCGCCATTGTGTGAAAGAAGTCCCGCTGGGCGTGGGACCACGATCCAGCCGCGGCGCCAGTTCATCGCCGCCGAATAGTGCAGTTCCGTCGGCGGCTTCGGGGGCATTCACAACGAATTCAAGCGCTGCGCTCTTTAGTCCGTCGGCTTGGGCGGTCAAGCGCACGACACCGGGTTTCGCGGTCGATCGCAGAGCGACGCGATTCACACCACCCTCAACCGGCAAATCCTTGGAGAGAATGAAATTGTCCGGTCCCTGAGCGATGCCACCACGCCACTCTGCCGGGCCGTCGAACGAGAAATGGATCATATCGAGCGCGGTTGGAACACGGCGCCCTTGCGCGTCGATCACTTCGACATCCACCAATGCGAGGTCGGCGCCGTCCGCCCGCCAGCCATGCGGACTGACATGTGGCGTGAGACGCACAGCAACCGGTGGGCCGGCTGTGACTATCGTCTGGGATGAAATCTCGTGCCCATTGGCGTCATAGCCGATCGCCTTTAATTCGCCGGGAGCCCAGGCAATATGGGGGAAGGTGAAAAGGAAATCATAATTGCGCACTCCGAATCCCAGCGAGCGGCCATTCAAGATCAGCTCTACCTTTTGCGCGCTCGACACCACTTGAACATCTTTGACGACACCGGATGCGTAGTTCCAATGTCCGATGATATGGGTTCGTGGATGCTCGACATCCACCCAGCCGTCCCACATAACTTGATGGGCGAAATAACCTTCCTTGGGCAGGCGCATGGCGTCGACTTCGCCGCTGCGGCGATAATTGTTGTCGCCCCGGAAATGCGTATTGGAATCAGAGAAGATGATATTAACGCCGCCGGCGCTCACGCGCCTCCCGCTACCGGGGCGTTCGCGCCAATAGTCGTCCCAGCGCCGCACATCCTCAACTGCATGACTATCCTGGTTGCGATTGTAGTCAGGAGAATCTTCATGGAACGGAGGCGTGAAATCGTCTTGAAATTTTCTAGCACCCTCATCCCTTGAATATTCATGCGCCCATAATGGCTTGCCGGCGCTCTTGTTGACGTAGAGCATCTCCCCACCATATTCGGCGATACGGCTGCCGAGCATCTCGCGCGCGCCAATGGCACGCCCGCCATGCGGATCGAACGTGTCGCGCAAGGCGCGCATTTGCGCCATATGCTCTTCACTGATGCCTCGATTGCCGCTTTCGTAAAAGACGATCGACGGGCGGTTGCGATTGTAGATGATCAAATCGCGCATCAATTCGACCCGCTGCTCCCATTGGCGGCCATTGGCATCACCCTCCAAATCACCCGCCGGCATCGATTGCAGTAGGCCCACTCGGTCCGCAGACGAAGAATCTTGGCGCGAGGGCGTGACGTGCATCCAGCGCACCAGATTGGCGCCGCTCTCCACCATCAATGCGTTGGAAAAATCGCTCACCCATGGAGGCACATCGGTTCCCAATGCGGGCCATTCATTCGTGGTTCTTTGGGCATAACCATGGATCTGAATGACGCGGTCATTCAGCGAGAGCATGCCATTGCCAAAGCTGGTCTTGCGAAAACCCGTGCGAGTCGTAACACTGTCAACGGCACGGCCGTCGACGATCAACGACGTCTTTACTGCATAGAGATACCCATAGCCCCAGCTCCAGAAGTGGAGGTGTTGAAGTGGCGCCGAGGCTGTCACGATGCGAGTTTCGCCTGGCTTTAGAGAGTACGTTCCGCCGCTCATTTCTCCTGCCGCGTTCCCATCGGTATCGCGCAGTTCGACGCGGTAGTCGAATGTGCGCACCGTGGACGAGGCGTTGCGGACTTGCAATTCAGCATGCACGACCGCGCTGCCGCCAAGAATGTCGAATTGATCAGCCCAGATATAAACCCCTGTCGTCCCCAGGCTCGAAAAAAGCGGAAGTGTTTGGTAAAGCGGCCCCGTCAGATGCAGGCGGACACTTTTGTTGATACCACCATAGTTCGCGTAAAAATTCGTATCGTTCCATTGGAACGGAGTTGCCGTAGCCTTTTCTTTGTATTTCCAATCATTATCGACGCGCACCGCAATAAGATTTGCTTGCGGCGCGGGCCTTAGGAGCGCCGTGGCGTCGATCCCGAATGCCATAATGCCGTTCTCGCTGCGCCCCGCGAACACCCCGTTGACGTAAACCTCAGCAGCTTGACGCGCGCCTTCAAATTCCAAGAAGGCCTTCCCGCCCGCAACGCCCTTCGGCAACACGAAGCGCTTGTGGTACCAAGCCACGCTAGTCGGCAAATTGTGGATGTCGACGTGGAATGCTTCGTTCTCATCGAAGGCATGGGGAAGCGTCACCTTTTGCCAGTGCCGGTCGTCGAATTTTGTGGTCTCGGCGCCGGGCACATCTCCGGTCTGCATCGTCCAACCGGAGTCAAAGGAATATTCCCTGCGCGAGGAATCCGCGCGAGCCATGCACGAAATTCCGAGAGCACAAGAGATACCGGCTAGTACATAAAGTATCACATGTGCGCGCATTAGAGACGTTCCCACAATGAGGACGAGCACCAACTCGTTATTGCAGCGTTGCTATAGTTTCTGGCGGATCCGGGCTTGCCGGATCAAATCGCGGCACTCTGGCATCAAGATGCTGTGCCAGCGGAAGCGATAAGTCTTGGATGCCGCGCACGATGCAGCGTGCCAGTTCGTAGGCGCCATAGTCGTTGTTATGTGTGGTTTCGCGGCCCTCGTCCGCAAAGGCCAGAGGCGCGCGCGCCGGCCCCAGCGCTTCGTAAAAAACCGTGCTCATAGCGTTGAGATATATGACCGGAACGCCCTCTTCCGCAGCGACTTTGCGAACGGCATCCGGATATTCGCCATGGCTGTTAACGATGTGACCTTGAGCATCGAATATCCGTCTTTGTGGGGACGTGACAAGGACCGGATTGGCTCCGTGACGCCGTACTTCGGCGATGTAAGTTCTCAAATAGCTGCGATAAGTCGTGTCCGCCGCAACGTAGGTTTGAGGCCATTGAGACTTTTCGTCATTATGACCGAACTGTATGAGCACCCAATCGCCCGGCCGCATTTCGCTCAACGCCTTATCGAACCGCAATTCCGTCAAGAACGATTTTAGGGTCTCGCCGGATTCCGCGTAATTGGCGATCGCGACATCCGGCGCGAAAAACCGCGGCAGCATCTGACCCCAGCTCGCAAAGGGTTCGGACCGCTGATCGGACACTGTCGAGTCGCCCAACAAAAATACGCGCGGCACTTGAATAGGTTCAACTTGAACCGAAGCGACTTTGGGCGCCGAACCGCTGAATTCCAGCGTCAGCTTGTCATCCCATGTGTAGCTGCCGCGTTCGCGATCCTTTATCCGGACTTCCGCCCCACCCGGAGCATTTGGCGGCGGTGGCGCGAGATGCAAATTGCGCACATTGACGATGAACGAGATCGTTACAACTTCACCTTTTCTCGTGCTTACGTTTTCAAGCATAAGTCGGCGTGATTTCGGCCTTCACGGTCGTTTCCGATGCACCCTGCGAATCGCCAAGTTTAACGATCACACGATAATCGCCCTCCGGAACTGCGACCGAAAAAAAGAAGGGCCGCTCGCCGGTCAGAAATCCGCTGCGCCCGGCAAAACCATTATGGATTTCGGCGCGGACAACGGAGCCGGGCTCGAGGCCGAAGCCCGATTCATTCGTATACATGGTGTCAGCAGCCACCAGATGATGATCTCCGGCCGACCTTCCATAACCGAAATCGAAGCGCCAGCTGTCTTGCGCAGCTTGTGCTGCGAAGGTCATGCATGCCCAAAGGGAGAGGCTCATGACCGATCGATTGCGAAGAACCAATTTCCCCGCATGCCGGAAAGGAATAACAATCGTGAATTTCATTTTGCACGCTATTTTTTATATATAATAACTGCTATAAAAGGCATGCTGCTGAACGTCAAGAACCAGTAGCACCGATCTCAAGCTTGGAACGAATTCCATTATGCGCCGGGACGCTCAAAAAAGTGGAAATATTTTTTTGGAGGGGCATGGCCGTTGCGCATTGTGGGACTGCTACCCACACGTCTGGTCCGTGAATCGTATGTTTCTTATATAAAATATAAAATCATATACAAAATCACAGGGTTGGGGTCAAGAACGGGGAAAAAGGGAACACCATGAGGAGAGTAAGCACACTTTGGATAGTGGGAGCCGCGATTTTGTGCTGCAGCTTCGCCACGGCTGAAAACAAGCCCAACGCCATCCATTCGGAGAAGCGCGTGATTGTCGACGAAGTCACGCATGTTCCGATGACATTCTTGACCACGGCCCCCTCGAACGACGCCAAGATTTACCAGACCCATCCTCAATGGCTTGCCGACGGTTCGCGCATAGTTTTTCGATCCTCCGACCGCGCACCCGATGGAACGCCTCAGATTTTTGCTGTGCGCGAAAGTGACGGCGCCATCACGCAATTGACTCGCGGCGCCGGTGTGCGGATCGGTTCCATAAACCTGTCTCGGCGGACAAACCAGATTTACTATCTGCGCGATGGTGACGACCATCGCGTGCGTATGGTCGTTCTTACCATTCCGGCAGATTTGGAAACAGGTGGTGTTCCGATTGAACGTACTTTGGCAGTTTTGCCGGAGGGATTTCGCGACGCCGGCGGGTTTGCGCTCGATGCCGACGAAAAAACGGCATACACCGGCGTTCTGCTTGACAATGCCCCCACCCCCCAGGCCGCGGCAACACAAAAAGTTAGCGGAGCCGTGTGGGCGATCGATCTAACAACCGGCGCGACACGGGTTGTCGTCACCACGCCGTTCCGGGTCGGCCATGTGGAAGCCAACCCATGGGTCCCGGGCGAAATCATGTACTGCCACGAGACCGGGGGCGATGCGCCGCAACGGATGTGGATCGTGAAAGCCGACGGCACTGGCAATCGGCCGCTTTACGTCGAAACGCCGACCGAATGGATCACCCATGAGACATTCGTCGACCGCGACCATGTTATGTTCAGCATTATGGGCCATCGCGACGAATTACGCCGCCATCCCACAGGAATTGCCGTCATAAATCTTCGCAACGATCGGGTCGAGTTGCTCGGACAACTACCTGAAGGCGGCGGCTTTTGGCACAGCAGCGGTACGCCAGACGGACGGCTGGCGGTGGCCGACGACTTCGCCGGAGAGATCTATCTGATCGATCGCAGCAATGGCGAGAGATTCCTTCTATCCACCGGCCATGTCATGAAGCCCGATCATGCGCATCCCAATTTTAGCCCCGACGGCACGCGGATTCTCATCCAATCTGGCCGCCTCACAGAGGGGAAGAGCCTTGATCTCGTAACCATTCCCGTCCCGGCACGGTTTCTTGCACCGGCGAAGACAAGCCATTCCTTTCCGTAAGATCTAACGGCGCGATAGCACACTTTCACCATTCCGGAGCATCTTCCATGATTAAAACAATGGCGAGGGTCCTGCTCGTCGCTGCGGCAATTCTTTTTTGCGGTACAAGCGTCTTCGCGCAAAGCCCCTCCTCGCCGCGCACCACCATCTCTTTCGATCAAGGTTGGTCGTATTGGGCGGGTGATGCAGCAGGTGTCGAACAAGAAGCGTTCGACGATACGAAATGGACCGCCGTGAATCTCCCTCACGATTGGACGATTAGCCAGCCATTCGACGAACACGCACCCGCCGGCGGCGCCGGCGGATTTTTACCGACCGGTGTCGTCTGGTATCGTAAGCATTTTTCTGTTCCAAATGAAGAGACCGCAAAACGCATTTTGATCGAATTCGACGGCATTATGGCCAATAGCGGTGTTTGGATTAATGGCCACCATCTTGGGCTGAGGCCTTATGGTTATGTCGGGCTTCAATACGACATGACGCCGTTTCTGCATTTCGGCACAGGAAAGTCGAACGTTATCGCGGTTCGCGCTGACACATCGCAACAGCCTGCGTCGCGTTTCTATGCGGGAACGGGCATCTACCGGCATGTGTGGCTGGTGAGCACGGGATCAGTGCATGTCACACATTGGGGAACATTTGTGACGACACCGCAAGTCTCCGCCGGTGAAGCTAAAGTGCATGTACAAAGTGAAGTGATCAACGAGGAAACCGGACCCGCAGATGTACGTCTCAACGTCGATTTGATCGGCCCCGACGGAAAAATCGCCGCCTCGCTGCAATCGGCGCCCGCGCACATCGCCGCCGGCCGCACGGCAATACTCGACGTCGAGAACAAATTGGCCGGGCCACATCTGTGGAATTTAGACGATACTGCAGTATATCGCGCGGATGTACGCGTCGCCGGCATCGATGGAACGCTGCGCGATGAAGACGTCGCGACATTCGGCATACGCCAGGCGCGCTTCGAGCCCGAAACCGGCTTTTGGCTAAATGGCCGCCACATCAAAATCAAAGGCACCGCAATTCACGAGGATGGCGGTGCGTTCGGCATGGCCGTTCCCATCGCGGTGTGGGAACAGCGCCTCGGCGCACTTCGCGCCCTAGGCGTCAATGCGATCCGCACCGCCCACAACCCGCCCACGCCGGAAACACTGGATTTGATGGACCGAATGGGATTCTTGGTCATGGATGAATTCTTCGACCAATGGAACGTCGGCAAGACTCCATTTGATTACCATCTGTTTTTCAGCGACTGGAACCAGATCGATACGCGCGACATTGTGCGCCGCGACCGCAACCATCCCAGCGTCATCGTCTGGAGCGCGGGCAACGAAATTCACGACACACCCTACCCGCTTCAAGCGGGCGCCGCTTTGAAATCGATCATGAGCGTCGTGCGAAAAGAAGATCCTTCGCGGCCGGTCACCATGGCCCTATTCCGTCCCAATGTTACGGGCGATTATCACAACGGCTTTGCCGATATGCTGGATGTTGTGGGCCAAAACTATCGCGAAAACGAACTTATCGCCGCTCATGAACAAAAGCGCACCAGGGCCATAATCGGCACAGAAAACGCCAAGGGACGGACGAACTGGGTGGCCGTGCGCGACTATGCGCCTTATGCCGGCTATTTCGTGTGGACCGGCGTCGATTATATGGGCGAAACCGATAGGCGCGGTTGGCCCTATATTTCCAATAGTTCAGGTCTCCTCGATCGCACGGGACAGTTGAAAATCGACGGCATGCGAATGGCAAGCTGGTGGTCAGACCAACCTGTCATTCACGTCGTTCGCAACACAGCGGCGCCATCGGAGGCCAGCGCAACGGCGGCTCCACCGATCCCGACGGAGGTCGGTGTTGGCACGCCACCTTTGTCCAACACGTTGTTCCACGATTGGACTCCGACAAATCGGCGCCCACATCCCGAAACAATCGAAGTCTACAGCAACTGCGCCGAGGTTGAGGCATACCTTAGCGGCCGCTCGCTTGGCCGAAAGACGTTGCCGGCGGACGCATCGCCACGTCAATGGGGCGTAACATTTGAACCCGGCGAAGTGCGCGCGACCTGCATCAATAATGGCGGCGTTGCGGGGCAAGATGTCCTGCGCACCGCCGGCCCGCCGGCACGGATAGAGCTGTCCTCGGACAGCAACGCGGTTGGCTCAAGCTGGAATGACTTGGCCTTTGTCCGGGCCCGGATCGTTGATGCGCAGGGCAATCTCGTTCCGAGCACCAACAATTTGATCACGTTTTCGGTGTCACGAGCGGGTGTCCTGGTGGTAACCGACAACGACAATGAGACCGATCACGCGCCCTTTGTTTCCGCGCAACGCCGCGCTTTCGCTGGGCAAGCAGTCGCCGTCATCCGCGGCGCTTCCGGCCACGAACCGGCGGGGAATATCACAGTCACCGCAACGGCGCCGGGACTAAAACAAGGATCAATCCAGATCGCCACCGCTCCCGGGCTTTAAGTTCTGTGTCACATCTTTCCGATCCGGTGAAGCCATTTCTCGCAGAGCACTGGCCAAAATCCGACTGGCAATTCCAGTTCGCGCAACGCAAAACCGTGCGGCGCATGGGCAAAGATGTGCAATTCCGCATGCGCACCTTTGGCTTCGAATGCAGCATGCAAGCGCCTGGCATTCTCTACCGGCACGACGGAGTCATCCGCGGCATAGACCAGAAAGGATGGCGGAGGATCGTCGATGAGATGAGAGTCGGGTTGCATAGTATCGTACAATGTTTGCTTCTCAGGCGGCGGCAAAGATGGCTTGTTCGCAATGATAGTCCGGCCCACCGCATTGGTGGAAATCGGTCCATAGCCGATGATCAAAAAGTCAGGCCGCCAATCGTATTGGGCATAAGTCGACTGTGGCGCGACCCAGTGGTGCGGATAGCAGGACACCAGACAAGCGGCGAGATGGCCTCCCGAAGAGAGGCCCAAAACACCAATGCTGTGTGGATCTATTCTTAGTTTTGAAGCACGGGCTCGAATTTGGCGCATGGCTTCGATCGCGTCGTCGACGGGAGCCTGGGCACCGCAAAGTGGACCGGTAGCCCAAGCGGCGGAGGGGAAACGGTGCACCAGGACGAAAGCGTGAAACCCAAGCGTCGCAAGCCAGCGCGCGACTTCAAATCCTTCTTTCCCGATAACCAGCTGCGTGTAGCCGCCACCAGCGAGGACCAGTATGGCCCTACCATTTGAATTTCTCGGCGCGATGGCGAAGCAGCGCGGTTGACGTACGGCCTCGATCACAAGGTCGGAAACCGGAGCGGATTGGTCCTGTGTGTCAAACGAAGCGCTTGCTTGGCCAAAATCATCTTCTCCAGCAGCGCCCCATAACGCCCACGAAAACGCTTCTCCAAACCGCCCTCGATCCTGCGTCGGCATCCAGCTGCCCCTCTCTTGTCACGTAGAAGCCATCAACAGTGCGACGGCCCCACCCGCGCAACAAGCCCGCACAACACCCAAATTGTTTACTTTCGAAGCAGTTCCAAATCGAGTAGGGGGAGGCCTTTCGGTCTCCCCCTCTCACACCACCGGACGTACTCATCGTATCCGGCGGTTTCCAACAGCGTTCAACGTGGCATGATGATTGGCGAGGCCAACCAGTCCGAGGTTGTTGAACCATGCGATGGTCATGGCTTCGGAAGCCTGAGGGCTTGCGGCCATGCGCCACCATCCTTTTCCCGAGAGGCTCAATAGCCAGGCGCGCCATTCTGGAACACCGCATTCTTTGAGGAATACGGTGATTGAGTGAGCGCGCTTGCAGTGCTTGAGGCGCACACAACGCAGCTTGCGACGAAGCCATGCGTCGAGGTTGACGAGCGCATCTTTGCACTGGGCGTTACGGTAATACGTTACCCATCCTGTGGTGAAGCTGTTCACCTCCGCGACTGTCTTGGCGAGCGAGATTCCGCGGTTGCGCCGCGTGATCCGCCGCAGACGATCTTTGGCCCGCTTCAGGCTCTTGGGCGCAATGCCCATTGTGCCGTAGGCGTTCAGGCGATGGCCGAGGAACTGACGTTCCTCGACAGGGGCAGCAGCGCTCTTCTGCCGGTTGACGCGCAGCTTGAGCTTGCTTTCGAGGAAGGCCGTCACGGACGCCATAACTCGTTCCCCCGATGCTTGTGACCGCACATAGATGTTGCAGTCGTCGGCGTAACGGCAGAACCGGTGTCCGCGCTTCTCAAGCTCCTTGTCGAGATCGTCCAGCAGAAGGTTGGCGAGCAATGGCGAGAGAGGCCCGCCCTGCGGCGTACCTTCGTGCCGTGCGGTGCACACGCCGTCCTGCATCATACCGGCTTGAAGGAAGCGCCGGACGATGCGCAGCAGACGTTTGTCGCCAACGCGCCGGGCCAAGCGGGCCATCAGCATGTCGTGGTTCACCCGGTCGAAGAACTTCTCCAGATCGATGTCCACGGCAAACCGGTAGCCCTTGACCACATATTGCCGAGCTTGGCGAAGCGCATCGTGCGCGCTCCGCCCCAGGCGGAAGCCGAAGCTCGAAGCCGAGAAGCCCGGATCGAGCAACGGTTCCAGGACTTGCAAGATCGCCTGCTGTAGCAGGCGATCGACCACCGTCGGGATGCCCAATTGGCGTATCCCGCCGCCGGGCTTGGGGATGTGCACCCCGCGCACCGCTTGCGGTCGATAGCTGCCGTCAAGCAGCGAGGCGATCAGCCTGTCGCGGTGCAATCCGATCCACGCCCGCAAGTCGGCGATGGTCATCCCATCGACGCCTGCCGCGCCGCCGTTCGCTTTGACCCGCTTATAGGCTTGGTTCAGGTTCGCCGAGCTGGCCACCTCCTCCATCAGATGCTGCGTCAAGGCTCGGTTCTCGGCCCATGCCGTGTGCGCTTGCCGCTCCTCGCACGTCCCAGCCCCGGTTCTGCCTTCGCCGGAAACGCCGTGGCGCAACGATGCCTTCAGGACCTCGTCAAAGAGGTCCTTCTGGTCACCATTGCCTTGCTGCCGCTTCACGCTCATCGAATAGGTCGTACCTGCTCCTTGGTTGTCGAATTCGGCCCTTCGTCCGTACCAGGACTACTATGGCCTCTGCTGACTTCTCCTTCAGCGTCGGTGCACGTTGCCGCCCACCTGCTCGGGATCGTCCCGAGACCGAAAGAGAGATCCCAGGGTAAGACGCTGATCCTTCACTCGGTCACCGCCGGATTTACCAGTGCGCGTGTCTGTTTGGCTTTCGGGAATCCCCGTCCGTTGCCGGGTTACCCCACCGCACCGGCCTGATATCCGGTTCCTGTTCGTCAGCTCCGAGTTTTGCTTCCGGCTTCCTCCCCACCCCGCCTCGCGGCGACGCAGTTGCCTTCCGCTATCAGTTCCGGCCAACCGGCCCAAAGAGGACTTCCACCTCCCAGATCAACGCCATGCCTGGCACAATCGGGTAGGAGGAGCTCTTGCGAGCCCCCCCTCCCACACCACCTGGCATACTCAGCGTACCGCGGCGGTTTCCGACAATGCGGAGCGTTGCGGAAAAGAAGCGCCGCCAAGGCTCGGTATTCGACCAACGCCGTAGATGCTGATCCGCTCCACACGCGCACCAGACCCAGTTCCGCTTTCGCCGGTAATGCCGTGGCGAAGTAACCTTTCCATCGGAGAGCGTCACTTCCTTGCTGCTGTTGGGCATCTATCGAGTGGGTTGAACCTGCTCCTTGATTGTCGAATTCGGCCCTTCATCCAGTTGCCCGGACTATTATGGCCTCTGCTGACTTCTCCCCATCCATTGGACGACGTTGCCGTCGCCCTACTCCGATCGCCGGAGAGACAAAGAGATCTCCCAGGGTAAGACGTTGATCCTTCGCTCGGTCGCCGCCGGATTTACCAATGCGCGTGTCCGAATGACTATTGGGCTTCCCCGTCCATGGCCGAGTTACCCCACCGCACCGGCCTCGTATCCGGTTTCTGTTCGTCAACTCCGAGCTTTGCTTCCAGCTTCCTCCCCACCCCGCCTCGCGACGACGCAGTTGCCTTCCGCTATCAGTTCCCGTCATCAGGGCCTGAAGAGGACTTCCACCTCCAACATCAACGCCATGCCTGGCACACCAACAAAACAGGCGGGCCGCGCGGCCCGCTTGTTTGTTTTCGGTTCAGAGAGCGACCGAGCTTTTGTTCAATCTATCAATACTTCGCGCGAACGCCGAAGTACAGCCGCGTGCCGAACGTGTCGAACTGAATCGGCCGTGCAGGTGCGTTGTATTGGACCAATTGCTGATCTGTCAGATTGATCCCATCTGCAAAGATCGAAAGCTCTGGCGTGAAGTTGTAGCTGACAGATGCATCAACTTCACCATAGGAAGCATTCCATTCCGGAAGATTGCCGCGGCCAGCAGCATTGATCAGCCAATGGGAACGCCAAACGTAAGACAACCGTGCGCTGATGTCTTCGTTGTCGTAGTATACGGAATAATTGTAGGCCATCCGCGAAAGACCCGGGTACGGCAAGGGAGTACCGTCGATCAAACTCGTCTGTTTAAAGCCCGAATCTTTTTGCATCGTCCAGTTGGCGAGCACGCCAAACCCATCAAGAGGCTTAGGCAGCCAATCCAACGTATACTGGAATGTCGCCTCGATACCCTTAATCGTGACAGGAGTGGTCCCGTTGGTTGGGAACGTCATGCTGTAAGTTACGCCGTTGATCGTTTCCGGCTGCGTTGTATTGATGATGAAACGGGAGATATCTTTTTGGAAATACCCCGCAGAGATCATGTTCACGTTCTGGAAGTACCACTCAAGTCCCGCATCGTAATCCGTCGATAGGTATGGCAAAAGTCCGGGATTACCAATCGAACCGGTCAACCCCACGATGTCGGTCTTCTCATTGAGTGCCAACTGTGTCGGATTGGGACGCGCCATGACTTTTCCGTAAGCCAAGCGCGCTAACAGCTGACCAGAAATTAGATTCTCAAGCGGAACAAGATCGAACTTCAGGTTCGCCGAGGGCAGCATTTGGGTGTAAGAGCCTTTGACCGTTTGTACGGGATATGAAAGAACGGTGGTTACGGCGGGCCCTGACAGAGGCGGCCCGTTCGAAGCCACTGTCGTAGCCTGGTTCTGTGCGTAGCCTGTCGACTCTGTCTTGGTATCGACATAGCGCAATCCCACGTTGCCGCTTACCGGCAAGTAGAAATTCGGGAAATCGAGTAACGCCTCCCCGTACCAGTCGGTCGTACCTTCCGCGACCTTCCAATTTGAGAGGTAAGTTAGCCATGAGCCCAAGGTGTTGTTATTCGGGTTCGGAGTGGACAGATCGTAGATATTGATGCCAGAGGCGGCTTCCACAGCCTTAACGACATTCATGTTTTGGTCGAGCCAAGTCCTGATCTCATTGCTGAAGCCGAGGTTACCGGTAGAATAGAACGGAATAGGATTTGTCCCGGCATTCTGGGACTCGATACCTGTAATGACCGAACAAGGCACATTCACAACGTCCTTGTTACCGGAGCCCTGAGTGCCACGGCAGGTCAACTCGGCCTGCTTACCGTAGGCGACTTCGACGATGTTGTATTCATGCCGTAAATAGCCAGCCTTGATTTGCAGCCAAGGAGCCGATGCCGGCTTATACGTTACATTGGCTTGATACGCCGTTTCAGCGGACCTGTCGGATACAGGCACATAATATGCCGACAAATCGTTTATGCCCGAACCGCCGGTTAGATCGGTGCCGGGAAGCGTAATATCCGGCGCGTGCTGAGACCCGGTATAATCAACAACACTTCTGGGCGTACCATACTGGACGCCAGTCGCATCGGTTTCTTCGTTGTCAACTCTGGAGCGCGCGACGTCCAAACGGGCGTCGACCGTGAACTCGTCGCTGATGTCATACGAGCCGCCGATTGCGTTGGTCAACTGTACGCGTGTGAGATAGCCAAGGATATTACGGAAGGTGACATCCAACGGCAGGCAGCCTGCCACCGTATTGGGGACCGCGGGGCCTGCAACACCTTTTGGTACGGAGTTCGTACAAGCCGAATTCGTCACAGTTCCTGGTTGAGGAGGTGTCGCATACTGGGGATTTGTGGGGTAATATTGGGCCTGTGCGCCGTTGCTCGTTTCTTCAATATGGTTGACCGTGTAGTCGGCACCGACCGTTGTTTTCGCGTAATCGAAGAGACCGCCATTGTCGTTGATTTGCAGGGCCTGGTTGTTGACGTTTTCTTTGGCGTTCGCATATGTCACGTCCCAGAAAAACTTAAATTTGTCGGTGGGGCGGTATTCAATAGCGCTGTTTATTCCCACGCGAGTGGTAAATCGCCGATTGTTGAAGTATCGCGGAATCTGGGGATACCAGTCACCCGTCGCACTCGCAACAGGTGGCGTTGCAGTGGACCATTTCCCTTGTGGGTTTCCAGTTCCGCAAACGCCTGCGGCAGGCGTTACGCCGGACGGAATGGCAACCGGAGTGGCAGGAAAGTAGGAGCCGCATTCATTGCCGGGTAGACCTTGAGCGGAATTGCTCGCGGCCTGCTGGAGCCAGCCAGTTGTCAGTGCTTGGCCGTCATAGAGATGTTCTTGCGAATAGACTCCGGAGAGCAATACACCCAACGTATCGTTGAAGAATAGTTTGCTTCCAATCAGCGCAAATTTGGGATCCCAAGAACGCGAGAGATTAGATTGGATTCCTTGCGCAGAGCCTTCAAAAAAGGGCTCTTTGGAGTTCAAGGGACGTCGCGTAATGACACGCACTGTGCCACCGATACCACCTTCGATCATATCCGCCGTCGGCGATTTGACGACTTCAAGGCGATTAACAAATTCAACGGGCAGATCACGAAAATCGATCGCGCGATCGGAGCCGTTGGCTGTCACGGAAAGTGCGCCAGTGCCATTGATCTCCACACGGGTCAGGCTGGGATCGCCGCCACGAATAGTGACTGTACTGCCCTCGCCGCCCGAATTGCGGGTGAGCTGTACGCCGGTCACACGCTGAAGGGCTTCGCCCATATCCTTGTCGGGAAACTTGCCGATATCTTCGGCAGAGATCGCGTCCATAACCTGAATTGCGTCGCGCTTTGCATTTATCGCGGATTTAAGGCTGGCGCGGAAGCCGGTCACCACAACCGTTTCCACGTCTGTCGACTGTGCGGAAGCTGGAACATTTGCGAGGAGCAGTGCCGCTGCAACCGTCGCCAACGAGACGCCATTATTCAAGCTCAACTTGAGTGCACTACGCATCGTTCATCCCCCCTGGTGGATGTATGTTTGTGAGCGATAATGATAGCTATTGGACCTATCGCATCATCATTTTGTCGATTTGTCGCAAGACCGTCAAGTTTTTTTGATCAGTAAATGGTGGTTTCAAAATCGCTCATGCGACGACACCCAGACTGCAATATGCTTAGCAAAGGCTGGCTTTTTGGATATCTGAGCCGACCGCTCAATCAAATACCACTTTATTGTTGCCTGTTTCTGTGGCGTTGCGGCAACAGGGGCGCCGAGGGGTTGTACCTCATTTGCACATGCGGCGGCTCAGAACCGAACGACCACTTCTGCGCGCTTTAGATTGGTAGCGGCACCTCGTGAGAGGTGGCGCTGAACCATGCGTCTCGTCTATGGCCGTTCCAGCGTCGCTGCCATGAGACCGATCACAACGTCATTGGCCAAGGCTCGAACGGTAAAGTGACACAACTGTTTTGTCGCATCGAGCGCCATGTCCAGCACAGTCGCCGCACCGCCAGGGACCATCCCACCCTGCCCTTTGAATTTATTTATCTCGAGCAAGCGCACGATTCCCGTTTTCAGATCAACCCTGGGCGGGAGCGGCGCCGCGCAGCGAAATTGATAATCATCGATGAAATAGTCTTGTTCAATAGGCCACCAATATGTAGGGTTTTGCAGTCCGAGACGCATCGACGAACCATCGCTGTATGCGACCACGACCTCACCATTGTCCAACCGACTTTGCATATGGTTCGTTGATCCGACCATGAGTAAATAGACGTGCGAGGCGCGGCCGGTCAAATTTACCTTCGCTTCGTGCGGATAATTGTCCCAACGAGAAACAAACATGACATTGAACGATTGTCCGGGACCGGGCGTCGCAAACGGCACACCGTTCGGCATCAAAATCTTCCCGCCACTTGCTGCCGATACTGCTCGCAAACCGCCGTCATCAATGTCCGCCTTGGCGTCGACATGTCCTGCCCAGGCACCCAACCCCTGCGAGGGCAAACTGAGCGAAACGAAAGGCGAGCGCGGCGAACGGTATTTGCCCGGCTTGAAGATGTCTGTGACACGGTCGTTGAAATGTGCCGCAAGATCGACGCAAGCAAGGGGAAGCGACCGCGCAGATCTCCAGTCCATTTGGCCTTGAGCTCGGCTCTCGGGAATGGGTGTTTTGCGGACCGGCGCCCACCAGGAAAAAGCGCCGCGCCCAGCACGCACAAAGTCTTGGACCTGCTCTTCACTCGCATTGAGTGGTTGCAGATCCGTTGGTAGAACAGGACCTGCCACTCCACCGTCACGCTCGCTGCCGGACCGAAGGCACATTTGATTTCGAGGACCGGGGTGGCGACAGCCTCGGGATCACAGCGCCAGCTCGCGGGACGACCATTGACGGTCGCGGCCTTCACATTCTCACATCGCGCCGGAATGCGCAGTTTCAGTCTGGAGAAACATTCGCCCTTTTGGCGAACGTCCCAGTGGTCGAAGGCGCCTGAGCGAGAAAAACTCAGTCCAACATCCGGATGATCGAGACTTGATTCGCTCCAGTCTTTCGGAAGTCCCGGGCTGACGGTAAGTTCACCTTCAAGCGCGTCAGGACGGATGCCGAATAGTCCCTCTATAAGCGCGCGGGAAAGGATGCCGGAACCATCCGCAAAATCGCGCTGCGCTTCGCGACGATAGACGTCGAGATAGTTCATCGTGCCGACATTGCCCGGCGATATCCCCATGAACATGGATGCCAAGAGCGCACTTTTCGTCAAAACGAAAGCCTCTTCTGAGAATCCGGCTTGCCAGAAGCCGAGCGCGGTGTGTAGGTTTTCGCCCATGACGACATTGTTGACAGACCACGAATACGGCATCCAGTTGCTGGTTGAATAAACATGATAATCCGCGTCCGATGGTACGCCCGGCCCGCGCACGGGAATTTGGGCGAAATCCTGACACACGGATTCCGCCATGCGCCACGCGTCTCGCGGCGACGGAGCACCAGAATCTACGGAATGATAGAAACTCCATAAACCCGCGCTGGGATGCACAAGTTGATTGCCAAGATAATCCTTGTACTCCGCATAGACGCCTTTTTCCGGCAGCCATAGATAGGTTTGCATCGCTTCGGAGATGAGACCAGCTTCCTGTTCATAGCTGCTAGGATCCAGCGCCAGCATTCGCGCGATTCGTGCCGCCATCCGGTTGTGAAACAAATTATACGCCGACGAATAGCTGACACCGCCGCCGCTATATTGGATATCGTCGCTAGCCCATATCGTTGCATAGGCTTCGTAGAGCGGCAGGTGCTTCGGGCCGAATTCGCGGCGGAACAGGCGCCGCTCCCAAGCCAGATGCCGTTCGATCACGGGCCATACCTCGCGGGCGTAATCCTTGTCTCCCGTCCAGAGCAGATGCCGATACAACGCGTCGATGAACACCAAATTCATGTCGTAATGCGAATTCGAGATATCACCGTTGGAATGCAGGCCGGCTTCGCTACGCGACAAATTGGAGTTCTCGTCAGCCGGCGGAATTGAATGCGGGATCGGGTCCGTATTTTGTTTTCCGGTCCAAGCGGCGAAGTTTTGCCTCGCTCTTTATCCAACCCAGCGCGTCGAGAACATAGGGCCCCCTCCAACCCAACAATTTCGCACGCCAAGCGATGGCGCCGTGCATGATGGCGTGCTGTGGGGCATCCCAAACGGCATCGGCCGCAATATTGAGTGCGCCGATAGCCGCATTGATGTATGGATCAGGCGTCTTCACGCGAACGCGATTGCGCAACTGCTCGAAATAGCGCGCGTTGTCTTCGAAAAGGCCAGACAAACCAGCTTTCCCATAGGCGTCCGGCAAAGTGATGGATGGTGCGGCCGTCGCAGTGCGAGGACTTGATACCTCTCGATAAGTATTCAATTCCGCGGCGATGCTCGCGCCACTGGCCAAGCGTTGGAGGGAAACAAGAACCGGCCTGCCCTGCTTGAGAATGGATCGCCCCACAACGATAGGCTGATGCACTGCACGGTGTCGTCTCTTCCTTTTGCGACCGATCAGCGTGTCAAGATTGTTCCAATTTGCAGCATCTGCAACCGCCCATCGCGCGCTGCCAGATGCGGCCCCCGCGATCGTCGCGGCTGCGCTGGTGAAGTTTGAATCCGTGGGGCGAGATCTTGATGACATTGCCCTGCGCAAACTCGGGCTTGAACTGAAAATATTCGCTAATGGGCACGCGCTCGGTTCCGATGTCACCATCCCGGGCGCCGCGCTCGCCATTGACGCCGCCGAACACCCAGATTAATTCAACATCGTCAGAAATGCCTTCGCAGTCCACACGAACGATGAGCCCCTCGGTCTGGTAATAAGCCAGTGCAGCGATGCGGATCAGGGCTCTGCTGTCAAACGCCGGATCGCGAATCTCGTAGTGCAGTTCGCCCGGCCGGTAGCGCATAACAACACTGCGTGCCTCGTGCAGCCATCGTAATCCTGCCGCGCTACGGATCGCAAATCTTAGATTGCCACCTCTGCCAGGCAGATACATCGTGAACTCCGGCTTGTCGCCGCCGTCAACGCGAAATGCCGTATTGCCGCCGTAGAGTGATCGATTGAAGAATTCTCCGCCGTTCTCGATAACGAAATCGGACCCATCAGGCCGATACCGCAGCGATCTTTGTGTCTGCCCGATGAGGTTCGGATGCACACCCGTTGTGCCTGGCACAAACGGTTCCAGTGGTTTTGCAAGGCTTGAAATTTCTCTGGACACGAACACACAAGCCAGAGCGGTGGTGAGAAGCATCCGACGCCGGCTAAGCTCAAGCGCGGCACCCCGAGGCGTTGCGCAGTTGTCCGGAGCCGGCACCGAATTCGGTTCTGATACAGAGCTCATGTGAGCCTCATCATTAAATCGATAGCGGCCCGATTGCCGTTTTAACCGGAAGCGCTGTCATTCTACCGCAGTCAACGAAAGCATTGGGAGAAAGACCTGGAACATTTCTGAATACACGAGAGAAATGAAACGGATCTGTGAGGCCGACCAATTCGGCGACCTGTTTCAACAAGGCGCCAGATTGTTAAAGACGCGTGGCAACAAAATTCACCCCGCGGCGCAGCAGATACTGGTAAAGGCTTTGGTGGTCGTAGGGTCGACATTATTGATAACTGAAGAACGCGACATTCTCGGCGCTCTCCAACGGTGCGTTTGCGCCCGCGATCTTCAACGCAAGACATTCCAGCAACTCCGTGCACATTTCCACATTGCCACGCCCCGTATATAGACCGCTCTGGTTTGATTCGTCGAACACTGGGCACAAAGTGTTGGAAGGAAAAACCTGCGCAATGGAGCCCTCGCCAAGCCCTCTGGATATCAACAACTCCCGAGCGCGTACTCCAACAAAATCGCCGAAATATTTCACAAACGGTTCAGCAGGGCGCTCCAGCCTGCCCGACCAGCTTCGCTTAAGTGAGACCGCGGCCATTGATCCGCAACGCATAGGCGATGTCGCCGCGGCGATTTTCCGGCAGCGTGACTTGCAGACCACTTGCGGCATGCTGGAACGAAAAGCGTGTCGGTTGATCCCAGCAGTTCGACGCGTTCGACCGTGCCCTGCGCGTGTTGCCCGCCATCGGCAAGCGCCGCGATCTGCACTTGTCCGCCCTCCGGCCAACCAAGTACCAAGACGTACAACACACCATTCTTTTGTGTGAAGCGGATGTCCGCGCCGCTGAATTGCTGCTTGTCTTCATTGAACATGCCGCCTGCGGCGTGTGGCGGGCCTTCGCCGAAAGTCCGCCAAGGCCGGGTGGCGAAGATCGCTTCGCCATTGACCGAAATCCAGGCGGCGAGACCGCCGAGGAATTTCTCTTCGTCGAAATCGATCGAGCCGTCGCCGCGCAGCGGAATGTTGAGCAGCAAATTGCCGTTCTTGGAGACGATATCACACAAGGCATGCACAACCCATGTCACGGTCTTATAGCGATGTTCCTCATAGAGCGAGCGGCGGTAATGCCATTCGCCAATGCATGTGTCGGTTTGCCAGGGCAACGGCGCGATATCGGATTGGAGACCTCTTTCGAAATCGTCCACCAGGGCGCTGCGGTGCTCGGCAGGCAATTTCTTGGCGTTGATCACCGCCTCCAGCTTTCCGCCATTCCAGGCCATGCTGGCGTTGTAATAATGCGCGGCGACGTCCAACCCAGCTTGGCCCAAAGGCAGACCGGAATTGTCGAAATAGATGAGATCCGGTTTATAGCTGTCCAGCAGATCGAGACAGCGCAAAGTCCAGCGGCGGACGAATTCCGGATTTTCCGCGGGCGGCGCTTCGTTCCAGATTCTGTCATGGGTGGTGTGCCAGGCGTTCATTTCGGCAATGGAAATAATCCCGTCGGGAGCGACGATGCTGGGGCCGCAGTAAAGGTCCTGCGGATCCAGACCTTCCCACCATTTGCCGATACCATCACTTTTCTTGAGGCGGAACGCATCGTACCGCACGCCCGCCAGCGGACCTTCGGCGTCATAGCCATAGGCAACCTGGAACCAGTGCCAGGCATGGGCCGAGTGATTGGTGACGCCGAATTTCAGCCCGTGACTGCGGGCCACGCGCGCCCAGATGCCTATGATGTCCTTTTTGGGACCGACATTGACCGAGTTCCATGCATGATGACGCGAGTTGTAATTGTCGAAATTGTCGTGATGGTTGGCGAGCGCCACGAAGTATTTGGCGCCTGCGGCCACGTAACGGCGCATCAGCGCTTCGGGATCCCAGCGTTCGGCTTTCCACAGCTTGTCGATTTCCATGAACCCGCTCTGCGACGGATGGCCATAGTTACGCAGATGGTGCTCATAGTCGGGGTCTCCTTGAATGTACATATTGCGCGCATACCAATCGCCTTGCTCGGGCACGCATTGTGCCGACCAATGGGCCCAAATCCCAAGCTTCGCATCGCGAAACCACTCAGGCGCGCGATAGTTCGCGCTGAGGGAGTCCCATGTCGGTTCAAAGTGCGCGGTCTTTGCAGATTGCCACCGTGGCAGGGAGCTGCAGCTTCCTAAAGCGGCGCTCGCGAGAGCGGCAAACTGTCGGCGTGTTACGCTCATCGGGATTTCCTCACATGTTTACAATTCTAGTCATTCGTTACCAACGCATGGCTGGAGAGTCGTCACGCGATGATTCCTCTTGCCCGCGTACTGAAGAATACTGCATCGCGCATACCCCATCCAGTCAAACGGCTGCGGCGCAATTGTTCGCATTGTAGAGTTTTTCGACATCGGCCCGCGGGATACCCGCGGAAAGGCTCAAGGAATGAAGCTCAATGTGATCGGCTGGAGCAGGCCAGACGGCAAGGGGCTGAGGGCCGGCATTCTTGGATTGATAGTGAACCGCTCGCCGTATCGAGCATTCAACGCGCGATAGTCGGGCGCGCTTCGGCCGGACAATTCATTCATCGCCGTATTCGTCACCCGAACCTCCAACATGTTCTCTCCGGCATGGAGAAATTTGGCAATGTCGAGCATATAGGGCGGCGCCCATACCGATCCCGCCCGCCGTCCATTCACATAGATCTCTGACGCTTCGCGAACGGGACCGTCGAGTAGCGCGACCGTCCCAAACGGCCTTTCGGGCGGCGGTAGCGGCGTGCCGACGCCGAAGTTTAGCACGATTTGTTCTCCTCCCACCGGTGCGGACGGCAGCATGACGCTTCGTGCGAATACGACCTCGCCGGAATAGAAGCGGGTCGCGGGATCATCCTTCCACGAATACGGTATCGAAATCTTGCGGAAAAGATTCGAACCTTTGAAAACGACGTTCCAATCGGCACTTAAGTCGAACGACTTGGCGGTCGCCGGTATGTCATGTGCTGGGTCATGGAGGGGTGGCGAGTCAGCGACTGCGCCGAACACGAAGACGCGCAATTCATAAGGCGCCAGCACAACCTCTTCGCCCGGCGTCCAGGAATGCGCTTCTCCCGTGCGCGGCTCCCACCATTGCGCCTTCGAAGCTTGCGCGCGGAAGGCGAGATGCGCGCGCACGGTTTGATTACCAGTATTGGCTACGAAATAAACATCACCATCGGCGAGTTTGCGATGGACGAAGCCCAGCGCCGGCGGACCGCCGGTGAAATCCGCGAGCATCACTGCACGCAATGTCGTCCCCAGTGCCGCCTCATCGATCAGGCCGGCATTCGCGTTGGACTTGAACACAGCGGAGGAAATCGCCTTTACCTCGCGTGCTTCTTTGCTCGCGTGTTTGAAGCCGCCCCCAAGACTAGGCAGAATTCCCAACGGCTAGCACGATCCCCCCGCGTTTGGCGAAAGCCGCGATTTTGCGGTACAGCGCCGTCGAGATGCGGTTTACATGCGGGAGTACAAGAACTTTGTGCTTGAACCCTGTCGCATCGAGCGCAGGCCCATCGACGTAATCAAAGTCATGGCCGCTGTCGAGAATCTGTTGCGTCAGCTTATCGGAAACCAACGAACGCATCTGATCGCTGACCGAAGCATGTCCGGGGACAAACCCCGCAAAGGCGTCGTCCGTTGGAATCAGAACGGCGACGTCGTTGACCGGCTCGCCTTGACGCAACAAATAGCTCAAGCGTTGCAGATAGGCGTTTACATCGGCCATTACCGGCCACCAAGGATTATGATCATTGAACACGGCAGCCGCGTAAAACGACCAACCTGGCTCGCCGGCGCGTGGCGGACTGTATGGCCAGCCATGTGCGACGAATTGATTGACGCCTTCCAGTATCAACCTGTCGGCCTCGACTTTCACATCGAGAGGTGTGGCACGGAACGGCTGCATATGCAGCCAGGTCCAACTTTCCGCGGACGTCACGGCTTTGCCGTATAGGTGGTTGGACGAACTCGCCCATCGCGCGAATGAGAACTGGCGCCATTGTGCGCCCTCGCCTTCGGCCAGTGACACCAACCGGTTGGAAGATAACGTCACCGGGGGAAAACCGTAATTCTGTGAGCGAAAGAATGTGTGATGCGATAAAGCCCAGGATTGGACGACTTTCAGGTATCGTTCGTCGACAAGTTCGGAAAGTGTTAGGCCCCAATCGCGGCGGATAGCGGTTGTCGAGGGGCCGATATCGAAGAACAGGGCCGGCAAATGCGACGTAAGATCGTAGCCGCGCCTGCGGCGAAATTCGGTCAGGAAATCGTCGGTCCAATCCGAGCCGAAAACCTCTAGGCTATCGCTGAATACCGAATAGGGCGGGGATTCGCCGAAGGCGCTCATAAGCTTTTCCCCAACGATATCGAGGTGACGGCGTACGGCCGCAGCGTTCAAATGGTCGAGGACGTAGCCTTCACCGCCTACTCCCGGTCGCTTAACCTGTTGGCCTGTCCGGCCTTGAAGAAAAACGAGTAACGTGCGCGTATGTTTGCTCGGCAAGAATGTCAGACGCCTGGCATCTGGTTTCATCGCAAGGAGCTTTGCATTTGCCGCGTCCGGCGCCGCCGGCATGCCATCGGCCAGAAAAACTGCGACACGGCGGCTGCCAACGCGGATCGCCGGCATCGTGGCGCTTCGCACACCCGGAGCTATAGTCGACTTGAAAATGCCGATCTGAGCCGACGCCTCCGTAACCGGTATGTGGGGCCCGCCATACGGCCAGCCGCTGCCGAGTGTGATGTCCACGCGCATGCCTTCCGCGCGTCCCGTAACGGCCGCAAAATGCACAGCCTCCAGGAACTCGTCGGAGAGAAATTGCATGTTGTGAAAACCCGAGGATGGGTCGTCGAGCGCCATCGGATAAACCGGTTAAATCTCGAACCCGCCAAATCCCCCCGCATGCATGGCAGAGATTTCCCGTGCCAACTCGTTCGGTTCGACGGCTGGTCCGAACCACCACCAACGCACCAACGGACGCGTGTCGCTCGGCGGAGCAGCAAAGCCCTCGGCCACAGTCTGCGCCGAAGCTCCCACAGCGGCCTCAAATGTGCAGAGCGCCAGAACAAGTGCGAGCCTTGTCCCAGCATCGTATCGTGTCATCAATACCTCTCACGGACCGATCCGGATCGGCGATGTAACAGGTTCAGAACGACCGCGTAACCGCGGTATCGAAACTCTTGTTGGGAACGTCGCGGCTGCCGAATGAACGGAATCGTTCTACGCGCTCGAGCGCAAAGCTCGTGCCGGCCGGCAAGCGGAGCCGGAAGAAGTCCGCATCCGTGACATCTTGCAACCAGAACGCCGGACGCGCGTCCGCCGTGGCCACCACCACTTCGATGTTGCTCATCTCGATATTGCGCGCCTGCCTGATAAAGAACCCGCTAGCCGGCAACGGTCCGAACATCGGCGGATCGGGATATTTTTCTTCTTCGAGCGGCGGTATGCGCTTGGCAAGTTCGACCGTTCCGCCGCCTTGTTGATGTAGATAGCAGTCGCTGATCTTCACGTCTTCCACCGGATGCCCGGTGACGCCCGCGATGATTGAGGGCAGCATCACAGCGTCATAGCTGTTGACGTTGTTGATCAGAAATCCGCCTCATGGCGCCTATCGGAACGCCGACCGGTCCGCGCATACGCCGGCCGAGCCTTAGGAAGAACGGGCCGCTCGTCAGCCCCCGCATCGTGATGTTGCTTATCGTAATGTCTTCGCAAAGTGCGCCGTCTTCGGATTCGAGTGCGAAACCGTTGCATTGATCGAACACGCAGTTGGTGACTGTCATGTTCTTAAAGCCGCCGTTGGATTCGGTTCCGAACTTGATGCGACCCGTGGTCGGCGATGATCCGGGTGCCTGTTTGCGCCAAGTCCCGGCGATAACCGATCCGATTTCGTAACTTCCGCATAAGTAGCAGCTGTCGATCGTCACGTTTTCGGTGGCGCGCGCATAGCCAAGCGCGAAGCTGCTTTTCGGCACGATGGCATCGTCCCACGGTGAATGGACTGTGCAGTTTGTAATACGCACATTGCGGCAGCAATCGATGTCGAGGCCGTCGCGGTTCGTGTCGATCACGAGATTGTCGATCGTCATGTTGTCGACGCCGGTCGCAAGCAGAGCGAACCATCCGCCCTTCAGTACCTTGAAGTCCCGCAAAAGCACATTGCGGCAATTCTTGAGCGCTATCGCCTTGTTGCCGACCCCGGGCTTCGTTGTATCGGGAAGATACGTGTCCTTAGGGTGGCCGCGGCTCAATCCTTTGCCGTAAATCATTCCGAGCCCGACGATGGCAATGTCATTGATCCCCTCGCCGTATATCAGACTGTTGCGCCAGTGGTTGTGGCCGTAGTCCTGGTACGGATCCCAGGGGCCTTGCGGTTCCTCATTGTCGTAGCCGCCGCTTGCCATCCCATCCATCGGCGTCGCCGCGGCGATCAGCGTTGCGCCGACTTCGAGGTGCAGCGTCACATAGCTTTTCAAGTGAATAGTGTAGCTCGCGTAGGTTCCCGGCGGGAAGTAAACCGTTCCGCCACCGCGCAGCGCGACATAATCAATGGCTTTGTCGATCGCGGGCGTGTCAATCGAGGCGCCACTGCCGGTCGCGCCGAAATGACGGACATCCACCCAGCCCAAAGGCAATCCGGCCGACATGTCGCGAGGGCGGGCGCCTTTCGCTTTTTCGGTCGCACCGGCGGGTCGAGCGCAGCTATAGGCGATTAGGCTGGCTGCGCCGGCCGCCAACAAAGTCCGGCGACGGATTGTCATGCTTGCCCCCGATTTGATTGTGATTCTCGGAGTCTTATTCGGGTATTATTGACCACGGCTGCGCCTGCGCAAGCAATACGCTCAGCGGCACGTTGCGGTGCAAGGAAGGAGATTTCTGCGCACCCGACAAAGAAAAACATACTTCTCGCAAATGCGGCAGGATAGGATACGCAATTGCCGCGTGATTGTGCGCTGCCATATATTTGGCCTGGCAGACCGGATGGCCTCGCACTCCGCCCACAGGTCAGTTTTATCTATGTTATTTCAATGCCGAACGGCCAGCTTTTGGGATGCATCCATGGAAAATGCCTTGACGCCCAAAAAAAACGACAACAATTGATGAGTCATCCCGAGTCACGTTGCAGCACGGTGACGTACATCAACGTGCAGGTGCACACACGCCAGAGGGCTTGCCACTGTATCAATTTGTCATCGGCAACCTACGCCAATTGGCACTGTCGCCGGTGATGCCGCCGGCCCGCACCAATGAACAGCGGCAACACACGTGCTTCGAAGCCTCCGCCGGAACAGTGCTTAGCGAGTTGTGTTGGCAATTTGGGAAATGATGTCTTCGGTCGAAAAGACAAATGATCAGTAGATGGTCAGACCAAGCTACGAATCCGCAATGCGATCGCGTGCTCGCCGCTCAGCCGGGCCGGCAGTTGCACCGACAATCCCTCCGCGGTTTGCGACCATTCAAGCTTGCCTGGATGGCCAAGCAGCGTGACTTCGGTAATAGCGCCCCCACCCCACAGCGGTGAGTTTGCGGCAAGGCTTGCAATCACAGCGCGCGGGATCTGCGGGACTGCCAACAGATAGGCGTAAAGCGCACCATCCTTGGTGGTGAAACGGATGTCCTGTGCCGTGTAAACGATTGGTGACTCTTTTGGCTCACCGGGCTCAGGCAGACGAGAGTGCTCAATCGCCGGTCCTTCGCCGTGAATCTTCCACGGCCGCGAGCCGAAGATACCCTCTCCGTTTACGTCTATCCAGTTGGCTATCCCGTCGAGGAACGCCAACTCGTGTTCATCGATCGTGCCGTCGCCGCGCAGCGGAATGCTCAGCAGGAGATTGCCGTTCTTGCTGACGATATCAACTAGCATACGCACGACCTGCTCTACGGTTTTGTACTTGTTGGCCTCGGCGAGGGCACGACTATAGTGCCAGTCGCCGATACACGTATCGGTCTGCCAAACGTCGGGCCGAATGCCGGTGGCGGTGCCGCGTTCGATATCTTCGACAAATGCGCCGACGTGGTCGGGCGCTATGTGTTTGGCATTCACCACAACATCGGCTCGGCCGCTATTACGCGCGGCACTGGCATTGTAATAGTGCGTCACGACGTCGAGCCCAGTCTGACCGAGGGGCAGCTCATTGGTGTCGAAATAAACGAGGTCCGGCGAATACTTGTCGACGAGATCCTTGCAACGTAGGAACCAATTCTGGACGAACGGCGCGGCGGGCATGGGATTGGATTTGGCGAGGCTTGTATTTGCCATTTGCCATGCGCGCACCGCAGCAGCGCCGACAATCCCGTCCGGCAACACCACTGACGGGCCGGTGTAAAGGTCTTGCGGATCGAGACCCTCCCACCACTTGCCGGCTCCGTCGGCTTTGGTGAGGGTGAAGGCATCATAGCGAACGCCTGCGAGCGGCCCTTCGCCATCATAGCCATAGGCGGGCTGAAACCAGCGCGGCGCCCAGGAAGAGTGGTTGCTCACGCCGAAGCGCAAGCCTTGTGCACGCGCTGCCACCGACCATAGGCCGACAATGTCCTTCTTGGGGCCGATGTTCACAGAATTCCAAGCATGGTGGCGGGAATCGTAAGCATCGAAATTGTCGTGGTGGTTGGCCAAGCTAACAAAGTACTTCGCGCCCGCACGTTTGTAGAGCGCCATCAACCGTTCCGGCTCCCAGCGCTCTGCGCGCCACAGATTGTCGATCTCCATAAACCCGAAGCGCGACGGGTGACCATAGGTCTTCACATGATAGTTGTAGGCGGGATCGCCCTGCAGATACATCCTGCGGGCATACCAATCGCCGTGTTCGGGAACGCATTGCGCCGACCAGTGTGCCCAAATTCCGAACTTGGCATCACGAAACCATTCGGGATAGCGGTAATTTTGGACCAGCGACTCCCATGTCGGCTCGAATGGTCCGCGCACTGTTCGCCGGCCTGCAAGCAAGGCACTATAGCCCGAGATCGGTGTGACAAGCCCCAAGCCGGCGGTGAGTGCCGATGTTTTGACAATGGTTCGGCGGGATATCGTCATGGCACAATCTTCCTCTTGGTATCCACGTCGCATGGGAATAGTACCCACCGGCCAGACAATTGAGCCGCAAGAGGGTCTCGGTCAACGAAACCGCCTATCTCGCCGGCTTCGCCGGCGTTCAGCCGCACCTTCAAGTGTTGGACGGGTCCCAGCCCGCGCGCCTTCTGCGACCAAGGCCTGTGACGGTTCCGCGCTGGCCCTTGCTGCCGCCGATGGTGCAAACTGCCCCCGCAATTCACACAGGGAGAGGGCCATGCCGGGTAAGACAACCGGTATCGTTCTGGCCGCGCTGGTCGCTGGCGCTTCGGCCGGGGCCGCACCGGCGGACCATTATAGCGTCGGCGATCTCGTTAAGGCGATGGACGCGTTGAAGGCCAAGGCTGTCGCCACCGGCGCCGCGAGCGACACGCTCGCCAAGTACAGCAACCACTACACCATGCTGGCCTATCGCACCAAGGACGGCACCGCTGAGGCGCATACCCAATACGCCGATCTCTTCTACATCGTGCACGGCAAAGCCACCCTCCTCACCGAAGGCACGCTTGAAGGCAGCCACGAAGAAAGCCCCGGCGAGCTGCGCGGTTCCGCAGTCATCGGCGGCAAGCGGACCGATCTGAATGAAGGCGATGTCGTACACATCCCCGCCGGCACACCGCACCAGATCCTGGTTGCGCCGGGCGACGAGCTGCTCTACTTCGTGGTCAAGGTCAAAGAGCATTGATAACCGCCAGGATATGCCAAAGGCAGGCTCGCTCAAGCAAGTCCGCCTTTGGGTCGATATATTTCGCGGAAGCGGAACCGGGAATGTCGTTTTCTGGCGGATATTGTTGAAAAAGTTCCCAAAGCGAGATGGCCTTAGAAAATCGAGGCCGTACATGGCGATTTGGAATTTCGATGCGAAGGACCGCATCCGGAACCGTCATTTCTCCGTAGGAGTTTCCCTATCGATTTGAACTGGTATCCAAATCCGCTCCAAGATATCTGCGTGATTTGGGCTGAAATCAAACACCTCCGATTTTCCGACTTTTTTAACAATATCGGCACGTTTTGTCCGTTGGTTGAAGGTCCGCTCCTACTTGACTTGCAATTAATTAGCAAAAGTGCGTCAAACTGCCGTTCGCTCAATGGCCCGCATACTATGCGCTTCGACGCGCAACATCGTCCTTCTTCTCGCGTGGGTCCTTGCGATCCCGGATTGTCAGCATCCTCGTTCTCACATTCAGGTCGCTCCAAGTGACCCGACAGATTTCTTCCTGACGCATGGCCGTCGGGTTCGCAAATTTGATAATACGACTCATTGGGATCCGCTGGCACAGTTTGATATCGAGGTGCTCAAGCAATTTTGTGAGTTCTTCTTCTGTTGGACGCCAATCGCGCTCATTGCCTTTGCCGATTAAGCCGAGGCGCTTGAGCGCAATACGAGCGAGATTGACGGGCTCGGCACTGATCTCCACACCGTGAGCAGCCGCTGCATGGGCAACAACCAATTTGATGGCGCCAATGTATGCCCCCAACGTCACCGGGCCTGCACCGCTCTTCGCACGATCTCGCCCGAACCGGATGAGGCGCTCGCGATCCGGACGGGCGATCTTGAGTGCGCCAAGTTCGCGTTGGAGCACTTGCAACGTCGCGCTTTTGTGAGCGATTTGCCGGCACCCTTTGACGGCGATGTTGACTTTGGCAGGAAGATTGATCTGCGTTGATTCACGCGGCGCGTTGTTGCGGGCGGAGGTTTTCGGCCCAGGTCCATGGCAGAAGCTCGTCAAGACGGGCGTTGGGCCACAGATTGACGAGCCGGGCGAGAACATCGGCAAGGTAGGCTTGAGGATCGATGCCGCCCAACTTGCAGCACTCAATCAGCGAAGCCAGGATCGCCCAACTACGGCCCCCGTCGTCGTTGCCCGCGAAGAGCGCATTCTTTTTCGTCAAAGATTGGGGCCGCATGCTCCGCTCGACGATGTTGGTGTCCATCTCGATGCGCCCGTCGTCGAGGAAGCGGACGAGCCCGTCCCAATGATGGAAGGCATAGCGGATGATCTTTGCCGTGTCCGATTGGCCCGGCAGACGTGTGTGCTGTTGCTCAAGCCAAGTCCTGAACTCTGCGACAAGCGGGGCGGTTTCCGCTTGCCGGACGACGCGGCGTTCATCGGCGCAGCGGCCTCTGATCCTTGCCTCGATCCCATAAAGCTGGGCAATCCACGCAACGGCTTCGGTGGCAACCGGCGCATCGCCGCGCTCGGCGATTTCGAAGAAGTCCCTCCTAAGGTGGCTCCAGCAAAAGGCGATCATGATCCGGTCGGCCGGCAAGTTCTTGTACGGCGCATAACCGTCGCATTGCACGATGCCGCGGTAGTTTTCGAGCAGATCTTTGAGGTATTGGCCGCCGCGGCCGGGTGCGTAGCTATAGAAGACAGCGGGTGGATCGGGTCCGTTCCATGGTCTGTCGTCGCGGGCCATGACCCAGAACCAGCCTTGTTTGGTTTTGCCGCGGCCGGGATCGAGCACCGGTACCGGCGTTTCGTCGACCGCCAGCTTGGCCGATGTCAGAAGGTTCTGTTTCAGCCGCTCGTAAAGCGGCTCAAGCTCCGTCGCTGCGTACCCCACCCAGAACGCCAGCGTCGAGCGATCAAGCTCGATACCCTGGGACAACAGCATTTTGGCTTGGCGGTAGAGCGGCAAGTGCCAGCCGTATTTCGCCACCAGCACGGACGCGACCAGGTTCTCGGTCGGAATGCCGGATTTGATCAAGTGCTCGGGCGCCGGAGCCTCAACAATAGTTTCGCAGGCACGGCAGGCCAGTTTCGGCCGGTGCGTGACGATCACCCGGTACAGTGCCGGGACAACGTCGAGCCGCTCCGAGGTCTCTTCACCGATGACATGCATCGGCTTGCCGCAGCACGGACAGTTCGTGTTGTCGGGCAGGGCCGTCTCATGGATGTGCGGCAGATGGGCCGGCAGCGCCCCGCGATTGATCTTCCGGCGATGGTCACTGGTGGGAGCCTTCTTCTCTTCGATGGCCTCATTCCTGGCAATCGCCTGCTCGATGTCCTCCAGCGCCAACTGCAGCTGATCGGGCGGCAATTTCGCCAGCCGCTCGCTCTTGGCCTCGAACCCCTGCGCCTTGCGCAACAGGCGGCGCAGACGGTCGTTGATTTCCACCAGCTTGTCGCGCTCGGCGACCACGGCATCGCGTTCCGCAACCGCCGCCAGCGCAAACGCACGCAGCGCGTCAATATCGTCAGGAAGTAAATCGGCAAGCGATGCCATGCCCGAAGGGAAGCACAAAATACGCCGATTGTAGCGCGCTTTCTTGCATCCGATTCACTTCACCGCAGGTCACTGCACAGCTTCCGGCGCCGGAACGCGGCGAACATGTACGCGCATCCAATCGAGACCTTCAATCAGCGCAGAAAGCTGCGCCGCCGACAGACGCATCACGCCGTCTTCGATGCGGGGCCACACGAACTTGCCCTCCAACCGCTTGGCAAAAAGGCAGAGACCTGTGCCGTCCCAAAAAATCAGTTTCACTCTGTCAGCACGGCGAGAACGGAAGCAGACGATCACACCCGAGAAGGGATCAATCCGCAGCTGTTCCTTCGCCAGCGCCGCAAGGCCGAGTATCCCTTTGCGGAAGTCCACAGGCTTCGTCGCCATCACCACCCGGACCGGCCCCGGCGGAATCAACATTCCGCCGCTCATGCCGACACCCGCTTGACCGCCCGCAGCACTGCCTCGATGGCGCGCGCGTCAACACCGCCCGGCACCTTCACCCTCACAGAGCCGATCGTGATCTCGATGGATGCAGTCCGTTCCCGCCCTGCCGGTCTGCGCCTGCGCTCCGGCTCGACCGACACCACCGGCACAAATGCCGGCACATCGTCTGCCTGCAACGCAAAATGCCCATCCTTGGCTGCTCTGATCCAGTTCGACAGATGCTGCGGCATCAGATCGTGCTGCCGCGCCACCTCCGCAATCACCGCCCCCGGCGCCACCGCCTCCGCAACGATCCGCCCCTTCTCTTCGTCCGTCCAGCGGCGCCGGCGGACAACGCCAGTTACCTCGACATGCCGCCGAACCGGCTTCGTGTCGTCACTAATGTCGACCATATATGATACACGACCCCAAACAACTCACCACGCATCCTGCGCGTCACGTCCGGCGATCAGCAACGTGGGATTAAAAGAACGCTCACGCGCTTTTTGAACGCCCGGGCGGTTTGCCGACGTCTTTCATGTCATCGATAAGCAGCTCAATCAGAGCGCCGAACGTCTTTGCACTTCTCGCGCGTCTGTCGAACGGTGCGTGGCCCCGGTCGATTTGCGCCTCAGCTTCAGTCGCCCATTCTCGGGCGTGGTCATGACGAAAGAACGTCTCGCTCGCGCTGCGACCCTTGAGGCGGATTTGGACCTGCCAATGTCCGGATGGTAGTTGTCTGATCGCAGCCATGGGCAATGCTCTTTCGTGCACAAATCCATCACACTGAGACGTCGAAACCTGGCGAAAAGCGTCGCGTTTTCGGATATGAAAAAGTGCGATGGCGACCATCTAAGTCTTTGAAAAAGCGGAATAATGCTGCACAATCAAGTACATAAGTTCTGCATCGCCCCGATGATGGAGTGGACGGACCGGTTTTTGTTTTCAACGACTTAGCGCCCCTCCATCACACGCTTATCACACGGAGCGTTCTTCTTCTCTTTCATATCCGTTCTTATCCGTTCGCACGCGCGGGCACGACGCGAGCGCGTGCCCCCTTTCAGAAGGCGTGCGCAGAGAATCGTCTTTGTCCGCTTCGCACACACTCGTCATTTCTGCTTTCACGTTGAGGTTAGCTCTTACGATATCGGAAGTGATGTCACACAAAGTCGTCGGCAGGACTCTGAACCCGCGACCAGACCGTTATGAGCGCCAAGCTTCCGACCAAAAAACCAAGGAAAACCTGACTTCTTCGTTCAATCGCGTTGAATTTCGATCATAGCAATATCAAGGACTTAATTTCTTACCGTACCTGCTCGTACCTCGTTGCAATGCCAAACCGGCGGCGCATCGACCTCGCGCGGGCGATAGGTGCCGGTGGCGATGAACACGGCACAGGTTATTGATGCGTGCGTGTCGATTGGTGCCGTACGCTCCATCTAAGAAAGTTCTGGAACGGGTCGCCGCGCTGAAGGATCGACCGCAGCGCCGAGGGCTTCATACCGCGTTCGCATCTCCCCCGCGACGTCGGCGAGTTGCGTCTGCGCGATCAGAAGCGGTGTTCCATCGTAAGTGGGAAACGCAAAGTCGGACCAAGCGAGCCGGTCGACAAAGCGATACAGGGATGGCGGTCGGCGTAGGGTGGCTTCCAGCCGCGCAGCGGCTTCCGCCGCCGTGCGGTAGAGATGGTTTTCGGCCGTGGCGAAGCTGCCATCGAGTTGGTTGACCGCGGCTTCGCCGATGTAGTTTCCGCTGCCGAGATACAGCTTGAGAAATTTGGCGTCGGTGACGACACAGTCGTCAAAGACGAGCGACATGCCGAATCCTCGGTTGGTAATGACTAGAGGCACAACCGTCAGCGCAACGGCTTTGTTCTTGTCGATGCCCAATGCGGCAGCGGCGATGTCGCGTCGCGCCGACAGAAACTTTGCCTTGCGGCGCGCCTGATCGGCGGCACCGCGCAACGTCTGCAGAAAGTTGTAACGTTCGCGATGGTCGGCCGGAAACAACAGGCACTTGACCTCGCCGACCAGCAACAGCGATCCAAACTGCACCACCAGATCGATCTGTTCGGTCACGTCCTTGGACCGCTTGATGGCTTGCGGTGCACAGACGGCGTCTTTGACAATGGCATTGCCCGGGACGGCCGCGGCGATTTCGCCGCGCAGCATGGTTTCGTAGCTGTCGCCGCGCTTGTCCTTGTCGAGATTGTCGTCAAGGCCGCCCTTGGTGAGCCAGATTTCGGCGCGGCGTACCACATTGCTGGTCGCCAATACGTTCATGGCAATCGCGAAGTCTTCGCTGTTCGGCAGCGGCACCAAGGGTGCACCCCACAGGCCCTTATAGGTGCCCTTGCTCCAGGTGAAGAATGCGACGATGGCCTCAGCGGTTTTGTCGTCGATCCATAGCGCACGATGCAGGACATCGATCAGTTCGCCACGACGGCAGACAAGCGCCCATTGGCGCAGATTGTCGATGGAATGAAACGTTGCGCGCGGCCGCGCTTCCGCCAGCGTCTCTGCCAAATCCAGCAAGACGTACCAAGCCCGAAGCAACAGCGCGCAGGAAAGACCGGGCGCCTTGGGCAAGTCGCGGTCCAAGAACATGCCAAGGTAACTGCCTTCCAGCCCCGCCCGTCCGATGACGAATGCGGGGACCGAACGGGCGCTGGCCGAAGGCCGCGTGACGACAAACCGGCGCGCACGTCCGGGCTTAGCCTCGAGCGCCGTGACCGTCAGCGGCAGTTGAAATTCGCGACGGCGATCCGCCGTCATGGCCGGCCAACCGGCGATGTCGATCCAGGCATGTTCCATGAAGTTGGACTGCTTGCGGATCAGACAGCTGTCGAGCAGCGCGGCAAATGTCGGATCGGGCGGCCCGAAGTGAACCAGGCCGTCCTTGTCCACCGACAGTTTCCATCCTGCCCACAAGGCCTGTTGCCAGATCTCATAATGGCTCCGCTGGATGGAGAAGCGCTGAATGAAACGTACAGCGAGATCGGGCAAGTCGGTCGCCGTCGCGGCACTACCGCCGGTGTTGCCAGCGATGTCGTAGAGCCAGGATCTGCCGCGTCGGTTGCGGCGTCGGTCATGCTCCCGGCATCGGTTTCGAAATATCCGTCGCTGCGGCCGATACCGACATTGGCCAAGTGATCGACCGAGAGCGCACCGCTCGCCAGGGCCGCCTTCTGCGCTTTGGCGAACTTTTCCGCGACCACACTGGTTTCCCGGTTGAGCATGGCGATGGCGAGCGTCGTTCCGAGTTTGCGCGACAAGGCCGGGAGGGGCTTGTGCGCAAAATGGTCCCGCAATGTCGTGGACTGGACATGCAGCCACATCGCCATGAGCGCGAGCTCGAGATCGTCGCTCGTGGCGTTGCTGTCTTGTGCGATCTCGCTCCAATCCGCAGCGTTGAAGGCAGGCGAATTGGGGGCGGCGAAACTGCGCGCCCGCCGGCGGAACGGGGTGTCGAATTCTAGCATCGTGGTTCGCCGATTCCCGTCTCCGGTCAAAGGGCCGGACGTGCGGAATTTTATTTGGCGGCCTTATAGACCTCGGGTGCAAGGCAACCAAGCCCGAAATGGCGGTGCGGCATGCAAAAGAAGAAGAACCGTCAGATTTCTTCGTCGCGCTTTTGCCAGCGAAAATGCGAGACGCGTTCGGGCGGCGCGTCGAACGTCACGCTGGCGACGCGATGCACGTTTACGGAATCGATATCCAACGCCAAGGCAGGCTCGCGGGCATCGACCCGATCGGGGTCCCACTCGATCGGCGTCTGCATAAGGTCTCGCAAATCGGCGGGCCAACCCTTTTTCGCGGCGTGATCCGTAACGACTTTGGGTGGCGGCGTGCGTTCGATGATCCGGTACTCGGTTTCCCAGCCGTCTTCGCCATTCTGGCCCAGACTGGCTCTAATTTCGGTGCCGGGCGGATAGTCGAAGGGCTGGACGCGGGCCGACTTGTGAAACAGCACGATGTTGAGTGCCGTCCCTTTGGCTTGCACGGAGGGATAGACGATTCTCGTCCACGGGCGCCGCGAATGTCGCAGCGAGGAAATCGGCGATGGCTTGGGTGGCCAGATAGTCCAACGCTTCGTCATCCGGCATCACGGGCTTGGTGATGCGCCCGCTCAAACTGCTGAGGAACACCGCCCGCTCCAGCGCCCCACCATACTTTGGGTCGAAGATGCTGCCGTCGATCTGTAACGTTCTCCAAGGCCGTGAGATCGAGCAAGCGCAAAGGCCGGATAATGTCGAAGCGTCCGACCAGGACCTGGCTGCCCACCGGGGGCCGGATTTCGGCGAGCGCGACCATAGGATCGTTCGCGCCGTAAAAAACGGAGATGCCGCGCGCATTCATGCGTCCGGCGTGCGCGTCCGCCACTGGCGGCGATCCCAATTGCCGGTCGAGTTGGGTGAGCGCCTGTTCGAGTTTGCTGTCTGCCTGAAAGACACGCGCGCGATAGAGCGACGGGAATGCGGTGCCTGGCCCGGCATCGATGACCAGTGGCCGGCCATCGCGCGTTTTGAGCGTATCGATGCCCTCGAAGACCGAGGTGAGATGTTCCTCCGCGGCGCGGCTAAAGAAGCGGGCCTCGGTTCGCAGCGATCGCTCGAAGTCGCGCCAGCTGTCCTGCCATTGCCGGATGTCGACGCCGCGTTCCTCATAATAGGATTCGGAATCGAATTCGCTCTCCTCGCCGGCGCGCTGCGCGTCGATATCGGCATATTGATTTTCGAGGATATCGAGGATGTCTTGGGCGGCGTCTTCGGGAATCTCGGCAGCGCCGGCAATCGCCCACAGCACCGGTTCGCCATCGCGTTCCAATCGTAATCGGACTCCCGGTCGGACAGCATGGTCTGCTGCCAGGACGTCGGCTGGTCCGAGGTGCGGATATAATGCGCGGAGAACGCTTCGTCGACGCGCTCGGCCATATCGCCGATCGTGAACGACCGATTGTTCTCTTCGCAATAGGAACAGGTGCCGTCCTGTCCATCACGGGCGATCTCGGCGGAAAGATAGGCTTCGCCAACGCAGGCGTGACAGATGCGCTTGGCTTTGAGCTCGTCGAGATCTTCGTCTTGCAACGATGCCTCCGCTCACGAAAATTGCGCGATGCGCGTTTTGCACAAGGCAATGACTTCGGTCGCGATGTCCGCGAAGGATGCCGGATAGCCGAGCGCCGGCGGCAAGGCGATGGCCTGGACGGCCCGTGTCAGCTTCTCCAGAAGGCCATCGATCGCGGCATTCGCGTCACCCGCTTTGAGGCTGGCATTGGCTGCCAGTGCCAAAAAGTCAGCGCGCCGCAGGCGGTCGTCCTTGCCATTCAGCTTAAGGGCGAGGCGGTCATGGCGAAATTCGGAAACACGCGCGTGGTCACGGCATCATACAGGGTGCAACGCGCACACTGAGAAGGGCGGCGTTGCCGGTCTGGCCGGTTTTCAGGAGCGCCATGTTTTTCAAGTGCATGTCGCCATCGGCGATCAGCCAGGAAAACAAGGTGCGGCAGAGAATGGTCGTAAGGTCGTCGTCGGGCGCGGTCGATAGCGGCCGCACGGCCCGCATCGCCCGTTCCATGGTGCTGTCGTATTTTTCCTCCGGTGGAAGTCCCAGAACCGAGCAGAAATCTTCCATGGCCAAAAGCCGGGTGTCGTTCTCGTCCGTTGCGGATATCGAAACGTTCGACGACCAGCGCCGGCGGCATGCCGTCCGGCATGTCGACGAGCGCGGTGGCCGGTGCGGCAAAGCCGCTGGCCGCGCCTAATGTCATCGCCAGCCATTCGACGACCGGCAGCGCGTCGTACCCGCTCGTGCCCGCGGGTTTGATGATGTGCGTGAAGGGCGTGCCGAGGCTCGGCGCCAGAACGCCGCTGGCGTTCAAGTTCATGGGCGCCTTGATCTGGATTCCCGAGAGGCGCGGAACGTCGGCGCGCTCGAAGATGCGTGCGAGGTTTCGTTCGAAGCTGTGTTCCAGGTCGCCGCGTCCCGGCCCCGCATACTGTCCCATGAAGACCCCGTCCTTCGTATAATCCGCCAGTTTCGGCCCAAGAATGTCCAGGGAAGCTTGGCGAGTTCGGCTTCGTCTTCGACGATGATGATGTTCGACATGTAGCGTTTGCCCGTGCGCAACAACGCGCGCTCGTCGCGGTCCTTCAGAACGGTTTCGAGCCAGCCTTCCGGCAACAAGGATGTGATGAAGGGCGGCAACTTGCCCGGAGTTGTCTGCCGGATGAGCGGCGGGCCGCCGTCCTCGATGGCGGTCCAGCGCCATTCAAAACCGTCATGCCGCAAGTGGCCGATAGGCCGGCCATGCCAGGCGACAACGAGATTGAGGGCGGCCTCATTTTTGACGGCCACTGCCGAAGGCTTGCTCTGCAAAAAGCGTTCGGCGGATTTGCCTTCGCGATGCCAGTCGTTCTCGCGGGCCAGCGACCACAGCGCGTCGGCGGCCGCTTTCGCCGAGCCATATTCTTCGATCAAGCGTTGCGCCAGCGCTTCGCGCATGACCGGGTCGATCGAAGCGGCATGTTCGCTGCGCAGACGAAAGGCCTCCAGAAACCGTTGCCGCAAGGAAGAGACGTCGACGCGAAATTCGCCCATGTCGTCGGCGACAACGGCGGACGCCACAGACGGTTTGGCGGGCGCCGTGTTCTGGATGATCTCCAGGGTACGCAGACGGTTGCGCTGTTTGCGCCGGCCGCTGATGAACAAGCGACCATCGCGGGTCGGCGCCAGCAGAATGGCGCTGGCAGCGGAGAGATAGGCGTTGGGATAGAGATAACGCGCGATACGGATGGCGTGCTTGAGCACGATAGCATCGATGTCGTCGTCGGCGTCGACGTAGATCCCGCGTTGGAGTTGGACAAGCTTGCCCGACTTAGCCTGCTGATAGCTCTGCGATTTGTTGAGGGTTTCACCGACAAGATGGAGGGCCATTTGACTTTCTCGTACCTCAGGTACGTGAAAGTTAGTGTTGGAACCAAAATATTTCAAGGAAAAACGACTTACGCGTTCCTCAGGTACGCGAAAGTGAGCCGATACCTCAAGATTTGACATTGTCATGCTTTAAGTTCATACGAGCTGACATCGAGGTGAGCGATGAGCGACGGACCCCACAGAAGCCTTCCGATGCGCCCCGGCTGGAAGCGGGTGGCGGAGCGCGCCTACAACCCAAATTTCGATCCCGTCCAGATTTAGGAGGCGGTCCTGCCAGCCTTGGCGAAGGACTGCCGCATCGAGCTGCCGGAGCTGTTTCTTTCCAGCTTCCGCGACGTCTACGACACCCTGCTGAAAGACGACCTGCCGAACCAACTGGAAGCTCTGCGCAATGTGGCCGGTGCCGGTCTTGGCCGCACCGTTCTCGACTATGCCATCCAGCAGGCGAGCGACGGCGCCACCGCCGAACAGGCGCTCGCCAGCGCCCTTCTCGATCGTAACGCGCGCTGTGCCCGCCAAGTCGACGAGTTTTACCGCCGGGCGCTCAAGAACCGCAGCACCATCGACATGCGCGCCCGCATCGAACAGGCGGCAAGCGGCATCGAAGGACTGGCGCGCCAGGTTCTCAAGATCGAACCGAAGACGACCCGGCGCGCGCCCCCGAAACATCAAGATCTGGACGATGGAGTGCCCCTATGACGGCGCGTGCAGCAGCCCTGCAAGACGAGATTGATCTGCCGCAAATCCTTGTCGATGTGGTCGAGCCCGGTGGGCGCGCAAAGCGCGGCTGGCTCGGCTGCGAGATCGGCAGCAACGTCGAGTTCAGCATGCGCGATCTGGAATCCTATTGCTTCGCCGCATGGGAGCCCGTCGTCTATGACGCGATGCTCGTCGCCGCCGCCGTCGAATATGCCGACAAGACGCAACGCCGCTCTGCACTCCTCTGGCAACGCGACATCACGCTTCGGATTCCGGTTCACGAATTGCAACGCTGGCACGATCCGCAGGTGATCGCGGCACTGACCGAAGCGCTCGCGCTGCTCACCGGCGATCGCTGGACCATCCAATTCTATGCGCGCCGCAAAGCCGAAACGTCGCCGACGCAAGGTCACTTCGCGCTGCCGGCGAATGTCAAAGCCGTCTTTCCCTTCAGCGACGGTCTGGATTCCTGCGCCGTCGCGGGCCTTTCCGCGCGCATCCTCGGCGACACGCTGGTGCGTGTGCGTCTCGGAACGAAAGGCTATGAGGGCCGCGCCGCATCTGGCCGGCGCTTTCCGTTCACGTCGATCCCTTATCGGCTGCGGGCCGCCGAGAAAGCGTTCGTGGAATCGAGCGCGCGCTCGCGCGGCTTCAAGTTTGCGCTGATCAGCGGTCTGGCGGCCTATCTCGCAAAGGCCGACAGCGTCATCGTGCCGGAAAGCGGCCAAGGCGCGTTGGGGCCGGCATTGGTTACCGTCGGGCAGGGCTATGAGGACTATCGCAGCCATCCGCTCTTCACCAATCTGATGCAGCGCTTCCTGTTCGCGCTGCTCGGACACACGGTGCACTACAACTTTCCGCGGCTGTGGCACACCAAAGCGGAAACGCTCAAAGCGTTCGTCGAGACTTGCGATAATGGCGAAGCGTGGGCCACGACCTGGTCCTGCTGGCAGCAAAACCGGCATGTCAGCGTTGCCGGCGCCAAGCGTCATTGCGGCATCTGCGCGGCGTGTCTGCTGCGTAGGCTCAGCATCCATGCCGCCGGGCTGACCGAGCCGCAGACGGCCTATGTTTGGGAGAATCTCGGCGCCACGAAATTCCGTGAGGGCCCCGCGCGCGATTTCCCGAAGAAGAAGATCACGAGCAAATTGCGGGAGTATGCGATCGCCGGCACGCTCCATCTGGATCATCTGGCCGGCTTGCGGGCATCGGCCGCTAATGCCGGACCGCTCAATCTCAGCGCCTTTCAACTCGGCCGCAGTCTGGGCCTGTCGCAAGACGATGCGCGCGCCAAGCTCGACCGGCTTCTGTGCCAACACGAATCCGAATGGAAAGCCTTCGTGCAGGCGCAGGGTCCCAATGCCTTCATCGCCGACTGGGCTGTTCACGCATCATGACGTCATTTCTGGACACCTTATCTGCGACCGAGCTGGGCGAACGCCTGCGCATCGCCCGCGACAACGCCGACGTAACCCAGGCCGATGCGGCAACCGCCATCGACGTAGCGCGCACGACGTTGGTTGCGATCGAACAAGGGCAACGCCGCGTCCGTCTGAATGAGCTGCAGAAACTTGCACAACTCTATCGCACGTCGGTGAACGCCCTGTTGCGGCAAGAAGCCGTGCATATCGACCTCCAGCCCCGTTTCCGTAAATTGACGGAGGACAGCGATCCGGCGGCGTTGGAAGCCAGCCGGCTGTTGTCCGAACTCGCCAAAGCCGAAGTCGAGCTGGAAAACCTGTTGGGCGTGAAACGTGCGCGCAACTACCCGCCCGAGCGTCCGCTTCTGCGCGGCGATGTGCGTCTGCAGGCCGAACAGGACGCGATGGAGCTGCGCGAGCGCTTGGGTCTCGGCATCCGGCCGATTGCCGACATCGTCACGCTGCTCGAATTCGAACTGGGCGTGCGCGTGTTCATCCGGCGCGTCGATAGCCGCATATCCGGATTGTTCGCCTATGACGACGCGGTCGGCGCATGCATACTGCTCAACGCCAATCATCCGCGCGAACGGCGGACGCAAACCGCCGGACATGAGACCGGGCACATGGTGTCTGACCGCATCCAGGCCGATGTGTTTCACCTGAATGAACCGGAGAACAGCCGCGAAGAGCGCTACGCCAATGCCTTCGGCCGAGCCTTTCTGACGCCGGCGCGCGCGGTGCTTCAGAAATTTCAGGAGATCACGGCAGGCTCCGACCGCCTGACGCGCCGTCTGGTGATCGTGCTGGCGCATTATTTCGGCGTGTCGCGCGAAGCCATCGTGCGCCGCCTCGAAGAACTCAAACTCTGCAAACCCGGCACCTGGGACTGGTTCGAAGCCAATGGCGGGATCACTGATGAACAGGCGCGGCAGGTGTTGGGCGATGTTTGGCTGCCGGATGTGCAGAAAGCCGATGCCGATCGACCGGTCTCGCTGCGTCTGAATCTGCTGGCGGCGGAAGCCTACCGGCGCGAGCTGTTGAGCGAAGGCCAGCTCTCGCGTCTGCTGCATCTGGACCGCGTCGAACTTCGCAGCCTCTTGCGCGATCCCGACAGCGAAGGAGGCGAAGCCGGCGGGGCTCCGAAATTCGTTGACTGAATCGGATGTCTCGCCCGTTGCCGATGCCAGCGCGATCATCAATCTGAACGCGTCGGGGATGGCCGCCGCCATCATCCGCGCAATGCCGCGGCTGATCGTGGTTGATGTCGTGCTGCAGGAGCTGGAATACGGCCGACCCAAAGGACGTCGCGACGCCGAATTGTTACGCGGCTTGATCGCTCAAGGCGTCGTGGGACTGGTGACACTCTCGAACGATGCCGAAGCGCATTTCGAACGCCTGGTGGTCGGCGCGGCTGAAGCGACTTTGGATGACGGTGAGGCGGCGACCATTGCGCATGCGATCGTCACGGGCGGCGCCGCCGTGATCGACGAGCGCAAGGCAAAGAGATTGTGCGCTAGCCACTATCCGAACCTGGTCATCCACACCACGGTCGATGTTCTGGCGGCGCCTTTCATCGAGGCACAGCTTGGCAAGGATGCGTTGGCGGAGTGTCTTTTTAAGGCTTTGCAACACGGGCGGATGCGCGTTGCGCCGGAGCGGCTGGATTGGGTTCTCCAGCGCATCGGCGAAGAGCGCGCACGGCTATGCGAAAGCTTGCCGCAACGGATTCGGACGCGCTGATTGTTCACAGGCGGTGTTGTCCTACCTCCTCGTACCTGTCGTGATGGGTTGGACGCTGATCCTCCCCAACTCGTGGGTGAAAATTCAGATCGTTGTGAGCGGTGGGCTAAGGCGCTCGCAACCAGCGGATTTTCCCCGTCGTCATATAGACGAGTGCTCCCCGCCGTGCGCCGGTCGCAGCAAGATAAGCGGCAAGCTGGCCCGCGTGACGTGACATCTCACGTTCGCTCGGATCGATGTCGCTCTTCCAGTCGAGAACGACCTCGATCTTTCCGTTAACAATGGTGGCGGCATCAAGACGGCCTGCCAGCGGCGTCGCTTGCGCATTTCTGGCTAGTAGCGCGTACACTGGCCATTCGGTGATCAGATTGGGCCGCATTTCGGCAATCTCTGGAAGCTCAAGGGTACGCCTTACGGTATTGGCCATCTCGGCACAGCTTGGGCGCGTCATCGCTTGGGACTCAGTTGCGAGTGACGCGAGGAGCACTTCCGCACGGCTCTCGAGCATGGTCGCATTGTCTTCGACCTCACCCGTCAGAACCTCCTCCATCAACTTGTGCAGCAAGGTACCTCGTACCCGTCCCCCACCGATGGCGTGGACGGCTTCCGGAGAATCGCCCGGCTCATCGACCAGCACGTCGGCGACGGGTGCGAGATCGTCATCGTCCATACTTGGCCGCCGCCAGATGATCTGCTTTGTCGCCACCGCAAGCTTGGCTCGTTCCGCCTCAAAGACCTCGAGAGTCTGATGGTTTGGCTCTTCGGCCCGCCTTTTACGCGCCTGGCGGGTCAAATGAGAGAGTTCGATCGCCGTGAGCGAATTGCCTTTGAGGTCGACGATGCGCGCCCAAGATGCTGCGCCGGCGGCGGGAATGTCTGGCACAATAAGGAGCTCCATCGCTCGGGTACAGGTGACATACCAAAGCCGCTCCTTCTCCAACCGGGCCTTGTCGTCATCCTCGACCAAGGCAGTCGCGAGATCCGGCGGCACGACCTTACCGAGTACCATGTGAATGGTGTCGGTCGACATTCGGTAGACGAAACGGTCAGTCTGCCGCGGACCCGTGACCATGTTGATCGGGATGATGACCGGCCATTCAAGTCCCTTTGCGCTGTGCAATGTGATGATGTTGATCGCGTCGCTCTCTGCGTCGAGATGACCCTCCTCCGCATCAGTAAGTTCGCCCCAGTCGCGTGTCATGTCGCGGGCAAAGCTTTTCAGTCCGCTGACCCCGTAGGGTTTGGCTCTCTCAATAATCATCTCGAGGTTCGCAATTGCCCTGCCGCCGGTATGTGGCTCGCGTAAGGCCAGAATCGCCCGCAACTTCAGCCGCTCGACCGCCTCGGAAAGAAGAAGTGACGGCGTCGTGCTACGTGCCTTCTGTTTGAGGTCCTTGAGGATAACGAGCGTCTCGCGGGCGACGAGGTGCGAAACATGGGCAGGATCCGTGCGTAGCGAAAATCGAGACGGCTCATCAGGGTAGGTCGGATCGGGCGGCAGGGCCGCCGTTATATCGAGAAGCACCTGCTCTGTCAGGCCAATGAGCGGACCGCGCAAGAAAGCGCCGAAAGCGAGCGTGTCGTTGGCGTCGGCAAGAAGACGCGTGAGCGCGAGGATGTCTTGGGTCTCCTGACGACGAAAGAGGCCCTTGCCTGCCTGCGAGACAACCGGCAGACCGAGATCATCAAGCGCCTTCTCATAGCGTGGCAACTGCGTCTTTGACGGCGCAAGAAGTGCGATCTCGCTTGCTCGCAGGAGATGCTCGCCGCCATCGGGCTCCTGCACGCGAAGATTCCCGATGAGCGCTGCGCAGATTCGCGCGACGCCGGAGGCCTCAATGTTGCGCAGGTCATTCGCTTTTGTGTCAAGTGCATCGTCAACCACGACTCTCGCGACTTCGGGAAACCCGTGGACGGCGGCGCTCAAGGTCGGCGAGAGCGGTACGTACCCGGGTTGTCCCGGGCGTTTGAGAGGCGCATCGAAACAGCCGTTGACATACTCTATGATCTTGGGCCGCGACCGGAAATTCGCGGTAATATGTATGATATTCTGTGGCCACCGACGGGCAATCGCGTCGCGTGCGGCCTCATAGCAAACGATATCGGCACCGCGGAAGCCGAAGATCGATTGCTTGGGATCGCCGACGAGAAAGAGCGAGCCCGGACGCAACTCATGGTCAGACCAAAGCGGGGTGCGCGTTTCGGCAGCAATAAGAAAGAGGATTTCCGACTGAACGGGGTCCGTGTCCTGGAACTCATCTACGAGAACGTGCGCGTAGCGATGACCGAGCTCGACTCGCACGCTCTCCTTGGTGCGCACGAGCGTGAGCGCCTTGGAGATCAGCGCGTCAAAGTCGAGTAGCGCTGCATCATCCTTGAAGCGCTCGTACTCCGTGAGAACCTCGTCGAGTTCACCGAACAGGCGGGCGAGGACGGTTGTCGCAACACGGCCCAGAATGGTTTTGTAGCATTCGTTGACTTCGTCGAAATGCCGGCACATTTCCTCCTGGAGAGCATCGCCATCCCCGCCTGCGGCCCGGTTCCAAGCGCTCTTCAGCTTTGGTGGCCGTAGCTCGAATTCACCCTTGCGCATGGCGGCAACTCGCATCGGGTGCGCCAGCGCCCAAAGCCGCGCGAAGTCTGGTGTCGTCGCAAAGCTATCCGCGAAATGGTTGGCGAGCTGTTCGAGATCACACAGGAGCGCCTCTGTCTCCGGCTCGAAGGTAACTGTCGATAACCAGCGGCGGAATTCGCCGACGGCATCGACCAAGTTGATGTCGGGCCGTCCAGAGAGGTCAGGCGCGACCAGCTTTGCGGTCCGGTGTTGGTAGCGGCACTCGGCAAGATCAAAAAGCGTGCCCGCGGTCGTGCGCGGATCGTCCCGCGAGAGGACGGCAATCGGATCCGCGGGGGTGGCACTTCCATCGAGGCGTCGCTTCAGCCAGCGATCGAAGACACCACGGAAGACGGCGTCAGCCTGTTCGCCATCGAGCATACGTGCACCTGGGTCGATGGCGGCTTCCACGGCATAGCTTGATATGATGGTGCGGCAGAAGGCGTGAATGGTTGTGACCGTCAGCTCATCGCGTCGCGCGTTTGCTGCAATCAGGTTGCGCCGCTGGTGATCGGGGAGAGGCGTTTCCAGAACTGCTTGCAGCGGCTTTGGCGGATCATCGCGCAGCACTTCTTCGATGTAGCGGTGCACACGTTCCGCGAGAGAACTGGCTGCAGCCTCCGTATATGTGATGGCGGCGATGCTTGAAGGCGCGATGTTCTCCGCCAGCATATAGACGATGCGTGCGGCCATGAGCGCGGTCTTGCCGGTGCCGGCGGACGCTTCGACAAGCAGCGTCTCGTCAATTCCTGTGATGGCCCTCTTACGTTCGGCGGCGTCGCTCGGCTCTGTCATTTTGCTGATCTGTGCGGCGTCTTGCCGAGTTCACGCGCGATGCCGCCTGCCTTGATCTGGAGATACCCCGTTCCGGGAGAAGGAAGTGCAAGTCTGAAATCGTTCCAGTCGTCCTCGGCGCCTGGATTCGGCAGCGCCAAACCCCGCCGGAGCATATCGGTCGCGGCCATCACATGCGTTCCGAGGCCGCCAATAGCTCCGACGACATCGACAAGCGAATGCTCACGCGGCGCGTCCTCCGCGAGATAAATAAGGCGGGCATTCACCGCGTCGTCCACATCTGGAAGCAATGCGCGGACCGCGAGCGCATAGATCACCCGCTGCAACTCCTTGCCGCCATCAAACACGAGGTTCTCGACATTGCGGGGTTCCTTCCCCGTTTTATAGTCGGTCACGCGTACGCGCCGGCCGCCGAGAAGATCAAGCCTGTCGATTTCTCCACGCACCTGGATTGATGTGTCGGGAATAAAGACGGCCGCCCCCGGCGGCCAAGGTGCGCCCCCGCGCTTCGCCCCCTCCCGCTGCGGTTGGCCGAACGCCACCTCGGCAAAACTTCGCGACACGGTCTCGTCAAAAGGCGCGTCGAATGTGAGTCCACGTCGGGCGAATTTGCGTGCCTCTGCAAGCGTGTGATCCCACAACATCAACGGAGGAACCGGATGCTCAAGCGGCCATTCCGCGCGAAGCTCGGTGACAGCCCGGTCGAGCGCTGCTTCGAGCTCGGCTTCACTTGAACGGCCGAGACCCGGTGAGGGTTCGAGACGATCAACGGCCCGCTTCAGAAGCGCGTGAACGAGCACACCGAACCCCCGGCTATCGCGCTCGAGAGGGCGATCATCGACCGCAGGTGCGTGCCAGCCGAGCGCGTAGCGCCAGACATAGGCAAGCGAATCTCGAAATAGAAGGCGAAGAGAAGTGGCGGACTGAACTTGGCGCAGCGCATTGTCGATCGCAGGATGATTTGAGCTGATGTGTCCGTCATGCTCGGTGACTGCAGTGCTTCGCCAGTCCTTCCAGGCGTGCGTCGCCGACGCCGGCGCGGCGAGCGTCACCGTTTCGCGCGGCCTGGCGAGAAGCCGATCACTTTCGCTAAACGCCTGGATCGGAATGCGCGTGCGTGTGAGTATGCGGTGCTGCGTGTTCCTGGGCAGGGAGGGACTTGCTGTCAGGACGTAGCCGAGGCTATCGCGCCGCGCATAGGAAAGGACGGTGGCTCCCGACGCCGCTCGAAGAAGGAAAGCAAGCTCCGCTTCATCGCGCTCCCGAATAGAAAGTCCCTCGATCTCCGCGAGAGGGACTACGCGCGTGGGGAGGAGCGGATCTTCGTTGTTGCGGCGTGGCCAGGATCTTGTTGTCAGACCGACAAAACACATGAATCTTCGCGGCGCACCTACGAGGTGATCGGCGGGGCACCAGACCGGTGATGACGCCGGCTCGTTCTCATCAGGTACGCGCACTTCTGCGAGAGCGAATGCGAGCGCCGTTCGTGGCGCTCGCCGAAGCGCCTCAAGCCAAATCTCGCGCGCGCGCTCACCGAGCAGCTCGTCGCCTGCCCTTTCAACATTGCTGATGCCGACAGCCAGCATTTCAAGAACCGGCATGATGACAGGCCGAGGATCGCCACCGTTACCGCGGCGTTGAACTGCGAGATCGAACGCCCTCTGCCACTGATCGAGCTCGAACAACGCGGCACTAGGCTTGAGTCCTTCCTGCCAAAAAGGCGGGAGGTTTTTGGACACCTTCGCCTGATAGCGCACCTGGAGGAGTAGGCGCCGCACTCTCTCCTGGCTGAGACCGTTAAGGAGAATGTCAGCCAGTGCAGCGCAAGCCTGTCCCTCCTGGCATGCAAGCGCCGGCGTGCCGTGCGAGAAATGCAGCGGTATCAGCGCTTCCCGCGAGAGCGACAGGAAGTAGTCGTCCCATGTGTCAGGCGTTGCCGCACAGATCGCAATCTCGTCGGGTCGGGCCGTACCCGACACGATGAGCTCTCTCGCCCATCTCAGCGCCTCGACGGCTTCGGCCCTGGGATCGGCACAAGAGAAGATCACCGGGTCCCTTGGTACCATCTCCTCGATCGGATGGATTTCAGCCTTCAGCCAGATCGGCTTTACTCCCGACCCTCGCCAACTCATCGCGACTTCACCGGCAAGCGCTTCAAGCATTGGGCGCCAGACAGGAGCTGGATCGAAGACGCCGTCAAAACAAACGGGGCCGAGAACCGTCTTCGCGAATCCGACACGCGCGCGGGCGGCCTCGACCAAGTCGTTCGGCGCGAGAAGCCCGGGCGGGAGATGGCCGCGGACCCGCTTCTCAATGAGTGCAAGATCGCCAAGTTCGTGCGCCCAGCGCGGCAGATTAACATCGAAGCCGGCCGCCCATATCTTACTCAGCGTCTTTACCGCTGCGCGAACCATGCCGGGTCGGTGCCGGATCGCATCTATCCGGGCAAATCCGCCCTCACCAAGAGCTTTGCGCACCGCGAGAACTGCAATCCGGCCCCCGCGCCGGCGCCGCAAATCCACCCGCCAAGCGAGAGGCGAGTTGCGGCAACGTGTAAATCTGCAGTCCCAATTCATTGTGACGCGCGGCCTCGATGCGCCGCATCCGAAACGCGAGCGGCCCGTCAACGACAACCGTGCGGCGGAAAGCGCTGGCGTTTGCGTCCGATGAACTTCCGTTGAGAATCGCGGCACTCCTCACCTGAGATTGCGTCAGAGCAGACTCTCCCGAAGAGATTCAAAGCCCCACATTCAGCCGCCCGTTTTCGGCATAATTCGCCTTATGGAGCCGCTCCCTTTCGCGGGCAGAATCGGCGCCGGCGTGTCGTTTGACAAAGCCTACATCGGATTGAAGGAGAGTTCCTCCGCTTACGATTCCCTTCTTTTAAAGCCCGAGAAGTGCGCGCAGCTTGTGCTCAATGCCTGCGGAATCAATGCCCTTTTCTTCGGTGGTCGTCACAAGTATCCCCGCATCGCCATCTCCTTCCCCTTCGGGCAGAATCCCTTGGGATCGATACCAATCCAGCTTTGCTGACCAGCGCCGTCGATACGCCGGTTCAGACATCAGTCCAAGATGCTCCAGAAATATGCGCCGCCCCGATTCCGCATCCTCGATCGTAAAGTCTGGATAACGAACGCTGCCATCCGATCCAGAAAATGGTTGTTCATACGCGTAAGTGATGCCAAGCGCATGAAGCAAGTTCGCGATGATCACTTCCGATTTTGAACGGACGAGTTCACCGCGAGCAGTGCGATGAATGAGACCTTCTTCGAGAAATGACCCAACGTGCTCCACCGGCCTTGGATCGGAGAACAGATTTGTGAGGCGACGTGCGGTTTCCGAATGCTCCGTGAGAGACAACTTCAGCAAGGTGCGCAGGTCGCCTTGGTGAAATAGGATCACCTCTTCTCGCTGACGCGTCAACGCCGTGTAGAGCAGCTCACGAGAAAGCAAGCGGCAAGGATTCGGAATCACGATAAAGGTCAGTCCGAATTCGCTGCCTTGGGCCTTATGGATGGTCAGCGCGTACGCGAGCTCCAAAGGCGCATCGCCTTCGTCACCGCCGAAATCACGGCCCCCAAAACCAAACTTCAAGCCGAGTTGTGAGGTGAACTCAATCTCGATCTTCCAGGGCAAACCCTTGGGCTTCCAATTCCGACCCTTAAATTGACCCACGACGAGGCCAATCTCCCCGTTGGCCAGGTAAGCATTTTTCACTTTCTGAAAGCCGCTATCGACGACATCATACCGTCGTGCGTTGGCCACATTGATCACCTTGTCGCCGTAGAGAACACCCTGCGCGCCCAACGGCTTGCATGTCTTGCGGTCCCAATATTTCTCGGGCTCTGCCCAAGCACGAGCCTTCCTCCGAAAAGATTTCTGGAGCCACCGGTTCAATCCATCAACGCCGGTCTCGCCCGCGCGCACCGGAGAAAGAATCTGCCACGCTTCAGCATCAGCGCCCCCTCCGCTACGCCGCTCGACGCCGTTGGCATCTTTCGCAATGCGAGACGGATTGAAATACACGACCTCATTGTACGGACGCCCGCCAAGACTGATCTCGAAGGCGGCGTCGCCCCGCACATCATCGAAGCCCTGCCGTTGTGAGATAGTCCGCGTCGCTTCTTTTATCTCCAAAAGAAGCTTCGTCTGGAGATCGGTATCATCATCCCAACGAACCGCTCTAATCCCGACTGATTTGTTGCTGGCCAGACGATCCCAAGCTTCGTCTGCGCCGGGATCGGGAGCTTCGCCTCCAAACCATCTGGACAGGAGTATGTCGTCGCGCGTCGCTAGTGGCTGCCCCGCGCCGACCGATTGCTCCGTCTGACGTCGCACTATCCTAAGCTCTGCGTATCCTGGCAGCGCCTTGGTGACCGTGTTTGCGCCGTCGCCGTTCAGGTGGCGCACGATATCGACAAAGGGACGACCAGCACCAATGGGCGGCAACTGTCTCGGATCGCCGACCAAGATCAGTCGTTCGACGGATGTCGTCTCGATAGCGTCGAGGGTAGCCGCCAGTTGGTTCTCTGTCAGCATTGAGCATTCGTCGATGACGACGGTCTTGAAGCCACCTTCGCGGTTCGCTTCCTCAGTGACGCGATAGCTTCCGGTCAGCGGGTCATAGCGTCGGAGTGCTAGCAAGAATTGGGCGAGCGTATATGCCTGGGCATTGTTTGCGCGCCTCTGCATTTGAACCCGGGCTTTTCCGGTTGGAGCGAGCAGGAGCACACCGCCAGCCGCAACCGACGGAAGCGACAGCAGAGCAGTCAGCAGACTCGTCTTGCCAGTGCCGGCAGGCCCTATGAGGACTGAGAAGCGTGATCGATAGATCTCCTCCAGCGCTTTCGCTTTTTCGTGCCGGGCAAGCTCCTCTGACTCTGGATCGCTGGCGACCGCAAAGGGCGGAAGCTGCTGATCGATTAGAGTTCGCCAGTCGTGTTCGCCTGCGTGACGCTTGCCCGCAAGGCGCCGCTTTACGCGGGCTGAGATCAAATCGCGTGACAAGGCGTACTCCTGGAGCTGCCATGCAGAGCTGCCGTCCGCCATACGGGCAGCCGCCAATTTCTGTTTCAAGAACGTGTCAAATGCCCCAATCAGATCAGCGCCGATTGTGCATTGGGGCGAAATGTCGAGATCCCGCACACGCTGCACGAGCCAAGTCTGAGGTAGCAAAGTGTGCCCCTCAGCTGCCGCTCGATCGAGCGTTGCGATCATTAAAGCGCGCGCTCGACGTGGATCGATCGCCTCCGCACAGCAAGAAGGAGCAGGCACTGGCACCGCCGTCGCGACCGTGGCGTCGGGAAACATGCCTCGATCAATTACGGCCGCCGAAATGAAATCCCTACGTTCGCGATCGGCTTCGAAACAAAGATAGGGATTTGCCAAAACCTCAGCATCAGACGCGACGATAGCTGCTCGCTCGCGTTCCTCCGGCACAAACCACCGGGTGGCTTGATCAGCCGTGATCTCGAACCTAGATAACAGCTTTAGAAGTGCCAGGCGGTCTGGCTTGAGGCTGTCCCAAAGGTTTGACGCCGTCGGTCCAACCGTGGCTGCCAGATCGGGAGCAAGCAGTGACGGCTTGTGCAGCACATCCTGAACCAACGGCCAAGGATCTCGTATTGCCTCAGAACCATCGGCATATAATTGTTGACCGATGGCGTGGGCGATCAGAGTGCCATGAGTCAGCCCGAATGCGGATAGCGCTGAACCAAGACCGGGGAACGCGCCCCGGAGCCGCCAGATTCGGTTAAGCTGATTATCGACCCAGCTCCGAGCGACCGACCAGTTTCCTGGAACAACTTTTTCAAGTCGCTCCAATAGCGAGGCACAGGCTAGCAGTACCGTGATTGCTTGGTCATGCGTCACGTGCTCGGTGCCCATTGAGAACGCGTCCCAATGCTCCTCGGGCGCGTGGAGCACGAGACTCGACAAATCGATGCTCGGGTCTTTTGCCGCGAGCTCGATCAGATCGTGATACGGAAGAAGAAACCCGTCCTGGATGTCCGGCCGGATTGAGTGACGCAGATTGCGCTCCCAAAGGACACACCGCATGCCATCCGAAGGCGCATCTTTTTCGTAAACGTATTCCACAGACGGATCGACCTTGAGGACACGGCCTATGCCGACGATCACCCGCCTCCCGTCGTCGGTCAGCGGAGTGCGCTTGGCATAGAAGAATACAAGGGACTTTTCCGGCACAATGGCGCCGAAGAATGTGTCGAGCATCGCCAACTGGTTGCGGCGTTCTTGAACCCAGAGTTTGTCGAATTCGAGGTCCGGCTCGAGTTCGGTTCGAAAGTCAATCTTGTAAGCCTTTGCTCGATCCGGAATCCCATCGTCCGAATTCTTCATCATCCAAGCGAATGGAACCGCAGCAGCAGAAAATGGCGCGTGGTGAAATTGGCTCTCCTGAAAATGCTTGTACAGTGGATCGTGGCTGTACGGATGACGTACGCGGCGCGCATAACCGAAAGGAGCCATAAAGGCCCCGCGTTCGGCAGCACATGCCGGAAGTTTGGCGCCATCAGCGTCCCAATCGGTCCCGGCGTGTTTCGTCTCGAAATCGTCGTCTTTGGTCTCTGCTATTCTGGGAAGGACCAGGCAGGAAGTATTGCCACGCGGGTTGCCGCAGATTTTTCCGGACCACCGTCCGTCGTGCCACGGCACGCGGACGGAAACGTGCATCGTCGGAAGCTGCCTCGCACCCTTAATCATTGGCCCGCCCTGTCTCTGTCGAGTCCGCGCCCGGAACGTCGTCTCCCGGTGGTTCGGTGTCTGGCGTAAAGAAGAGAGCCGCTTCCGCCGCGATAACGGCCTTAATATCTATAGCGTGAATTGCGCTGAGATAGATCGTCATGTCTCTCTGCGCGAGAATAACCTCAAGCTCACTTCCAGTAAGGCTCTCGACCATATCACAGAGGATGTCTTTGCATCCGTTCGCATGCCGATACATTGCCGAGTGATTGGGGCACAGCGCGAGATAGTTCTGGTAATGGTGCTTCTTGAGGTCGGACAGGAATGCGACTGTTTCAAAAAATTCGCTCCCGTCATCTAGCTTGAACGGCAGCGGGCCTTTGCAAATCTGGCACGTCATCTCGCCGTCTTCGTTTCGGTAGTGCTGCCGTAAATATTGCTCCGCTTCTTTCTTCACATCCTCCCGGCCGATGGACACTGACCGGCTGCGAACCTCGCTTTCTTTGTTGGGAGCATTTTCCGCTTGTTCGGCGACATTCCGGGCGCGCCGCTGAGGATTAGCCGGGTCACGATCTGGAATGGCGGACCTTGCGGCGGCCTCACGTTCCGCAAAAAACTTCTCTTGTTCTTCCTCAGGCAAGGCGGCAAAGCGCTTCGCGCGTTCCAAGGCGGCTGTATCGGCAAAGCCCGCAATCTTGGCAGCATCCTCCCTCGCGCGTTTCTGGGCTGACTGGTGCTCAATCTCACTACCGAACTGTATTGCCTTCAAACCCTTGGAGCCTGAGTCGAAAGGAAACCCTTCAGGCAGCGCGCCCCGCGACGCCTCTGCCGGACGAACGAACCCTCCATCGCCCTGCGGAACCCATGCAGCATTCCGCAACTCGTGTACGAGCATCGAATCGGCGTGGCGCGCACCCCAACTCTGATTGCGTTGATACGTTGCCTGAAAGTAATCGGGGTGCGCCGGCAGAGTCGTCAGCGTTCGCCAAATCAGCCGCGACAACTCTACGCTCGGAGCCTTCAATAGGTCGCCCAGCTTGGGGATATAATAATCTCGGTCGATCGGCGAAGTGTATCTGTCACCTCCGACCCTCCACAGATAGTCCCATTGCGGATTTTGCCGACAGTCGCGGTTCTTGATCTGTAAGGTCGCCTGTGTTCCCACAGCCTGGGCAAATGCTGCAATCTGCTCCAGCTTCACGCCGATGCCCTGGTAGGACGCATTAAGCGCCACACGTTCCGCATCGTCCCCCAATCTGCCGTAATAGGCGGAAAGATCGGTTTTTTTATAGGGACGGTCTATATAGATGCCCGCTGGCGTGTGCCGTTGGTCGTCGTCGCCGTGGAAGATGTAATACGCCGCGAAGAGCTTTGCCTTCTCCGGCTGCTGATTTACAAGCGCAATAAAGCGCCTCAAATCCCGCAGGTATGTCTTGCCGTCGGGGATTGGCGCTTCCTTCGTGTATCGGGCTTTTAGGATAAGCTCCACTTCCTCGGCTTCGCCCAATTCGCGCACGCCAAGGTCAGCCAAAAACTTCCTTGCCTTATCCTGCTGGGGCTTTGACTTACCCGATGTGTAGACGAACGCGTCCACCGTTGGGATCGCGTCGCTGGTGTGGTCGTTTTCAAAGAAGCAATGAGCTGCAATGCCAAAGGCTCCGCCACGCAAACGTACGACCTTTAGATTCTTGAGCCTGTATAAGACGCCGGACTGAGCGGCCTCATCGTGCAGTAGCGCGTAGAATTGTTGCAGCCATTCCGGTGACTTCTGTTCCAGCCACCGCATAAACTCTTTGTCCGGCGCTGTCACATAATAAGGTGCGACGTTGATGGACCGCCCGCCTACGGTGGCCTTTCCCAGCGTTTCGACAAACTCGTCGATGCCCCATTCCTGTATCTCAAGGCCATTGAGAAAGTTGTCGATGCGGCCGTTCTTCTGCGTTGCTCCGATAGCCCAAAGCGGCGGATCGTCTTCGTAGTCCACGAGGAATTCGATGTCATCGTTGGACAGGAGTGTTTTCAGTGATGCCTTTGCCTGGATCAGGCGATCGGCAGCGGCATGACCGCGGTCATGGGTGGGCATCAACGGGGACGATTTCATCTCCCCGATGATAGCATCGCGAATAGGCTGATAACGAGGTGGTATCTGATCTTGCAGGTTTGGCAGGATCGTCAAGAAGTCAGGAGTCAGCAAGCCAAGATCTTTGATCTTGTGCAGCGACTGCCCGCAGATCTTCGCAAGATGTTCGAACAACGGCTCATTTGCCGGCGACTCTTTGATACTTGCGCGACTCAATTCCGGGACAAACGGGCCGTGAAGATGAAACAGCAATCCAGAGGTTTCTTTGGCGGCGGGGAAAAACACGGCGACCCGGCCCTGGGACGCCGGGACGATCTTCATTTGCTCCGCCAGCTGCTTGCTTTGGTCGAACTCGCGGACGCCCGCAAGGAAGCCCAGCGGAAATGCGATGGCGACGCGATGCGTGGATAAATCGGCAACAGACTGCTCGAATTTCAGAAAATGCGAACTCGCCGTCGTTCGCCCGTCACTTTGCTTCAGAATCTCGAAATGCGACTCCGAATGTGCGTGTCGCAGCACCTCGCCCGACTCGCTATCGTCGATTTTCCAACTGATTGCCTGAAGGCTGGACAGAAACAGAAGCGTGGTTTCGTCCAAGTCGTTCAGACCCGCCGCTATCTCGTCGTAAGCCTCCTGCTGAGGCTTCTTCGGGTTGTCGAAGGGAAAATCAAATCGGGTTCGGCTTCCAATAGAGGGATCATACGCAATCGGCTCAGGCAGAATCATTTCGACGATGCGAAAGGAAAATTCGCCAGATCGCACGGTCGGGGATTGCGTATAGACGAAGACGGATTTGAACCCGACACCGAACTTGCCGATCCGGTCGGGGGCCTTGTCTTTGGTGCTGTTATGGATGCCGGTGATGGCCGTTACGTCAGCCTGCGTGAACGTCCGGCGTCCATCATGCTCGCAGATCAGACGATCCCGCTTGAGAGTGAACGTAACGTGCGTAGCGCCCGCATCCTCGGCATTTTGAAGCAACTCATAAACGAAATGAGCGCGGTCGGGATAGAAGTCCTCGAAGATGTCGAGATTGACCTCACCCTTGTTGGCATCAAGAGCGTCGATGAGTTTGCGACGCTTTGCGATCAGTTCGTTAAGAAAACTGCTATCCTGTGGAGCGCATTGACTAGCCGCTGTGGTCATCTTGCTCCCTCACATTTCTATGCTGTTGCGAACTTGGCGGCTAAGCCGTCGATGGTCGCGCTGCCGGTGATTTGATCGTCAGGTATGAGTAGATACGTCCACGGCTTGGCTCCGCCCGCGTATTGCGTGGCGGTCTTGCACCATTTGGTCGCTGCTGCCGCCTTCGCCTTGACGACGGCGTCTTCCATCTCGTTCCTGGCTTTCACCTCGCAGATCAACATCCGGGTCTTAGTCTCGACCACGAAGTCCGGCTCGTAAGCTTCGCCGGAACGATAGTCGATGCGGAACTGATTGCGGCCGGGCTTGAGCCATTTCTCGACGCTGGCGTCGCCGTCGATGGTGACGGCGATCCGCCGTTCCGGGTCGGTGTCGAACTTTTGCAGAGGGTAGCAGCATTTCTTGAAGCCGCCGAAAACATGCTTGCGAGTATCGGACAGGGGAGCGACAGCCTGCTTAAAGTCCCGGACGCGCTGCCCTTGCGGGACGTTCATAGGCTGCGCTTGCAGCAGCATAAAGCCGCGCGTGACGGTGACTTCGTAGTCGTCCTCGCCGAGCGGAGTTTCGCGGTAATGGTTCATCATCTGAGCGAAGATGAAATCGGCAAGCTGCCGCCCGTGGCGCAGAAGCACGTTCTCGACCTCGGCGCCTTCGGGAAGATAGGACTTAATACGCGCGACCACCTGCCCCGCCAGCTTGTAGAGCAGCGCAGCATGGGCATCGTAGTCGATCTCGTTACGTTCGATCAGGTAGCGCACGAGATAGTCCTCGGGCCGGGCCTCGCGCGGATCGTCGAGGGTGCGCGCCAGATACACGCGCGCCTGGGTGCGCAAGTCCTGGATGATGATGCCGTCCTCGATGGGCCGCATGTTGATCGTATCGAGGCTGGCAAGGTCGAAATCCTCGAAGGTGAACGTCACCTGCTTCTTGGGCAGGACGACGATCTGCGGGATGGAAATCGTGCGGTCGGCGACTGTAGTAGCCACCGTCTCAACAATCTGGTCGATGCGGGGCGCTTCAATCACGCCCTCCAGCGTCCCCTGCGCGGGACGCACGAGTTCGCGCACCTCCTCGGCGATTTGCTTCTGAACGTCCTTATCCCGGAGGGCCTCTGCGCTGCCAAGTTTGCGCTCGTAGCGTTTGATAATGTCGAGCGTCACCCCGGCTGCTTTACCTTCTTCGGCGGACTTGAACACGAAGGCGGCGGCTTCCTCTTGCACGAAACCCGGCATCTCAGGCCGTGCGCCGGTCACGATCATTTCCGCGATGGACGGTGCTGTGATCAGCGTCGCCCCGGTCACGGAAATGTCCCCGTCCTCGCCAATCTCCAGCGTCTTCATCACGATCGAACCAGGCTCACGCGCTTTGGCGATGATGTCATCGAACCGCTCGTGCGCTATGACGGTGAGGCGATCAACGGCAGCAAAATCGTCGTCCCCACCTTTGGACACGCGCTTGCCAAACGGGAGGCGCAGGCCGCGCCCCAATGTTTGCTCGGTCAGGATTTCGGATGCGGAGGCGCGCAAGGGAACAATGGTATAGAGGTTGGTTACGTCCCAGCCTTCCTTGAGCTTGTTGACGTGGATCACGATCTCAGTGCTGCCGTCCTTTTCGAGCGCCACAAGGCGCTGCATCGCTTCTTCGCTTTCCTCGCCCCGCAGGTTCGAGTGAACCTCGGCAACCTTGCCCTTGAAGCGGGCTTTGAAGAATTTCTCAGATTCGACGAATTCGCGTAGTCGCTTGGCTTCGGTCGTATCCGCCGCGACGATGAGAATGAACGGTGTAACCTTGGGAGCACCGGTCGTGCGATGATACCGGTCAAGCTCCACGGCCACATGGTCGTGGTTATGTACGGCATCTTCGAGCTTGATCTGCTCAAGCTCCTGCTCACCCACGGAACCCGGGTCGAAGTCCTTGCGCGTGGCGACGGCGGGCTCCTTGACGAATCCATCCGCCATCGCCTGGCCGAGCGTGTAGTTGTAAATGACATTACGGAACGGAACGGGCCGCGGGCCCACGGCCTTCGGCGTGGCCGTCAATTCAAGGCCAAGGATCGGCTTCAGGCCGTCGATGGCGTTGGCCCCCGCGCTGGCGCGATAGCGGTGCGACTCGTCCATCAGCAGGACAAGATCATCGAGCCGGGAAAGATAACCATAGTAGCTCTCGCCGATGGTTTCTTGCAGCCGCTTCATACGCGGCTTGCCGCGCGGGCTTTCTTCCTTGTTTATCTTATCGACGTTGAAGATGTTGATGTGAACGTCGGACCCGAACAGGTCTGCCGAGCGACCACCCTCGAAGCGCACGCCGACGCCGCTTTCGTAGTTATCGCCCGTGACGATCAGCGGCGGGTTGGCGGCGAACTCGGCGATGCCCTTGAAGACGTATTTCGGGCTTTCAGGCGCGAAGTCAGAAATCAGCTTCTCATAGATCGTTTTGTTTGGGGCGAGCACGAAGAAGTGACGGCTCTTGCCGGTCATGTAGAGATAGGAAATGAACGCGCCCATCAGGCGCGTCTTGCCGACGCCCGTCGCCAGCGCAAAGCACAGCGACGGAAAATCATGCTCGAACGCCTCGACGGTCGGATAAGTATCGCGGATCGCCGCAAGCGTCGCTTCGGGATCGGCATCTTTTGAGAGGTCGATCCGGCCTAACACATCGGCAAGGATTTCGAGGGAATCGGATTGCGGCTTACGCAGCGAGAGGCGCTGGCTGATAGTGCGGACGTTGCGGTCGATCACTTGCCGCCCCCTTGATTGAAAAGGTCGTTCTGGGATGCGGGCTTTCCATTGCCGCGTCTCTTGCCCTCCTTGGGGATCGACCCCGGATCGTCCGGGTCATCAGATAGGCTGGGAGCTTCTGGCAGGTTGGCGACGTTCAGGCTGTAATCGTCTTTGCCCCACTCGCATTTCCCCAGCACGGCCTGGGGAATTTTCCTAATGGTAAGGTTGGGGAAAGCATCGGGGTCAGCTCGAAATGCCTTGCAGCAGACAAGCAAGGTGCGTTCATCACCGACTTCCTCGGATATGGCCGCAAGCTGCGCGCGCGTCAGGCTTTGCGTGGTGACATAGATGAAGTCGGTTTCCGACGAACGGCCCTGCATCCAGTAATGGCTTTCGTCCGGCTCGTAGACGAACCCCATGAGCTTGCAGACCGCCTGTGAGACCTTGGGCGGCTCATACTCCTTAGAAATAACCCAGTTGCCCCACGCATCCTTTTCCAGCAGCGATGGCGCAAGGCGGTAATACCGGAAACCGCCGCCGCCCTTCCAATCCTGAGCATCAGTGATGCCACCGCGATCGCTGCCGTCAATGACCATTTTCAAACGCGGGACGATATGGGTGACGGCATGATCGCCAAGTTCGATCATAATCCAACGGCGACCCATTTTGTGGGCGACCGCGCCAGTGGTCCCTGACCCGCCGAAGGAATCTAGAATGAGATCGCCGGGGTTTGTACCAATTGCGATTATCCGAGCTAGCAATCGCTCCGGCTTAGGCGTGGCAAAGACGTTCTCCTTGCCGAAGAGAGCGTAGCCCTCCTTTTTCGCTTCGTCGGTATGGCCCGCATCTTCATGCGACCACCAAGTGTTGGGTACGATTGGTCCCGCTTCGTCTAGAAAGCGTTTGAAAGAAGGAGCGCCGTCACCTGACTTGCCGAAATAAGCTAAACCCTGCGAGACTATCTCAAGCCATTGCTCCTCTGTACGCGACCAGCAACGCCCCTCGGGTGGCATACGAATTTTTCCCGAGAGGGTTTTAATGGGGTAGGTGAGGTTGGGTCGGATGTTAGGTGCATCCCACGGGATTGCTCGCCACGGGCCGCGGGGATCATTGTCTGGATTCTTATATTGCCCGGCCTGTTCGTCCGTACGCGGAAGACGATTGCGCACCTTCTTCCAAAGCTCGGGGTTTTTCGCATAAACGAGAATGAAGTTATGAGACTGCGAGAGGCTGGCATCATTGGAACGGGAGTAACGGCTTTCCCAAACGACCGTGGCCACAAAAAAGTCTCGTCCAAAGACTTCATCCATCATAACTTTCAAATATGCTTGCTCATGGTCGTCGCAATGAACCCAAATTGACCCGTCTTCCGATAGCAGACGGGCTAAGATGGTGAGCCGATCTCGCATCAGCGAGAGCCACAATGAATGGGCTATCCCATCATCGTAGTGCTCGAACGCCTGTCCGGTGTTGAATGGCGGGTCAATGTAGATGCACTTCACATGTCCCACGTATTCCTGCTCAAGGGCTTTCAGCGCGAGCAGGTTGTCACCGTGGATCAAAATGTTGTCGAAGATGTCGTCGTCGGTCACGCGCACCTTGGCGTGGTAGGACTTGTCATCGTCCTCCAATAGAATGCGCGGCTCAAGGCGGGGGCGTTCGTCCTTGCCAATCCATGTCAATTCCAGCCGCTGTTTCCGACCGCTCATGACGCCCGCCTTTCTTCCCGTTTTTGTTGGTACTCGTAAGATTCCAGCAGGAACTCGCAGAGCGTGAAGGCCACATTGACCGCAAGCCGCGCATGGTGCGGCGCTGGGTTGTATTTGCGGGCATGCCGGTCGCTGGCCTTGTTGGCCAACTCAAATAGACCGCCGATCTGGCGCTGTAATCCCTCCAGAATGGCTTTCAGATAGCTTTCCAGGGACTCGCTTTTCGGCGCGAGATGCAGCGGTTCGGCCAGGAGCTTGTAGAGCGCGCGAATATCGCCCTCATTCTCGTTGAAGGCGGTGCCGGTCTTGCGAAGAAGCTGTTTTAGAAACTCCTCAACCAATGTGTAGGCGCTGGCGATGGCTCCGGCCGGATCGCCGCCGACGATTTTCTGACGGGCCTTTTCCAGGTACTCCCGGATGGACACTTCGGTGATCTGCACCAGCGATGGCGCATGGACGACGGCGGCATTCAGCACATCGGAAACGAACCGGCCGCTTTCATAGCGGAAACCGTTTCGCTCCATCCGACGCAAGAGCGCACTGATCGTCCCGTCAACGGCTTCGGGATTGATGACACGATCCTGGGCTTTGCGAAGTAGCTCTATGACTTCCTCATAGACGGCGAGCAGATTCTTCACATCCGAGCGTGAGGAAAAATCGAGGTTAGCATAGTAGGCTTCCACCAAGCCGCGCCGCTCGCCGCTGACGTTGGGCTGATAATCCGCCCGCGGCGTGAGGCCACCCGCGTCGAACGTCATTTCGATTTCGCGGAGCGTGTATCCGACTAGCACCTCGCGGAACTCGTTGCGGGTAGTCTTGCTGATGAGGTCGCGCGTCATGCGACCTCCCACCGGATCGTGAACAGATCGGTCAGGGTCGGTTCGAGTTTCAGGCTCTCCTGAATTTTGTCGAGCATGGCTTCGACCTCGGTGCGAATGGCCGCACGCCGGTCGAAGAACTCGGCTTTCAGCTTGTCGCGCTTTCCTTCAAGGCCGCTGATCCGACGCTTCTCGGCTACCTTCTCGGCCATGGGCAGGCTGGAACCGCGCATGGCTTTCTTGGCGTCCCTTATCTCTGCTTCGACCGTTTTAATCTCAGTCTCAAAGGAGCGTTCCAGGTCTTCTGCGTAGTGGTCGAGATTTTCGCTTTCGACATCGAGCCACTCGGAGTTTTGCTTTTCGGCTTCGTCGAGCAAGTCTTTCTTCCGCTCGGCTTCGCGGCGTCGCAGGTCGGCGTCAGGAGGTGTGCCGTTGAGCGGTTCGTTTTGCGCCGGGACGCGGAACAGCCGCTCCATGGTTTCGGGGTGGACGGTGCTGCCATCGTCCGCAACCACGGATAGGACAAGCTGTTCGCGCGTGACGGCAGGCGTCTTGATGTGAAGCTTGGCAATCCGCGCCCAGCCGGTCTTGCCGCGCAAGTCCTCTACGTCCGCTAGCCTACCGCCCGGATAGGCGGCGAGGTCAAAGCGCACACACGAGGGCGCCTCGAAACGACGTTCCTTTGCCCTGGCAACCACGTCCGTCGCCAGCGTGCCTTCTTGAAGGCGGAAGAACTTCCAGCCTCTTTCATCGGCAAGCGGCCATTCGGTCGTGTACGTCTCGCCGCGGTAGTCAAAGCGGCGCTCGTCATCGGTATGAAAGCGAGCCTCGGGAAGTTCGGCCCGAGCGACGTAGAGAAGCTGCCTGTCGAACTCGGAAAGGCGGCGGTCGATGGCGTCTTTGCGGCCTTTGAGCCGCTCGATGACCTGCTCGTCCACCTTTTCCAGAAGCCGCTCGCGGGCGTCGAGCATCTGCTCGCTGATTTTCTCTTGCAGCTCGTCCTGCAACTTGTCAAAGGCGGCGTCGATTTCGGATTCCGAACGGGCGCTCTGGACGATCTGGAAGATGCGGCGCTCGATATCCACGCCGCGCTCGATCACGCCCAATACTTCGTCGCTCGCGCCGAAGACGCCCTTGAACAGGTTGAACTTAAGGTCGAGAAGCTGGTGGATACGCTGCTCAGCGTGGTTCTTAAGATTCAAGAAGTTGACGACGGTCACGTCGATCTTCTGCCCGTAGCGGTGGCAGCGGCCGATGCGCTGTTCCACGCGCTGCGGATTCCAGGGCAAGTCAAAATTGACCACCAGAGAGCAGAATTGAAGGTTGATGCCTTCAGCGCCGGACTCAGTGGCGATCAGGATGCTCTTGCGGTCGCGGAACGCCTCAACGATCGCCGCCTTCATGTCTGCCGTCTTCGAGCCCGACACGGCGTCGGAGCCTTTGTGCCTTGTGAGCCAGTCCTGATAAATCGCCTTGCTCTCGGGGTCGTTGTTCGACCCGTTGAGCAGGGCGATGTCGTCTCTGTGGCCGTTGGCAGCCAGAAGATCGGCAAGGTAACGCTGAGTACGCACAGACTCCGTGAAGATCACCGCCTTGCGCTGGCCGCCCTTGGCGACGATGGCATCGAACACGCCGGGAAGCGCCTTGATAAGCTCCGCGCCCTTCCGGTTATCGCCAATCGAAAGTGCGAGCCTGCGGTATTCTTCTAGCGCGGAGATTTCTGCCTTCAGCTTTTCAGGGTCGATCGGCGTGTCGCCGATCGCGTCGCCGTCTTCTGCGTCGTCAAGCTCCTCCGCTTCTTCGTCCGCCACGTCATAGTCGGCGACGGTTTCGATGGTTGGCGGCTGCATCAGCTTGAGACGCTCGATGAGCTTGGCCAGCGTATCGGCGATGGCGAAGGTCGAAGACCCCAAAATCTTGCGCACGACCATCGTAACAAGCTGGTTCGGCTTGTTGCCGAAGGCGATCGTGTCCTTGCGTTGGAGGTAAGTGGACACGTCGGCGTAGAGTTTCTGCTCGGCTTCCGACGGTTCGTACTCCATCGTGAGCGGGCTGCGTTCGGTGTAGCGGATAAGGCCGGCCTGTTGAACCTGCCGCCGAAGAGTGCGCTTGCAGATAGGCTCCAGCCGCTTGCGCAGGAACATGAGGCCGTTCTTCGAACCTGAGCCACTGACATATTGGTTCCGGAACGAGTCCTCGTCGCCGAAGTGATGTTCGTCGAGGACGGAGACAAGGCCGTAGAGTTCCATGAGCGAGTTTTGCAGTGGCGTTGCCGTCATCAAAATCTTGAAGAACGGGCGCGTGGCGTCACGTAGGAGCTTCGCGCGCGTCGCTCCATCCTTCCTGTAGACATTGCGCAGCCGGTGGGCTTCGTCGAAGACGACAAGGTCCCAGCCGCCGCGCCTAATGTCGTCCGCCTTCAGAGCGGCGAACTCATAGGAGGTGATGACGATGTTGTCGCCCTGCTCGAAGGGCTTGGCGATGCCCTTCTTGCGCGCGTCGGTATAGCTCTTGCGCTCGACGATTACGGATGGGAGCGAGAATTTGTCGTAAAGCTCCTGGCTCCACTGCTTGCGCAGCGAAGCTGGCACGATCAGTAGGATACGACGACGGCGCTCCGCCCACTTTTGCGCGATGACAAGGCTTGCCTCGATAGTTTTGCCAAGGCCGACTTCATCGGCGAGCAGCACGCCCTTCGACAGCGGCGATGACATCGCAAACAGGGCGGCATCGACTTGATGCGGGTTCATGTCCACGCGGGCGGTGGAAAGCGATTGCGCGAGAGCATCTTCGCCTGTGCCTTCCAGCGTGAGGCGGTGCGCAAAGAACGTCGCTTGCTGCGGGGAATAGGAAGCCGAAGCGAGTGTCGCGCGGTCCGACACTTCCGGCTCCATCGGCTGCGGGGCCTCATCAGCGGCAGCCGATCCCTTTTCTATCCACTTGGCGATGGTGGCACGGTCAAAGCGCCACGACCCGCCGACCTTGAAGCCAGGAATCTTCGCGTCGGCGGCCAGCTTGTAGACCGTCTTCTCGTTGATCTTGAGGAGGTCTGCGACCTCGCGAATTGTCAGAATATTCTCGGACATAGGGCGACACTAGCCGATTTTATATGGAATGGAATAGAAGATTGGAGAAAATTAGGGAATTCCATGGCGGTCTAACATTTAGGTATGGACCCCAACACCCTGCCCGACCACGCTCTGGTCGCGATCATTATCTACCGAGGCGGTCGCTAGAGCATTGGGAAGATTGGCATATTCTACCTGTCAAGACGGCCGACAGGGTGCGAATCCTAACCTCTAGCACTCGATCTAAAAGATTAAGGAGCTGGGGCGTCGCCCGCCCTGCGGGCCGGGCCGTTGGCTGCGCGCGAGCCCCGTGCCGGGTCTCGCCCCTGGCGGGCGTCCGTCCCTGACGCAATCCCTAAGCCGCGCGCGCGACGAAATCCGCGCAGCGCGCTGATCGAGTTAGAGGAACAATTCCGCGCTCCGCGACGGGTTTGAGGTCGAGAGAAAGGCTCTCGGCTGCCCGTACTGGAGAAATCGTCATGACGAAAGCAAAGCCCAAGCTCGTTCTGAGCAACACGCGGCTCATTCCGTTCAACAAGCTCGTGCTATCTCAGGCCAATGTCCGCCGTGTGAGCAACGGTGTTTCAATCGAGGATCTGGCCGAAGACATCGCCCATCGTGGACTGCTTCACAATCTCAATGTCCGCCCTGTACTGGATGAAGCCGACGCTGAGATGGACATGTTCGAGATTCCGGCCGGCGGACGGCGCTATCGCGCGTTGGAGATTCTCGTCAAGCAAAAGCGCCTGCCCAAGACCGCCGAGATTCCCTGCAACGTCAAGAGCGCTGATGACCCGATTTCGGCGGAAGAGGATTCGCTTGCCGAGAATACCTTCCGCGAAGCGCTTCACCCGCTCGACGAGTTTCGCGCCATCCAGGAGCTCTCGGCGAAGGGTCTCGGCGATGACACCATCGCTGCCCGGCTCAAGATCACGCCGGCGGTAGTCAAGCAACGCAAACGCTTGGCGAGCGTGTCGGAGAAGCTGCTCACGATCTATGGCGCGGACGGCATGACGCTCGAACAGCTCATGGCCTTCACCGTCAGCGAAGACCATGCGCGACAGGAGCATGTCTGGGACTGCATCGCGGACCAAATCTACGAAGCGGACCCTTATAACATTCGCGCCATGCTGACCGAGGATACCGTGGAGTTCCTCCGATCGGCGCGCGCGTTTCGTGGGTGTCGAAGCCTATGAAGCCGCCGGCGGCATCGTCATGCGAGATCTGTTCGACGATCACGACGGCGGCTGGTTGCAGGATCCTGGATTGCTGGACCGGCTCGTCACCGAGAAGCTGAAAGCGGCAGCCACCGAAATCGCAGCCGAAGGCTGGAAGTGGATCAACGTCGCGGTCAACTTCCCGTATGGCTACGACAGCGGCATGCGGCGCGTCGCCGGCACGGCTCCGGAATTGGGTGAAGACGACTATCGGCGCCGCGAGGCTCTACGCACCGAGCACGAGCAGATCGAGGAGCAATACGCCCAGGCCGAAGAGCTTCCCGATGACGTCGATCGTCACCTTGGCGAGATCGAAGCCGCACTCGAAGCGTTCGATAACCAACCACTGCTTTACACCCCGGATGACAAGGCGCGCGCTGGCGTCTTCATCAGCTTGACCAACGACGGCGGCCTGCGCGTCGAACGCGGATTTGTCCGACGCGAGGATGAAGTGCCGGACGAGCCCAGCGAGAACGAGGCCGAAGCAGACGAAACGCAAGGCGCGGAGGAATCCTCAACCCATAACACCGTCATCACCGTCAGCGCCGGCGAGGAAGACGGCACCGAAGAAGAAGATGGCATCAAGCCGTTGCCCGACCGGCTTGTCGGCGAACTCACCGCCCACCGCACCCTAGCGCTGCAAGATGCCGTCGCTTGCCATCCCCGTGTCGCGATGACGGCGCTTCTGTACAAGCTCTGTCTCGACAGTTTCTACCAAGGAAACTATGGCACATGTCTGGAGGCATCGGTTCGACATGTGTATCTGCCGATCCAGGCGCCCGATTTGAAGGACAGCGCATCGGCGCGTGCTATCGCCGAACGGCAGGGACACTGGAAGACCGAATTGCCAGACAGCGACGAAGCGCTGTGGGACTATATCGTCAGTCTCGACGACGAGAAGCGCGCCGCATTGCTTGCCCATTGCGTGTCGCTCGGCATCACGGCGCTGCATGAGCGTGCCGATCGCCCGGGTGGGGCTGGTCCGTCGCGCGGCACGATCGAGCGGCGCATCGGACAAGCCGACCGGCTTGCCGACGCTGTCGGGCTCGACATGGTGGCAGTTGGTTGGAAGCCCACTGTCGAGAACTATCTTGGCCGCGTGACCAAGCCGCGCATTCTTGAAGCAGTGCGGGAAGCCAAAGGTGAGCAATCGGCCCAGCTGATCGACCACCTCAAGAAGGGCGAGATGGCCAAGGAAGCCGAGCGGCTACTCGACGGTACGGGCTGGCTGCCAGAACCGCTTCGGCTTCTCGATCCCGTGACCCAAACGAGCGAGCCCGAAGCTTTGCCGGCGTTCCTCGCCGACGAACCAGTGGCCGAAGCCGCCAAATAGCGCCTTCCCCTATCCCGACAACCTCGAGCCCGGCCTCCTGAGCATGTCGAAGGAGCGCCGGGCTCTTTTTCTTTGGAGAACACCATGACAGACGCTTTCGACTTCCGAACGTCCGTCGCCTATGACGACATCCGCAAGCGTGAATTCCATCGGCTAGCGCGCCGCCAGCTCGGGCTTCTCGCCAAGGCCCTCGATCTGCCATCCGGCAGCTACGATCTTCGCTCGAACATAGCCGGTATCGCCGTCTCCGGCGAGATCACCCTCCATTCCGAGCGAATCTACGTGCAGGCGGGCCAGCCCTTCGGCGGCTTCGACTCCGGAATCCTCATCCGCACCTGCAACGGCCGCAAAGACTATGTCGGCGGTCCGAACAACTTCGCCTCGCTCGACCTTCTGCACGAGCCCGAGAAGCTCGCGCGCATGGTGAAGCAGGTCATGAGCGGAGACAGCCCATGAAAAACTCCGAACTGCTGACGACGAAGCGTCAGAATCTCGATCACATCGAGAAACAGCGCCGCTACATCCTGCGCTGCCTGATCCAGAAGAATGCCTGTCCCAATTGCGGGCATATGCAGAACTTTTTCGAAGGCGCCAACATCGCCATCGACGATTGGAAAGATAAGGCGGGCGGCACGCTCTGCCGATGCGCGGTCTGCCACCGCGAACTCCGCTATGTCGTCCCGTTCCTGGTTCTAGGCGGGCATGGCGGCTGGCATTGGCATCTTGTGCCGATCGACCCGCAAAAGTGAGAGGACGGCCGGAATGGGTTTGAACCGGCCAGGCTCGAGAGAGCGCCTTCCGGTTCGCCCATCTCCGCTCTCCTGAAGGCCTTCCCCATGAACACCATGATTCCTGCGGCTGCGCTCGCGGCCGCAATACCCACGCCTGATGCGTTTCCTGCCGTCCTCAACGCGGCCGGGCAATTGCTCGGTCCGGTCTCGCGCGGCGAGGCGATTTCCTCCGACGTATTGCGCACCGCGATGACTGCTGCCTTCGGCGGCAGCGATGCCGAAGGCTTATGGAACTGGAAGTCCGCTTACGACGTCTGCGAAGTCGTGCAGATCCTGTTCGTGCGCAAATTCGGCCGCGCCATTCGCGCGCGGGCGAAGACGCCCGCCGCTGAACTCGCTATGCACGAACGCGTCGCTTCTCTCTTTCCCACCCACACACGCCGGTCCGAAGAGAGCCAGGCGCTGCAGCAATTCTCGACGCCGCTGCCCTTGGCGTTTGTCGCCGCGCAAGCCGCGGCGATTACGCCCGCCGATCTCGTGCTTGAACCATCCGCCGGCACGGGGCTTCTCGCGATCTTTGCCGAACTCGTCGGCGCGGGACTCGTGCTCAACGAGCTCGCGGACAATCGCATCGCTCTGTTGCACGGGTTGTTTCCGCTCGCGTCGGCGACCCAGTACGACGCCGCGCATATTCACGATTTCCTCTATGCCTCCGTGCGGCCGAGCGTGGTGTTGATGAACCCGCCCTTCTCGGCTGCGGCCCATGTCGATGGGCGCGTTGCCGACGCCGCGATGCGCCACATCGCTTCGGCGCTCGCACGTCTCGCCGAAGGCGGGCGCCTCGTTGCGATCACGGGGGCCAATCTCGCGCCACATAGCCTTGCCTGGCGCGACGCTTTCGTTCGTCTGCAGGAACGCGGCCGTGTCGTGTTCTCGGCTGCCATCGATGGCCGCGCCTATGCGCGCCACGGCACGACGACCGACACGCGCCTCACCGTGATCGACAAGATCGCAGCGGCTGACCCATTGATGCTCCCTCCTTCGCGCGGCACGGCTCCTGATGCCGCGACGCTCCTCGGCTGGATTGCCGAGCTTCCGCCGCGCGCGCCCGTTGCAGTCTCGCAACACACCACGCAGGCCGCTGTGCGCGACGCGGTGCGTCGGCCTGCAGCCCGCACTGCGGTTTCGCAATCTCCAATCGAAATCACCGGCGTCGAACTCGCTTATGAGACGGTCGAGTGGACCGCGGCCGATCATGGCCATCTCGGCGAGTCGATCTATGAGAGCTACGCGCTCCAGTCTATCCACATCCCGGGCGCGACCCCGCATCCAACCAAACTCGTGCAATCGGCAGCGATGGCATCTGTCGCGCCACCGAAGCCAACCTATCGCCCGCACCTGCCGTCAACCGTTACCGAACGCGGCCTTCTTTCCGACGCCCAGCTTGAAAGCGTCATCTATGCGGGCGACGCGCAAACCGCGTTTCTGGCGGGCGCGTGGACTATCGACGAGACCTTCGACGTCGTCTCCGCGGCACCCGATGACGCCGAAGCGTCGGTGCGCTTTCGCCGCGGCTGGATGCTAGGGGACGGTACCGGCGCCGGCAAAGGCCGCCAGGTCGCGGGCATCCTGCTCGACAATTGGTGCCAGGGCCGCACGCGGGCGGTGTGGATCTCCAAATCCGACAAGCTGATCGAGGATGCGCAGCGCGACTGGTCGGCGCTCGGGCAGGAGCGCCTGTTGGTCACGCCGCTGTCACGCTTTCGCCAAGGCACGGCGATTCGTCTGGCGCAAGGCATCCTATTTACCACCTATGCCACGCTGCGCTCCGACGCCAAGGAGGACAAGGCTTCCCGCGTCCAGCAGATCGTGGATTGGTTGGGCCGTGATTTCGATGGCGTCATCGTGTTCGATGAATCTCATGCGATGGCCAATGCCGCGGGCTCGACGTCTGAGCGCGGCGATACCGCGCCTTCCCAGCAGGGACGCGCGGGCTTGCGTCTCCAACATGCGTTGCCGAACGCCCGCATCGTCTACGTCTCGGCGACAGGCGCAACCACGGTCCACAATCTCGCTTATGCGCAACGACTGGGCCTTTGGGGCGGCACAGATTTTCCGTTCGCAACACGGTCGGAGTTCGTCGAGGCCATCGAGGCAGGTGGTGTCGCCGCCATGGAAGTCCTGGCGCGCGATTTGAAGGCGCTCGGACTTCTACATGGCCCGCTCGCTTTCCTACGAAGGCGTCGAATACGAGCTTGTCGAACACAAGCTTACGGCTGATCAAACCCGCATCTACGACGCCTATGCGGCCGCCTTCCAGGTCATTCACAACAATCTCGACGCCGCGCTGCAGGCGGCGAATGTCACCGGCGAAAGTGGCACGCTGAACGGCCAAGCCAAGTCCGCCGCGCGCTCGGCCTTCGAGTCCGCCAAGCAGCGCTTCTTCAATCACCTGATCACGGCTATGAAGACGCCGACCTTGATCCGTTCTGTCGAGCGCGATCTGGAATGCGGCCATGCCGCCGTCATCCAGATCGTCTCGACCGGTGAAGCGCTGATGGAACGCCGCCTCGCCGAAATCCCGACCGAAGAATGGAACGACATCTCGGTCGACATCACCCCGCGCGAATACGTCCTCGATTATCTCAGCCACTCGTTTCCGACGCAGCTCTATGAGCCGTTCACCGACGACGAGGACAATCTTTCGTCGCGGCCGGTATTCGACAAGGACGGCAATCCCGTCCAGTCACGCGAGGCGATGGAACGGCGCGACCGCATGATCGAGCGTCTCGCCGCATTGGCGCCTGTGCAGGGTGCGCTTGATCAGATCATCCAGCGCTTCGGCACAGACAAAGTGGCCGAAGTCACCGGTCGTACCCGCCGGATCGTACGCAAAGCCAATCGGCTCTGCGTCGAGAACCGCGCGGGCTCGGCCAACCTCGCCGAGGCGCAAGCCTTTATGGACGATGTGAAGCCGATCTTGGTCTTTTCCGATGCCGGCGGCACGGGACGTTCCTATCACGCCGATCTCGGTGCGAAAAACCAGCGCCTGCGCACACATTATCTATTGGAGGCTGGGTGGAAGGCCGACACCGCGATCCAGGGCCTTGGCCGCTCCAACCGCACCAATCAGGTCCAACCACCGCTTTTTCGGCCGATCGCTACCAATGTGAAGGCGGAGAAGCGCTTTCTCTCCACCATCGCCCGGCGTCTCGACACGCTAGGCGCTATCACTAAGGGCCAGCGTCAGACCGGCGGCCAAGGCCTGTTCCGGTCCGACGACAATCTGAAATCGCCCTACGCGCGCGCGGCGCTGCGCCAGTTCTACCTTCTTCTTTATAACGGGAAGGTCGAACACTGCTCGCTGACCACTTTCGAGGCGGCCACCGGGCTTTCGCTCACAGACCGCGACGGCAGCTTGCGCGAGGAATTGCCGCCGATCACCACGTTCCTCAATCGGCTGCTCGCGCTCACCATCGACATGCAGAACCATCTCTTCGAGGTGTTCGAAGGTTTGCTGCGCGCCAAGATCGAAGGCGCGGTGGTCTCTGGTATCTACGATCGCGGTCTTGAAACCATTACCGCCGAAAGTCTCATCATCACGGACCGGCGCACGCTCTACACTCATCCCGGGAGCAACGCCGAAACCCAAGTGTTCACGATCCGCCGCCGCGACCGCAACCAGCCTCTGACCTTGGACGAGGCGCTGGACTGCGCCCGCGAGCCTCGCGCGCTACTGATGATCAACAGCCAGTCGAACCGCGCTGCGGTCCAGGTCGGCGCACCGAGCCTGATGCTCGATGACGGATCGGTCGAACGCCGCGTGCGCCTGCTTCGGCCGATGGAACGGCCTGCCATCGCCCTCGACGCGCTCGATCAAACGCATTGGGAAGCCACCGACCGCGACGCCTTCATACGAGCATGGAACGCCGAACTCGCCGAGTTGCCGACCTATACTGAGAGCGATCTGTACATCGTCACAGGCCTGCTGCTTCCCATCTGGAAGCGCCTGCCAAACGAGCATTGCCGTGTAAATCGGCTCCAGACCGACAGCGGCGAACGCATCATCGGACGCCCTGTTTCTCTTGGCTGGGTCGCTTCGGCCACCGACACCGGCGCCGCAGCCATCTCTGCGCCAGAAGCTTGGTCGGCAGTGCTTGATGGGCGCTCCATCCTCACTTTGCAGGACGGCATGCAGCTGCGCCGCGTGAAGGTGATGGGCGCGCATCGCATCGAGCTGATGGAATTCAGCGACGGCATGGTGGATCGGCTCAAGACCTTCGGCTTGATGTCCGAGATCATCGCCTGGAAGCTGCAACTCTTCGTGCCGACGGGTGCGAGCGGACCCGACGTGCTGGCCGCATTGCTTGCGCGCCATCCGCTCACCGGCATCGAAGACCGGAGCGCGTAACATGAACGCGCTCAGTCCCGCCGCCAGGCTATCACAGCAACTCGCGCAAAATGCCGAGGCCGTCTGCCGCCATTATCTTTCCAACGGAAGACGGCAAGGCCGCTATTGGCTGGTCGGCGACGCCGACAACATGCCGGGCCGCAGTCTCTATGTCCGGCTTAAGGGTCCGGACGGCGGCAAAGGTGCGGCCGGCAAATGGACGGATGCCGCGACCGGCGAACATGGCGATTTGCTCGATCTCATTGCGCGCAACCGTCATCTGGATCGGTTGCGCGACGTGCTCGACGAAGCCCGCATGTTTCTGAGCCTCCCGCAGCCGAGTCCATCGTTGTGGACGCCACATCGATCGCCAGCACCGCAAGGTTCTCCGAAATCAGCGCTACGACTGTTTGCGATGTCGAAACCCCTGTATGGCTCACTTGCTGAAACCTATTTGCGCGAGCGCGGAATCGCGCATCTTGCCGGATTGCCCGCTCTGCAATTCCATCCGAACTGCTACTACCGGCCCGATGCGGATCTGCAGACGCAGACCTGGCCGGCATTGATCGCCGCCGTCACGGATCTGCGCGGTTCAATTACCGGTGTCCATCGCACTTGGCTCGACCCGTCCGGCATGGGCAAGGCGCCCATCGCGACGCCACGCCGTGCGATGGGTCATCTTCTCGGCAATGCCGTGCGCTTCGGCACGGCGCAGGACATTTTAGCGGCGGGCGAAGGCATCGAAACGATGCTGTCTCTGCGCAATGCGCTACCCGACCTCGCGATGGCAGCGGGGCTGTCGGCCAACCATCTCGCGGCAATACTGTTGCCTGGATCGTTGCGCACTCTCTATGTCGTGCGCGATGCCGACGCCGCCGGCGACGGCGCGGCCGTCGCTCTGATCCAACGCGCGCGGCATGACGGCATCGATGCGCGCGTACTCTCGCCGCTCCTGGACGACTTCAACGACGACCTGCGCAAGATCGGTCTCGATCAATTGCGGCGCCGTCTCTACGAACAGCTCGCGCCCGAGCATGTCGCACGGTTTCTCGATACGGCCAGGACGAGGTGACGGCTCGCATCGTCGCGCATCGGGGCTGTCTGTCTCCTGATCGCACGAAGCACGCGCACGCGGCCTTCTTAAAGGCGATCCGGCCAGAAGCGGAGTAGGCCTGCAACAGTCGGGCACGACTATTTTCCGCCGGCGCTGACGCGCCTTTGCATCGCCAGACAAAATAGCCGCGCCCTCCTGTCCTTCGGCCGCGGGCCGCAAGTGCGGCCCGCGGTTCCGGCCCACTCCGCTTCTGGCTGAGGGATCGCCGAAGGCCGCGCGTGGTGCGCGGTCCCTTCGCACACGGAGACAGCCATGACGCGCAACGACGATCACGAACCCGAACACACCTCATCGCCCACCGACGAGATGATCACCCAGCTTCAGCTCTTCGGACACAAGCCATTCTACGACGAGCCGGACACGCGATCCACGCCCGATAGCGACGAGATCGCTGGCACCGTCTCCGATATCTTCGACGCACTCGCCGGCACACTCACCGACACGCGCCTCGAACCTGACTTACACGATCTGCTCTGGTCGATGGTTCATGCCTTCCACCGCGCCATCGACCGCGTTCAACGCAAGCTCGACGACAACGAAGACGCGCAGAAGCGCAGCCAGCGCGAACAGGACGGCTCCGAAATCCGTTCGGTCGAACTCGAGCGACTGCTCGCCGACGGCGAAGTTCTCCTCGACCGCCGCGACAGCATTGAGGCTTTCCGTGACGCCGCAGCCGACCGCTACGAGCAGATCACCGGCTCGGTCTGGCGGCCGCACTCCGGCTCCATGGTCAACCGCCGCGCCATGACCGCGGCCGTTATCGACAGTCGTGATTTCGTCAACGCCAAGCGCCGCAGCGAAACGCAAATTCTGTTTCCGACCGGTGCGCGCATTGCTTTCACCGGCGGTCCGGACTGCAATGATCACGACCGCATCTGGGCAGCGCTCGACAAGGTACACGCCAAGCACGCAGACATGGTCCTTCTGCATGGCGGCACCCCGACCGGTGCCGAACGCATCGCGGCCTGCTGGGCCGATGCCCGCAAAGTTCCGCAAATCGCCTTCCGCCCCGACTGGAACCGGCATCACAAGGCCGCGCCGTTCAAGCGCAACGACCAGTTGCTCGACGCCACGCCGGTCGGTGTTGTCGCCTTCCCAGGTTCCGGCATCTCCGCCAACCTCTGCGACAAGGCCCGCAAGTTCGGCATCCCGGTATGGCGCTTCGGCGACGGCGGCGCGTGACAGGCCAATTCAGATGTCCGTGCTTCTCATCGGAGGCAGGGACAATATTCGCACGGACGCTGTTCGCGACCCGAACAACGAAGCATGCGCTAGTTTGGAAAGTGTTCGACGTGGGTTTCGGCGGTACGACCGATATAAAGAGCCCGACGGCCGGAGAGCGACACGACGTAGCCAGCACACCCGGCGGATACGACCTTCTTGCAGAAGCCCTTGTACGTATAGCCGCGCACTTGTTGCTGCGCTTCCTTGATCGCGGCTTGCAAGAGGGTCGAGTCGAATGTCGGCGCGATGGGAGCTCCAATCCGGTGGGTCGGCAGATCGATGTTGTCGCCGTCAGGCAGATAGTAGGTTGCAATCGCCCGCCGGAAGTCGATCGCGTAGCTTTCGAAGCCGGCGTCCATCAATGTGCCGACGATCTGCGGGAAGGTCATCGTATTGCCCTCGGCACCTTCAAGGCAGAGCCGCGCGGTGGCTTTCTGACGATCATTCATACGTATTCTCCGTGATAGTGGTTGGATTGAATTCAATCGATCGGCATTGCCGTCATGTGACTCCGCTCAACTATGCGTCTTAGGAGCCGCTGCAGGGTCGTGCGTTCACCCGCCGTTAGGCACGCGAAGAATTCGGCATCGTTGCGGTCGGCAAGCGCGGCCAGTTCCGGCACAAGATCGCTGCCCCGCTTGGTTAGCGCGAGCGTCTGGGCGCGGCCATCGACTGCGTTGGCCTCACGCCCGATCAGCGACTTGGCGATCAGCCTGTCGGCGAGCTTAGTGATCGCTCCGCGTGTCATGCCCATCTCGTCCGCAAGGCGGCTGGGTGACGTCGGCTTCTTGCCATAGAGCGCGCGCATCAAGCTCCATTCGGCAACGGTCACACTCTTGTCGGCAAGTTTGCCCGCGAAGGCGTTGGAAACATGGTTGGACACCATGCGCATCCAGAATCCGAGATGCGCTGTAATGTCAGGGACAGGCGAGATCGATGGCATCGCGGGCCTCCTTAGTTGACTAGGAAACTACATTGAGATAGTTTCCTCGTCAACTGAGATTCACGGTATTGCCGTATCTAGTTTGCGCGTGGAGGAGTTTTTTGCAAAGCGCTGATGAGCGCCGCCCCTTGCACGCCATGCAACACAGTTTGCGCCGGCCGCAACAACGGCCACGCATAATGCCATTCGCGCGGATTCCGCTCCGCACGACAAGCTGCTATGGTCGGGTTCGCGCCGTGGCGGCTGGTGGAGGCGCGAACCGTCGATCCTTTGCATGGAGGCCACCGCCATGATCATTCTCGGCATCATCCTCAGCGTATTCGCCATCGCCTTCTTTTGCTGGCTGTTGTTCACGCTCGCCGTTTACGCATTGCCGTTCTTTGTCGGCCTCACGGCGGCGTTCGCCGCGTACCATCACGGCTACGGCGTGCTCGGCTCCGGTCTCATCGCCATCGTCGTGGGTGCCGGCGTACTTGCGCTCGGCCAACTCCTGTTCGCAGCGGTGCGCATACCGATCTTGCGCGCGTGTATTGCACTCGTCTTCGCGATCCCGGCGGCGGTTGCGGGCTATCACGCAACACTTGGCATTGCGCATATCTGCCTTTCGGCCGGCACACTGAGCCAGATTCTCGCATACGTCGGCGCAACGCTGGTGGGCGGAACGGCGTGGACGCGCATGGCCATCTTCATCCCGCCGGCAACCGGGGAAGCCGTGCAGGACGCATCTGTGCCGTCGCAGCTTTCCTTCCCGGCCAACGGCTAGATCGCGCAAGCGCCGTCCACCTTGACCTTGGCCGACCAACGGCGCGGGGATCTCGGCGTGCTTGAACCCATACTCGCACCTTTTTCCGACTTTGATTGGAAGCGGCACCATCTCGCATCCAACAGTGTGATGGTTGTAGAGCGTCGGCGCATCCGGTCGCGCCGATACACCCTTTCCGTTTCTGCGCCAGCGCTTCTCTTTCTTCGATTCCTGCGTCGGTGATCTTGCTTGTGCCGCTGACCCATCGCCATGAGTTCTCCCCGGATGCTGTTTGGCACGCGAGTCCATGCCGCCTCTCTTGGCTTTGATCGGGCCAAAGACCGGCTACGCCTCGATCGCCTAGACGCAAGGGGGCCGTCAGACTTTCTTCCCCTGGGCTAAAGCCCATTCCTCGCGAGGCAAGAAAGTCTGCCGTCCTCCCTCAAGCCCGCAAGTGCGGGTGCGTCGTCGATCGCCTTCGGCCTTCCGATCGCCATCGAGGCCGCGATGGTCGCGGGCTCGAAACAGCAAATGGAGAACAGACATGGCTATCATCGGCACATTCAAGAAGGTCAACAACGGGTTCGAAGGCGAGTTCGCAATGCTGGCACTGCAGGCAAAGGGCGTGCGTGTCGTCGCCGAGACCAACCGCACCAACGAAGACGCTCCCACCCATCGCATCTTTGTCGGCCGCGCAGATTATGCGGAGTTCGGGATTATGTAGAGTGGCTGGGCCGGAAGCGAACATTGCTGCGGGTTTGATCGGCACCGCGCACCACATAATCGCGATGGTGAGAAGAGCGGCGCCTCGCTTGTGGAGAGGCGCCGCGGTTCGGTCAGCGTGACCAGATGAGCTTGTGCTCGTCGGCTTCGCCCTGGACCAGGGTCGCGTAGACCGGGCCTGTGAAGGAGGGATCGTCGAGCTTGACAGAGATGTATTCGGCGCCGGTGTCCTTGGCGGCCTTGCTCCAGCCTGCGCCCAGCTCGACGCCGTTGGCGGTGACCCGGTAGTCGGGGGAGCGCTCGCCGTCCTTGGTGACGGGCCGGATGGTGGCTTTGGTGTTGATGTTGAGGGTGCGGATGGTGCCGTTGAAGCTGCCGTCTTCGCTGCGGGTGAAGGTGCCGATCTGTGCCATTGTCGTATCTCCTGACTGTTGTTCGAAGCCGCGCCATGCCGCCTCGATGGCGGTCTTGAGGCGACGGGTCCGGCCGACCTGCACCCTTGGGCCGCAGCGCAGCGGAGGACGGTGGTAGCCGAGCTTCTTGGTTCCGCGAGGAAGGCGTGACACACGCCGGGGAAGAAGGTCGGCGAAGCCGTTGCAGGGACAAGGCCGACCAGGCGCCAGACCCGCCAGCAAGAGAGGCCGCTGGAGCGGCTCCAGGCACAGTCGTTGAGAGAACGACGCCCAGATCGGCAATACCCGCAGCAGAGCAGAGCACGCCCACACCGTCCGCACACCAATAATACCCAGGCCTATTGCGACCAGACCACCGACGGCGGCGATATTCACGACGAGGATCTGTTCAACATCGAGTTCTGTGTCGACGTTGGCAAGGCTGGCTGGCATTCGGAACCGATCATTGCGATGTCGCGCCAGCACAGCCTGCCCGTGCAAATCTACGCTACAGTGTCTGCCAGCAGAGAAGCGATCAGCGCATCGGGTGCTTTGAACCGGCCGCGTCTGAGTTCCGGCGGCAACACCGCTTCGACGGCTTCCAGCTTTTCTGCGGGGTCCATGCGCAGATAAATCTCAGTGGTGCGCACATCACTGTGACCGAGCCATAGCGCAACCTTACGGATATCTCGCGTCGCCCGTAGCATCGTCACCGCGCAGCTATGGCGCAATTGGTGTGGCGAGACGGAACGGCCAACAAGTACCTGGCAGTTCTTGGCCGCGGCGCGGACATGCTTGTCGAGGATGTACTCGAACCCGGCCCGCGTCATGGGATCGCCGTCAGCATTCACGAACAACTCCGGGCAGCGGACGGAGCCGCGCACGGCGAGCCATGCCCTGAGGTCGATCATGGTTTCCTTCCATAGCGGCAGACATCGTTCTTTGCGTCCTTTTCCGAGGACCAGAATGCTCGGTGGTCTTCGCAACGAGAGGTTTTCGAGATGGGCGCCGACGAGTTCGGATACGCGTAAGCCCGCAGCAAAACATAGATGCAACATCGCGCGATCACGGATTCCGAGCCTTGTCGTCAAGTCCGGCGCATTCAGGATGGCACGCACATCTTCGATTTCGAGATGTTGGATGAGCTTTTGCTCATGACGTTTGTTTGGGATGGCGCGGATTTGTCCGACTTGCTCCAACGCCGAAGGCAGGCGGTATTCGACATATCGCATGAAGGCCTTGATGGCCGCCAGACGAACATTGCGCGTGACAGGCCCATTGCCGCGCTCCCGTTCAATATGTCGTAAAAATTCCATCACGAGTTCCGCATCAAGCTGCTCAACATGCAGCTTGGACGGCGTAGAGCTGAGCCGCTTGGCGGCAAACGCGAACAGCAAGCGGAAGCTATGAGCATAGGTCTCGCAACTGCGCGGACTGTAGCCACGTTGGTTCGGCATGTAATCCCGCAGATAGCTGGTGATCAGGGGGGCAAGCTGCGTCATTGATGTCTCTCCGCAACGAACGCCTCAGCTCTGGCCGCGATGTCGCCCATCAGGTCCGGCGTGGCTTGCAGGTACCAATAAGTGTGAGCGACGGCGCTGTGACCCAGATAGGTCGAGAGCGCCACGAAGTGACGAGCGACCGTTTCCGATTGTGCGCCGCATTGCTGCAACGCGCGTGTCGCGAAGGTGTGGCGAAGATCGTGGACACGCGGACGGCGCGAACGATCCGGCGCTATGCCAGCGCGCTTGAGCAAGACGATAAAGGTGCTCTGGACGCACCTAAAGTGCAATGATTTCGCCCCGCCACCCAGGAACAGATGCGGGTTGCGCGTATTAATCCGTCGCCGAAGCGCGAGATACCGGTCGAGTGCCGCCACCACGCTCGGGTGCAGCGGCACCAAACGGCTCTTGGCGAACTTCGTCTTTCGGATGCGCAAAATGCCGCCCGGTAGCAGATCGTCGAAGCATAATCGCAAAGCCTCGCCGACCCGTAACCCGGTTGCTGCAATGAGGCCGAACAGGGTCTGATAAAGTTCAGCCCGAAGCGGCGTAATCACACTACGGCGAAGTTGGCCGGCGGCCTCGAGGATGCGGGTAATCTCGTCTGGCGCGTATATATAAGGTGTCGGCCTGTTGCTCGGGACGACGAACACGCCTGCGGGCGGGATTTCGTGGGCTGGGTCCTCGGCCTTCAAATGCTGAGCGAAGCGCACCACCGCACGCAAGCGGATTCCGCGCTGTCCTGGTGTACCTCCGGACGCCGCCCATTCGACCGCCGTTATAGTCTGGACATGCGTATCACCCTTGGCGACTGCAAATTCGGCAAAACTCCGAAGTAGTCGGGCAGGCTTTTCGAACTTGAAGCCAGTGGCATGGCGCAGGCCAATATAGCGTTCCACCGCGCGCTTCAGCATGACGCGCTCCCCGGCCAGGGTTGCGCAATTTCCGCAAGAAGGCCGATATCCACCTTTGCGTAATGCATGGTCATCTGCGTCGACGTGTGCCTGAGCACCGCCCGCACGCCGTCGAGGCTGACACCATGACGAAGCATGGCTGTCGCCGCTGAGTGGCGAAGAACATGCGCACCATTGTTCGGGCTCTCCACTCCGGCCCGCAGTATTGCGCGCTTGACGATGCACTTGACGGTTATGCGTGTGGTGGAGTGGATCGGCGCGAACTCGGTGAGGAAGAGATATACCGATCGGCGTCGCGGTCGCGCATGCTTCAGATAAACGATGATCGCATCGCCAACTTCCTGCGTCAGAGGCAACCATTCCGCTCGCTTGGATTTTCTCGAACGGATAGCAAGACGGCCGTTGCGCCAGTCGATGTCGGCAATTTTGAGGTTCGCGACTTCACCGGCCCGCATTCCCAGACGGCCGAGGAGCAGTACGATAGCTCTGTCGCGCACGTGGGACTCGTCGCCGCAAGCTGCGATCACACGCTCGAGATCATCCTCGGGGAGATAGCGGGCAATCCCTGCAAGCTGCCAGTTGGCAAAGGATGGTACCGCCTGATCACGCCCCACTGGACATTGTCCACACGCAATCAGGAAGCGCAGGAAGGCGCGCGTGGCGACACCGATTATCTTGGCGCGACCAAAGCAGAACCGCTTGGCACGCCTGCGGACAAACCGTCGTATCGCCAGCGCCGTATAGGCGTTGGGATCGTCACCCAGTGCCTTGAGCAAGGCGACGATATCATATTGCCATGTGTCGAGCGTCGAGTTTGCAACGCCGCGGTGTTCGCGCATCCACCGACGGAACTCACCCAGGAGCGGCCACGTCTCCGAAGGCGACGGCGGTACCCAGGGTGGCGGCAGAATGCCTTCGGCACGGAGCCAGGAGATGAACAGTTTCGCCGCACCGCGCGGCGCACGGGCTGTTCTGCCGCCGCGGTACCGCACGGCCGAGGCGGCCAAGCCTTCCTCGATTGTGGCAAACTCGAAGCCAGCGGCTCGCGCCCATTCGGCCCAGCAGGAGAGCAAACGAACGATCTCGACGATGGTCGTTGCTGTATATCCCCTTTGCTCAAGCCATGTCTTGAAGCCGTCGATGTTCGGAGCAAGCCAGCGAAGCCGATCGGCAACGATCGGCGGTCTTGGATAAATCCCTGTTGGCATGGATGGTCCTTCGGTCTTGGTTGACGCCAGAGATCGCCGACATCATTGAACAAGCCAAAGTTCGTGGCGCCTGGCACGTGCATTGTCGTCCAACTGCGCCATCAGCCAGACTGTTTATGCGGTACCGGATCGAAGGACCCTATTCTCCTGAGCGTTCTGGTCGTGATGGCCTTGGTATTATTGGTGTGCGGGCGGTGCAGACGTGTTCTGCTCTGCTGCGGGCGTTGCCGATCTGGGCGTCGTTCTCTCAGCGACTGTGCCTGGAGCCGCTCCTCACGGCCTCTCTTGCTGGCGGGTCTGGCGCCTGGCCGGCCTTGTCCCTGCAACGGCTTCGCCGACCTTCTTCCCCGGCGTGTGTCACGCCTTCCTCGCGGAACCAAGAAGCTCGGCTACCACCGTCCTCCGCTGCGCTGCGGCCCAAGGGTGCAGGTCGGCCGGACCCGTCGCCTCAAGACCGCCATCGAGGCCGCATCGGGCGGCTTCGAACAACAGTCAGGAGTTACGACAATGGCACAGATCGGCACCTTCACCCGCAGCGAAGACGGCAGCTTCAACGGCACCATCCGCACCCTCAACATCAACACCAAAGCCACCATCCGGCCCGTCACCAAGGACGGCGAGCGCTCCCCCGACTACCGGGTCACCGCCAACGGCGTCGAGCTGGGCGCAGGCTGGAGCAAGGCCGCCAAGGACACCGGCGCCGAATACATCTCTGTCAAGCTCGACGATCCCTCCTTCACAGGCCCGGTCTACGCGACCCTGGTCCAGGGCGAAGCCGACGAGCACAAGCTCATCTGGTCACGCTGACCGAACCGCGGCGCCTCTCCACAAGCGAGGCGCCGCTACTCCATCACGTAGCCGAGCGCGCGGTAGCCCAGGCGTCGTTTCGTGGCCATCCGAACGAGAACCGGGATTGCTTGGTCGACATAGTCCACGACTAGGACATCCCCTTTTCCATCATGCAGGCGATGAAGACGGCCAACATACTGTGCCAACGTCCCTTTCCACGCGATCGGCATCGTCAAAAACAGGGTGTCGAGCCGAGCATCGTCAAAGCCCTCACCAATGTAGCGGCCTGTCGCCAGGATCAGGCGCTCTTGGTCGTCCGATACCCGCATGGTCACTTCGGCCAGTTTGCGATCGGTGACCGACATGCCACCCCGCAGAATGACGAGATTTTTCACGAATCGCGAGAACCGTTGTCCAAGATAGTCGAGATGGTCTTTCCGCTCCGTTAGGACAATCGGCGATCGTTTTTCCTCAAGCGACTTCAACACGTCATCGAAGATGAGATCGTTCCGGCCCTCGTCATGAGCAAGCGCCGCATAGATTGCCGGCATTGGGAGGCGTTCGACAGAAGCAAGCGTCGGTGGCAGTTCAAATTTTGTCTTACGATCACGTACGCGGTGATGGATGCCGCGTTCAGCAGCCTGAACTCTTGCGTCAACCCGATGACGAACAGGACCGCATTGCATGAAGATGATGGGATGATGCCCATCCTTACGGGCAACGGTCGCGGAGAGCCCAAGGACATATCGCGCCTTCGACCGCCGCGCGACGAGCTCAAAGCTTGCCGCTGACAGGTGATGACATTCATCGACAACCAGATGGCCGTAATCGGCGACGATGTCAGCCACCTCTCCCTTACGGACGAGACTCTGGATCAGAGCCACATCGATAACGCCTGTCGGCTTTCTTTTTCCGCCACCGATAATGCCAATTTGCTTTGGGTCGATGTTTAGGAAGGACTGCAGACGCTCCACCCATTGGCTGAGAAGCTCTCGCCGGTGAACAAGGATAAGCGTGTTTCTGGCACGATGCGCGATGAGCGAAGCCGCGACAACCGTCTTGCCGAAGGCTGTTGTCGCGGCAAGCACGCCAGTGTCATAAGCCAAAAGAGCGTCGAACGCCTTCGACTGTGGCCGGTACAATTCACCCCGGAAGGAAGCGCCCGTTGGCAGCGGCATGCCAATTTCGCGGTGATCTTCTAAATCCGTGACAGCGCCGTGCCTCTTGGCGAGTTCAATCGCCTCGTCGAGGCAGCCGCGAGGCAAAGCGACATGCTGCGCATAAATCTCCGCGCAGGAGATGACCCGAGGCTTGCCGAATGTCGGCAACCGCATGGCCTGCGCGCGATAAAACTCTGGGTTTTGGAAAGCTGCCAGGCGAACGAACTGCGTAATCAGAGCCGGCGGAAGCCCTATCCGGTCGATGTAAACCTGATCGCCGACCACAATCCTGATATGTTTCGGTATCGCAGCCTCTATACGGCGCGGCTCGCTGCGCCGAGACGGCGACATCTTCCACGGCTCGCCCGCATGCTCGTCATCAACTGGCAAGCGAACGCCTAAAATCCGTCCCGACTGTTCCGCTTCGCCCACGATTTGGAACGCCGTGTCCGCCGACAGTCTGGGCAGAGACGACAGATACGCCCACTGGTCGTCGTAAGGGCGCAATTCCTCATCAACAAAAATGCTGTTGCTGTTCTCACGGGCCTTTCTTTGCAACGGTAATGCAATCAAATTACCGAAGCCTCCAAGCGGCATTGTATCCTGATTGGGAAAGAAACGATCATAGGAGGCAAAGCCGATCTCGGGCCGTTTCTCCATCGTCTCCGTGATTAGGGCTGCACCCAATTGCCGGGCGACCCGGGCCGGAACGGGTTCGGAGAAGAATATCCACACGTGGCCGCCATTCCCCGATCTCGATCGCTCCAGGGCCGCGGCAATTCCCTTTGCATGGCAAGTATTCAGCAGTGCCCTCGTGTCGTCCGCCCAACTTTCTTTGTCGAAGTCAGCAGCGAGAAACCAGCATGTTTCATCCTGGAGCAATGGATATACACCGGCAACAAAATCACCGGTGCGGGCATCGCCGCCACGAAGGTGTTTTTCGATGATCTCTTCGGATGGCGGGATGAACGCGTGATGTGGACATTCTCCACATTTCACCTTTGGCTTACCGCAAATGCCCTTCGCCCACTCGTTGGAACACGCCGGTGAATAGCCGGAACGTCCGGTCTCCCTGTTTTCCCATCGAACGGGAAAGACATCGGGCCGCCCGGCAAACAGCCGACGGAACAGCGCGATCTTCTCGGCTGACGATGAGCTGTTAGTGATTGTAGCATTAGCAAAGACCAGCTGTTTGCTATCGCACCTGTCAGACGCCAGCGCTTTCTCAAGTAACTCCAGTTCGCGCTCGAGCCTTCCACGCTCACCATCCAGATCGGACAGGTGCCGCCGGATGCGCGCGATTTCCTCCAAAACAGCTCTCTCGTCCGCCAAAGTTGTGGCTCTCGTCACGGTCCTTCCGCGGGTGAACATAGAGCAAATGCGGTGCGGGCTTAAGAGCGGACAATGCACGGCACAATCGCGATTATGTGGAGCGTGGTGACCGTCAAGCCCGCAGCAATGCTCGGTTCCAGCCCAGCCACTCTACATAATCCCGAACTCCGCATAATCGACCTTCCCGGCCATAAGGCGAAAATCGGGATGGCGATCGGAGACCTTGTCCTTGATGGGAACAAACTCGATCGGCGATTGAACCGTGAGCGTGGCGAGGTGGCCGCTATAGCCGCCGTCCTTTTGTTTTGTGACGTGACCGATTGCAGGCATGTCGCTGATCTTTCAGGTTGAATATTGGTTAGAAGCTGGCGCCGCCGGCGAATCCAAAAAAGGTCATCCCCCATTGGGTCGCGGCGAAGGCGATCGCTATGCCGAAAACAATGCCCGCGGCTTTCCGGAAGAAGCCGCCGCCTTCCCCCATGGCCATGGCAAGGCCGGCGATCACGATGGCCAGGATGGCAACACCCTTCGCGACGGGTCCGGTAATGCTATCGACGATGTTTTGGAGAGGCGTTTCCCAGGGCATACTTGTGCCCGAGGCAAAGGCCTGACCGGGGAGCATCATTGCGACGAATATTAATGTGCTGGCGGCTAGGCGAAATTGGGTGGCTTTATGCGTAATCATGCAATTTTCCTTTCGACATTTACCGCATTGGCGGCTCTGACTTCTGAAAGCACGTATTCGCCGTCTTCATGGCCGTTGACATAAACAAGACGGTCCACCACGCGCCCGGCTGGGCTACCTGGCGCGCGGCGGATTTCCACAATGAGATTGATGGTCATCGCGATCTGGCGGAACGGGATACGCTCTGTCACTTCGCCAATCAGATCTTCGACTCGATAGAGCGCTTCCATCGGCGAATTTGCGTGCAATGTCGCAATGCCGCCGGGATGTCCGGTGTTCCAGAGCTTAATCATTTCAAGGATCGAGCCGTCTCGGACCTCGCCAACAATGATGCGATCGGGACGGAGCCGCAGCGTTGCGCGGGCAAGGTCGCCCATTGTCACCACAGGCGCGATGGCTTTGGTCAGCATCGAGATACAGTCATGCGCCACACATTGCAGTTCGGCGGTATCTTCAATGATGACAACGCGGTCGTTGATAATCGCTGGTTCTGCAAGAAGGGCGTTTGTCAGGGTTGTTTTCCCGGACCCGGTGCCTCCGATCACGATGATATTGAGACGATCTCTAAGGGCCTGCCGCAATGCCTCGGCGATCGTAGCGTGCATAATTCTTGATTCGACATATTGAATTAGTGGAAAGACCGCCGTGGGACGCTTGCGAATAGCGAAGGATGGCCGCGCCACGATCGGCGGGAATATTCCTTGAAATCGTTCCCCGGTTTCAGGAAGCGTTGCCGACACCAACGGCGTGTCGGCGTTGACGATTACTCCGGCATGATCGGCAAGAAGACGCAGGATCGTGTTTGCGTCATTGGATGAGATTATCGCGTCGGTCGCTTTTCGTCCTTCGCCGATTCTGTCGATCCAGATCTTGCCGTCGGGATTGGCCATGACCTCTACGACGAGCGGATCAGCAAGTGCTGCTCCGATGAAGTCACCTAAGGCGTGATTTAGGGCTTCCCGCGTCCGACTCAATCCGCCGCTGTTCATCGTTTCCTTTGTCGGCCCCTTGTCGTAGTACCCACAATGCGTACTTTAAGCAACGCCGCGAGACCGTATTTATTTGAAAATATTTATGGCCTCGCTTCACGGGCCTATGAGGGGTTTTCGCCTGAATGGAGTCTTATGCGTTCGACATGGGAGGCAACGCCTCAGCAACGAACGAATGTGACGTGTTTGTGTCAACTCAACCGTGGTCTCGACTATGAATCGGATTTGGATCAACCTTGCTGTGCTGACGACTGCGCTGATAATCGGGCTCGCCTGGTCAAGCCAGTATGTCGGCGCGCACTTCTCTTATGCACCCTGGCTGGGTGTGGGCGTTCTGCGCATCGGCTCCATAGAGCTCTACTGGCCGTTCGCCATTCTCTGGTGGCTGAGTCACGGTCTTTATCCCTATGCCCCGGTCGCATTCGATCACGCGCTGCTCCGCCTAACGCTCGTCTGGCTGGCCGCAATGGCGATAGTCCTTATCTTTAGCATGGCCTTTCGCCCTATTGGCTTGGTGAAAGAATTCGGGCGCAAAGCCTGGGGTACGCTGTGGGACGCGCGCCGTGCCGGGATTTGGGGATTACGTCTTCCTGAAATGCCCGGTGTAATCCTGGGCCGTTGGCGCACAGGGCGGAGCAACAATCGAATCCTTAGATATGACGGTCCGGAGCATCATCTCATCACGGGTGCGTCCCGTGCCGGCAAGGGCGTGGGACACGTTATCCCAACGCTGCTGAGCTGGCCCGGATCGGCTTTCGTCTACGATCCAAAAGAAGAGTGCTACGACATTACTGGCGATTTTCGCCGCAAGCATGTCGGGTACAGCTTCTTTCTGAACTTCACGCGCAAGGATTCGGCGCGCTTTAATCCGCTCTTCGAAATACGCCGCGGGCCAACCGAGATTTCGGACACTCAGAACATTGCCGGCATGCTCGTCGATCCGTCCGGTACGCAGAATAAACTCGATTTCTTTCAAACCTCCGCGAAAGAGCTTCTGACCGCAATCATTCTACACGTCCTTTATGCCGCGCCATTGGAGGACAAGAACCTTGCCGAGGTTAGGCGCTCCGTGCTGGACAGCAAGAACACTTTAATTGCCATGGCGGGCATGCTCCACCTTGGGGATAGCCCACATCCTGAGGTCCGTCTTATCGGTGAGCGTTACGCAATTATGGAGAACAAAGTCCGGGACAGCATCCTGGCCACCTGTTCGACCTGTTTGGAGCTATATGCCGATCCCACCGTTGCAGAACTAACTTCGCGGTCGGATTTTACGATTGGCGACCTTGTCTGTTCCAAGCATCCGGTGACTTGCTACCTGCAGGCGCCACCGTCGGATGCAACCAGGCTGCGCCCACTCACGCGCCTTATTCTGTCCCAAGTTGCACAAGCCCTGACGATGAAATTGGATACGGATTCGCGCGGCCGCAAAAAGCGGCACAAGCTCCTTTACCTCATCGATGAATTCCCAACCCTCGGCCGTCTGGGCTTCTTCTCTACGAATCTGCGGATTATGGCGGGCTATGGCATCAAAGCGATGATCATCGTCCAAAGCTTCAAGGACATTGTGGAGGCATACGGGCCACATAATACGATCATCGATAACTGCCACGTCATCGTGGCGTTCGCGACCGCCGATAGCGATACCGCAAAGCGAATTTCCGATATGGCCGGACAGACAACGGAAAAGCGGCGGTCCGAGAGCTATCATCTCGGCACTTGGGGCCGTGGCTCACACAATTATCAGGAAGTACGACGTGCCATGCTGGAGCCCGGCGACGTACGCATGCTTCCATACGGTGAGCAATTGGTGTTCGTTACCGGCACAAAGCCGTTTCGGACCAAAAAGATTCGTTATTACGAAGAACCTTTATTCAAAGCCCGCGCGACTAATATTCGCGCCGGAGGCTCTGGCCCGAGCCAAGCGGGCGGTCTCTCAGTGCCCCAAAAGCGTGTCGTTCACGATTGGGTGGACGTTTCGAACAAGCAGGCGAGCGTCAAAGAAATTCCCGGTCCCCAAGCTGTCGTGAACGATAGCGGCAATATCAATTTCACCGATTTCGCCGACCCAATGGAACGTTGATGTAAAAGTGGCTCTGCAAAACGGGTCTTCGTGCGAACCTACGCTGATATGCACCGGCTGATACCGGTAGGTGGCTCGGCAATCTGGACCTAGCGTCGAGCTAGATGGAATCCTTCTGTACAAGGCACTGATATAAAATGGTTATTCTCTCCAGTGGCAATATCAACTTGATTAATGTCAGAAACTAGCGTACATTTCTGACAATGAGAGTAGTCATGAATTCGTTGACAAAGCAGGTTTTGGCTCATTTGGAATCTCAGCCGGAGGGTACGCCCCTAACGGCCAAGGGGCTACTGCATCTGTCAAACCGTGCGGCCGTTGATCAGACGCTTTCCGCGCCTGGCCCGTAGTGGCCAGGTGATGCGTCTCGGACGTGGTGTCTATGTTCGGCCCATCAAAACGAAATTCGGAACTCGAGCGCCGTTTGCAGAACAGGTCATCGAGCAATTCGCGTCGGCACGTGGCGAAACAATTGTCTCATCCGGCGCGGCGGCTGCGAACGCCCTGGGACTAACAACGCAGGTGCCGATCAAAACGATCTACCTCACATCCGGACGGAGCCGGCGATTGGCGCTCGGCAATCAATCTGTGGAGTTGCGACACGCGAAACCCTGGCAGCTCGCGAAAACCAGCGAGCGCGTCGGTCAGGCAGCGCGAGCCTTGGAATGGCTCGGCCCACAGCAGGCCGCGCGAGCACTCGCGACCCTAAACACTCGATTTCAGCCGGCAGAGCTGAAGGAACTCCAGGCGATGCGTCCGCTCTTGCCGGAGTGGCTTGCTCAAAAGATTAGCGCTACCGTTGCAACGCATGGCTAACGATTATTTCAAACTAACGCCCGAGGACAAACGCGAAGCACTCGCTGTTGCCAGCACGCAATCCGGGCGGCCAACTCATCTTCTCGAAAAGGACGTGTGGGTGGTTTGGACGCTCCGGCAGCTTTACACGTCGCCCTATGCCGATCATCTGATCTTCAAAGGAGGCACGTCGCTGTCCAAAGCCTATCGTGCAATCGTTCGTTTCTCGGAAGACATCGACATCACCTACGATATTCGCACGATCGCTCCCGACCTTGTAGCGCAAACGCTCGACGGTCTGCCCAAAACCAAAAGCCAACAAAAGAGATGGACCGACGACATCCGAAAGCGCTTGCGCGATTGGGTGGCGAACGAAATGCTGCCATTCATCCAGCACCGCCTGTCCGAAACGGACAAGGAAGCGGCTGCAACGGCCGAAGGCGACGCCATGATCATTTCCTATAGACCGCTTGCGACCGGCACGGGCTACGTTGCGCCCCGCATAAAGATCGATTTTGGAGCGCGATCGACGGGTGAACCGTTCGAAATGCGCACCATTGCTTCGGATGCCGCAACTTATCTCAAGGAACTCGTATTTCCGGATTGCGCCGTCCGCGTCATGCGCGCCGAGAGGACCTTCTGGGAGAAAGCAACCGCAATTCACGTTTTTTGCTTGCAGGGAAAGCTCGGCGGCGAACGCTTCGCACGTCATTGGTACGATCTTGTTCAGCTCGACAAAGCGGGCGTCGTCGATGCGGCTCTCAAAGATAGCGACCTCGCCAAAAGCGTTGCGACACACAAATCCGTCTTCTTCCCCGAAAAGGACGCGACAGGCACCCCCATCGACTACACCAAGGCCGTCACGGGTGGTTTGAAACTCATGCCTGACGGAGAGGGCAGGAAAATACTGTCGGCCGATTATCAAAAAATGCTCGACGACGGCCTCCTTCCCGACGGCGCGGAGACGTTTGACGAAATCCTCGCCCACTGTGCCGATATTCAGAACCGGGCGAATAAGCCATGACAGCAACCCTCACCGTCCGCGATGTTCTGAACCTGCTGCTCGAATCCATCACATACCCGTGCATCGGCAACACGGATTGGGACGATGCGGCCGAAATGGAAGCCCGGGCGCTGGCCAAGGCGCCGCTGGCGGTCGGATCGCCGGATGATCCGCCGGAATTCCGCCTATGGCTCGACACCTTACGCAAGCCGGACGCCAATAACGATGATCGCGACCATGTCTTTGACGCAATGGCCGATTATTTGGACGCCTCGAAGCGGAAGACGTTCACGTGAGAAGGCGGACAATTCGCATTCGGGAACACGGCCGCGTAACATCGTCGGCCGCTGCCACTCTTGGTGCTAGAGGAGGATAACCGCCAAAAAAGGTAAAATTCGCTTGGCGAAACCAGCAAATCAGGCGCAATTTAGGAACAAATACTGCGCAGCGCGGCGCTAGGCTTTTTCGCGATATTGCACATTATCTTGGAACGCCCCTGAAACGGGCGAGGGGCAATCTTGAGCGACAACCCGATACCGATCACGGCATCGATGCTTTACAATCTCGTGACATGCCCGCATCGCGTCGCGATCGGATCTCTTTGCCGATCCCGCCGACCGCGACGAAGTAAGCCCGTTCGTGCAACTCCTCTGGGACCGCGGCCAAGCACACGAGCAAGACGTGATGCAGGGTCTCGGCCAGCCGGTTCTCGACCTGTCCGGTTATTCGGATGACGACAAGGAAGCGCGCACGCGCGCCGCGATGGGGGAGGGCGTTCCGCTGATCTATAGCGGCCGTATCAGCGCGGACGGTCTGCTCGGCATTCCCGATTTGCTTCGCAAGGAAGTCGGCGGCTATGTCGCCGGCGACATCAAATCGGGGGCAGGGGAGGAGGGCGGAAGCGATGATGAAGACGGCAAACCGAAAAAGACCTATGCCGTCCAGCTCGCCCTTTACACCGACATTCTGGAACGGCTCGGTAAGTCGGCTGGCCGCCGCGCCTTCGTCTGGGACATCAATCGCGATGAAGTCGTCTATGATTTCGATGCCCTGCAGGGCGTCAAAACCCCGCGAAGCCTCTGGGCTGACTATCAGGACACCCTCAACACGGCGCGTGCGATCGTGTCGAGGGCGACCGAGACGCGCGGTGCATACAGCTCCGCTTGCAAGAACTGCGTGTGGTACACGGCCTGCCTGAAATCGCTCCAGGCCGCCGATGATCTAACCCTAATCTTCGATCTCGGCCGCTCGAAGCGCGACGTACTGGTTGACCAAATCGCCACCCTTCGCGATCTCGCGGAAATCAACCCCGAGGGATTTGTGACCGACAAGGGTAAGAAGACTGTTTTCAAGGGCATTGGCCCGGATACGCTGCGCAAATTGCAGGCGCGGGCGGCGCTCGCCGTCAAAAAGGACGGTAAGCCCTATCTGCGCGCGCCCGTCTCGCTGCCGGTGATTGAATGCGAGTTGTTTTTCGATATTGAAGTCGATCCCATGCGGGACGTTTGCTACCTGCACGGATTTGTCGAACGCAATGGCGGAGATACTGCCGGCGAGAAGTTCGTTTCGTTCTTTGCGGACGCGCCTACGGCGAATGCCGAGGAACAGGCCTTCGCAGCCGCTTGGGCCTACATGCAAGCGTGCCAGCCTTGCGGGATTTATTACTATTCCAAATATGAGCGAACGCTCTATCGCAAGCTACAGGCGAAATACCCGCACGTTTGCAACGCCGATGAGATTGAAGCGCTGTTCGCATCACCGTCTACCATCGACCTCTATTATGACGTGGTGTTCAAAGCCACAGAGTGGCCCACGCGCGATTATTCGATCAAGACGCTCGCGAAGCATCTCGGCTTCAAATGGCGCGACACGCATCCGTCCGGCGCCGCATCGATCGAGTGGTTTGATCGTTGGGTGCAAACGGGTGACATCGAGGTTCGGCAGCGCATCCTCGATTACAATGAGGATGATTGCAAAGCGACACGCGTGTTGCTTGACGGCATCAGGGCGATGGCGGCATGAGGCACAAACGCAAACATCACACGCATGGTGGGGAGAACACATTGTAATGGCTCTGCACCATGATTTCCCGAAATCACCCTACGCCGTTCTCGACCCGAATAGCCGATGGTTTCCGGCGGCCGAAGAGCTACGCAGCACGGCCTACGAAAAGCTGCTGCCGCCGCTGGTCGCCAACATACGCAGAGAAGTCAAAGCATGGCGCGATGCAGGCTATGCGGGCGCATCGGACACGTCGCGCGCCTTACTGACATGGTGGTTTGATACCGAACATCTCGCCGAACAAGCTGACGGCGCGCCAAGTCAGTTTCGCTATTACTTCGCGCAACGCGAAGCGGTCGAATCCGTGATCTGGCTCTATGACGTGCGCGGCGCCCGGGACAAGTTCGATCTGCTACGCTTCGACGCTTCTGGCGCGGTTTCGGCGAACATGTTCGATGAAGACTGGCCACGCTTTGTAGTGAAAATGGCGACTGGAGCGGGCAAGACCAAGGTTTTGTCGCTGCTGATTGCGTGGAGTTACTTTCATAAACTCTACGAGGTCGACTCGACCCTGGCGCGCAATTTCCTGCTGATAGCCCCCAATATCATCGTGTTGGATCGCCTGCGCGCCGATTTCGACGGGCTGCGTATCTTCTTCAACGATCCCATATTACCCGACAATGGCCATGGTGGCCGCAACTGGCGCGACGATTTCCAGGTCGCGTTACACATCCAGGACGACGTGCGCATCGTGCGGCCAACGGGCAATATCTTCCTGACAAACATTCACCGCGTTTATCTGGGCGACGTGCCGGAACCGTCGCTTGCCGACGATGATCTGCGCAACTACTTCTTGGCGCCCTTCGGGGAAAAGCCCGCCGGCAAGACAACGGACAGCAAGACAGACCTCGGCGAGATTGTGCGCGAGATTGACGAGTTGGCGGTGTTCAATGATGAGGCCCACCACATTCACGATCCGAAGATGGCCTGGTTTCAGAGCATCCAAGATATTCATCACCGATTGCTGCAGAAGGATTTGCGGCTCGCGATTCAAGTGGACGTAACGGCGACGCCGCGCCACGACAACGGCGCGATTTTTGTACAAACCGTAAGCGACTATCCCTTGGTAGAGGCAATCGCACAAAACGTTGTTAAGCATCCGGTGTTGCCGGATGCTGTCAGCCGCGCGAAGCTGGCCGAACAAAAAAGCCCAATTATCAGTGAAAAATACGCGGACTACCTACAACTCGGCGTCGAGGAATGGCGCAAGAGCTCCGCGGAACACGAGAAATTGGGAAAGAAAGCCGTTCTCTTCGTGATGGTGGATGACACGAAGAACTGTGACGAAGTGGGCACCCACCTGGAGAAGATTTGCCCAGAATTGCAAGGGGCGGTGCTCGTGATCCACACCAAGACCAATGGCGAGATTTCCGAAGCCGCGTCGAGCAAGGGCAAGGAAGAGCTGGAGGTATTACGCAAGCAATCGAACGAAATCGACACTTGGAAGTCGCCGTACAAAGCGATCGTGTCGGTGTTGATGCTCAAGGAAGGTTGGGACGTGCGCAACGTGACGGTTATCGTCGGCCTGCGCGCCTATGCCGCCAAGAGCAATATCCTGCCCGAACAAACTCTCGGCCGTGGGCTGCGGCGTATGTATTTCGGCAGCGAACAACGCGAGACGGTCTCCGTCATGGGAACGCCAGCGTTCATGGAGTTCGTGGAGTCCATCCAAAACGAAGGTGTCACCTTCGATCGCGTTCCGATGGGTGGGGCAGGTGGGCGCGAGCGGCAAGATTCGCTCGTCGTCGAAGTCGAAACGGGGTCTCCGGATAAAAATATCGACGCCCTCGATATCTCGGTGCCGCGCTTGACGCGGCGCTACAATCGCGAATTTAAGGACTTGACGGAGTTAGCGCCGGAGCATTTCGCCAACACGAAGCTACCGATCAAAGCTTTCACGCCCGAAGAGACGCGCGAGATCGTCTTCAAGACAATGCTCGATGCCGAGGTGGATCACACTATGCACCTCGATGGCGCCAATCCGGGTGACTACCGTTCCGTTGTGGCCTTTTTTGCCCGACAGCTCCTCAAAGATTTGCGCCTCGTCGGCGGCTACGACCAGCTTTATCCCAAAGTCAAGACGTTCATCCGCGATCACCTCTTTACGAGCGTCGTCGATCTCGATGATCCGGTGATCCTGCGCAACCTTTCCGAACCGGAAGTGAGCAAGGTGCTTTTCGATAGCTTTCGCGCTGCGATCAACGCACTGACAATATATGAGGGCGGATGCTCGCGTATCGACGGGCACATCCGCCTGCGTGATACCAGACCCTTCCGCACCGAGCCGCGCGGCTTTGTTCAGGCGAAAAAATCGGTATTCAATCGGATCGTCGGCGAAGCCAATGCCGATAGCCTGGAGTTGGATTTCGCCGCCTTTCTTGAGGCCGCATCTGACGTGCAAGCCTTCGGCAAGAATTATATGGCGGTTGGTTTCAAGATTGAATACGTGAGGGCCAACGGCGAATTGTCCACTTACACGCCGGATTTCATCGTGCGCATCACGGATGGCGGCGTCTGGATCGTCGAAACCAAGGGGCGCGAGGAACTCGACCTGCCGCAGAAGATGGCTCGCCTGCGCCAATGGTGCGAGGACGCGACAGAGGCGACTAAAGACGATGGCGGGCCGGAATACCACTTCGTCTACGTCGATCAGGAAAGTTTTGAAAAGCACAAACCGTCGTCGTTCGCGGGGCTGGTGAGCGCGTTCCGCGAATATCAAGGGGGCTGACGATGGCACGCCAGGACAAGAAATCCTACGATCTGAGCGACGCCGATCAGCGCGACCTGGTGACACTCATTCAGCAAGGCAAGGTTCTTCCGGAGAAATACCGTTTCATCCTCTTCGAGGACAAGCGCGAGGTTGAGCTGGTCTGGAACGGCAAAACCCGCGACGTGTGTACCACGGTGTTGCCCTTTCAGACGTTGGAGCACATTGACGAACCACGCACAGAAACGAAGGCAATGGAAGATTTGTTCGATAGCCGCGGCCGGCAGTTGCGCGGTTGGACGAACAAGCTGATCTGGGGAGACAATAAACTGATCCTGTCATCCCTCAAAGCTGGCGCGCTCCGTCAACAAATTGAGGACGCCGGCGGCCTCAAGCTTATCTATATCGACCCTCCATTCGACGTGGGGGCGGATTTCAGCATGGACATCGAGATCGGTGGCGAGACGTTCCACAAGGAAGCGAACCTGCTGGAGCAGATAGCTTATAGGGACACATGGGGGCGCGGTGCAGATAGCTTTATCGCGATGATATACGAGCGACTGATCCTGATGAGGGACTTGATGTCTCCTGATGGCAGCATTTACGTGCATTGCGATTGGCGCGTGAATTCCTTTCTCCGGATGGTCCTCAGCGAGGTCTTCAGCGAAGAGTATTTCCGAAATGAAATTGTGTGGAAGCGAAAAGGCGGAAGCGCAAATCCTCAGAATCGGCTTGGTACAGTCACAGACTCGATCTTCTGGTACTCGAAGTCCGACGCGGTCACGTTCGAACAGCTCTTCACCAAAGATAGTGATGAGGCGAAGCAGTACATCGAAGAGCGCTTCAACCGGATTGATGAGAAGACAAAACGTCGATTTATGGACTCTCCCGTAATAAGTCCGAGCCCCCGGCCCAATCTCATGTACGAGTACAAGGGATTTCCCCCGCCTCCCACGGGATGGTCGGTCTCCAAGGAGATCATGCAGAAATGGGACGACGAAGGCCGGCTCCTCGTCCCAAGTGACAAGACAAAGCGGATAAGACGCAAGATTTTTCTAGACGAGTATGTCGGCCAGCCAATTCAAAACCTCTGGACCGACGTATTCGTCGTCAACTCCCAAGCTCGCGAAGCGTTGGACTACCCGACGCAAAAGCCCGAGAGCCTCTTGCAACGCATCATCGAGGCGAGCAGTCGCGAGGGCGATCTGGTCGCTGACTTCTTCTGCGGTTCAGGTACGGCTGCTGCTGTGGCGGAAAAGCTTGGCCGGAAATGGATCGCGACCGATTTAGGAAAATTCGCCATTCACACCACGCGTAAACGGCTGATCGGCGTTCAACGCGAGAAGAAGGCCGCCGAGAAGGATTTTCGCGCCTTTGAGGTGTTGAACCTAGGCCGTTACGAGCGCCAAGCTTATCTGAACGTCGGTGGGCGGTTGACCGGCGCACAGAAGGAACAAGCTCTTGCCCAGAAAGAACAAGAGTTCCACGAGTTGATTCTGCGCGCCTATAAAGCCACCGGCTTCGGCGGTAGTGACAGCACGGCGGCCCAGGACAGCTTCTTCCATGGCGCGCGCAATGGGCGACTGGTCGTGATTGGTCCTATCAATCTGCCCGTCGGCCGCCTTTTTGTCGAAGAGGTTATCATCGAATGCCGCAAGCGCAGCGCGACTCGCGTGGACGTGTTGGCTTTCGAATTCGAAATGGGGTTGTTTCCCGCGGTGCTGGAAGAAGCGCGCAGCAAGGGCATCGACCTTTCTCCTAAATATATTCCCGCCGAAGTGTTCGACAAGCGAGCCGTGGACAAGGGCCAAGTGGTTTTCCATGACATCAGTTTCGTCGAAGCCACGCCGCGCTATGACAAGAATAATAAGCACGCGGTCAGCATCGAGCTGACTGACTTTTCGGTCTATTACACGCAGGGCGCTGCCGAGGCCGCGATTGCAGCGATGAAGGAAGGCAAAAGCGAGGTCATGTGCGAGCAGGGCCAGCTCTACAAGGTGAGCAAAGACAAGGCAGGCATTGTCAGGAAGGAGAAACTCACCAAGCACTGGACGGATTGGGTGGACTATTGGGCAGTGGATTTTGACTACATGAGCCGCAAGGAAATCATCAAGGTGCCGGCAGGCACTGGCATTGCTGAGGCCATAGCCCTTCCAGGATTCGAGCCTGCGCAGGCGAAGCTCGCAATGGAAGCGTTCGAGGAACGCTGGACGGGTGGCTACATCTTTGAAAACGAATGGCAGAGTTTCCGCACGCGCCAAAATCGCGACCTGGAGCTGAACACCGCCGTGCACACATATGGCAGGGCCGGCCGCTATACCGTGGCCGTCAAGGTGATCGACATCTTCGGCAACGACACGATGACGCTCGTTCCGGTCAACGTGGGATAAATCGTGGAAGCGAGGGCAAATGGCTGACGAGTCCAAACCTAGCATCGACAGCGACGGCACGAACGCCACAGCTCAACGATTTGCCTTTCTAAAAGGGGGCGACGACACGTTGAAGGGGGAGAATACTAAAGAGTTTGATTGGGAACGATCGTCAACGATCGTGAGAGATCAATTGTCCGAGGCGATGAATGCCAAAAACGTCGCCTTCCTTCTGGGCGCCGGGTGCTCCTCCTATAAGGAGAGCGACAAGCAAGTTGGCATCCCAACAATGATGCCGCTCGGCAGGGAGTTCAGCGCAACCGTCGGCAAAGGGCGCGACAAGATTTTTGTAAATGCGACAGAGCGAAAGATTTCACAGATTCAATGGGGGTGGATCTGGCAGCTTCCGCGTACTCTGCGAATCTTGAACGATTGATGGAGGTTCTTCATAGCTACCGATTTGCCTTATCTCGGAGTGTCCAGAATTGTCACCAGCGACCTTTAGCGGTAGTCAATACCGTAATTATGAAAATACAACGGTTTGTGTTGCTAAGGTGTACCCAGGGAGCGTTCTCATCCGGTGACGAGACTGTGCTTGGCGTTTATGACGCATTCTACCGAAAGCTAGTGTTTCGAGACCGATCGCTCCCCCGGCCCTGGGTCTTCACCACAAACTATGATCTGTTCAACGAAACAGCGATGGATCGATTGGGGCTTCCTTACTGCAACGGCTTCTCCGGAGCGGTTGAACGGCGATTCAATCCGGCCGTTTTCCGGTATGCGTTAGCGGAACAGCTCGATATTACGAGTCGAAAGTGGACGGCGGTCGATGGCTTCGCCTATCTCTGCAAACTGCACGGATCAGTCAATTGGATCGAGGATGGCCACGGTCTGTTTCCCATCAGAGAAATTCAGACGCCGGACCCAAACGGTCGGGTAATGATTTATCCGACGCCGGCTAAGCAGAACGCCAGCCTCGCGTCACCCTATTCTGATCTTTTCCGAGAATTCTATTTGCGCATCGTGAGAGAACAAAGCGTCCTCTTCACGGTGGGCTACGGCTTCGGTGACGAACACATCAATAATATTATTTATCAGGCGCTAACGATACCGACGTTTCGGCTCATTATTTTTGCGGCGCCTGACACGGGAGACGAAATTGGTAGGCTGCGTGACTTGAAAGATCCGCGTGTGTGGATCGTCGGCGGCGATGCCGCGCCAGGTGTTCCAGCGCATTACTTCAAAACATTTGTCGACAAATTGATGCCGATCCCATCCGGTGACCGCATCGATGTAGCTGTACGAAAGGTCGTAGAACAATTGATCACCCCGACCAGACGCAGTTCGTCGGAAGAGAGTGCGAATGTCGACTGACGATCGAAAAAGAAGCGTCGGCAAGGTCATCTCGGTAGCAGCCGATCAATTCGTGATCGAAATGCTTGGGGGCACAGATAACTTTACGGTAGTTGGCTTTGACGACGTCCACTATGTCGCTCGTATCGGTTCATTCCTTATGATTTCGGTGCAGACAGAATATGTCGTCGCAGAGGTCGTCGGACTCCGCGAGAAAGATTCGTCGCCCTCCAGATCAAGCGATAGTGGGGAGCTCGACAAAGCCGCGTCTGCCAAGTTTCTTGATGTGGTGCCCGTTGGCATGTTGCCCCAGCAGCCAAAGGGTGAATTTCGTTTCGGCGTCTCCCTTTTTCCATCACTCTATGCTGACGCGCTATATGCGCTTGACGAAGAGTTGGACCGCATTTTCGAAACTGCGGAACCAACGGAACCGGCGCCCTCACAGATAGATGCGACAAATCCGGCACCATCAACTGCGACCAGATATAAGGCGTTGACTGTCGGCAAATCAGTTATTTTCCAGGACTACGATGTCAAGGTGCGCGTCGATGAATTCTTTGGAGGCCACGCTGCTGTGCTTGGCAACACCGGTAGCGGCAAGTCCTGCACCGTCGCGTCAATTCTTCAGTCACTTTTCGAAAAGCCGGATGAATTTAAGGCCCGCGGTGCGACCTTTCTAGTCTTTGACGTAAATGGCGAGTATCGCCAGGCTTTTGAGGAGCTTCATGAAAAGACCGGCATCGGGGTTAGGTCCATCACGCTTGACGGTACGGCCGATCACGGAAAATTTCGCCTTCCGCATTGGTTCTTGGACCTATCGGAATGGGAACTCCTTCTGCAAGCTAGCGAGAAAACCCAAATTCCAGTTCTGCGCATGGCGCTCGGCCTTACTGGGCTGATGAGTGGAACTGATGAAAATCGGAAAGCCATTACCCGGCATTTTGTTGCGACCTGCGTTATTGAGTGTTTTAGGGGCGCGGATGGTGATTCCCCGGTTTCGAAAATACAGCGCGTGTCTGCGCTTCTGGAAAAGTATGGGACGCCCGAACTTAACCGAACCATTCTTGCAAAACACAGGTGTAATGAGAAATTCGGCAATTTCGATCCACCAGGAACGCAGAAGGCGTTTTTGGACGAGGTGAGGACGCATCTGAAAGAGAACGTCAATCTGCCGGCCTATGTGAATGCGCCATTTTCTTTCGACCAACTGGAGGAATGCATTGACTTCGCTATCCTCTACGAGGAGGCACATGGGAATCGTCAAATTCGAGATTATTGTTCGCAGATGCTGACACGGTTCAAATCGCTGAAAGATCGGCTGGAGTTCGCCTTCCTTCGTCACGAGCTACCAACGGGCGCTTCTGCGGCCGCGCCGACAACAATTAAATCTTTTCTCAGCGACATTCTTGGCCTAGAGGTCAGTGGCGTAGGTTATAGAAAGACATTCCAAATAATCCTGATCGATATGAATACCGTTGATGACGAGGTCGTGGAGCTCGTGGCGGCCGTTTTATCTCGAATGGCATTCAGGCGGCTTCGGTACGCCGATCCAAGAAACAGCTTTCCAGTTCACCTCGTGCTTGAAGAGGCTCACCGCTACATTGCCGAAAGGCCAACCCGCTATGCCGTTGATGCGAGCCGGATATTTGAACGTATCGCAAAGGAAGGCCGAAAATACGGATTGTTCTTGCTCGTGGCATCACAGCGTCCAAGCGAGCTATCGAAAACGGTTCTCTCTCAATGTTCTAACTTCGTCGTTCATCGCATCCAGAATCCAGATGATCTGTCACATATTCGACAAATGACGCCTTATATCTCCGAGGCAGTCATGAAGAGATTGCCATCTTTGCCAAAGCAGCATGCCTTGGTATTCGGAAATTCCGTAAACCTTCCAACGACATTTCGAGTGCGTGACGCTCAACCAGTACCCGCTAGCGGAGACGCAAAAATCCGTGAGCTATGGTTTCACGAACCTGGAAAGCTTGCGCGACTGGCGTCCGGACTGTCGAAGGGGGCGCCGCCTCCACCTAGCGCGGCCGGGGCAGATTCCATCGAGCCGGATATTGAAGACGACTTATCAGATTTGCTTGGATAACGAAGATCAACCGGATGCATGAATTGGCTGACTATGAGGCGATGGCGACCATTCTGGAGTCCACTGATGACTACCGGGTGCTCAAACGCCTGAAGCCTCGTAACATCATCAACGAACCGGACACGACCTCCACGCGACTCGGTATATTTCTTGATCTGGAAACAACTGGCCTGGACCCGGCTGTCGACGAGATCATTGAGTTCGCAATGCTGCCCTTCAGTTATAGCCTTGAAGGCAAGATTTTTGAAGTCAAAGAGCCACTTCAAGGACTGCGGCAGCCTGGTATTCCGCTCTCAGAAGAAATCACATCATTGACAGGTATTACTTCAGAGATGCTTCTAGGGCAGAGCATCGATCCTGCGGAAATAGAGGCATTCATTGAACCGGCGTCGGTGATTGTCGCTCACAATGCTGGATTTGACAGGAAATTTGCCGAACGATTCACAAGGGCTTTCGAGTCCAAGCCTTGGGCATGTTCCATGACCCAAATTCCGTGGCAAGCGGAGGGTCTGGAAGGAACCAAACTTGCATATTTGGTGAGCCGATACGGTCTCTTCTATGACGCTCACCGGGCAACAGACGACTGCCATGCCGGCATTGAATTGCTATCGCGGCCACTACCTAAAAGCGGTGTCTTAGCGTTCGCGCGGTTGCTGCAAACAGCGAGGGAAACGACTTGCCGCATTTGGGCCGAAAATAGCCCGTACGAGTCCAAGGATGCTCTGAAAGCAAGAGGATACCGTTGGAACGGCGAAGCGCGAGGTAAACCTCGATCGTGGTATTTCGATCTGCCGGAAGATCGAGTTGCCGAAGAGCTAGCTTATTTGCACGAACAAATTTTCCGCGGAGATGCCGCTATCCCTGTTACTCGCATCACGGCCCGAGAGAGGTTCTCCGACCGTTGTTGACGGCACTACCAGCAGATTTATAGTGTAACATAAAGGAAGTTATGTTACACTAACCCTCTAATCGGGGGGGCGCCAATGGCGGACATAAATTTCATACATTCGACGCTACGCGAGCGGATCGTTGAGCACTTGTTTGTCGGCGAGGTGCTTCGGACGCTTTGGTGTCATGGCATTACCGATGTCGAGGTGTTGCGATCGGAATTCGATGCCCACGGCTACGATATAGTCCTGGCACGAGGTTCGATCGTGCGCCACATTCAATTAAAGACGCAGGCCAGCGGTGATGTTGGTATCAACCTGGCTCTCACGAAAAAGCCGAGTGGTTGCGTGATCTGGGTGGCGATCGATTCCAAGCTGAACCTGGGGCCATTTCGGTGGTTCGGAGGAATGCCGGGAGAGAAGCTGCCGTCCCTTGATAACTTCAAAACACTGCGCCGAACAACACACAACAAAGATGGAATCAGGCCGGAGCGGGTGAACCACCGCCAAGTGCCGAAGAAAGAGTTTGAAGTGGTTCACAATATGGACGGTGTTTTGGCCAAGCTATTCGGCGAACTGTTGCCATGAGCGGTCTGGTTGTCTCAACAGGCGGCAAGGCTGCCAGACTGGCCAGATCGGGGGGAGTTGTCCCTTCGATTATTGCCGACGCCGGCGAGCACGCGGCGCGGCGCTTCTTAGAATTCTTCGCCGCGACGATCCGCAACAAGAACACACGCGAAGCCTATTACAGAGCCGTATGTCGCTTCTTCGATTGGTGCCAGGACGCCAGGATCGGCGCGCTCGTCGATATCGAGCCCTTGCACGTCGCGGCCTACATCGAGGCCCTGCAGCGCGACTACGAAAAGCCCACCGTCAAGCAGCACTTGGCCGCGATCCGCATGTGTTTCGACTGGCTGGTCATCGGCCAGGTGATTGCCACAAATCCAGCGCACGCCGTTCGTGGGCCAAAGCATGTTGTAAAGCGCGGGAAAACCCCCGTTCTCAGCGAGGACGAGACGCGCAAATTGCTGGACAGCATCGACACCTCGACCCTGGTCGGGCTGCGCGACCGTGCCCTCATCGCCGTGATGACCTATTCCTTTAGCCGCGTCAGCGCCGTCGTGGCGATGAGGGTCGAAGACTATTTCCCGCAGGGCAAGCGCTGGTGGCTGCGGCTGCACGAAAAAGGCGGCAAACTCCATCAGGTGCCCGCACACCATAAGCTTGAACAGTATATGGACGAATATATTGCCGCCGCCGGGCTCAAGGACTCACGCAAGGGGCCATTATTCCGCACCGCGCGCGGCAAGACGGGCGAACTCACTGGCGAAGCGATGCACCGCGTCGATGTGTTTCGGATGATCGGGCGCCGCGCGCCGGCGCTGCGAAAGCGAAGCAAGATCGGCTGCCACACGTTCCGCGCAACTGGCATTACCGCCTATCTTGAAGCTGGCGGCACGCTCGAAAATGCTCAAGCAATCGCGGCCCATGAAAGTCTACGCACCACGCAACTCTATGATCGGCGCGGCGATGAGGTCACGGTCGATGAAATCGAGCGTATTGGAATTTGAGCGGAAATACTGTTGTGCCAAACTCCTTGGACTTGATTGCTTCGCCGTGGATCAACTCTCTGGCCGTCCGTTGATACCCGTGCATAACCGTAAATCATGGAACGATTCCGAACCGGATTTCTGCACCGGAAAAGCGCAACCGCATCAGCGGCCTAGTTTTCATGCAAATTTCTTGAGATATACACCAAAGTATCTGGAGCGTTAGAATTCGCGGGGCTGGTATTGGTCTTCTGGGTACGGTAGCCGCGAGTTCGTCGAACGGAGCATTCCGAGATAGGCCTTGATCGCTAGATGCAACTCTGAGCCAGTCCCAATCGGCCTGTCTTTGAAGGCATGAATGGCATTGCGACGGCTTTGCACGAGTTCACAAAGTTCAAGCTCGTCTGCGGGAAGAAGCTCGGCGAGTTTGCAGTAGTGGAGCAATACCCCAATCGTCAGCCCATCCGGCTCAAGCAGCGTTTTCTTCTTCTCGTGCCACGCATGCGTCTGCTTCAGTTTTTCGATGTCATTCTTATAGTCAGAAAAATAGACGGACAAAAATAGCTTAATCGTTCCCTCGATCAGGCTGCCGAGATTTGTCCATGCGAGGATTAGGTCTCCATCTTCAATGGAGTCTGCGGGTTCATTCGCCCAATGTCTAAGGGACCGCGAAAGCGACACCTGCCAGTCGAGCCGCGACTTACTGATAAGTTCAGCCGTATCTCCTGAAGCCCATCCACCATTCCCCCAGAAATTTGCCAAGCCATCATTTAACCGCTCGATGCGGTCAATCGCTTCAGTAATAGGGAGTTCGGTATCGGCTTTGTTCGCCTGAGCGATGCGCGCCGCAAGTTCTTCGAGATAGTCCATTTTCTACCTTCAGCTCTGGGTGGCGCCACATATGTCAAATCAATGGTCTCGAAACCCAGCTTCGGGATCGTGGATTTGCTCATATTCGTTGGTGAGGTAGTCACCAATATCTCCGCAAACCTCAGCTAATTCCGACTCGCTAATGTTTGTCGCCTTCGCATCCGCTAACAATTCAGATTTGAGCCTAATTACCTCATCTTCCAAAGACTGAAGACCAGGAACATTCTGCACATTTTTAGAAACCCACTTTTTCAAAAACGTCTCGAGCGGTTGGTCATGAAAAGTCCTCCGATAATCTGCCCAAGATAGCAGATTCACATTCCCAACAACATGTTCTCTCCTGGAGGCGCCGCGCTCCTCTACTGCACGCGTATTCGCTAGGGTAAAAATCGAACGAAAATACCGCCGCATATGCCTTTTTCGCGCGGTGCTAAATTCTTGAATTCTGCGCCGAGCCACTCACGTTGCCGTTGCGTGGCTTGCGCTAGAAAGTTCGGCACGCATGGCCTTACCCTTGTCTCGGCCCCATAACCAACGGTCGCAGTCGCGAAGGCTCAATCCCGACGGCGCAGCGGCCCGCACGGCGTCGATGAAATGTTGATATTCCCACCACAGCTCAACCGACCATTTCATGTTGGCAAGTCGGTCGAACGCGCCGAGCGCCTCGCACACACGCCTGTCGTAGATGGTAAAAGTATCAGGGTAGAGCACTGTGAGGATCGCCGAGGCGGTGGGGAGGAGAAACTCCCACTTGGTCATCAGCGCGCCGAGACGTTGATCCGGCTCGGCCGCTGTGTGGAGGTCAGTGGCAATATCGCTCACCGCTTTGTCGAAGCTTCCAGCAAGCCTAGCAAGCCGACGAAGATGCCGTGTGCGTGCCCGTGGTGCCTTCCAATCGAGGATCAGATACAGCGCTTCCGCATGGAGCTGGCCTGTCTTGGCAAACCTTTGCGTGAGGGCGGAGAATAAGTGCGTCTCCGGAGCATAGTAGGCAAACTCATCAGGCGCAGTCGAGTCGGTCGGCATCTTGGCCCCCCTCAGAAATCGGAAGTCGCATAAGCCAAAATCTATCAAATCTCACCAGTCCCAAAAATTCTTGTTTTTTGCACCCCTGCACCTTCGCAGGGCGGCACGCCCATATCAGCAGCCACCAGGAGACACAGACGCCGCGCAGGTGGGTGGGCGCGGCGGCGTGCGTAACTGCGGCCGGAACGGCCAACACATTTTCTGCACGCGACACTCGTGACAAAAAAATGCGTCGTATTTGTCGCCCTAATCATATCCAGATAATCATATCTCTTGCATGTTCCTAGCTTTTCAGATTTAAGCGGCCCCATGCCGACTTGGAACACAGTCAAAACCCATTCAGAGCGCCCGCGGGCCCCAAAGCGAACCGCTGCGGAAGCTGACCCGCGAATTGTGTCGCGCGAGAAATGGGGGGATGCGATCGACGCGGGCTTTCAGGTGCTGCCAGACGCTTTGCTCAAGTATCAATTCGCTCTGGAGCTGACCCCGATTGATCTGGTCGTGGTGATCAACCTCACCCTGCATTGGTGGTACGCAGAATTCGTTGCCGTTTCCGACGACGGTCACGATCGCCCGCAGGATGGGTGCGTCGCCGCGCACTGTGCAGCGATCACTTCAGCGAATCGAGGAACTAGGACTTATCAAAAAAGTGCGGCGCAAAGGGCAGAGAACAGCCTTCGATCTTTCGCCACTGGCAACGCGGCTAAAAAAACTTGCGCGGAGCGACCCGAGTTTTCGGGGCCGCCCGCGCGCACCAGATGGGGATTCCGGCGTCCAAAACCGGAATTCGGCTTCGGCCCGGTAGATTGTGACCTGGGAAACACCGTCGGTGTCCAAAACCGAGGGTGGGGAACCACAATCTACCGCTTACTATAGTTTGTCCCGGCTGGGGTTGCGAGCACGACCTCGGCCGCTTGCCGTGGTGTCCTGAATGTGTCGGGAAGGGCGTCTCGACAAACAACCCGACACTCCGGCGCGGGTCGAAGAAAGGGCTATAGCGAAAGCCCACCCCACACGGCGAAATATTGTTGCCATGTAATCCGCCCTTTCACCGCGCCGCTACGCCGCCGCCTCTTGGGCAACCTGCCACAGCCTGAGTGCGCCAATTAATCAGCAATCCCACGCCCCTGCCCTTTGCCCAAGCTCTGCTGCACGCTCTGCGCAAGTGCTTGCTGCTGGGTCAGCGGGAGACGACGGAGAATTTGGTTCACGCCCCGCGCCATCTCGTTATAGGTCGCCTTCGGATTGAGCGGTGTATCGGGCAAGATCACAGTCTGCGGCAACTTGTTTTGCGCCGCGACCCAATCCAACTGCCGGGCATATTCGGACAGGTTTTGCGCCTGACCAGCCTTTCTATCGGCGTTGGCGGCATGGCGCCGGGCCTTCCTCTCGGCCGTCCTAAGCTCACGTTGTGGTTTCTGTTGTTCTTTCATCCAGGCCTTGCCCTCGTCGGATTTCAGCCATTCCTGGCGTACCGCGACGTGTGTTTTCCATTTCAGAACCGAGAGGGCCTGGGCGTTGATCTCCCCCAAGATCTTATCGCGCTCACGAATCTCTATGAGCTTGAGCCACATCATCCGGCGCGGATTCTTGATCCAGTTGCGAAGCCCGGACGCCCTGGCGTTGACCTGCCCTGCCCTTTCTTCGAACTTAGCCAACGCCTTCTGCGCGGATTTCTGACCTCGCTTAGCCATCTTAAGAGCGTCGTCAGGCTGCTTGAGTACCTCTCGCCGTAACCGGGCATGCGTGACTTTCGGCCCCAAAGCCTTCTGCCGATCCAAGATGGTTTTTAGCTCGAAGCGCGCCGCGTTCGCCGCCTTGACCTGGTGCTCGTATTCGAGCCCGGCTGTCAGACTGACCTTTCCGAGGCTCCACTCCACGCGTCTTTCGAGTGTGGTTTCGATCTCTTTCTGTCGCGCGCGCGAAGCTTTGACCTTCTCATTCCTGTCGTGGATCGAGCGGTTGTAGGCTCCCTTTTCGCTATCGACCCCCCTCCTCTCCATAGCCGTTGCATCCGGTCCAAGATGTTGCGTCGGGAGTTTGTCTGCGCCCCGATCGACGTAGGAAAGATGGGTCACCTGGGGCGCGTTCGCACCGAGATGCTTCCTCAAATGGGCGTTCTGAGCGTCGGCCCAGGACACCCGCAGCGCGGCCAAGGTCTCGACTTTATTCCAATCCCGGTTCTTTGCGCCGAAACCTTCGGGGCCGATTTCCCGCGTGGTCAGCATGATGTGGGCGTGGAAGTTTCGGTGGTCGCCGCGCCGCTCCGGCTTGTGCATAGCGATATCCGCCGTCATGCCCCGGCCCACAAATTCCTTCTGAACGAACTCACAGACGAGTGCTTTGCGCTGCTCGAAATTCAGTTCATGCGGAAGACTGAGCTGTATTTCGCGGGCAACCTGCGAGTTCTTTCTGGTCTCGGCCGCCTCGACCGCGTTCCACAATTTCGAGCGGTCCTGCGCCCAGGCCGGCGCATTTTCCGGCGCGGCGATACCAGTCCATTCGACACCGCTTTTGCGGGTGTAGTCGTGAATCTCGCCGGTGCGATCATCGGCGATTTCGCTGGCGGACCGATAAGAAGCCGCCGCGGTCGCCGAGCGTCCTTGGGATCGGGAGATCACTTTCGCGGACAGGCGGTAGTCGGCCACTTCCCTCACCTTTCCATCGGATCGCTAAGGGGCTTCGCCCCTTGGCTCCCTCGCCAGCCCGAATCGTGATCGGATGACGAGGGCAACATCCCCGAAGGGCGCGGGGCAAACTCGCAGAGTTTGTATAAGTGCGCCGTTCCGGCTTTCCCTTGTGTCTGAGTCTCCTGCCATCTACCGTCTTCCACAAGGGATTTAAGCGATGGATGAGAAGAAACTGGCTGTGGCTGAGGGCGTAAAGGCTCTTTTGGCCGAATACGCTATCCACGTACTCCACGTCGAACAGCAACTGGCCCGTGAAGGCTTAGCCGAGAGCCGGGAACAATTTCACAGTCGAAAACAGGACACCCGCCGTAAAATCATCATCGGCGGTGCGGTCCTCGCCGAAGCAAAGACCAACCCGGAATTCGCGAAGAAACTTTATTCCTTGCTGTCGCGCCGGGTGACTGATCCGCGCGATTGGACCCTCATCGTGCCGCCGCAGTCCAAAGCAGTACCGCCCCCTTTGACAGCACCCTCCCTGCCTTCTGACACCGTTTTTACGGCAGAGGCTGAACGTCGGCTGGCAGCAACACCCGGTGACGAGAGACAGCTCTGACTTTTAGTGTCCAGCCTGAATCGGGACGAACAGGGAATTGGAAACCAGCGCAGATGTCTTGGCCTCACCAGAGGCACCCGCCGTCCCAGCTTGGGCGCTTTGAACCGGCACAAATAAGGATGGTGTCGGTCGCGCTGCTGCCTGGGACTTGCCGGCGTCATAGAAGGCATGGTCCCGGATCACCGCGACCGGCTTCTGTCCTCCGAAGTTCACAAGGCCTGGCCGCACCGTCCCTGCCGAGGCACGAGCGGCTACAATCGCCGGGTTTTGGAAAAACCGTGCCCCGTTCGTCGGGTCCGGCAAGCGCCCGTCCAGTGCTAGGTTCAAGATTGTGTCGATATGCGCTTGCTCGATGGCCGCGCGAACGGGCAGAGCGGTCCAGTTCCCCCCTGCCCTCGTGACCGGCTCAAACTGGTCGGGTGCGTCCAGCACCCTGTCCAGGCCGTCTCCAAAACTACCGTCCACCAATCGGTTTAGGATCGTGTAGACAACTCCCGCCAATCCGGAGTCACCCTGGTTGCCGGCTTCGGCATAGGCGACCCGGGCGATAGCGTCACGCCCGCGGGAGCTATCAACCAAAGGTGCGACTCGGACCAACGCATCCTGATAGGTCCGCTCGATTGCCGGACAGTCTGTCCCGGCCGGTAGACCCCGGGTTGCCGGTGCGGCAGTTGTAGCGACGCATAGAGCGGCAAGCGTCATTAGGTTTAGTGCCATTGCGGGGTGTCCATCGATTCACCAAGTCCATAAGGGCGTGTACACACCTAACACCTGGCGCGACGACACGGGGCCATAGTACCGGCTGTCATAGCTGTTCGGAATGTGATTGGAGAATACAAAATACTCTCCTGCGGCTAGCCGCCGGCACCCATGCCAGTGAGGCAGCTGAACACCCTGCCGATCATGGTCGGCGATTATGGCGCGGGCGCGGCCGTCGATGCTCAGGACGGCGTGATCCGCGCAAACCGTACTGCCCTGCCCTGCTGCAATCTCTTTCAGGATCGAATACCGCAGAACATATGCGAGGTGCTGCGCGGCGTAGGCTCGGCCCTGCACCGGAACTTTGAAGGAGATGAGCTGGCCAGGCGTGGGCTTGGCAGTCGTGAAGCGGTAGAAGCCTATCGGCTCACTTGGCGAAGGGTTGTAGAGAAGCAAGGCCGTTGGTCGCGTGAAAGCAGAAAGTGCAGCCATGATGATGCCGACGCAACCCAGCGCGAAGATTGTCTTAGCGTTGATTAGCGCCATGCCGGCGATCTTACTCTCAGTCGATCACCATTGCTTGGCTTTCAGTAGTACGTCGAGCGCCTCCCAGTAGGCCCCAGCACCAATATCGTTGGTGTAAGCCACAAAGCGTTCCATAACCGCTTCCGGGCCTTTCACTAGGATGGATTTCGTAGGCACCGCCTTGCGCTTCCGAGTTGGGCTAGTGAACTGCCGAGGACGGGTATCTAATGCAACCGGCGTCGCAACTGGTTCTCGCGGACCGAAACCCAACGCGTCGCCTTTCGCCACCACGGCGGCTTCCTGTTCGGGCGTAATCGCGGGCGGCGCCATGTCCAAACCGGTCATGTCGAGCTTCTTCTCGATCGGCGCGGTTGCCTCGATCGGCTTCTTGGCTTTATCAAACCCGTAGCTCATGCCGCCTTGTCCTTTCCAGCGACCTCTTTCAAAGCCTCGATGACGGCCTGGGCGACCCGGAAAGAATTTTCCTTCGCTTGCGGGAGCCCAGACGTTTGAGAATCCAACTCGTCCAAAGTTTTCGAGAAATCGAAGATGTCGCGATACGCGGCCCGCTCCACTAGGCTTTCCGGCAGAATTGGCAGCTCGGCTTTTTCGATGGCTTCTGAAATCCGTCGCGAACTCTTGGTCGCAATTGCTGCATTGGTGCGGCTGTAGACCAGCCGATAGGGGATCGGCCGTTCGAGTGTTTCGCTTTCCTCATGGACGAGCCGAACCGCCTCGGCAGCCAAGCTGGCGTCAATGGGAGACAGGTTTAGTGGGATCAGCACTAGGTTGGAGCGTGCGAAGGCACGCGAAACCATGCGTGATGCCGTGCCTTCGAGGTCTACCAGGATGAATTGATGGGTCTTCGACAGGTTCGCGATTGTCGTGACCATGTCGGCCTCTTTAGGCCGTGCCACGATTGTAAAGGGAACCGCCCTGCCCTCCTTCGTCCGTGCCGCCGCCCATTTTTCGATAATCGCGTTGGGGTCCGCGTCGATCACCGCCACCTGCGCCCCGCCCTTTGCGATCTCCAGCGCTAGAACCATGGCCAAGGTGGTCTTTCCCGAACCGCCCTTGGGATTTGCAAAGGAAATGACCGGCATACTTGCTCCTAAATATAGATATCGATCTCGATAGGCATATCGATAGCCTATCTATTTCGATATCGCAATAGATATCGATATGTGTAGGATATCGATATAGATATCCTAAACCGAGGGGCGCCGCCCCTCAATCTCCCCGGGATGTTTGCCCAACGATGATGGGGGAGGGGGCATAATGCTGCGGAACTCCTATTGTATTTAACGATTGCAATGCATATTCTGCAAGCGTTGATAGCAGATGGTAACCCGATGGCTAGCATGACTATTCGCAATATGGACGACCATGTAAAAACACGCTTGAGAATTCGAGCCGCCGAACACGGTCGGTCTATGGAAGAAGAGGCGCGCGAAATTCTTGCAGGAGCATTGGCCGCTGAACCTGCGCGTCGCGGAAACATCTACGATGCGATACGCAGCCGTTTTGCGCCGCTGGGTGGCGTTGAATTGCCCCCAATCGAGCGCGAAGCGATCAGGCCGATTGATCTCGAATAATGCTCGTCCTCGACACCAACGTGCTCTCGGAAGTACTTCGGCCGGAACCTGACGCAGGCATCCAAGAATGGCTGAGGTCTCAAGCGCCCGCGAGCGTTTTCACGACAGCAATAACGCAAGCGGAAATCATGTACGGGATCGCAATCATGCCCAAAGGGCAACGCCAATCCACCCTGTTAACCGCCGCGACTTTGATGTTTGAAGACGATTTCCAAGGCCGCATTTTGCCTTTCAATTCCGACGCCGCAGAAATCTATGCCGCCATCGCGTCGGCCCGACGCCTTGCGGGCCAGCCTATCAGCCAAGCAGATGGGCAAATTGCAGCCATCACGCAATCGCGTGGCGGGCGACTTGCGACTCGAAATGTCAGCGACTTTACGAATTGCGGGATCGACATTGTGAATCCCTGGAATGCGCGAGTTAAGCCCTAAATACGGGCATTTTTACGCCTTAGCATTTAGCCGAGCCACCATCCGATCCAGATCGTGCATCCGACCGGCAACGTCGTCAGCGACAGCATCCAGCCTTGTCCGTTCTTCGGCCGACAACCGTTTGCCGGTTGTTACAGCGAGCCGTGTTGACGCTTTTGGTGGAGGGATAAGACCCGCCTGGTTAAAGGTCATAAGACCGTCGCGGGCGATATAGACGAGCCCGGATTTGCGCCGCGTGGCCAGCTCGGCCAGGCCGTCGCGCTCAAGCCGGATCAAATGCTTTCGCGCGGCTAGCCGCGAAATCCGGAAGATCTTACTCGCAGAAGCGATGCTGAGAGGATGGCCAGCAAATAGAAGCTCGGCGATCGCGTGAACACGCGACGACGTGCGCGATTTCCCAAGCACGGTGTAGACGGTCGCGATGGCATCCCGAAGGGTACGAGCATTCGCCAGTGCCCGGCGGGACGCCTTGAAAAGGCGCTCGGTGACATAGGTGTCGAACACCCGGGCAGGGCGCCTTGCCGCGGCCTCGATCCCCAATAGCAGGGGTGAGAGGGCAGGTTCCCCTGGACCCAATGCGTAGCGCAGAAAGAGGGCATAGGCGGCGCGGGAGGCTGGTGTTACGGCGTCCTGGCCCCGAAACAGGATAGCGGCCCCAGCGAGAGGATCGCGGCCCGCCCGGCTCCGCGCGGTGGCGGCCAGGTCCTGGGCCTCATGGGCGAGGGGGGAGGGCATCTCGGGATTAGCCAGCACCGCGAACAGCTCAGCTGCATAACTTTCGGCCCCGAGATTGGCCTGGGCCTGGATGGGGATTTCGCTGAGCCAAGCATAAAGGCGTTCCTGGGTCGTGCTGCGGCCGTCGACAGCAGCCGACCCAACCGCCTCGATGATCCGCTGGCGCCTTTGATGCGCTGTCCGCAGATAGGAAATGTCCAATATTCCAGCGGTTTCACCGCAGGCAGCGCCGATTTCGATAAGCTGTTGTGTTATAGACAGTTTTTCCAGCACTGCGGACCTGCCATTAGGTGCGAGGCATCCAAATCATAGTCTATTCGTATATCATAGAGCACATATGGATACACTTGCCCTGCGTTTTCGGTCTCTTTTTGGCGAGGGGCTGCAGATGGGCCTTCGGCCGATGCGATTCCGACCCCGTGGCCTGCCATCGCATCGTCGCTGAGGCATGCAGCGACTGGCTGATGTGCCAGAGAACCCGCTTTGTACAATAGACTATCCTATTACCAAACACCCGTTTGCCTTGAACTCGGTATTTTGTACAAATGGCCCATGGGCCAGGTATTCGCTTACGCGCGCGTCTCCACGGACGCTCAAGACCTCGATCCTCAGACCGACGAGCTGCGGAAGGACGGATTTGACGTCCTGGTGGTGGAGAAAGCGTCTGGCGCAAGCCGGACCCGGCCCGAGCTGGCCCGGCTAGTTCGGGAGATGAAGGCAGGTGACATTCTGAAGGTCGTCCGGATCGACCGCCTCGCGCGGTCGGTCTCCCACCTGCTCGAGGTCATCGAGACCCTGGAAAAGAAGGGGGCCCATTTCCGCTCGCTCCGCGATCCAATCGACACTACGACCCCGCAGGGCATGTTCTCGCTTCAAGTGCTGGGCGCTGTCGCCCAGCTGGAGCGGGCGCTGATTGCGGACCGGTCCAAGGCCGGGCTGGCATCCGCCAGAGCACGGGGCAGGGTAGGGGGCAATCCTGGAGTTCGTGCCGGCGATCCGGCTGCGATCGCCAAGATCGTCAAATCCATGGACGAGACTTACGTCACGCGGTTAATCGACAGCATGGAGACGTTCATGCCGACAGTCCGCAAAATGCGCCCGGGAAGACCCTGGCCCGACGTGGCTGCGGCGGTAAGCCAGGCAACAGGCTCAACCTGGACGGTGAAGAGGTTGCGCCAGAGCGTTCGCCGCCTTGTGGCGGAAGGATTGGTTGACCGGGCAATCATGGGCCGATCGGCGCGGCCACGGCGCCAGCGTAGTGACGAATTAGCGGTCCTGGTGCGAGGTATCGCGCTGGCCAGCCCCGGGATGTCTCTTCGTGGTATAGGTGGCCAGCTGGAGGCTATGAAGATTCGGACACCAGCCGGGAATCTGGTCTGGACCCCGACCTCCGTAGCGCATTTGCTCAAGAAGGTCCCGGGTGCTCCAAGCCACTAAGTTGAAACCTTTCACCGACCAAGACCTGGACGCGATGGCCGACGCCCTCGTGGAAAGCGGCAATTACCGCATTCAGCGGCGCATCCGCCCGCGGCCGAGGATCTACTCCAGAATCTCATGAAATGGCTTTTTGTGCAGCTTCGCGGCGCGGACCTTGGCCTTGATGAACGCCACTAGGTCGCCTTCACGCTCGAGCAAGCCTACGATTTCTTGAAGCGTGCAAAGAATGAGGAGGCCGTGCTGGAGGAAATCCTTGCACATGTCCAATGCGGCCGGCGTATAGCCAGTGTTAGAAATGAAAATCCCATACACGCCGGGACGTAGTAGGATACGGCTGATATGGGGGCTGACTTCTGCTGGGCCCATGTTGTTGGCCCACCACTTCATCTCAACTAGGTAGGTATCGCTGTCGACGTCAATGACACCGTCGATTTGCTCGATAACCACGCCGCTTTCTGACACGCGGCGGAAATCTTCCTCGACAGGTACGTCATAGGCCGCGAAGACGCTGTTGAGAGCCGCTTCTAGCGCCCTTCCGCGCCTGTGAGGATCTGCTTCGCCGAAGAGGGCAAAAAGCTTCAACTTGGCGCTATTGATGCGCTCGCGCTTTGCCTTAGCCGCTTCCAGCCCTGCGATTCTTTCCCGATCGCGGGCATTTTTTACTTCCGCAGCTTCATGATCGCGCTCTTGTTTCATGCGCGTGAAGCTGTCTTTCACATTGACCGTGCGTTGGATCTCGGCAACGAGGCCCTTGGCTTTCATCACGTCAGAATCCCAGCAACGCGTGAAATCTTCGAACTCCACGACACGGCGAAGCAGTTCGCGCCGGATCGCCAATGCTCGGTCGCCCAACTCGTTTAATTGGGTCAGTAGCCGCCGGGCAATCTCATACTTGTTGATGCCATCGCGATCGGTGTCGAAGTCCTTCTGAACTACTTCCATCATGGTGGGCGTCATTCCCGCGCCGCGGAAAAAGAGCAGCGTGTCCTTTTTGGATTTGCACAGTAGCGGGATTGTGTCGACGAGCTGCGACAGCAATTCTGGTGGATAATGGTAACGGTCGTCGCTCATGTTCGGGAGCCAGGTAGCCCGACCATATTATGGGCGACTGCGGAGACCAGCGACATTTCGGGAAAGAACCCGAGACGATGAAGCGCGCGAAGTATCGCCTCAAATTCGCTGTACGCGGCAAAACCCTCCAGGGCGCTCTCCGCCAATCCAGTGAAATCGTCTGCCAAAGCGCAAATCTTTGCGGTTCGACGTCCGACTTCGGCAGGACCGATCGACGAGGCGCCGTCTTGAGCGAATGTGCTAGCATGCCTGCGGGTGTACTCTGCGATGTCGAGCAACGACGCATTGGTCTCTCGCGCACGCGAGACGGCTTGCGCAATGCAGTAACAGGCGTCTTGAATTTCGAGCTTGTCATTGTCGGTGGGGGTGCGGTCAAGCCGGCGGTAGGTGGACGGAGAAAAGCCGCCGCCTTGCAGGCGATAAAAACTGACTTCCGCAGTCCCAAACGTAGCACGACACTTGTTGAGATCGACTGCCCACGGATTTGCCGGGCCGCCCCGCGCCTCCACTTCCGAGATCAGGTGAGAAAGAAGCTTGTCGTGGTCGCGGACCCGCCCAATCTGGTCCTGGTCATCCTGGAAAACGGCCACCGAGTTCGGGCTTCCATGGAAGGTTGCGGGATTGGAGATGCCGCCATGCCCGCAGTGCGGCTTCAACGGGGCCCGGCACCGTTTCACCCTCCGTCCACCGGCGAACGCTGCGCTCGGAAACGCCTAGGAGGTGGGCTGCTTCATCGAGCGTAAGCCGCAAGTGAGACAGGTCCTCTGCAAACTCGCGCGTTGTCATCATGACAATAAGTTATCAGACAATATGTCAAATAGCTATCGGTCATTTTTGAAGCCGTAGTAGGCTGTACACTCCAAGTTCCCGAATTGATTGAATAAATATCTACATCCATGGGGGAACAAGAAAGCGCTTGCAATATGTAGTGGGTCAGTTATATTCATTTCTGAAAGTGAGCGACATGAAACAAATTATCATCCCAATTTTCCGTCCGGAGATAGGGCCCATGCTGGCCGGCAAGCTGGACGGCAAGCGCATGTTCCTGCGCAATCTTGAAGCCCTTCCGGCTATCGAGGAGCCGACGATGGTGATCGTCGACTTCCATGGGATCGAGCTTGCCACTTCAAGCTTCCTCACCGAAGCCATCATCCGACTGCGTGACCACCTGAGGCTTGGTCGCTCGGCGGCATATCTGATCGTTGCCAATCTTTCTGAGAAGGTGGGTGAAGAGCTCAACGATCTTCTGGCGCGCGCGAAGGATGCGATGATCGCCTGCGCGCTGTCACCGGTGGGTGCGATTAGCGATCCAGTCCTGCTAGGTGCACTCGAAGCCAAGCTCAATGACACATTCCGGATGGTGAAGGAAATGGGCGCCGCGAGCGCCACCGACCTGCACAACGAGGCTGGGGACGAAGACATCGGCCCGACGGCTTGGAACAACCGCCTTGCGACGCTGGCCAGCAAGAGCCTCGTGATGGAGATCCAAGAAGGACGCACCAAGAAATACAAACCTCTGTTGGAGGCCATCTAATGGGCGTTGATTTTCTCAAGCGCATCGGCAGATCATTCCATAAAGCACTCGACCGCGGCGAGGTCGCGCTCCGCACGCCGCAACTCCTGGGGGCCCGCGTCCAGTGCGTCAATCGCTCGGCGCGCGGTCAAGTCGTGAACGACGCCACCATCATCACCGGCGAGACCGTTATCATCCGCCTGCGCGGTGACAAGCTGGTTGGCCAGCACGGCACGGAGGTCGTGATCGAATTCGATGCACCTCCCGCAGACTTCGCCAGCCATGTCCGCGATGGCGCCGGCGTCGAGATCGGCGAGGTGACGAAAGTGCATCCGCTTAGCGGAACTGTGGAGGTATCGTTTTGCGGTTGAAGAACCATCGTAGTCCTGGGGAACCCAAGCGTCGCGCCAGCTGTTTGACGGGGCAGGAGCGTCGTCGCTGGGACAACGAGGTGAGAAACCCCATGGCGCTGGGGTGCTCCGTCTGTGCCGATCTTCCAACCTGCGGCGGCATTCACAAGAAGCAGGCCGGTATCAACTGCATGGAGGAATGCTGCGGTAAGCCTGACGCCTGTACGGCGATGTGCCCGAACAACCCGGTCATGTTCAGAGATCGTATGCGGGAGATCAACAGCCTCACCTTCAGCAACATCCCGGCTGCTCAGAAGCTGCGTGTCATCAAGCTTCCCGGCTACATCCCGCACCTCTATCACGGCTACCGCCGCAACGGTCTTCTGGAAGCACAAGTCGTCGCTGTGCCGCTGACCGCACTATACGACAAGCGGGACGGCACGCTTCGTCTGCCGACCAGGGTAGCACTGGCGAAGCAGTTCAAGCTTCACCCATTCACCCGGATTGTTCTTCTCGGCTCAGGCAGGGACAAGGACATCGAGTCGTGGTGGCGGCTTAGTGAGCGGCGCAGGGAGATCATAGCTCAAATCGCGGGCGAGGGGTACGAGCTGGTGACGGCGCCCAACTTCAGCCTCTTCACCAACCAAATCCGCTACGACGACCTGCACTCGATGAAGCGCATCGCTATGGTGAATCATGAATTCTTAGTCGGCGGCGTGCCGTGTGCGCTACACCTGAATGCGCGCACCGAAAAGGATTATGAGCGGTGGACCACCTATCTGCGTGAGCATGAGGAGATCACACACATCTCCTATGAGTTCGCCACCGTCTGGAGGTTTAAGGACCGGCGGCAGTTCCACCTGGAACAGCTCGCTCTACTGGCGCACAATGTCGGTCGTCCACTGCACCTGACCATGGTGGGGGGCATTGAAGCCATCTCCGCCCCGGCCTTCGCCAAGGTGTCCTTTGTGGATAGCGTGCCATTCGTCAAGGCGATGAAGCGGCGTCTCCTTGTGGAGGGTAACGACTTGAAACTTTGCTCGCATCCCGTTGTGACCGCGCCGGGCATGCCCGTTGACGACCTTCTCAATAAGAATATTCGCGTCGCAGGCGGTCGGGTGGAGCGTATCTTCAGTGAAGCATGCGCCGCGACTGCGGTAACTCGCATCGCACAGACGCGAGAAACCCATGGTAAAACGGCTTCTGCGCCAGCTGCGCCGTCTTCAGCTCCGGATGCGGTCCCTCAATCGTCAACGCGTGGTCGCCAGATCGAAATCGTAAATCAGCGTTAAGCGTCGCCAACCCGACGAACAAGTCGCGAAATCCCATGCCGCGATTCGCGGTACACCCGTAACGTGATGCCCCATCCTTCAAGGTCTCCTGCAGGGCGAGGCCATGATCCTTCAGCGCCACATACTCCGGCGCTTCCTGAAGGGTAGCCAAAACGCCAAGCCCACAGTCAGCGACGACGAACTCGAACGCACGACCATGGCACTGGAAGGCCATGATTCCTGTCTCAGAGAGCTGAGAGTGCTCGTGGACGTTGTTTTCCATCTCGCGGATCGCCGCGGCCAAGCTTTGAGCAACCGGCTTTGAAAATCCAGCGCGCATCGCAGCGCGTTCCGCCGCGACGAGAAAGCCCGTGCGGATAGCAGCATGTTCCTCTAGTTCGGGATCATAAACCGTTCGCTGAAACCCAATGTCGCGCGCATTATCGTACCAGCTATTCGTCTTGCCAGCGAGCAGCCCGCGAAATTCCGATTCCGTTGTATCGTCCAGCCAGGGCGAGGATGCTAGTGGTCCAACGCGTGATTCGTTCGCGTGGAACGCTAGTTCAATCAGAGGGCCGATGCGATGAGGGGAAAAAGACTGCCCGAACTTTGGGTGTGGCAGGCGATTGAACAGTCGCGCTCCCACCAAGTCGTCGACAGCGTCAAATGTAAGGTCGTAGCCCAAAAGTCCCCTTTCTTGCTGGGAGTGAGAACTTAGGGGATTCGGTCGCTGGTGCACCAGCCGCAATTGCCCATAATGCGACTTCTTACTATTTTTGCGATGGACGTTGACGGTCTGGCTGCTGCCGACGCCACTTAACCCACGCCATAAAAGCATCGGCATTGTCGCCAGGCGAGGCGGTATGAACATACTCCTCAAATTCGAGGGCCGCGGCACGAACCATTGTTATCGCCAGATTTTCCAGGCGGTCGCGGCTGTCATTGAATCTGGTGCTTAACGTCGAACGCGTACCGTGCAAAATTTGTGATCGGTCAGATACCAGCCCGACACTGAATTGTTCCGTCGTTTTTGTGCTTGCCGGGTGTATTGGATCGGTAGGCCCCAGCCCATAGATCGCATCCATTGCTTTCATCAACCGGGATTTACTGCCTTTGCTGCTCTCCGCCCCCAGCAATACTTCAATTGCTGTCTCCAATTTTGAGACGGCTATTGAATCCAGTGGTTCCGCCAAACCTTGATGGAGCCAGTACGCGGCGTCACACCAAGCCTGCTCCAATTTTGGGAGGCGGTAAGTCCCCGTCGTGAACGAGTTCACGAAGTTCCCTACAGAGGTCACAAGCGCCGCCGCGTTCGTTGTGATTTCGTTTAATAGCCCGGCGCCGATTGAGAGACCGGGTTCTTTGTTCGACCAGTCTCCCGAAAAAAACCCTTCCGAGACTGAAAGCGTCGATAGCATTGCGGGTCCGCGTCGCGTGGCCAGGCGCGACATATTTCTCGTTCCCAGGAACGGTTGTGCGAGTTGCAGCGTGACGATTGCTAGATCGACCGATAAATTGGCGATCTCGAACGCCTTATCTCTATCGCAACCTTGCACCTCCGCGACGGCAAGCCAATGCGAGCGTTCAGTTCGCATCATGTCCAATATCCGGTTCAAATCACCTGTTGCGGCGGGTTCGCCGGCAGCGTCTATGCGGTGATATTCGGTCGGATTCACATCGTCTATATGAATGAAGGTAACTGGACCTATTGAAAAGCGCCTCGATGCTGTGTGGGTTACGAGGCATGGAACGAAAACGGTCCGTGCGGCCGACACAGTATCAAACCAGTCAACAAGTCCTTTTTCGAGAGCGGCAACATCCGCTTCAACAATCGTCTTGGGGTCTCTGCCGGCAAAGTCGGCTATGAGTATCTTGAAATATTTTTCCTCGTAATTCTCAAAGCGCGCGCCGCGAACAATTTTAGGGTGTCGCTTGGAAATGATCTCGGCGAGATGCGTGAATGCCGCGCGCCCTGGTAGCAAGATACCGACGAGCCCCGTATCAATGTGGAGTACACGGGCCAAGTCCTCGCATCGGAGATAGTCTTGCGTGACCTCCCTCGGGGGGACAGGCTTTGTCACCATATTTCCGACGATCGTTCGCAACAGCCCGATTTCGTTGTCCAGTTTCGAGCGCGGCGGCATGAGTCTAATTCCTAATGTTTAGCAGCTCATTCGGGAGCGGCCGTTGAAGCCGAAAACTTTGCTCTCCGCCTGCAAGCCATTCAGTTTGATCGTTGGGGTCTAAAAGGATGACAGGGCTCGCCTTGTCATGAATGGGACGCACCACGTCGTTCGCGTCCGTCGTCAAGAAAGCAAATAGCGTCCAATCGCGTTCTTCTCTTTCCCGCCGCTTCTTTCCAGGTTGTTCTACCAGCCGCGGCCCGCGCCAGGCCTGCCAGACGCCGGCAAAATACGCGACCTCAACACCCGGAACGACAAACCAGGTTGAATCTCTGACCGGCTCGGCAAACGCCGTGAACGGTACGAGGCAACGGTGCGACGGATCGGTCATGACTTTGCGGTTGGTATGACGCCACCAATTGCTTTGTAGATTTCGGATATTGGTGATCGGCGCCGATTGGCCTGGGATTGGGGGGAGACCCCACCGGGCCATGATGAGTTCAAGCCCGCCGTCCCCTCTGTTCCTGACAACGGCCGCATCCTGGTCCGGATATATATTGTCTGCGGGAGCAAGATTGTCCGTTGCCGGCGTGGTGGACAGGTCCCGGCCTAAGGTGCTGGCCAAGCGCCTTATTTCATTAGCAGAACCTCGATTTTCATAGCGATTGCACATGCCCTACATCCCGGTCGCTTGACTCTTATGTTCTCTTTTCGTTCTCATGCCCAGCCTTAGGGATTGGGCACCATGCGAAAACCGGAAACAATCGAAAAACTGTACCTCGATTTTGACGGGTTTTTTGCGTCCGTCATGCAGCAGGCAATGCCGAAACTGCGCGGCCGGCCCGTGGGCGTGATTCCGTTTGAAACCTCGGCCGCCTATTCGACCGTGGTGATTGCCTGCTCGAAGGAAGCAAAGGCGGCGGGCTGCAAGAACGTCATGCGCGTGCCCGAAGCGCTCGCGCTATGCCCCGACCTGGTGCTGGTGACGCAACGTCCGGATCTGTTCCGGCGCGCGCACCAAGCGCTTCTGAATGAGATCAGTTGTGAGATTCCGATCGAGACGGTGAAGTCGATTGACGAATTGACCTGCACACTCGACGCCGCCGCCATTGCCGATCCCCACGGCCTCGCATCGCGGATCAATGGGCGCATATTCAAGAACATTGGAAGTCAGATTACCTGTTCCATCGGCTTTGCCGCCAATAGGCTTCTGGCAAAAATCGCCTGCAAAGTGGATAAGCCCAGCGGCGTCACGATTTGGCCCCCAGAGACAATGCCCGCCCCGTTGTTGGTGCTGCCGCTGGAAACGGTTCCCGGCATTGGTTCGCGTATCGAGCGCCGCCTGAATAGCGCGGGGATTGCCACTATGGACGATCTGTGGCGTTCACAGCCGAAGCATTTGCGGGCGCTCTGGGGAAACGTGAATGGCGAGCGCATGTGGTACGCGATCCACGGCTACGCCATCCATGCCATGCCGACCTCGCGCGGCATGTTTGGCCATGGTCGCGTCTTGCCGCCTTCATGGCGCACAGCGGATCACGCCCGCTCCTGTTCGCGGCTGCTCCTGACCAAAGCGGCAAGGCGGATGCGCCGTGACGGTTACTATGCGGGACTTCTGTGGCTGTGGCTCGATATACGAAATGGCGCATGGTTCGGGCAGCGTGAACTTCATGCTGTGCAGGACGATCAAGCGTGTCTCAGGGCGTTAGAAGCTCTTTGGGAAAAGGCTCGTAGTAAAATTGCGCGCCGAGCAGAGATTGTGCGCGTCGGCGTCACGCTTTCAAGCTTGACGCGGGCCACAGAGCGCCAGCTTGATATGCTCTTGGACGACAATAAAGACCGGCAGCGTTGCGAGCTGCTCACCAATACGATTGACCGGCTAAATCAGAAGTTCGGCAAGCGCGTCGTCACGGTAGGCCCATGGACACCGCCGCCCGGTGGCTATGCGGGCGGCAAGATCGCATACAACCGCATTCCGTCAGCGGAGGACTTCTGGTGACGTGGCTGGAAGACATGGCGCTTCGGGATTTGGACGATAGCGTGGTGATTGAGGCCACTTGCCAGCGGTGCCTTCATATGTGGCTGCAAAGTCCTATCCAGCTTTTGCTGAAGGTCGTTCACCGGGACGTTAAGCTCGATGAGGTTGCGAAAAATCTTGCTTGCCCGAGGCCCGGCTGTCGGCATGTGGGGGTTCGTCTCAGTCTGATAAAGAACGAGGACAGTAGCGGCTTCGTCGGCGGTATGCCGTGAAACAGGTTTGATGGTAGTGACGTATTTTGGAAATTTCGGGGCTGTCTCCTTGTGTGGTCAACGGACGCCCTCAACGGCCAACCCAGCGTTTAGCGCCCAAAAGACCAGAAATCCCACGATTACGACAAAAGTCTGTATGACGACGCCATGTAACAATTCGGCAGTCCAGCCAGACACATCACCACGAAAAGCAAAATACCATGGCTGCCAATTTCAGCGGGCGTCACTTATAGCGTTCCAGATTGCGTATATTGGGACAAAGAAGATCGAAAATACAAAGGCGGCCACCACACCTGCGTAATACGAGATCGATTTTCTTCTTTGATCGTCCCTTCCAATATTTTCATATGCTGCGTAAGTCCGCGCAGTCGCGGCACCGAAAAGCAGATACATCACGATCAATTCGTGCCACCACGAAGGCATTCTCGTACCGAGTAATAGAAAAACTGCTGGCCGCAAAACATCCCCGATAGGATAAAAGACACTCTTGTAGAACACGTAGAGGTTTTGGAACACGCCGACTAAGTGCAGGTCGCTTGCGCGGCTAACTAAGAAAAAAGAGATAGCGCGCCCGATATTATGCCAAGCCATTTAAGTATTTGGCTCATAACTTTCCCCACCAATCCTTCGCGGCTTTCTTCTTATACGGCCCGCGTTTCGCGACAGGGGCTTCCTGAGCCGCGATTAGCGCAGCCACATCGCTCATATCCCAAATCCCCCA
>CAVXZV010000036.1:0-40725 GCA_963766355.1 uncultured Alphaproteobacteria bacterium
GAACGCCAACCGCTCTCGCGGCTTGTCAGCACGCATAGTTGTACCCGCGACAGACATTTGGGGCCTTTCGGTTTGTCGATAACCTTAGGGGAGCCGTCGGAAATGACTGGTTAAGTCGCCGCGATGATCTCTCTCAAAGTCAGGTCAGACTGCTGCAGTTACGGCAATTTGCGGGCCCGAAACGTAGCCGACTGGTCAACGTTGTTAAGACGTCATGAAGCAATTTCACGCCGCGGCCGCCGGTGTCCCATAAGACGGCGCCAGCAGCCGTCCGAAGAAAAAGCGCGCCACAAGCAGCACCACGGCGGAGCCCGCGATCAATCCTGCGTGCAGCAGCCAGAAGCGCGCGTCCGTCATGGTCCCTAGAAGTCCGCCCAAAGGTCCCACCAGCACGGTGTTCGCGAAAAACAGATGTAGGTAATAGATGGCGATCATGGTGCCGCCCAATCCCTTCGGCGCGGCACGTGAATAGAGCGCCAGCCCAACCGGCAGCACATTGGCGAAGCCCACATCGTTGATGACGTGGAAGGCAACTGCCCAGCCGAGCGACACGGGATGGCCGGTCGCGGCGACGACGGTCGACGCGCCCGCAAGCGTCAGCGGCGCAAAGGCGCTGATCGTGACGCCAATGGCCATCTTGGTGATCTCGTCAGGCTCGCGCCAATGCTTGCCATACCAGCGCCAGAACGAAATGACGCCGATCATGGTCACGGCGCTGAAAACGGCGTCGAACGAGATCATCCATGTGACGGGCACGGTCCAGCTGAAGAACGTGAGCTGGTAGCTCCTCTCGGCCCAAACCTCATAGGCGTTGAATATCTCCTGGTTGCCGATGATCGACACCGCCAATACCGGCAGCAGCGCTACCAGCAGGACCACAGCGCCCAGCTCGCGTCCTTTCAGCGGTGGACGCTTCTCCGCAACGGCGGATTTGCGGATCGGCTCGGGCGGGAAATTGCGCCGGCCCGCCAGGTAGATCACCAGCGCCAGCACCATGCCGATGCCCGCGGCGACGAAGCCGAGATGCCATTCAACCTTCTGGCTCAGCGTGCCGCAAACGAGTGGCGTGACGATCGCCGCAAGCTGGATTCCCATGAAATAGATCTGGAAACCATCGGCGCGACGGGTTTCGTCGATGGAGTAAAGATCGCCGACCTGGCTCGCGATGTTGCCTTTGAAGCAACCCACGCCGCCCAGAAGAAACGCCAGCCCCAACAGAAACGTTTGGTCGAGCGCCAGCATCAGGGTACCGATGAGCATCAGGATTGCGCCGATTGTCACGGCCATGGTGCGACCGATCACGCGGTCTGCCAGAACCCCACCTACGAGCGGCGTGACGTAGACCAGTCCCGCATAGAGCTGCGAGACGTTGGACGCGAGCGCCATATCCGATTGATTGCCAAAGAGCCAAGGCACTGCGTGACCGAGCCACCGCATTAGCTGTTGGAACAGCTCGATCCCCCACACATGCTCGATATGGCCGGGCTGCAGGAGATAGTGCGTGAGGTAGAGGATCAGAAGCGGCTGCACGCCGTAATAGGAGAAGCGTTCCCAGAACTCGGATGCCGAAAGCCAGCCCAGCCCTCTCGGGTGTCCCAGGAAGACGGTGTCGGATTTGGTTTTTGCTTCGAAGGCGTCGAGGGCGGTGGCCGTTGGTTCTGTGCTCAAGGTGGGTTCCGGTATGGAGGCGGGCGCACTTTCACCAAGCAATCGATTAATGGCAAGTCAGGGGAAGTGAGGGAGGTGCCACGGCAGAAAAATGAAGGACGCACCCCCAGAAACGGGCGGGCCGCGGCTTCCCTGGCGACGCCTTAGCGCCTGTGCCCGGAAACCGCGGCCTTTGCCTTCGTCATCGGTAACCCCTATCGCCTAAGCGGGAGCACCGTGAACCCCGCGTTCGCCGAAGCGACGCGGTTAATTGTCAGAAAACCTATTTCTTGGCTTTCCGCTTCTTTGTCGTCTTCTTCTTGGCAACTTTCTTCGTCTTCTTCTTTGCAACTTTTGGCATGAGTGACTCCTCTTACGTTCGTCCGGGTCGGGCGACTCATGCCGCCCCCCAAAACGCGAACAATATGAGTGGGTTGCGGGTAAGATTGCAATACTCCCCATCCGACCCCCTAAATGTGGTTTCGTGGGAATGTCATAAAACATCGATTTTTATTGGTTTATTTCCACTTCGTCTGTTCACAGACTATTTTTGCGCAAATCGGCGCATTCGAGGCCCGATTGCTTGCAAATGCGCAAATCACCCCTCTTCGGGCAAACCGAGTTGCGATTTCAGGATGGCATTTACCGCCGCCGGATTCGCTTTTCCGCCGGTCGATTTCATCACCTGACCGACAAACCATCCGGCGAGTGCAGGCTTCGCCTTCGCAGCGGCAACCTTGTCCGGGTGCGCGGCGATGACGGCGTCGACCGCCTTTTCGATCGCGCCAGTGTCGGTCACCTGCTTGAGGTCATGCTCCGCAACATACCTCTCCACGTCAAAGTTTGGATCTTTGACCGATTCCTCGAAAACTTCCTTGGCAGTTCTCATTGAGAGGTCACCAGCAGCGACTTGCGCCAAAACAAACCCGCTGACCGTTGGTGAAAAGGCACTGATAGGCAAATTATTGGCATTTGCTTGACCCAACACGACGTTGGCCGTCCAGTTGGCCGCCGACTTGATATCGGCGCCTATCTCTACGACCGCTTCGAACCAGTCGACCGTCTCTTTTTCAGCAACGAGAACAGACGCGTCATAGGCAGACAGCCCCGCCTTCATCAATCTGGCCTTCTTCTCGTCGGGCAATTCCGGCAGCGACGCGGCGATGTCGTCGACCCAAGCCTGTTCCAGCACCAGCGGCAGCAGATCGGGATCGGGGAAATAGCGGTAATCATGCGCCTCTTCCTTGGAGCGCATGGCGCGGGTTTCGCCCGCTTTCGAATCAAACAGCCGGGTTTCCTGCTTGATCGTGCCGCCCGCTTCGATCACATCGACCTGGCGGCGTGCTTCGTAATCGATCGCCTGGGCGATGAATCGCACGGAATTGACGTTCTTGATCTCGCAGCGCGTACCCAACTCGCCGCCCGGCTTGCGCACCGACACATTGACGTCGGCCCGCATGGAACCTTCGTCCATATTGCCGTCGCAAGTCCCCAAATAGCGCATGATGGCGCGGAGCTTCTTCACATATGCCGCCGCTTCGTCGCTGGAACGCATGTCGGGACGGCTAACAATTTCCATCAGCGCCACGCCGGAACGGTTGAGATCGACATAAGAATGGTCGGGACGCTGGTCGTGCAGGCTTTTGCCCGCATCCTGCTCCAGATGCAGCCTTTCGATGCCGACCCGCGCGGTCTCTCCGCCCTTAAGATCGATGAACACCTCACCCTCGCCGACTATCGGATTCTTGTACTGCGATATCTGATAACCGGCTGGAAGATCGGGATAAAAATAGTTCTTGCGGTCGAAGACGCTGAACAAATTGATCTGCGCCTTGAGACCGAGGCCGGTGCGGACCGCCTGTTCGACGCACTTCTTGTTGATCACCGGCAGCATGCCGGGCATCGCCGCATCGACGAAGCTGACCTGCGAGTTCGGGTCGGCGCCGAATTCGGTGGAGGCGCCGGAGAACAGCTTGGCCTTGGACAAGACCTGAGCGTGAACCTCCAGCCCGATGACAATTTCCCATGGCCCTGTAGAGCCCTGGATATATTTGGAGCCGGTCGCGCTCATGCGGGCGCATCCTCTTTGACAGCTTCGACCTCGATTTCGATCAGCCAATCGGGATCGATGAAGCAACTCACCTCGACAAAAAACGTCGCCGGGCGGATGTCGGCGAAGATCGCGCCGTGAATCTCGGCCGCTGCCTTCCAATCGGCGATATTGGTCAGAAAATGGCGGGTGCGGACGACGTCCTTGAGCGAAGCCCCGGCCGATTGCAATGCCTCTGCGATGATTTCGAAGATACGGCGTGTCTGTGCCGCCGCGTCGCCGATTCCCACCGTTTTGCCATCCGGGCCAATGGCGGCCGTGGCCGTAATGTAGATGTGCGGGCCTACGCGGACGGCGCGTGACATTCCTATGATCGGCTCGTAGGGACTGCCACTGGAAATGAGTTGGCGCATCAGGACGCCCTCCACCAATTCTGCGGTTTTGCCGTGAAATTCGCGGCGTTTTCCACCGCCCGGCCGACGCGCAACACGGTCGCCTCATCGAACGCCTTGCCGATCAACTGAAGCGCCAGCGGCAAACCGTTGGAAGACAAGCCGGCCGGAACCGTGAGACCGGGCAGACCGGCAAGGTTCACCGTCACGGTGAACACGTCGTTCAGATACATGGCCACGGGGTCGTCGCTGTTTTCGCCGATGCCAAATGCCGGTCCTGGCGTGGCGGGCGTGAGCAGCACATCGCAAGTCTCGAACGCGCGGGTGAAATCGCGCGCGATCAGCGAACGGACTTTCTGGGCGCGGGCGTAATAAGCATCGTAATAGCCGGCCGACAGGACATAGGTGCCGATCAGAATGCGCCGGCGCACCTCCTTGCCGAAACCTTGGGCGCGGCTTTTCTCATAAAGATCGGTGATATCGCCGACGCCTTCGGCACGATAACCGAAGCGCACGCCGTCGTAGCGCGCGAGGTTCGAGGAGGCTTCGGCGGGCGCCAGGATATAATAGGTGGGCAAGGCGTATTTGGTGTGCGGCAGGGAGACTTCGACGATTTCGGCGCCCTGCGCCTTCAGCCATTGTGCGCCTTTGGCCCAGATGGCATCGATTTCCGGCGGCGCGCCGTCGACGCGGTATTCCTTGGGAATACCGACGCGCAGGCCCTTCACGCCATTTTCGAGTGTCGCTTCATAATCGGGGACTGGCCGGTCGACGCTGGTGGAATCCTTTGGATCGACGCTCGCCATCGTCTTCAAGAGGATTGCGGCATCGCGAACGGTGCGGGTCATCGGGCCCGCCTGGTCCAGCGAAGACGCGAAAGCGACGATGCCCCAGCGCGAACAACGCCCGTAAGTCGGCTTGATGCCGACCGTGCCGGTGAGCGCGGCGGGCTGGCGGATCGATCCGCCGGTGTCGGTACCCGTTGCGGCAAGACAGAGATTCGCAGCAACGGCTGCGGCCGAACCGCCCGACGAACCACCCGGCACAAGCTGCTCGTTGGAATTCTTTGCGCGCCACGGGCTGATCACCGGACCGAATGCGCTGGTCTCTGTCGACGAACCCATGGCGAATTCGTCCATATTGACCTTACCGAGCAGCACGGCGCCCGCATTCCACAAATTTTGTGTCACCGTGGATTCGTAAGGCGGCACGTAATTGCCGAGGATTTTGCTACCCGCCGTGGTGCGCACGCCTTTGGTGCAGAAAAAATCCTTGATCGCCAGCGGCAACCCTTCGAGTGCGCCGCTCTGCCCTTTGGCGATGCGCACATCCGAGGCCGCCGCCATTTCTAGGGCGCGCTCCGGCGTTTCGCTGACGAAGGCGTTCAGCGGACGGGCCGCTTCCACCGCCGAGACGAATGCGGATGTCAGCTCGCGCGAGGATATCTTCTTGGCGGCGACGGCATCGCGCGCCTCGGCCAACGTGAAATCGGTCGGTATGGAAGGAAGGGCCATCACTCCACCACCTTCGGCACGACGAAGAAATGGTCCTCGCCTCCCGGCGCATTGCGCATCAGCGCATCGGCATTGCCCCCGTCGGTCACCACATCGTCGCGCATCTTAAGGCGTTGCTCGACCACGCTTGTCATCGGCGCAATGACGTCTACATCCACTTCTTTGAGCTGCTCCACCCAGGCGAGGATGCCATTCAGCTCCTCGACCATGGGTGCCACGCGCTCTTCTTCCAACGCCAACCGGGCAAGGCGGGCGATGCGGCGGACGGTGTCCTTGTCAACGGACATGAGGATTTTGCCGTGCTAAAACTCCCCAACTTGCTAGCAACCGGGGACCGGGCTGGCAAGCGTCGAAAGGTCCAAGCTGGAGAAAGACTTGCCGCTCGACGTTAAAGGCATCGATCACATCCAGATTGCCGTGCCGCGCGCGCTGGAAACAGCCTGTCTTGCCTTTTATCGCACCGTTTTTGCCTTTCCGGAGCTTCCCAAGCCGGACGAACTGGGTGTCCGCGGCGGCGCCTGGTTCCAGGTGGGTGCGTTGCAAGTGCATATCGGGTTGGACGAGGACGCAAGCCCGAGGAGCAAGCGGCACATCTGTTTCCTGGTGGACGATCTGGCGGCCGCCAAAGCCGAAATCGTCTCTCGCGGCATCGCTATCGAAAATGAAGGTATGGCCGAAGGATTGGCGCGCTTCTTTATCCGCGACCCGGCGGGCAATCGCATTGAAATCGGACAGCGATAGTTCGCAGCTACTTCGCGGGGCAGCCTGGAACGGGCGTGTCATACGTATAAATGACGTTGTCGACGGGGACGGACAATCTGCCTTTCGAACAGGCATGTACGTTGCCGCTTTCGAATACGAAGAACCTTATGCCTTCGCCCATCGCGCCGATGGCTTGTTTCATCATTCCCTTCATCGTGAACAGCAATGCGGAAGTACTGGCGTCCAACTTTTCGTCGGGCACGGCCTTCAACAAGGTGCCAGCTTCGTCAGTCACCGGCGGAACTTCGATGGGATCGAATACCAAGCCCGTGCTGCGCAAATGTCCAACGGTGACGCCAATGATCACGTATTTGTCGAGCAACGCGGTAGCGTCTCCCGAATTCCCTATGAACGGCGGGGCCATCCAGAACAGGAAGACCACCCTGCCCTCCTGCTGCGTGTCGATGATTTCCAGATAGTCCTCCGCGAGGGCTTTCCCTGTGGGATTCCAATGGCGCGCATTCGCCGGACAGGTGACAAAAAACGCGGCCGACAAAACGAACAGCGCAGCCAAACATCGTCCAGCGAAATTCGACATAAACACCCACCTTTTTTGTGAATTCACGCTAACGTTGTGCCCATAGCGGGGCAAGGTGACCACTCGGCGCACCGGTGGGGGCCGGCGAGCGACGAAAGGTCCGAATGGGTATGCGCATCGGAATTGTGCAAAGATGAGTACGACGTTCACCCACCATCCCCTTGAAGGGGAGACCGAAAGGGCGGCACTGCGATGATTATCGCCGACTTGTCCAAGCTGCGGGCCGCGGTCGTTCCCGGCACGCGGTTGCTCGGATTCGATCTGGGAGAAAAGACGATCGGGTTGGCACTTTCCGACACTACGCTGAGTATCGCGACGCCGCTGGAGACTCTCAGCCGGGGCAATTTTTTGGCCGATGTTGAAATTGTGAAGGGCATCATCGCCAAGCACGGCATCGGCGGATTGGTGATCGGCCTGCCTTTAAATATGGATGGCAGTGACGGGCCGTCGGCGCAATCGGCCCGCGCCTTTGCCCGCAATATTTCGACGCGGTTGCCGCTTCCCGTCGCGTTGTGCGACGAGCGCCTCTCGACGGCCGCCGTAACGCGAACGCTGCTTGAGGCGGATGCTTCGCGCAAACGTCGCAGTGAAGTCGTGGACAAATTGGCGGCCGCCTATATCCTCCAGGGCGCACTCGACCGCATACGTTTCTCGGAGGAAAAATGAGCGTAGCGGCCGACGAACGGCCCGCAAATATCCGATGGCTGCCGCCCGGCCTGCGCCCGCCCGGTGGAATGACGGTGCGCGCCGAGCGTGTTTTCCTGTTGGTCGGCCTCGCCGCTCTGTTCGCCGGCTATGATATGGGCGTGTTCGGATTTGCCGTTCCGAAGATCCAAGTCAGCCTTCACATTCCCGAGGATCAGGTCGGACTCACAATTTCCTACTTCCGGCTCGCGGCGTTGGCTGCCGTCATTCTGGCGTGGTCGGCCGACCTGGTTGGCCGTCGACGGCTTCTGCTCTTCACCATCGCCGGACAGGCCATCGCAACACTTTATACCGCCTTCGCACCGGACTACGCGCAATTCGTCTGGGCGCAGATCGTCACCCGCGTCTTCGGCTATGCGGAAGAGATGCTTTGTTATGTCGTGATCGCCGAAGAAGTCGCGGCCAATACGCGCGGTTGGGCGAACGGCACGCTTGCTGCGATGAACTATACGGGCGAAGGGCTTGCGTCGGCCGCGAATGGATTAATCAACATCCTGCCAGGCGGCTGGCGCGCGCTGTATGTGATCGGTTCGCTGCCGCTGTTCCTGGTAGCCTATTTGCGTCGCCGCTTGCCCGAAACCAAACGCTACGAAGCGCGCAACGAAGAGGTGCAGAAACTTTCTTCGCGCGTCGGCGCGGCATTGGATATGACGCGGCGGCTGGTGCATGAGCATCCGCGCCGCCTCGCCACCATTCTGATCTTCGTCGGCGCTTTCGGCTTCGCGATTTGGCCCGCAGCCGTGCTGGGTCCAAAATACCTTCAGGACACGTTGCATTATTCGCCGCCGCAAGCTGCCGTCCTGACCATCTGCGGCGGGTTGATCGCCGTGATCTTCAACATTCTGATGGGAAAATTGAGCGAAAAAATCGGACGCAAAGTCGTGGTGTTCTTTGCCTGCGTCGCGGCGACGGTGGGCTACGGCATATTCTTCAGCGGCACTCATTGGCCTTACGCTGCGTATATGTGGGTGCCGGGCTTCTTCGGATTTCTTTGTGCGGACTCCATGTTCGCGGGCTTTGCCGCCGAAATCATGCCGACGGCCTATCGTGCCACCGTGTCCGGGCTGCGATATCTGACCGGCATTCTGGCTGGCGCCGTAAGTTTGGCATTGGAAGGGCAGTTCTATGATTGGCTGGGCGGCCACGGATATGCCGTGATCTGCGCGATGGCAGCGATGCCGATCGCGATGGTCGCTATCCTGTTTTTGCCGGAACCGGCGGGGCGCACGCTGGAAGACATCGCAGCGGAACCCGACAAACGCTAGTGTCCGCGGCTTCGACATCCTCCGCGGCGATGGTTATGAGCTGGGATGGGAGGCGATTGTGTTTTTTTTGATTTCGAAATTGTTGTGGTGGTTCCTCACTCCAAGCCACGTCTTGATGTGGATGGCTGTCACCACATCGATCCTGCTCTACATGGGACGCGAACGGCTCGGTCGATGGTTCGCTGCGGCGACGGCGGTGTTGTTTGTTGCCATCGGCATATGTCCGCTCAATATCTGGCTATTGCGATCCTTAGAAGATCGCATTCCGCGCCCGAATTCGCCGGCACATGTCGACGGGATTCTGACATTGGGCGGAGGCCTCGATACGGCCATTCTGAAGTCGCGCGGCGTCCCGGGACCGGGCCATGGCGAACCCAGACTGGTTGCGGCCTTTGAGTTGGCACGACGCTATCCAAACGCGCGCGTTGTATTTTCCGGCGGATCGGCAGAAGTGGGCGGCGCGTTACCGGAAACGCAAGCAGCCCAATTCATCTTCAACCAAATGGGCCTGTCGCCGTCACGTCTTGTCCTTGAGCGCAAATCGCGCAACACCTGGGAGAACATCCTCAACGCACAGCGCATCGCAAACCCGCGCCCTGGAGAAATCTGGGTGCTAGCCACCTCGGCATTTCATATGCCCCGAGCGATGGAAGTGGCCGCGCGGTTGAAATGGAAGATGGTCCCTTGGCCGACCGATTATTTGACCGAGCAGCGCGGTCTGAGCGGTTTTTTCGACGTACTCCATAACCTGGAGTTCACGGATATGGCCGTCCACGAATGGATCGGCTTAATGGCTTATCGGCTCAGAGCGTCGCCGCCGAGCCGGGATGGGAAGGGCGCGTGAATGTTAGCAGGACCGCGCTTTTTGGCTCTGCATGTTATTGGGCAACCGTAAAGACAACCGGTAGGAGCGACCGCCATGTACAAACTTTATTATTCACCGAGCACGGCCAGCTTGGCAGTCCATTGGATGCTGATCGAATTGGGCGTGTCGTTCGAGCTGGTGCTGACGGATATCGAGAAAGGCGCGCAGAAATCTGCGGAATATCTGAAACTCAATCCAGCAGGCCGGGTGCCGACGCTGGTGGTTGATGGCGCCCCGCATACAGAAGTAGCCGCCTTGCTGATGCTGCTGGCCGAGCGGCATCCGGAGGCCGGATTCGCGCCCGCGATCGGCGCGCCGGAGCGCGCGGATTATCTGCAATGGATGTTCTTCTGCGCCAATACGCTGCAGCCTGCCTATCGGCATTGGTTTTACGCCGACGAAGCGGCCGGCCCGGAAAATGCCGAAGCGGCGAAAACGCGTGCCCGGGCGAATGTGGAAGGCGGCCTCGCGCGGCTGGACGCCTTGTTGGCGGATGGGCGGAAATATCTCCTCGGGCCAAAGCTGAGCGCGCTGGATTTTTTGGCAACCATGCTGACCCGCTGGTCGCGCAACATGCCCAAGCCGGCGACCGCGTGGCCCCACCTCGGCGCTTATATCAACCGCATGCGCGCCATGCCGTCGCTTCGCGAAGTTCATAAGCGGGAGGGGCTGACGGATTGGATTAACGCCTCGTAGGCGTGATAATAACGCCGAGGCAACGAGTTTATCGGGGCGCGCAGTGAGATCGACTCTGTTTGTTGCGGCTGCCACGGTCGCGTTCGTCGTGATCGCCGCGTCGGTCGGCTTTGTCGTTTATTTTTGTTACGATCCCGGGCCTCCTCCAATTCTGGGCACCATTCGTTGCCACAATGGGCACGACTGCAACAAGGCAAGTGCCGATCTTACGGCACTGCTGCAAAAGAGATTTCAGGTCGGCACGCCCGCAAGCGATCTCGAAACGGCGCTGACGAACCAAGGGTTCCGGCGTCTGCCCGAATATGAGAACACCAAATGCGTGCCCTCGACTAAAACCGTGCCGTCCGCTGTGGCACGCCTTCCTTGTCCGGCATGGGATCCGAATTGGAGCCCGAGAAATGAACTTGTCTATTATTGGGGTCGCTGGGCTAAACTGAACCGCGTGACCGTCGACTGGTCCACCGATGCAACAGGACGGATCACCTATGTGGAAGGCTATTTCAGCCTTGGGACGGTATAGGCTAGGTCCTGTTTGCATAGTCCTCGTGCGCTTGCTCCCACGAATTCTCCAGGTTCGAGCCTATCTCGCTCGTTGGGTCTTTTGTTTTCCATAAATCCGAGAACCTGTGCACCTTCCAAACTCGCGCTTGCCCCCTCCCCCGGTCATGCCTATAAGCCGGGTTTTGATGAGCCCGGCCAGCGCCGCACCCCCTATTCTCAAAACAAGCCATTTGCTTGGAATCGAAGGCCTTTCGGTCGGCGAAATCGTCGGTTTGCTCGATCTGGCGGACGAATACGTCACGCTTGGCCGCGCCAAAGAGAAGAAATCGCCCCTGCTCAAGGGCCGCACGGTCATCAATCTGTTCTTCGAGGCCTCCACCCGTACGCAAAGCTCCTTCGAGCTGGCGGGCAAGCGGCTCGGCGCCGATGTGATGAACATGTCGGTGCGCTCGTCCTCGGTTTCCAAGGGCGAAACGCTGATCGATACGGCCACCACGCTCAATGCCATGCGGCCCGATATTTTGATCGTACGCCACCAGAATTCCGGCGCGGTGGAGATGCTGGCGCGCAAGCTGGATTGCTGTGTGGTGAATGCGGGCGACGGCAGTCATGAACACCCCACCCAAGCCCTGCTCGATGCACTCACCATCCGCCGGCGCCGCAGCAGTCTGGAAGGGCTGGTGGTGGCGATTTGCGGCGATGTGCTGCACAGCCGCGTGGCACGCTCGAACATTCATCTGCTGGGAAAGATGGGCGCGCGGGTTCGTTTGATCGCACCGCGCACCTTGTTGCCTGCCGATGCGGCGCGCTTCGGCGTGGAAATATTTACGGACATGCGCGAAGGCCTCAAGGACGCGGACATTGTGATGATGTTGCGGCTGCAGATGGAGCGCATGACGGGCGCCTTCATTCCCTCGACCCGCGAATACTTCCGCTTCTGGGGCCTCACCCACGAAAAGCTGGCCTACGCCAAGCCGGGGGCCCTGGTGATGCATCCCGGACCGATGAACCGCGGCGTGGAAATCGATTCCGCGGTGGCGGACGACATCGAAGTCAGTTTGATTCACGAACAGGTGGAGATGGGCGTCGCCATCCGTATGGCGGTATTGGATGCGCTGTCGCGCGGGCTTCCGGCCGAAGGACGCAACGCGCCATGAACAATCGCCGGATCGCTTTCCGCAATGCGCGTTTGATCGATCCCGCCAGCGGGCTCGATGCCAAAGGCGGATTGCTGGTCGAGAATGGTAAGATTGCCGATATTGGCCCTCGCTTGTTCGCCGATGCCGACCGCAGCGACCCGGAAGTCGTCGACTGCAAAGGATTGGTGCTGGCACCCGGCTTGATCGACATGCGCGTCTTCACAGGCGAGCCCGGCAGCGAGCATCGCGAAACGCTGGCCTCCGCCAGTCGCGCCGCGGCAGCGGGCGGCATCACGACCATGGTCGTCATGCCCAACACCGATCCGGTGATCGACGAGCCTTCGCTGGTGGATTTCATCCGGCGCCGGGCGCAGGCGACCGCGAAAGTCAACGTCGTGCCGATGGCCGCGCTGACCCGCCATCTTGCGGGCGAGGCGATGACGGAGATCGGCTTGCTGCGCGAAGCCGGCGCTGTGGCGTTCACCGACGGCGATCGCACGATCGCCAATACGCGCGTGCTGCGCCGCGCGCTGGCTTATGCATCCACGTTCGGAGCCCTGGTGGTCGGCCATGCCGAGGATCCCGATCTGACGGAAGGTAGCGCCGCGACCGAAGGCGAATATGCGATGCGCGTGGGGCTTCCTGCCGCACCTGCCGCGGCCGAAGCAATGATCGTCGAACGCGACATCCGTCTCGTGGAACTGACCGGTGTGCGCTACCACTTCGGGCAAATCTCCTGTCGCGCCTCGCTGGATTTGATCGCCGCCGCCAAACAGCGCGGACTGCCGATCACCTGCGGTGTCTCGGCCCATCATCTGGCGCTCAACGAACTGGATGTCGGCTCGTATTACACCTTCATGAAAGTGAAGCCGCCGCTTCGCTCCGAAGTCGACCGCGCCGCAATGGTGGACGGGATCGCCTCGGGCGTGATCGACGTCATTGTTTCGAGCCACGACCCGCAAGCGGCCGATACCAAGCGCCAGCCTTTTGCGCAGGCGGCCTTCGGCGCCATCGGATTGGAAACGCTGCTACCCGTTGCCTTAAACCTGCATCACAACGGCCATGTCAGCTTGATACATGTACTCCGGGCGCTGACGGATGCACCGGCTTCGATCCTGGGGCTTCGCGCCGGCGTATTGGCCAAGGGGATGCCCGCGGATCTCGTGCTGATCGATCCGGATGCGCCGTTCGTCGTCGATCCCGACAAGCTGCATTCGCGTGCCCGCAACACGCCATTCGGCGGACGCAAGTTCCAGGGACTGGCGCTCAAGACCTTTATCGGTGGAGAATGCGTCTTCGACCGCTCCGCCGAGGTTCACAAATGATCACCAATGCCATCGCCTGGTCCGGCGCGCTGCTCTGCCTTGCGTTGGGCTATTTTCTTGGCTCGATTCCCTTCGGCCTGATCATTACGCAGCTCGCAGGCTTAGGCGATGTGCGAAAAATCGGCTCGGGCAATATCGGCGCCACCAATGTGCTGCGCACCGGAAAGAAATGGGCCGCCGCGCTCACCTTGCTGCTGGACGGCGGGAAAGGCGCACTCGCCGTCCTGATCGCCCATCATTATGGCGGCATCGAGGGCGGCGTGATCGCCGGAATTGCGGCTATCCTCGGCCACATCTTTCCGGTTTGGATCGGCTTCAAAGGCGGCAAGGGCGTCGCGACCTTTATCGGCATCCTGCTCGCCGCGTATTGGCCCACCGGGCTGCTGGTGATCGCAACATGGCTGGTGGTGGCTTATTTTTCGAGAATTTCTTCCCTCTCGGCACTGGTCGCCGCGGCACTGGCCCCCGCCTATACCATGATTGGCTTCGGCAAGCTGACCGAGGCTTTCCTGGCACTATTCCTCGCCGTGATCATCTTTATTACGCACCAGGAGAATATCCACCGTTTATGGCGCGGCGAGGAGCCGCGCATCGGCGGCGGAAAAAAAGAATAGTGTCGTGGCATGTCTCATGCCCTGTCGGAACGCGAACGCGTTGCTTGGCTTAGGCTGGCGCGCACGCAAAATGTCGGGCCGGTCACATTTGCGCAATTGATCGCCAGGTTCGGATCGGCGACGGCCGCGCTTGCCGAAGTTCCGCGCCTGATACAGCGCGGCGGCGGATCGCCGGCCCTGCCAAGTGAATCCGATGCGCGCGGCGAAATCGATGCCCTCGCCAAGCTCGGCGGACGCATGATCGGTTCGATCGAACCGGAATATCCCCGTGGGCTCGCCGCTTTGGAGGCGCCACCGCCAATCATTTCCGTCATCGGCAAGAATGCTTTGCTGGCTCGCGAGATGATCGCCCTCGTCGGTGCACGCAATGCCTCCGCGCTCGGACGCAAACTGACCAGCCGGCTGGCGGCCGATCTGAGCGCGGCGGGTTTGGTGGTTGTCTCCGGCATGGCGCGCGGCATCGATACTGCGGCCCATGACGGCTCGCTCGCCAACGGTACCTGCGCGGTGATCGCCGGCGGGATCGATGTCATATATCCGCCCGAAAATGCCTCGTTGTACGAATGCATCAAAGCGCAAGGCATTATCGTTTCGGAGATGCCGCTGGGGCAGCAGCCGCAGGCGCGCCACTTCCCACGGCGCAACCGCCTCATCTCGGGGTTGGCGCGCGGCGTCGTTGTGGTCGAAGCGTCGGAGGGATCGGGCTCGCTGATTACCGCCAATTTCGCGCTCGAACAGAACCGCGAAATTTTCTCCGTGCCCGGTTCGCCGCTCGATCCACGCGCCAAAGGCACCAACCGCCTGCTGCGCGAAGGCGCCATACTGACCGAAACCGCGGATGACGTGCTTGAGGTCTTGAGGCCGATGCTAGGAGGTTCGTTCCAGGAGCCCGGGCACGATGCCGGCTCTGTACCGCCGGTCGAAGACCTCGCCGATTCGGAAGCCGCCCGTATCCGCCGTGGGATCGAAGAAGCGCTTGGACCGGCGCCGGTCGCTATCGACGAACTGATTCGGTTGTGCGGGGCGCCGGCAGCTGCCGTCTTGACCGTCATCCTGGAGCTGGAACTGGCTGGGAAGCTGGCCCGTCACCCCGGCAATAAAGTGTCGTGGGTGTGATATTCCTGCTCTTTAAGAAGTGCGATTGTCCCAAAGCAATCAAGCATTTCCTGCGTGTGGCAGTCGCCCGCTGCGGCCTCAGGCGTGGTAACGGTGTTTCCAATCGGCTGACCTCACATTAAGCAAGGCGCCGCTGAGAAGCAGATCAATCCATAAAACACTGGCAGCAATAATATGTGTGCAACTTTAAGTGACAATATTGACGGATGGTGATGTTAGTACAACCTTGAATATGTGTCCTCGCGAAAAAACCCGCGTTGACACGACTCTGGGCCTTCCATCAGTGTCCGCCGTCCCATAGAGCCAACCCTGAAATCGGCGATTTTCGAGGCCACCGCCACCACTGTGGCACTTCGAAAACCGCGTGAGCACCGTCAGAATGAACGTTCTCGTTGTCGAATCCCCGGGCAAGATCAAAGCCATAAGCAAGTATCTGGGGCCCGGATACAAAATATTGGCGAGCTTCGGCCATATCCGCGACCTTCCCTCAAAGGATGGTTCGGTGAAGCCGGACGATGACTTCGCCATGACTTGGCATGTCGATGAGCGCGCCCAAAAGCGCATAAAAGACATCGCCGATGCCTTGAAGACCGCCGACAAACTCATCCTCGCCACCGACCCTGATCGCGAAGGCGAAGCGATTTCCTGGCACGTGCTGGAAGTTCTCAAGCAGCGCAAGGCGATCGGCAAAATGCCCGTCGAGCGCGTGGTGTTCAATGCCGTGACCAAAGCGGCCTTGCTGGATGCGATCGCCCATCCGCGCCAGATCAATGCGGAACTGGTCGATGCCTATCTGGCGCGCCGCGCTTTGGACTATTTGGTGGGTTTCACGCTGTCGCCGGTGTTGTGGCGCAAACTGCCCGGCGCGCGCTCGGCCGGACGCGTGCAATCGGTTGCGCTGCGGCTCGTCTGCGAACGCGAAATCGAGATAGAAGCCTTCAAGGCACAGGAATACTGGACCATCGACGCCGAAGCGCTGGCGCCCACCGGCGCCTTCAAGGCGCGGCTAACGCATCTCGACGGCAAGAAGCTCGATAAGCTTTCCATCTCTAACGAGGCTGCGGCCAAGCGTGCCGTTGAAGCGATCGAGAAAAGCAAATTCACGATCGGCAGTGTCGAGAGCAAGCCGGTCAAGCGCCACCCCTCGCCGCCTTTCATCACCTCGACGCTGCAGCAGGAAGCGTCCCGCAAGCTCGGGTTTGCGGCAAAGCGCACGATGCAGATCGCCCAGCATCTCTATGAAGGCGTCGATATCGGCGGCGAGGCCACAGGCCTTATCACCTATATGCGAACCGATGGCGTGACCATGGACGGCGCTGCGATTCAGAAATCGCGCGAGATGGTCGGTGTGCGGTATGGCAAGAAATATGTTCCGCATGCGCCGCGCGTGTACACGAGCAAAGCCAAAAATGCGCAAGAAGCGCATGAAGCCATCCGGCCGACCAGCTTTCACCGTTCGCCAGAAAGTGTCGCGAAATATCTCGATTCCGATTCCGCGCGGCTTTATGACCTGATTTGGAAGCGTGCCGTCGCCAGCCAGATGGAAAGCGCGGAACTGGAGCGCACGACGGTCGATATCGTCTCATCCAACCACCAGACGACGCTCCGCGCGACCGGCACGGTGACATTGTTCGATGGTTTCCTGACGCTTTACCAAGAAGGCCACGACGACGAAGACGACGAAGAGAGCGCGAAGCTGCCGCGCGTCACGGTCGGCGACGCCACGGGTATCAGCAAAGTGCTGCCCGCGCAGCATTTCACCGAGCCGCCGCCGCGCTATTCCGAAGCGAGCTTGGTACACAAGCTCGAGGAGCTCGGTATCGGACGCCCTTCGACTTATGCCACGATCCTGTCGGTGCTGCGCGAGCGCGCCTATGTCCGGATGGATCGCAACCGCTTTATTCCGGAAGACAAGGGTCGCATCGTCACCGCGTTCCTCACCAGCTTTTTCCGGCGTTATGTGGAGTACAGCTTTACCGCCGACCTCGAAGAAAAGCTCGATGAAGTCGCCGAGGGCGAGCTCGACTGGAAGCAGTTGCTGCGCGATTTCTGGAAAGATTTTTCCGCGGCGGTCGGCGAAACCAAAGACCTAAAAATCTCGCAGGTCATCACCGAGCTCGACGAGATTCTGGCGCCGCACATTTTCCCGCCCGGGGATAATGGCGTGGATCCGCGTGTCTGTCCGACTTGCGGCAGCGGCCGGCTGAACCTGAAGCTCGGAAAATTCGGCGCCTTCGTCGGGTGTTCGAATTATCCCGAATGCCGCTACACCCGTCAGCTGGGCCAAAAGCCCGGCGAAGGCGGCAATGGCGAACCGCAACCGCTTGGCGTTTTCCCCAATACCGGCGAGCAGATCACGCTGCGCAATGGCCGTTTCGGTCCTTACGTTCAGCTGGGCGATGGCGAGAAACCCAAACGCTCCAGCCTGCCCAAAGGCAGCGACCCGTCGAATGTCGAATTGGAATTGGCGATCAAGCTGCTGTCGCTGCCGCGCGAAGTCGGCAAGCACCCCGAAAGCGGCGAACCGATCACGGCGAACTTCGGCCGCTATGGGCCTTACGTTGCACATAATGGGCAATACGCCTCGCTGGAGACGCCCGAAGATGTCTTCAATATCGGCCTCAACCATGCCGTCACCGTGCTCGCCGAGAAAAAGGCGCGCGGCTTCGTGCGCCGCGGACCCGAACCGCTGAAGGAATTGGGCATCAACCCGAACGGGGGCGCGGCCGTCAAAGTGATGAAGGGCCGCTTCGGCCCCTATGTCACAGACGGATCCGTCAACGCCACAATCCCGCGCAGCGCCGATCCCATGAAAGTCACGCTGGAAGAAGCGTTGGCTTTGATTGCGGAACGTGAGGCCAAAGGCCCATCCAAGAAAAAAGGCAAAACCAAAAAAATCGTGAAAGAAAAACTGGAAAAGACACCGGCCAAAAAAGCCGCAAAGAAACCCGAGGCGAAGCCGGAGAAGAAATCAGCAGCGAAACCCGATAAGAAGGCGCCGCCGAAAAAGAAAAGCGCCAAGCCCGCGCCCAAGGCCGGCGATTAGATATGTCTCGCAAAGAAAAAGGCAAAAACGCACCGCCGATCGACAAGGCGCGTGTGCTTGAAGCGCTTGCGGCTAAGCCAGGTGCGACCAAGCGCGATCTGACGAAGCTCCTGGGCATCAAAGGCTCGGACCGCATCGCTCTGAAACGGATATTGAAAGAGCTCGAAGCGGATGGATTGCTGGAAGGCACGCGCAAGCGCGGCTACACGCAACCGGGCCTTCTGCCCGATGTGACGGTGCTGGAAATCAGCGGCCAAGATCCCGACGGCGAGCTCTTGGCGCGGCCGCAGCGCTGGGAAAGCAACGACGAGCCGCCGCAGATCGTCGTCGTTCCCGGTGAGGACGGCGCAGCGCTGGGCCAAGGCGAGCGCATCCTGGCGCGGCTGTCCAAATCGGGCGAGGGATACGAAGCGCGCGTCATCAAGCGGCTGGGCGCCAGCGCCCATCGTGTGCTCGGCGTCGTGCGCATCTTAGGCCATGGCATCCGCATCGCTCCCATTGACCGCAAAAGCCGCACCGAATTCTCCGTCGATGCGCGCGACCGCGCAGGTGCACAAGACAACGAATTGGTTTTGGCCGAGCCGATTGCCGGACGGGCCAGCGGATTCCCGCGAGCGCGCATCGTCGAACGCATCGGCAGTATGGACGCGCCCAAAGCCGTCAGTCTGATCGCCATTCATGCGCACGGCATTCCGACGGAGTTTCCCAAAGAAGTTGTGGAGCAAGCCGAGCGCGCCGCGCCCGCCGATCCGCGCGGCCGCACGGATTTGCGCGCCGTGCCGCTGGTGACGATTGATCCGGAAGATGCGCGCGACCATGACGATGCGGTGTGGGCCGGTCCCGATACCGATCAGGCAAACAAAGGCGGACACGTCACGCTCGTCGCCATCGCCGATGTCGCCCACTATGTCACGCCGGGATCGCCGTTGGATCGCGAGGCGTATAAGCGCGGCAATTCGGTTTATTTCCCGGACCGGGTCGTGCCGATGTTGCCGGAAGCACTGTCCGCCGATCTGTGCTCGCTGAAAGAAGGCGTGGACCGTGCCTGTCTTGCGGTGCGCATGGTGTTCGATGCCAATGGCAAGAAGCGCCGCCACGAATTCGTGCGCGGCACGATGCGGTCTGCTGCGCGCCTCACTTATGTTCAGGCACAACGCGCCTTCGACGGCAAGCCGGATGAAACGCTTTCGCCGGTTGCGCGCGAAACGCTGGCAGGCGTGTGGGCGGCTTACGGTGCGCTGGTAAAAGCGCGCGAGCTGCGCGATCCACTCGATCTCGATCTGCCGGAAAGGAGGATCACCATCGGCGCCGACGGCAAGATCGCGTCGATCGCTTATCGCGAGCGGCTGGAATCCATGCGGCTGATCGAAGAATTCATGGTGCTGGCGAATGTTGCCGCAGCGGAGACGCTGGAAAAAGCGCATATGCCGCTGATCTATCGCGTGCACGAAGAGCCGTCGAAGGAAAAGTTGTTTGCCTTTTCCGATTATTTGCGCACCATCGGGGTGAATTTCGCCAAGGGCCAGGTGATGAAACCGGGCGTCTTCAACCGCATTCTGTCGAACGCCAAAGACGGCCCGCATGAGAAGGTGATGAACGACATCGTGCTGCGCACCCAGGCGCAAGCGATCTATCATCCCGCCAATCTGGGCCATTTCGGATTGAACCTGGCGAAATATGCGCATTACACCTCGCCGATCCGCCGCTATGCCGATCTGATCGTGCATCGTGCCCTGATCCGCGCGCTGAAATTGGGCGAAGGCGGTTTGACCGACCGCGAAGTTGCGAGCCTAGAGGTCATCGCCGAACACATCTCGATGACCGAACGGCGCGCCATGGCGGCGGAGCGCGATTCCACAGACCGCTACGTTGCCGCTTTCATGCAGGATCGTATCGGCGCGACTTTCGAAGCGCGGATCACCGGCGTGACACGGTTTGGACTCTTCGTGCGGTTGGCTGAGACCGGCGCGGAAGGGTTGCTGCCGGCGCGGGTGCTGGGCACGGAGTATTTCCGCCATGACGAACGGCGCCACGCGCTGGTCGGCGATCACAGCGGGACGGTTTACAGTCTGGGCGATATCGTCAGCGTGCGTTTGGCGGAAGCTGCACCGCTCACCGGCGGGATGCGGTTCGATTTGGCGGAGGCCGCTGCTCCTTCGCAAAAGCCTCGCAGGCCCGCCATCGTTCGCCCGCGGAGCAAGCGGCGGCGATGAACGACAAAGCGTTCGATGCCGATGGGGAAATAGTCCACGCGGTCATGCGTCCTAAGGATGCGGCAACGCTCATTTTGGTGAAGCGCGAAGGCGAGCCGCGCGTGCTGATGGGCCAGCGCCATTCCGGCCTCGCCTTCATGGCGGGAAAATTCGTGTTTCCCGGCGGACGCGTCGATCCCGGGGACCGGCGCATCGCCGCGGCAAGCGAACTTCGTGCCGAGGTTCTGGAAAAGCTCTCTGTTGGTGTGCCGCCCTCGCGCGCGCGCGGCTTGGCGCTTGCCGCCATCCGCGAGACCTTCGAAGAAACCGGCGTGATCGTCGGCGCACGCGCGGAGAAATGTCCGCGCACCCGTTCGCCCGCTTGGGCGAAGTATTTTGCGCATGGGATCATGCCGAAGCTCGATGCGCTCGATTTGGTCGCCCGTGCGATCACGCCGCCCAACCGCCCGCGCCGGTTCGATGCGCGCTTCTTTATGGCGGATGCGGGCGCGATCGCACATGTGATCGAGGATGCGGCGAATGAGGAGCTGCTCAAGCCGTGCTGGCTGACCCTGGCGGAAGCTCGCGCTTTGGACTTGCCATCCATCACGCGGCGCGTTCTGGAAGAAGTCGAAAGCCGTATTACATCCGGCCCCTGCCCCGTGCCGTTCTTCAAATTCCAGCGCGGCAAGATGCAGTTGAGCTATTTGTGATGAAACGCGGCCTTGGGTCCATTGAGCGCCTAGGATAATCTGACAAAGGCGGGCGCGGGGTATCGAACATGCTGATTACCGTGGCGGCTTTCCGCGAACCGTGGGAGGCACACATGTTTTGCTCCCGGCTCGAAGCCGAGGGCGTCCCGGCCGTCATTGTTCATGAATGTCACATCGGGACCGCCTGGCATTATTCGACAGCACTGAACGGGGTAAAAGTTCAGGTCTCTGACGATCGGAAAGAAGACGCCAAATCCATAGAACGGCTTTGCCGGGAAGGTGAATTCAGATCTCTCCTGGAAAGGGAATTCGGCGACTTAGACGATGTTAGATGTCCAAACTGCGGATCGGATGAGCATTGGAAGCGGCGCCCACTTCTTCGTGCCGCGATTGCGATTGTGGTTTCGTTTTTGACGGTTATCGTTCCACCCTTGGGCTGGGTGTATTTTTGCGAGAAATGCGGCACGAAGTTTATGCCGCCCCCTCGCCCCGGCACCCTTCGCAAATGGCTGATAATCTTGGTGATAATTGCCTGCGAGATGCTCCTGCTGGTCGCGTCGGTGTGCTGGCTCTGGAAGGTATTTCCTTGTCCTCCAGGCAATGCATGCGCTGATTTTAACTGAGATAGTGCCCCTTTTCCGGCCGTCTTGACATCCCAGGGCCGGTGGGTAGGTTACGCCCCCTTTGACGAGCCTTTCTCAGGAGTACCCCCATGGCGAAGCCGACAACGGCCAAAATCAAGCTCAACAGCGAGGGCGGTACGGGCTTCTACTATGTGGCCAAGAAGAACACGCGCACGATGACCGAGAAGTTCACGTGCAAGAAATACGACCCGGTGCTGCGCAAGCATGTCGTGTTCAAAGAAGGCAAGATTAAGTAATCAGCCGTCATTCTTTCCTCCCCCGTTCACGGGGGAGGTGGTCGCGCAGCGACCGGAGGGGGCATGCGACTAGTTTGCCCCCCCCCTCGCCGCCTTCGGCGGCACTCCCCCCGTAAACGGGGGGAGAAAATAGCGATAGCTATTTCCTCTCCGCCTCCACCCCTTCCACAAACGACCGCATGAATCCGAGCAAATGCGGGATCACCGCGACCGGCATGTCGTGCCCCCAGCCCTCGATCTCGTGATACTCCGCGCCCGGTATGCATTCGGCGATACGCCGGCCATGCGCCGGAAGCAGCAAATTGTCCGCCGAACCGTGTAGCACCAGCGCCGGCAGCTTCAACGATTTCAAACGTTCCCCGCGCGGCGGGCTTGCCAAAATGGCGGACCAATGACGCAGCACGCCCTCGGGATAATATTGGCGGTCATAAGCGCGGCCGATATGGTCGGCCATACGCTCTAGATTGATCGGGAACGCGGTCGAGGAATAAGCGCCGCGGCCCGCAATCGTATGCGCGATCACGGTGGCACGATCGTTCCCCGGTGACGGTGTCGTCAAAGCCTTGTGTGCTTCGGCGGTCGATGGCGGCAGGCCCAGATCGCCGGGCGTCGAGAAAATCGCAATCAGCGAACGCGCCTTTTTGACATGCTCCAGTGCGACAAGCTGCGCGATCATTCCGCCCATCGAAGCGCCGGCGATGTGTGCGCTCTCGATACCCAGCGCATCCAGCAATCCCGCCGCGTCCGATGCCATGTCGGATAGCGTATAAGGTGCGTCCGGTTTGCGGCCGTCGCGCATCGCGGCCAAGATCCCGGCAATGTCAGGGTAAATGCCACGCCATTTTTGCGTCAGGCCGACATCGCGATTGTCCATGCGAATGACGCGCAATCCCGCCTTCACCATTCCGTCGACGAATTCGTCCGGCCAGGCAATCAATTGTTGACCAAAACCGTGGATCAACAGCAACGGCACGCCATCTGCCGGTCCGGATATCTCGTATTCGATCTCAATGCCGTTCGCGTGAATTCGGGCCATGCACCACTCCCGTTTGCCGTCCGCAGATTAGCAGGCCCAGACAGTTCCTTGACAAGGTGTGCGCCGCACCGGACGCTGTGCAAAACGCTAAGCTAGTGTCCCGATTCCGAAATTCGTTGTATTTGATATCGACCTCATTCGAATTTCGGAATCGAAAGGACACTAGCCAACCTATTGATGCTAGTGTCGTTTTGGTTTCGAAGTTCGCGAAAAGGTACCGATATCGGAGATATTGCGAACTTCGAAACCACGACACTAGCGGAACCTTCCGGCCTCATGAGTGCTTTCGTCGTCGTCAATCCGCGTTCGAGCAATGGCAGGACGGGCCGCGAATGGCGCGCCATGGAACCCGCCCTCGCGGCGGTGTATCCGCATATGAATGTCGCGTTTACGCGCGGGCGCGGCGACGCCACTTCGCTGGTGAGCACTGCGCTGCGCGAAGGGCATCTGGAGATCGTGGCCATCGGCGGCGACGGCACAATCAACGAAGCCGTAAACGGTTTCTTCAGCGCCTTTGGACCGATTTCGCCGGATGCCGTGTTCGCGTTTATCAGCAGCGGAACGGGCGGCGATTTCAAAAAGGCCTTCGGCATCGAAGAAAACGGCGTCGCCGCGGCGGAGCGGCTGGCGCAATCGCATTTGCGCACGATCGACATCGGCCGGGTCTCGTTCCTGAGCCGCGACGGTCTGCCGCGAACGCGCCATTTTGCCAATATCGGATCGTTCGGTTTGTCCGGCGCCATCGTCGATTCCGTCGACCGCGCACGCTTTGCCAAATTGTTCGGCGGTCCGTTTGCCTTTGCCTTTCATAGCGCGCTCGGCCTGCTCGGCTATCGCGGCCGCACGGTGCGCCTGATTGTCGACAACACCTATGACGAGATCGTGACCATTTCGACCGTCGCCGTCGCCAACGGGCGCGCTTTTGGCGGCGGGATGTTCGTGGCGCCCCATGCCAAATGCGATGACGGGTTGTTCGATGTCGTCATCTTGGGTCACGGCCCAAGGCGGCAAATGCTGCGCGACATGAACCTTATCTACACCGGAAAACATCTGGAAAAACCGAATGTCCGTGTCGTTCGAGGCCGCAAAGTCGTTGCCGCGCCGGTGGCGCAAACACGCGGCCGCCCGGTTTTGATCGAGATCGATGGCGAAGGTGTCGGCCGCTTGCCCGCAACCTTCGAGATTTTGCCGCGCGCTCTGAATGTGCGATGTTGAGCGAGGGAGATGACATGAGCATCGATCGCACGAAGATCCGCTGGAACGGCTGGGGCTGGGCCGCGCACAAGGACGAACTCGCCGCAAACGAGGCGGTATGGACGTGGCTCGCCGCGGAAGTGGGAATGCCCGCCTTGCTGGCCACGCTGGCTCGCCCGCTTGAGGAATTGTCGCTGCCAGACAGCAAACTGAACGTCGCCGATCACGATGCCCTAAGCAAAATTGTCGGCGCCGATCGCGTGCGGGAAGACAAATATGAACGCGCCTTCCATGCTTTGGGTCGCAGTTATTACGACCTGCTGAGGTTGCGCGCGGGCGATTTGACCAGCGCACCCGACGCAGTGATTTATCCGCGGGGAACCGAAGAAGTTCTCGCTCTTCTCGCCTTAGCGGGCGAGCGCGACATCGCCGTCATCCCTTATGGCGGGGGCACCAGTGTGGTGGGCGGTGTCAGCGGCGGGCGCGGAATCTTGCCGGGCGGCTATCACGCTCGACGTATCCGCGATGGATCGCGTGATCCAAATCGACACCGTAGCGGAAACCGCCACCGCCGAAGCAGGCATTTATGGCCCCGCGCTCGAAAAGGCGCTACGGGCCAAAGGCTTCACACTTGGTCACACGCCGCAATCGTTCGAGTTCTCGACCTTGGGCGGATGGATTGGCCATCACGGCGCAGGCCAAGGTTCCAGCCGCTATGGTCGCGCCCAGGACTGGCTTGTGGCGGCAAAATTAGCAACGCCGCGCGGGCTTCTTTGCACGAACGAGGCGCCCGCTTCCGCTGCAGGGCCGCGGCTTAAAGAAATTGTGCTGGGGTCCGAGGGACTCTTCGGCGTCATTACCGAAGCGACGATCCGCATTCGCACCCTCCCCGCGGTCAGCGACTATCGCGCTTTTCTGTTTGCGGATTTCGACGCCGGCGCTGCCGCCATCCGCAGCGCGATGAAAGAAGATATCGCCGCGACGATGCTGCGCCTGTCTGATGCGGAAGAAACGCGCTTCTATCGGGCGTATAGCGGTCTCGGAAAAGTGCGAACCATCGCCCATCGCCTGGCGGATCGTTATCTTAAGATGCGCGGCTTTACCGGCAAAGCTTGCGCGCTGATCGCCGGATTTGAGGGCAATGCCGACGATGCCCGATCGGCGCGCAAGCATTTTACGAATATTGCCAAAAGATATGGTGCACTTTCGCTCGGCAGCCGGATGGGTGCGCATTGGCTGCACACGCGATTCCAAGGCCCTTATCTGCGCGATCCGATGATGGATCGCGGTATCGGTGTCGACACGCTGGAGACGGCCGCAAATTGGTCCAAGCTCGCTTCGCTCTACGCCGCGACGCGTGCCGCACTCGAAGGCGCCATCCGCGAAACCGTCCCGCGCGAAGGCGCAAGCGGGGTGGTCATGTGCCATATCAGCCATTCGTATCGCGACGGCGCCAGCCTATATTTCACCACTATTTTCCCGCGCGCGCTCGAGGGCGACATTGCCCAGTGGACCGCTATCAAGAAGGCTGCCACGGATGCCATCATGGCCAATGGCGGGACCGTCAGCCATCACCACGGCATTGGCGAAGATCACCTGCCGTGGATGGCTCAGGAAAAGGGCACGCTCGGCATCGACGTCCTGCGCGCCATAAAGGCTGCGCTGGACCCCAAAGGCACACTAAATCCAGGGAAATTATTGCCCGGTTAGAGCATGATTTGGGTGTTCGCTTTTGGGCAAGCATTTTCCCCGATAATCCCCCGACGCGCGACTGGCGCGGTCGCGTCTCATTTGCGGAGTTATCCGAATGCCGTTCATTCCGAGGGCATCCTTAGCGTGGAGGGCCTACCGGCGGCTTGTGCGAACGCATATCGATTTTTTTGCACCCGCGGCGTCGTTTCCCAAAACGGACATTCTGAAACTCTACGCCTTGCCGGCGCCGCTTCCGGGTGTCGAAAATCTTATCTGTCCCACAATCATCATCGACCTCTTATCGGCCGAGGACGCGTTGTGGGAAGCGGTCGATGCCAAGAGCCGCAAGGTCATTCGCCAAGCCGGCCGCGAAGGCATCGAAGTCGATCACTTCCGCGATGTGTCGGCAAAGGACTGGGACGAATTTCAAGCGGCCTATAACAAACTTCGCAGCCGGAAACATGCGGCGGATGCATTGGGTGTCGGGCAGATCGGCGAATTGATGGCGCGCGACATGATCGTGATGAGCGTCAGCCGCGATGATCTTGGCAACCGGCTCTCCTGGCACAGCTATGTTCGCGCCCATGGGCATGTGCGTCTGCTCAACACCGTTTCGCAAATGGATCCGACGCGCGACACGCAGTGGAACAATATGGTCGGGCGCGCCCACCGCCTGCACCATTGGAAGGACATCCTTTATTTCAAGGAACACGGTGCGCAATCCTACGACCTCGGCGGGGTCTATCGCGGCACCGAGGACCGCGAACAGATGAATATCGCCCGCTTCAAATCGAGCTTCGGCGGCTATGCCTCGCAGACCTATGACGCCGTCATGGCATTGACCGGCAAAGGCCGTCTGGCATTATCCGTGGTGGCAAAGATCGGCTCGGAGCTGCGTGCCGGAGGAGCCGAAGCCGGGAGCTTGGCGCGATGACGATCCACCTGATGTTGCACGGATTGGGTGTGCCGCCGCCGCGTGTCTCCGCCGGCGAAGCGCGCTATTGGCTGTCGGTCGAGAAATTCGAGAGAATTCTCGAACTTGCCAAACGCCATTCGGCACAAATCAGCATTGACGATGGCAACGATACCGACATCCGAATTGCGCTGCCTGCCCTTAAGCGTGCCGGTCTCACGGCATTCTTTTTTGTTCCCACGGACCGCGTCGGCCAGCCGGGATATCTGAACGCCGACGATATCCACGCGCTGCACGACGCCGGAATGACGGTCGGCTCGCATGGCTGCGCCCATATCGAATGGACGAAGGTTTCGGATGCGGAAATCGCCGCCGACGTGTCGAAGTCCATCGACGTGTTAAGCGCCCTGCTCAACGAGCCCATTACGGATGTCGCGGTACCGTTCGGCGATTGCGATTTGCGCGTGATGCGGGTTTTGCACAAACTCGGCATGGTTCGTGTTTTCACAAGCTTCCGCGGCAGAACGAGCGACGGCGCATGGATCATACGCCGGACCTGCGTTACGACGGATACGTCTCTGGCAGAGATCGAAGACGTACTTGCTCGAAGCTATACCGCGTTTGACGACGTATTGGCGTTCTTGCGCGTATGGAAACATGTCGGTCACGCCGCTTTGTGGCGGCGGCCTAATTCATTGCAAAGGCATGACGCACTTTTTTCGCCGCTTTCGACAGAGCATCGTAGGCCTGCGGGAGAATCGCCTGCATATAAATGAAGCAATGAATCATGCCCGGATAGTCTTGGACAACGACGGGTACACCGGCGGCGCGTAGCTTCTCCGCATAAGCCAATCCCTCATCGTGCAACGGATCGCAGCCGCCGAGCATCACCATGGCCGGTGGAAGGCCGCTCAGGTCCTTCGCCAGAAGCGGGGAGTGGCGCGGATCGGACATATCGGTTCCGGGCGCGATGTAATTGCCGAAAAACCAATCGAGCGTTGCTTTGTCGAGGAAATAGCCTTCGGCGTATTCCCCCAGCGAAGCAAATTGGCCGCCGATTTGTGTGCCGGGAAACATCAACAATTGATAGGCGATTTTCGGTCCGCCTTGCGCTTTTGCCAATTGGCAAACCACGGCCGAGAGATTTCCGCCCGCCGATTCCCCGGCCACGGCGATCCGGTTTGCATCGACTCCGAGCACGCTCGCGTTTTTTGCGATCCACAGAAGGGCGGCATAGGCGTCTTCGACGGCAGCGGGAAATTTATGCTCGGGACCGCGGCGGTAATGCACGGCAACGACTCGCGCACCGCTGTCGCTCGCGAGCAGACGGCATAATCCGTCATGCGTATCCAGATCGCCGACAACGAAGCCGCCGCCGTGAAAGAACACGATCACCGGCAGCGCCTCGCCGCCAGCGGCCACCGGGGTATAAATCCGCAGCGCGATATCGCCCGCCGGTCCGGGCATGGCGATATTCTCGATCTTGCCGATGGGAACATCTTTTGCGCCGACAAACCCCATCATCGCCGCAAACGCCATCCGCGCCATCTCGGGCGGAAGTTGCCAAATCTTCGGCGTGGGCTGGGCCGCCAACTGGTCCAGAAAAGCTTTTGTAATCGGATCGATCATCATCGCGTTCCAGGCACGGCGTTGCTCAGGAAGTGTGGACGGAGGGACGAATGGCGCGCAAGGCGGATTCGACGGCGATCAGTGAATCGTCAGTGGACGATCGGGATCGATTCGCTGCGTAACGATATCATCGAGCAGAACCGATAATGTGAGCCAGAAGCGGGCACGATCCATTTCGCCTTCCGCTTCGAACGACACCACCGCGCGCATGGCATATTCCCGTGCGATGAGGCCGTGTTCGGCGGCCAAGTCGGCAGCGAGCCTGCAAAAATCGTCGGCGGAAATCGGCATTGCGGGTTGTGGCCCGGTTGGTTCACACCCATCTGAACAGATAGGTGTGAGCGTCGGGTTAAGGTTGGCCTAAACTTAGAACTACACTTCCATCTCGTTATTCTATATATACCCCAAGCGGGAACCGGTATTTTCCGGTCCGGAGGTCGGAATGGCTGGCAAAAGCGTCCTGCTTGTTATTGGTGGCGGCATTGCCGCCTACAAGTCATTGGAGCTGGTCCGCCGGCTGCGGGAGCGGGGTATTGCGTCTCGCGCCATCGTAACCAAGGCGGGAACCGAGTTCGTCACACCTCTTTCGGTGTCGGCACTTACCGGCGAGAAGGTTTATCTGGATCTGTTCAGCCTGACGGACGAAGCCGAGATGGGCCACATCCAGCTTTCGCGAAGTGCCGATCTGGTCGTGGTTGCTCCGGCGACTGCCGACCTGATGGCAAAACTGGCAAACGGGCTCGCCAATGACCTGGCGTCCACCGCCTTACTAGCGACCGACAAGCCGGTGTTGATGGCACCGGCGATGAATGTACGGATGTGGAAACATCCCGCTACGCAGCGAAACCTCAAAACGCTGAAAAGCGACGGCGTGATTTTCGTCGGTCCCAATGACGGCGAGATGGCCTGCGGCGAATTCGGGCCCGGACGAATGGCCGAGCCGGAGCAGATTCTGGCAGCGATCGAAATGGCCCTTGCCGCGCGAGGCCCGCTTACGGGCATCAAAGCTCTGGTGACTGCCGGTCCGACGCATGAGCCGCTCGATCCGGTGCGGTTTCTGGCGAACCGTTCTTCCGGCAAACAGGGATATGCGATTGCCGACGCTTTGGCGCAGGCGGGCGCCGACACCGTGCTGATTTGCGGTCCCGTTGAAATCGCGCCGCCTTCGCGCGTGAAATTGCTGCGGGTGGAAACAGCCCGCGAAATGTTGGCTGCCTGCGAATCCGCGTTGCCGGTCGATGTTGCGATCTGCACCGCCGCGGTTGCGGATTGGCGCCCGGAGATCGCCGCCAACCATAAGATCAAGAAGTCGGATGCCGGTGTGCCCTCGGTCAAGCTGACCTCCAATCCCGATATCCTTGCGATATTGGCGCAAGGACCGCGCCGCCCCGGCTTGGTGATCGGATTTGCGGCGGAGACGGAAAACGTTATCGCCTACGCCACCGAGAAGCGCGCGACGAAAGGCTGCGACTGGATCGTCGCCAACGATGTCAGCGGCGATGTCATGGGCGGAAACCGCAACAAAGTGCATCTCATCACGGCAGGCGGCACCGAGAATTGGCCCGAGATGGACAAACGAGAAGTCGGTATCCGTCTGGTGGCGCGCGTTGCTTCGGCGCTCAAAGGAAAAGCGGCATGAAACTCGCCATCATGCGCCTGCCCCATGCTTTGGATTTGCCTCTCCCCGCTTATGCGACGGAGGGCTCTGCCGGGCTCGACCTGCTCGCCGCCACCGAAGGCGAGTTCGAATTGAAACCGGGTGACCGCATTCTAGTGCCCAGCGGAATCGCGCTCGCGCTGCCTTTGGGGTTTGAAGCCCAGGTTCGGCCGCGTTCCGGTCTGGCGGTCAAACATGGCGTGACGGTATTGAACGCGCCGGGCACGATCGACAGCGACTATCGCGGCGAGGTGAAAGTGGCGCTAATCAATCACGGCAAAGAGCCGTTCCGCATCGCGCGCGGCATGAAGATCGCTCAACTCGTCATTGCCCGCCACGAACATGTGCAATTGAGCGAGCTCTCCGAACTGCCTGCCAGTGCGCGCGGAACCGGCGGATTCGGTTCCACCGGCCTTCACGCAACCCATCGTGATCCATGTTGAAACTCTCCCGTAAGACTCTGCTGGCGCTGGAAGCGGTGATCGACATCGCCTTCAATGCGCGCCCCGAACCGGTGCAAGCCAAGGAGATCACGGCGCGCCAAGGCGTGCCGCAGCGCTATCTCGAACAAGTGATGCAACAATTGGTGCGGGCCGGCATTCTAAAGGGGGTGCGAGGGCCGCGCGGCGGATATCGCCTTGCCAAGGAGCGTCGGCGTATTTCGGTGGGCGATGTCGTGCGCGTTGCCGAAAGCATCGAAGACGAGAATGGCGAAGATGCGATGCCGCGCTCCGATCTCGGTATCCGCATTGTCACGCCGTTCATACAATCGTTGCAGGACGAGGTTATGGCGCGGCTGGACGCCATCACCATCGAAGATTTTTGCCAGCGTGCCCGCGATGCCGGTGTCGATTGCGGCGATCGTTCGACTGCGGATTTCACAATCTAGGAGAAGAAAATGAGCGACAAAAAGCCCGGCCGCGGCCGCGTCTACAATTCCATCACCGAGACTATCGGCGATACGCCTTTGGTGCGTCTGGCGCGGTTGCCGAAGGAAGCCGGCGTCAAAGCCGACATTCTTTTGAAACTCGAATTCTTCAATCCGCTGTCGAGCGTCAAAGACCGCATCGGCGTAGCGATGATCGACGCTTTGGAACGCCAGGGTAAAATCTCGCCGGAGAAAACAACACTTGTCGAGCCGACCAGCGGCAACACCGGCATTGCGCTGGCCTTCGTCGCCGCTGCCAAAGGTTACAAGCTCATCCTCGTGATGCCCGAGACGATGTCGATCGAACGCCGCAAAATGCTGGCGCTGCTCGGTGCCCAAGTGGTGCTGACCGAAGGTCCCAAGGGCATGAAAGGCGCCGTCGCCAAGGCGCAAGAAATCGTCGCCTCGACACCCGGCGCCGTGGTGCCGCAACAATTCGAGAACCCGGCAAACCCGGACATCCATCGCCGCACCACGGCGGAAGAAATTTGGAACGACACCGAGGGCAAAGTCGACGTGGTCATTTCCGGCGTCGGCACCGGCGGTACGATCACCGGCGTGGGCCAAGCGCTGAAAGCCAAAAAGCCGAGCGTAAAGATGATCGCACTGGAACCGGAAGATTCACCGGTGCTGTCCGGCGGCCAGCCGGGCCCGCACAAAATTCAGGGCATCGGCGCGGGCTTCATTCCGGCGATTCTCGACCGCAAAGTGATCGACGAAGTCATCACCATCTCCAATGAAACTGCCTTCGAAATGGCGCGCAAAGTGGCGCGGCTGGAAGGGATTCCGGTGGGCATTTCTTCGGGCGCGGCTATTGCGGCGGCGCTGGAAGTCGGCGCGCGCTCGGAAATGGCGGGCAAGACGATCGTGGCGATCATTCCGTCCTTTGCGGAGCGCTATCTGTCGACGGCGCTGTTTGAAGGGTTGTGAGTAGCGAGACCTAACCGGACTGGACCAGGTAAGGCCGCTCTCTTTCCTCCCCCGTTTACGGGGGAGGTGCCGCGCGTTCGCGCGGCGGAGGGGGGACAAGGCAAAGTATCATGTCCAAAACGCCGTTCAGGTTTTTGTAGACGTCGTCATTCGATACGCGGATTACACGCCAGCCCTTCGACCGCAGATACGCATCTCTTCGACGATCATGCGTGATCTCGGCATCACTGCCATGCGTCGCGCCATCGACCTCGATCACAAGATGCGCCTGAACAGACGCGAAATCGGCGATGTATGGACCGATGGGATGCTGCCGCCGGAATGTCCGGCCATGCTGCGAACGCAATCGCAGCCGCGACCACAGAATGGTTTCCGCATTGGTCATTTGCCGGCGCAAACGTTTGGCAAATTGGCGTGACGTTACCTCTGGCTCACGCAAGGCTCCCCCCTCCGCTTCGCGCCGACATCGGCGCGAACCACCTCCCCCGTAAACGGGGGAGGAAAGAGACCGTCGCCGGAGACGCGATCTCCATAAGCAGTCATCCCCAGGAAGCAGACCACATCAACATTGGTCAAACCCGTTCGATTTGCTCCGCACAGGACCGGATGCGGGCTTATAAACGGAGACAAACCGCGCACTCCAGTAGACTGTGCCACATGAGACATCAGCATACAGACTGTCGACCCAAATCGCGACGCGGCCCGTGACGAAATCCCCGCCCTTTTTCTTGAGTTCGGCACCGCGGTTCGTAGGATCGACAGCTGCGGCAAAAGCTTTTTGGTTGAGAATGCTTATCTCCCACGGCACACCAATGCCTTTGATGGTAGGCAATCGCGCGGCCACTTCAGGATCTGGATCGAAATAGGCTCCCATCCCCGGCTTACCAACGACGCGGTAGTAGTAAGTGCCCGAAAGTACAAACCGCCCTGCAAAGTTAAAATCTCCGTATTTATCAAATCGCACGAAACAGACGGGACTGTCTGCGGGAACGATAGCTATCGGCCCGTTATGAGGAGCTTGGATTGTGCGAGCATGTTTGGACGCGGCATCGCTCGCCTCCAACAAAATAACCGAAAATACAAATACCATCGCAGCTCGGAGAAACATCATGTTGCCTCCTAAACCTCCTTCAAATTATTCGCCATCACATCCGGCCTATCGGTACAGATCGCGTCAATTCCGAGCGACGCGAGCGCGAACATTTGCGCCGGATCGTCGATGGTCCAGGCGCCGATCTTCAGGCCGAGCGAACGCGCTTCGGCGACCGATTGCGCATTGATGTCGGTGTGTGTCGGAAACCATCCATCGCCGCCGGCTGCTTTGATCGCTGCTATAATCGAGCCGCCGTATGTCACGGCGTCATAGCCGGCTGCCCAAGGCGAAACCCCTTCCCGCGCCCAATAGCGCAGCATCTGCAGGGCCGGTTCGGCCGGCGGATCGTCTTGCGGCGGGGGCGTTCCATCGCGAAACCAGCTTTGCGGCAGAGTCGTGAACCAGCACGCCACGTCGGGCGCGATCTTTTTGACATGCAGCAGCCCAAGCCAATCGAAACCGACAAAGATCGCGCGATCCAGATAGTGATGCGTTTTGAGGACGGCCACGGCCCGTTCCGCCAACGCTTCCGGCTGCGCAGATATCGCGCGATCCGAAAAGGACGTCTTCAATTCGACGAAGAGCCGGAATGGCGCACGTGCCGTCTTGGCCACCGCAATGACTTCGTCCAGCGTTGGGAGGCACTCCCCGTCCCGCCAAACGACACCGGCATGATGTTGCGCATAGACGCTGCTCGGATCGGCGCGCCCGACGTCGAAGCGGCAGAGATCGTCGCGCGTCAGATCTTTGATGCGCGGCGTCGGCTCCGTCAGCCAATCTCCGTTTGCGTCGCGGGTTAAGGCCGGCTTGAGGCGATAATCGTGATGCACCACAACTTCGCCGTCGCGCGACAATTGCACATCGAGTTCGGCGCCTTCGCAGCCACGCAAAACGGCATCGGCGAAAGCCGCGAGCGTATTCTCCGGGCGCAACCTCGCGCCGCCGCGATGGGCGATATTCCAGGGCCGCATGGCCGCCCCCAAGTCACGGGCACCAGCTTAGCTGAAATAAAACAGACCTACGAGAAGCCATTTGCTCGCCCGGTCCGGCGCCAGGACGGGCAATATGACGACCTCCAAATGCATCTGTTCGACAGCACCATTGGTCAGACGCGAATTGAGGATTTGCGGCGTTCCCGACAAGATGTGGGCATTGTTGTCATTCAGATGATCTTGGAAGTCTTCCGCGGCAAACAAATCGGACAATAATTTGCCGGTGATGTCGCGCGAAAAACGCCGTCTTACCGACTCGCCCGCCAATCGCGCGCGATAATCGCTTCCGCCATCGACCGGCTCAAAGATCGCAATGCTGCTCAGGAGTTCGGAAATCGCCCGCGAGGGTACGTCGCGTCCGACGACAATGCCTTTGGCGGCGTTCGCTTTCCAGAATTCCATGAGCCTTAGCGCTTTGGGATGCGTCGGGGCTTCCAGGCTCAGGTAATGGTCCCGAATGTCCGAAGTTCCGACATGCTCGTTGATCAAAGCGCTTTGACCTTTCCGCGGGGCGCACCGCCGCCTGCTCGATACGCCTTGGCTAACGGCCATCATGCCAGACCAGCATTAGCCCACCGTTAATGCGTTCCGTCGGATTTTAGGAACCCGGTGCCGCAGCTTCGTGCTTATTCGGCCACGGATGGCGCGAATACGAGCCATGCTTGAGCGCTGTGTTGACTCCAAATTTACCCTGGCGTACCCAATCCATGCTTGCAAAGCATGGGGCTTTGCATCTTTCGAGCGCTTTGGCGGAATGAAAACCACGATTTTCACGCATGCCGCGGTTGTTCCGCTTACCCCGTCGGGGTGCGGACGTTCCGCATTGGCTCGAGAGGAGCATGCCGCTTAGGTTCCCTATAGCGCCTGCAAATGTTCACCCCTCCCGAGCCCGGCTTTGGAGGGTTTTTTGTGCCCGATTCGCCGGGTTCGGAGCAAAACGAAATAGAACTGATTATGACCGAGATTACAGAATTCGACGTGGCAGAAGCAAAAGCGGGTGACACGACCACCGGTGCAGGCCGCTGGATCGACGAAGCACGCGCATTGCTGAAACTCGCCGGCCCGATGGTGGGCACACAGCTCGCCATGATGGCAATCATGACGACCGACGTTGTCATGCTGGGGCGGCTCAGCAAAGAAGCGTTGGCGGGCGCAGCCCTGGGCAACACCGTGTTCTTTTTCTCCTGGCTGCTCGGCATGGGCCCGACCGCGGCGATCTCGCCGATGATCGCGCATATCCTGGGCGCCAGTCCAAACGACCGCGCCGGCGTGCGCGCGGTGATGCGAATGGGGCTGTGGTCGGCCGCGGCGTTGTCGCTGCCGCTGATGGTGCTCCTGTTGTGCACGAAATATGTCCTGCTGGGCCTTGGACAGCAGCCGGCGCTTGCCGAAGCAGCCAGTCAGTTCACGCGTCCGCTCTGCATAGGCCTGCCCTTTTCCCTCGGGTTTCAGTGCTTGCGCAACTATGCCAGTGCGTTGAGCAAACCAAACTCCGCCTTGTGGGTCGTCGCGCTGACGATCGTGTTCAACGCTTTTGGAGATTACGCGCTGATCTTCGGACATTTCGGCTTGCCGAAATTGGCACTCGTCGGTGCAGGCATTGCGACGGCGTCTTCGCATACATTCTGCTTCCTGATGATGACGGCCATCGTGTTCGTCGACCGGTATTTGCGGAAGTACCGCATCCTGCGCCGCTTCTCGCGGCCGGATTGGAGAAAATTCGCCGAGCTGTTCAAGCTTGGCATGCCGATCGGTCTGACGATGATTTTCGAGGCCATGCTGTTCGCTTCGGCGACGCTGCTGATGGGCACCTTCGGGACGGCATCCGTCGCCGCCCATCAGATCGCGATCAATGTGCCGTCGATCACTTTTATGGTGCCGCTTGGCGTGGCCATGGCAGCGACTGTCCGCGTTGGCTTGGCCGCGGGCGCCGGCGATCGCGCGGGCGTAAGGCGAGCCGGCTATACCGCCATCCTGATCTCCGTTGGGTTCATGAGCCTGTGCTCGCTGCTGTTGGCGGTGTTTCCCCGGCAGATCGCAGAACTCTATTTCTCGTCCGGCCAGGCGGCCAACGCCGACGCCATCGCGCTGACGGTAGTTTTCTTGCATGTCGCTGCTGCATTCCAGATCGTCGACGGCATCCAGGTCACGGCGGCGTTAAGCTTACGCGGCCTCAAAGATGCACGCGCCCCCATGTGGATAGCGGGCGCCAGCTATTGGTTGGCCGGGTTTCCGCTATGCGTTTATCTCGGCATCGGTCTTGGCATGAAGGGTCTGGGGGTCTGGATCGGCCTTGCTTTTGCCTTATTGGTTGCCGCTACTTGCATGTGCTGGCGGTTTTACCATCTGACGCGCGAACCATAACTGCTTGGTTTCGGCGTGTAGGAAGCTAGACTGCCCAGGTAGCTGGGGAGACTTGCCATGGTGTCTCGTACTGGATTGGCCATCGTTGCCGCGCTGCTTGGTATGACTGCGGGCGCGAACGCATCGCCCGCCGTTTCGAACGACTTGATGCTGCCGACCGGCGGCAAAACGACGACGTCGATCCCATCTCACGACAACGGCGGGGGTACGCCGGTGGTCGCGCCCGGACAAACGCTCGGCATTGCTTGCGCCGATGTCGATCGGGGTGGGGACGTGCGTGTCATTTTGAACGTGACTCAGGCACCAGGCGAGACGGCGTCAGACCTTGGCGTCGTGCTGGCAACACGCCAACGCGTTACGCATGGCGCGGTTCATATTCGCGTGCCCGACCTGCCCGACCTGTCGAATCACACTGTCAACGTGAAAGTGTTTGTGGTCGGTTCGAAGGGTACGACCAGCTGCGATGCAGGGCGAATAAAGATCACTTAGAAAATCCAGATCGTCGCGATAACGCCTAGCGCCCCGGCAGCGAGCCAGAGCGCCACGCGCAGTGGGCGCGCGCGGTTGTGTTGCGCTTCGGCGATTTGTCGGGCTGTGTCGGGATGAAGCCGCAATCCTCCATCGGCGAGCATGGTCGATACGATTTCCGCATTGCGCAGCAATTGCGGAAGATTCTGTGCCACGCGGCCGAGCGCGCCCATCCCTTCCGCAGCATCGCGCAGCCGTGCTTCCGGCCCGAAACGATCCACCATCCAGCTTTCCACGACCGGACGCGAGGCTTCCCAGATGTCGAAATCGGGATCGAGGCTGCGCGCCACGCCCTCCACCACCACCATCGTTTTTTGCAGCAGCAAAAGCTGCGGCTGCGCCTGCATGTCGAAGCGGCGCGTCGTGTCGAACAATTGCTGCAGCAGTTTGGCCATCGATACGTCGCGCGCCGGCCGGCCGAAAATCGGCTCGCCAATGGCGCGCAGAGCTTGCGCAAAGGTCTCGAGCGGATGGCGATGGGGAACGAAATTGGCATCGTAATGGACCTGCGCCACGCGCAGATAATCGCGCGCCAGAAACCCCGCGAGCGTTTCGGCCATGAAGCGGCGCATGGGCAGATCGAGCCGTCCCATAATACCGAAATCGACAGCCACCAGCCGCCCCGCCGCATCGATGAAAAGATTGCCGGGATGCATGTCGGCGTGAAAGAAGCCCTCGCGCAACGCTTGCGAGAGAAACGTGCGCATCAGCGTCACAGCAATCTTCTTCGGATCATGGCCGGCAGCCACCAATGCGCCGACCTCCCGAATGGAGACGCCGTCGATCCATTCCGTCGTCAGCACCCGCGCGGACGTGCGGTTCCAATCGATGGCGGGCACGCGGAAGGCTTTGTCGTTACGCATCCGCTCGGCCAATTCCGAAGCGGCGGCGGCCTCCATGCGCAGATCGAGTTCCATCGCGGCCGAAACGGCCAGCGTGTCGATCATCTCGACGACGCGCAACCGGCGCGCTTCCGGCGAAAGCCGTTCGGCCAAGCGCGCAGCAAACGCCAGAGCGGAAAGATCGCGCGCAGCCACAGCTTCGATATTGGGGCGCAGAACTTTGACGGCCACGCGAAGCGGCGGGATATCGCTGGTTGTCGCTTGGTGCACTTGGGCGATCGATGCGGCGGCGACCGGTTCGCCGAATGTTGAAAACATCGCCTCTACGGGACGTCCCAGCGAGGCCGCGATGAGGGTACGTGCTTGATCGCTCGGAAACGGCGGCAAGCGGTCTTGCAATCCTTCCAGCGCGGTGGCGATTTCGTCGCCGACGATATCGGGCCGCGTCGCAAGCATCTGGCCAAGCTTGATATGCGCGGGACCGAGACTCTCCAAGGCGCGCGCCAGCCGATCGCCCGGCGTGCCGTCGTCTTTCTTTCTGCGAAGGCCGCTAAACCACCAACGCGCCAATTTCAGCGATGCGGGCATGCCGTCGGTGTATTCGCGCGGGATCAGCGCGTCATGGCGGCCCAGGACACGGGCAATTTCCCAGAGGCGGAAGAAATTTTTGACCGAGCCAGCCATCAGATCCGCCACGCCGAATGCATCGCCGCGATGCCGCCGGTCATATTGCGGACCTTCACCTGCGATAGTCCCGCGGCCTCTATCATCTTTGCGAACTTTGCTTGCGGCGGAAAGCGGCGGATGCTTTCCGCGAGATAACGGTAGGCTTCGCCATCGCCCGCCACCATCTCGCCCAAACGCGGCAATACGGAAAAAGAAAATTTATCGTACAGCGTGTCCAACAAAGGCGCTTGCACTTGCGAGAATTCTAGACAGAGAAACCGTCCGCCAGGCTTCAACACGCGCCGCGCTTCGGCCAGTGCTCGGTCGATATGGGTGACGTTGCGGATGCCGAAGGCGATCGTATAGGCATCGAAACTGGCGCTGGGAACCGGCAATGCTTCGGCATCGCCATTGATCCATTGCAAGGCCTTCTCGCCTTTCGCTTCGGCGCGGCGAACGCCTTCGGCCAACATATCCCCATTGATGTCGCAAACCACGATTTCGGCTTCACCACCTCGGGCACGCGCCGCATTGGCGATGCGAAAGGCGATATCGCCGGTGCCGCCGGCCACATCGAGGACGCGCCAGCCCGGCTGCGGGTTCAGCCATTCGACCATGGCGTCCTTCCACAACCGATGCACGCCACCGCTCATCAGATCGTTCATCAGGTCGTATTTGCCGGCGACCGACGAAAATACCTCGCGCACAAGGCCTTCCTTCTGGTCCTCAGGCACGTCGCGAAAGCCGAAAGAGGCGGTATGGTCCGGTGTCGTAATCATTTCGCCGACAATAGCCTGCCGCAAATCCCTGGGCTACCGTTCATTCCTGCGACTCTTAATAGGTTTGCTGTGCCCGAATTGCCCGAAGTCGAAACCGTCCGTATGGGCCTATTGCCCGTGTTGGAGGGTCACAACTTCGTCAGGGTCGAAACACGGCGCGCTGGCCTGCGCGTGCCCTTCCCGAAGGACTTCGCCAAGCGGCTGACTGGGCGGCATGTGAAGCGGCTTTGGCGGCGGGCGAAATATTTGCTCGCCGAACTCGATCAGGGCGAAACCTTGGTAATCCATTTGGGCATGAGCGGGCGCATGAGCGTTACGGCAGCGGGCACAGAGCGCAAACTCGGCCAATATGTCTATGACGTGGCGCTGCCGGAACCGGGCAAACACGATCACGTGGTCCTGGAGACGGACACACCCGCCCGCATCGTCTTCACCGACCATCGCCGCTTCGGTCTGATGACGCTGATCGACACGGCCACCATCGAGGATGACAAACTGTTCAAGGGGCTCGGTGTCGAGCCGTTGTCGGACGCGTTCGATGCGGCGTATCTTGCCGAAGGCCTTGAAGGGAAAGAAGACGCCGATCAAATCTGCCTTGCTCGATCAGCGGGTGATCGCCGGCATCGGCAATATTTATGCCTGCGAGGCGTTGTTCCGCGCCGGGATTTCTCCCAAACGGCTCGCCGCGAAAATGTCAAAGGCGTCGCTCGCCGCCTTTTGCTGGCGGCGATCAAAGCGGTGTTGAAAGAAGCCATTAAAGCGGGCGGCTCGACTTTGCGCGATCACAAGAAGACAAATGGCGAGCTCGGATATTTCCAGCATCACTTCGCCGTCTACGATCGCACAGGCGAGCCGTGTTCGAAAAAGGGTTGCGGCGGAAAAGTGAAGCGCATCGTGCAAGCGGGCCGTTCGACATTTTGTTGTCCGACTTGCCAGAAATGGCAGGCCGCGCCCTTTCGGACGCGACCTGCCCAGATCAACGCTATACTGACCAACAAGAAATGGGAATTCGATCGAGACGATTCAACGGAGTTGAGCACGGAATATAAGTCGACGTAAACTTTGGAATTGTCGCACAACTTCTTGGTTTGCCCTCAATTGGCCTTGGGCTTCGGTTCGATCCCTCGGCCGGTTTCAAGAAACTCTTGAGGCCGGAAAGAACCTTCGGCCAGCCGCCCGAAACGGCTTCGATGATTTTCGCATTTTCGCGGTCGATCGAGTGCGTGATCGTGAGCTTGGTTGTGTCTCCGTCCGGCTCGATGTCCATCACGCAACGCGTATAACCTTCCTCTTTCAATTCCGGCTTGAATTCGTTTCGCCATTTGAGGACCAGCCGCTTTGGCGGATCGATTTCCAGAATTTCGCCGGCATCGGCGACGCGGCCGTCGGAAACATCAGCTTCCACGGCGAGCCTTTTTTCCAGTCGCATTCGGCGTGCATGCCGTACCAGTATTGTTTTATAAATTCAGGTTTGGTGAGGGCCTCCCAAAGTTTGTCGGGAGTGGTGCGTATGTAGGTCACG